>NZ_JBEPQK010000002.1:0-708765 GCF_040547805.1 Bradyrhizobium sp. LA6.1 | reverse complement strand
TGACTCGATGGAAGCCACTGTGGACCCTTATCTCGGGGTCCCGATTGGATGCCGATCACCCCGAAAACGGGGTCCTTATTCCATGCCGAAACACAGCCAGCCAATCGCGACGATGTGGACGAGGACGAGGGTTTCGGGAGCCGCGATGTCGGCGGCCGGAAAGCCGAAACCGGCGACCATCAGGGCCTCGGCCGTGAACAACCAAGCGATCGCGACCGCGAAGTAGCTCATGGTCCATCTGGATACGCTGCTGCCGATCATCGCCTAGCCGGTTGCTCTCTGCCACACAGGTCCGCGTACTCCCGCCACCCTCAGCGTGAGGAACGGCGGTCGCCCATGGGTGTGTTTCTGGAATTCTTGCGCACCAGGATAAGGAAGAGGAAGGCAGTGGCTCTTTGTTCGGACGCAAACTTCAGTGAGGTGTCCGGCGTCACGTCTCGGTGACTGCACGACGCGGCTTTAGCCCCCGCAGCGCACAAATCACGCTCAGGCCTGGACCATCTGCGTTCCGCTCGCGATCATTGCGCGAGATACGAGAATCCGGCCGATCCATGGAGAAATCCATTGGAGAACGGGACTTTCGGATAGAGCGCGGCGAGGCGCCGCCTGCCGCCTTCGGCATCCTCGCGGCCGTCCAGCACCTCCCGAAAGGTTTCGGCGACCGCGACCATGTCGCAATCTTGCGGCGACAGGCGCAGCGAGCCGACCTCGGCCTTACGCAGCGCGCCGATGTCGCCGAGAAGATTCATACACGTGTAGGACAGGGTCTGGACGCCGTTGATGGTCAGGAAATCCTGCCGCTCCAGCGTCTTCACGGCGAGGCCATCCGGGTCCTTCTCGCAGACGAAGCGGCAATTGTCCTTGGCGAGCTTATGCACGCGCGCGTGGTAGCAGCGCGCGGAGATCGCAAGCGGCACACGGCCGAATGCGAAGACCTCGATCGCGACGTTTGGAAGCGCGGCCGCGATCGCCGCAACCGAGGACAGCGGCAATTCCGGAGGCAGACAGATGCGCGCGGCCCCTCGCGCAGCGTGAAAGGCCGCGGCCGCCTCATTGTAGATGTTAACGAAGGGCCCGATCGCATGTGGGCGGCCGGCCAAGGCCTTGAGACACGTCAGATCGTTCACCTCGACCAGGTCGTCATTCACTGCGGCGAGCTCCTCCGTCTGGCGCCGCTCGCGTCGCTGCGACACCAGGATCAGGGAGCCCAGGAGCACCTGTTTGCCGGCGCTTTTCAATCGCTCGATGACGGAAGGCAGATGGTCCGCGAAGAAGGGCGAGCGTTTCGAGCAGACGATCTCACCGACCGAGACGACGTCGACCGGCGCCTCGTCGGCCATCCGGAAATAGAAGTCGCGCCAGCGTTCCGGCGCCCAGTTATAGAGGATTGGGCCGAGGCCGAGTTGCATCGGAATCTTCCTTACATGCAGGCGAGCTGGTCATCACCAAGTTATCGCCAGGTCTTGCGATATGCTCCCAGCGTGCTCGCCTGGCCTTCAGTGAACGGTTTCAGGCTGGCAATGTCGGCCTCGCGCCCGCTCGCGAGCGCGTCGAGTGCCCCGCGGAAATGGCGCACCACGCTTTCGACATAAGCGCGCCCGCGCTGCCGTCCCTCGATCTTGAGCGCGGTGACGCCGGCATCGCTCAAACCCTTGAGCAGGGTCGTGGCATCCAGGCTGACTGGATCTTCAAAGATGTAGCCGGTACCCTGCTCCGTCGAAAAGCGCCCCTTGCACAGCGTCGGATAGCCGGCCGGCTCGCTGGGTTCGAACCGGTTGATGGTGAAGCCGCCCAGCCGCGACGTCGTCCCCTGCAGCGTCTGCTCGTAGGCCACGTGACTTGCGGGCGAGCAGACGCCCTGCATGTTTGGCGACTTACCGGTGGCGTAGGAGGACAGCGAGCAGCGTCCTTCCGCCATCACACAGAGGCCGCCAAACACGAAGACCTCGGTCTCGCAAGCCGCCTCGCGGGCGATCTCCGCGACCTCCGGCACGCTCAGGACGCGGGGCAGCACCACGCGGCGGGCGCCAAAGGTCTCGACATAGAAGGCGATGGCGTCCGGGTTTGCGGCTGCCGCCTGCACCGAGACATGCAGACGCTGGTTTGGATGGCGCCTCGCCGTGTAGTCCATCAGGCCGATGTCGGCGAGGATCAACGCATCGGCGTCGGCGCTCACCGCATCGTCCACAGCGCGCTGCCACAGCTCGACACTGGAAGCACGCGGAAAGGTGTTGATGGCAACCAGCACCTTGGCATCGCTTCTGTGCGCGAGCGTGATTCCCTTGCGCAGCTCGTCGCGACTGAAATTCAAGCCCGGAAAGTTACGCGCATTGGTTTCGTCGTTGAATCCGCAATAGACCGCATCGGCGCCGGCATCGATGGCGCTCTTCAACGCGGCCGGGGTACCGGCGGGGCAGATCAGCTCCATCATTTGAACGGCCTCCGCGATCCGCCGATCAGGCTGTCGCGGGCCGCCTCCAGCGCGCGCTTTGCGGTGCCACCCAGCGGCCCGAGCAACGAGGACAGCTCCGCCGCGAGATCGAGCTGCGCGTCGTCGATCGCATTGCGCAACGCGAGCACCGCCTCGATATCGCCCTCGATCACGAGCTCGCGCGAAAACATCAGCGCGTCGCCATCGACCTTACCTTCGAGCAGGGCCAGCAGATTGGCGAGCGAGGCGCAGATGCGCGCATCCAGGTCGCGCGGCAGGTCGCGCACCACCGCGAGGCGTGGCGGCGCCGCCCCGACGACGAAGGCGAACGGCAGGTCGGTTGGCCTGATGCCGAACCGCGCGCGCGAATGCTCGCCAAGCCGATCGAAGATCGCGGGATTACGCCGCCAGATCCGCTGCAGGAAGCCTGAGAGGACGAGCTGCAGCGGCAGCAGCGGCAAGGGACGCATCGCGACAGCGACAAGCGGCGGGATGACCGGCAAAGGGCCGGACGGCGCAACGGACGGATCATTCATGGGATCACATCTGTACGGATTGTACGCGGATGTATTTGAGCCGGAACAATGAAGGCAGCAATCATCCCGGATAGCTCCATCTATTCCTGAGGAGTTCGTTCACTTGCAGCGTGATGTCCCGCACTTTCGAGAATTGTCCGACTTCCTGCGCTTCATCGAGAGCAAGGGGCAGTTGCGACGCATTCGCGAGAGAGTCTCGGTGGTCCATGAGATCACCGAAATCCACCGCCGGGTGCTTGGCGAGCACGGGCCTGCACTATTGTTCGAGCGACCGATCAAGGCCGACGGCACGCCGTCCGAGATGCCGCTTCTCACCAACGTCTTCGGCTCGGTCGAGCGCATCGCGTGGGGTATGGGAATTACGCCGGACCGCCTCGAGGAGCTCGGCGTGCTGATGGCCGAACTACGCGCGCCCCGCCCACCGCACGGACTGCGGGATGCCTGGGACAAGCTTCCGCTGGCACGCGCCGCGCTCGCGACCCGGCCCCGCACGCGCGCGGCCGCGCCGGTCCAGGACTGCGTCGCCATGGGCGACGACATCGACCTCGGCAGGCTGCCGGTGCAGATCTGCTGGTCGGGCGAACCCGCGCCGCTGATCACCTGGCCGCTGGTCATCACGGTGCCACCGGAACCGGTAGCCGCCGATCAAGAAGAGAATGTCGGCGTCTACCGCATCCAGGTGCTCGGCCGCGACCGCGCCATTATCCGCTGGCTCGCTCACCGCGGCGGCGCACGCCATCACCGCGAGTGGAAAGTACTCGGCCGCGACATGCCGGTGGCGGTCGTCATCGGCGCCGATCCCGCGACCATCCTCGCTTCCGTGCTGCCGCTGCCCGAGACGATCTCCGAGTTGCGCTTCGCCGGAATCTTGCGCGGCGAGCGGCCAGACCTGACGCCATGCCTGACCGTGCCTCTCGCGGTCCCGGCCGCAGCCGAGATCGTGATCGAGGGGTTTGTTTCGGCAACCGAAACGGCGCCCGAGGGCCCCTACGGCGATCACACCGGCTACTACAACTCGGTCGAGGACTTTCCGGTCATGCGCGTCACCGCCGTGACCAGCCGGCGCCAACCGATCTATCTCTCGACCTTCACCGGCCGCCCGCCGGACGAGCCATCGCGGATCGGCGAGGCGCTGAACCGACTGTTCGTGCCGCTGATCCGGCAGCAATTTCCCGAAGTGGTCGACTGTTTTCTGCCGCCGGAGGCCTGCTCATATCGCATCGCGATTGCGGCGATCAAGAAGCGCTATCCCGGCCAGGCGCGACGGCTGATGCTCGGCCTGTGGTCGATGCTCCCGCAGTTCAGCTATACGAAATTGCTGATCGTGGTCGACGACGATATCGACATTCGCGACTGGCGCGCGGTGATGTGGGCGGTCTCGACCCGCAGTGACAGCTCGCGCGACCTGGTGACGCTGACCGACACGCCGATCGACTATCTCGACTTTGCTTCCCCAAAATCCGGACTCGGTGGCAAGCTCGGCATCGATGCCACCACAAAAGTCCCGCCGGAGACAGAACGGCTCTGGGGCGAACCGCTCGCGATGGATCCCGACGTGATCGCGCGGGTCGATGCCATGTGGTCGCGCCTCGGGCTCATGGACGTCGCACGGGAATTGGCATGAGCGAGCGGCCGGGCGTCATCGTCGGCATCAGCGGCGCCTCAGGCGCAGCAATCGGCGCACGCATTGTCGAACGGCTCGCGGAAGATCCGCGTTGCGCCCTCCACCTCGTGATCTCGCCGGCAGCGGAGCGCACGCTTGCCGAGGAGGTGGAAGCCAGCGCGCCGGCGCGTCTGCGCGGCCTGGCCTTTCGTTGCCATGCTCACCATGACATCGGTAGCTGCATCGCCAGCGGCTCGTTTCCGATTCGCGGGATGATCGTGGCCCCCTGCTCGATCCGTACGCTCTCCGCCATCGCCTGGGGGCAACTCGACAATCTGCTGGTACGCGCTGCCGACGTGCAGCTCAAGGAGCGGCGCCGCTTGGTGCTCCTGGCGCGTGAAAGCCCGCTGCATCTCGGCCATCTTCGCACGATGGCGCAGGTGACTGAAAGCGGTGCAATCGTCGCACCACCGCTACCGGCGTTCTATCTCAAGCCGCAGTCTTTGGCTGAGGTCGTCGACCAGATCGCCTGCCGCGCCATCAATCTCTTGGACCTGCCCGGAGTGTCGGCGCCAGCGCAGGCATGGGCCGGCGAGAGGGCCCGCGCATGACCGGCGCCGCTCCAGGGCCGCTCAGCTCAGCCGTCACCGCCCGCGCGGCCAGTGCGCCCATGACGCGCCGGGAGAAAGCTGTAGACGCCCGTCTTCCGGCGGATGCTGCGCTGTTCCTATCGTGAAGAACGCGCCCCCACTGACGGCCAATCCTTCGCAGCGAGTCGAGCCGATCTCAGCTCCGCGTGGCAATATCACTAGCCGATCTGTGCGGCTTGACGCTCGAGCGCCAGCGCCGCCTCGGATCGTTACTATCGAACGAACAAGATCGCAGGACATCGCAGTTTGACGCGTGAAATCCGCGGCCCTTGGAAGCGGGGGAGCGACTCAAACCCCCGACGCCATTTTTGTCTTCGCCGCAAATGGCCGCGACGACGGTAAGCCGAACAGAGATCTCGTTGGTGACAAGCATCATTAGCCCTTAAGGCTCGCTCACCACCCGCATCACTCCAAAGAGCGACCGCCCACGCTTGCTCACGAACGATTTTTCTTGATCTCCCGGCGCACACGTCGTGCACACGCGGCCCTCTAACCAACTGAAAGAATTAAACTCTCGCTCCAATCCATCATCGGCGCCACAGAAAAGCGATAGCGTTGCGATTTCAATGATTTACCTTATGCTTCAACAGGATGAAACATGAACGTGTGCACTCCAAACTAGTCGAAAATTGCACACGTTTGTACCCGCTCTGACCTCTTAGTGCACACGTAGCGCACACGATTTGAGGAGTGCACACGACCGTGGCCAGCTTCACTCAGTTGCCGTCCGGGAACTGGCGCGTCCAGGTACGCCGCAAGCACCGCTACGTGGCAGAGACCTTTCGTCGGCGCAAGGACGGTGAGGAATGGGCGCTCGATATGGAGTGCAATATTGATCGTAGCGGGTCGCCGAAGCCCGGCGCCGCGGTAAGAGCGAAAACCTTTGGCGATATTATCGATCTCCATGTCGAGGACATCCGGCCACACTTCGATTGGAATACGCCGACAGTGCCAGCCATGGGGTACCGATGAAACTCGTCACCGAACGATCCTTCGCCAACCCAGAAGTCGCGGCCCGCAAGCGGCTAGAACTCGCGACGACTATTGAAGCGGTCCAGGACGGCCGCATCCACATCGAGAAGATAAACGCGCCCTTCCTTTACACGCAAAAAGCCAGTGGCTCGGAGTTTGGGGCCGGCATCAAGTATGCAGTTGAATGCGGCTGGCTCGAGCTGCTTGAGAGCGGGACCTACGTCCGGCTGATCGGCACCAAGGCAAAAGCGGCCCCAGCAAAAGACTAAGTTGCCGGGGCCGTTTGGAGGTACCTTGGCGGTAATGGGGTCGCCAGGTGGTCATGAGCATAGGAAAAAACGGCAATCAGATCTGTCTGCTTTTGCACAAAGCGGTATAATTCCAGATCGGGAACGGAACCGATCACCATGAAAGACATGCAGGCTCAGTTGGAAAAGCTTCGCACGGATTCTGCCGAGTGCGCCTTGATCCGCGATCTGGCAACTGAGCCCAAGAAGCGAGAACTGTTCACCAAGCTGGCCGAGCATCTGACAATCCTGCCGGACAAGGTTGAACACGCCATTGCTGCCGCGGGACCTGATCTGAAGCGGAAGGGATGACCGAACGAGGCTGGGGTCGGCGTTTCGTGGATCCGATCAGGATCGGCGATCGCGTACTGGTGACACTGCTCGACGCCAGCGAGTACATCGCCGCGCGGCCGAAGAAAGAGCACGCCGTAGCGGAGTGGCAAGCGGCGATGGAAGCCTTGATCCTGGTGGCGGAAGGTGGCGGCCCGACGATGTTTACCCACATCGGGGTCATGCGGGCATTGAACCGCCACGATGTCCCGGAGCTTAACCCGAAAGGCAAGAGCCCCACTGGGGCCGTCGCAAGCTGAAGAGGGACCAATAAGCGGCCGCTAACCGAGGCGGCTTTACTCTCTCACAGGATGCAAGTCGGACGGCTGTACGGTAAGCCGATAGGCAATCTCCCGGGAGCCGTCGAAGACCTCTAGGACGCGCTCACAGATCAGGCACTTGTAGTGCCCGGCGTTGCCCTTGCGGGATTCAAGTTCGATCCGGCGATATCCCGCCGAACAATCTGGGCACGTCACGTCGCCTTTCTTCATGTGACAGCTATGTGGCAGGCTACCGCAGGCGTCAAAGGTTAGTGTTCGTGTGGCGGAACGCTCGCTGGGACCAGTATGCCCGAATGGGAAAAGCCGCAGCGTGGTTCCAGCCCCCACTGCGGCATTCCCGGAACAACAAAAAATCTTGGTGCTCAAATCTAGCCGGTGTTCTTTTAATAGAACACCCCGTTCCGAAAATGGATTCCGTAAGAATACCGGCGCGCGAAGTTCGAGCATTGCCGTGAGAGGGCGAACATGGCACGGGCTTGCATTCCAGCCCCAATGCTCCCGGCTGCCGATCCAATTGCGGATTAGAGCGCCGGGAGTGCTAGGCCCGCTCGAAAGCTTCGCAGGAAACTCAACTGAGGCCGCCAGGTGAGGCTGCCTACCTCTGCTCGTTCCTCGCGAGGGACGCCAGTCTATCGAGTTGGCCGGCCAAACCCACATAAGTGCGGGCAATGTTTTTCAGGACGGCGGCGCGATGCTTGGAAATGCCGCCCGCGCCAGAAAGTCTCTTGTAGTGGTCAGCATGTTCTTGGCACTCAGCACTGTTGAGCAAAGTCTCAGCCTTCCTGTTGCCCGCGCGGGTCGTGAGAGCGCCCTTCCCCGCTGGCTTGCCTTCTACCATGTTAGGCCCCGTTAAAATTAGCTTCGGACACTCGGTCAAATACGGACAGCGGCGGCTTGAGTTTTGAAAAGGAACCACAACGGCGGGCGAATATTTGAGTCGTCGCTAGCTCGCTACCAGAGCTGGCAGAGCGGCCCCGACCTACCCCTTGATCCCCCCGCAGCGGGGGCGGTCTCTTCGCCTTTGTCGTAGCTTCATTTTTGGAAAACCGTTCTGGGGATCCGATTCTGACAGCTTGCGCTCACTGTGCATCCGATCCTCTAAGCCAACATCAATCGGATCGGCTCACTCAATCATACTGAGGCGTGTGCGAGCTGCCTCGCCTCACCGCACTTTCCGCAAGCGCGGGCCCTGTTGCGAGCGCGGCCCCACCCGGTTTCGGGAATGTCAACGTCTCGGTCAGCTCACCGCGCACCATCGTCACCTCGCGGCGATGCACCGAGCGAAGTCGCCAGCCCTGATAGTCTCCCTCGAGCTTCAGACGTAGCGTGGCCTTGCTCGTCTCGTCGACAAAAATTCCGAAACTCTGATCGCTGCCGACGACAGTTCCGACCAGCACAAGCCGCAGCTCGGCCGGCGGTGGGCTCGGCGGCATCGGCGGCGCTTTCGGCGCCGATACTGAAATCACGGGTGGCGGCGGCCGCCGCCGCGACGCCGAGAAGATCGGCCGTTCGTTCGTATTCGGCAGCGCTGCGAGCGGAACTGACCAGAGCGGATTGCCGCGCATCGCCTCGCGCTTGACGGGATGCGGCGATGGCGCCGCGGGATCGACTTCCGGTGCCGACGTTGCGGGAGACTCCCAGAGCGGGCGGCTGGACGCGGGCTCGGTGAAGCCTGGTACGTCGATATCCGAAAAATCCGTCGGCAGCGCCGAGGTCGAGGCGCACACACCGAGCAAAGGCGCCAGCACAAGCGCGAGCCGCACCGACATCCACCGCGTCGCCTGATGCCCTCTCATGTTCCCCGTCATCGACCAGTTGATAGCAACGCGCAAGATTCTCAAGTCAAGAAAGGCCGCGGCCCGCGTATGCAATACAAGCGGGACTGCTCGGGCAACGGGCGCCGAGGGGAGCAAGCTTATCGGTTGCCGATGTGACAGCCGTGCGAAGCGGCGGTCACCTCCTTGATGCTTCCACGGCCTGTTGCGATTCCGGCACTGTGCGGCTCGGCATGGCTGTCGGGTGCCAGTATGATATTGTTGCCACATCGTCATACTCGCCTGCTAAAGTGTGGCATTGCTGTGATTGTGATGCGGAGACGTTGTAGTGCGTGGGGCCTTGTTGCGGGTGTTTTCCGCCGCCGCATCGTCCGCCCTGTGCGCGCTTCCGGCAGCGGCACACGAGCGCAACGCGGTCGCGCTCGCCGAACTCCCGCCGGTCACCGTTGCAGCGGCGGACAATCAGCATCCCAAACAGCACGCCCGCAGAAAACCGCCGAAAGACCGCGGTTTGAGCAATCAGGCAGCCGCTCGCACGGACAGCCCGACCGAGACTGGCGGTGCAACCGGCGCGGCGTCCGCCGACTCGCCCGCCTTGCAACCCACCGCCGCCAGTGCGATACGCATCACTGGCACGGAGGTGAACGCGGTCCCCTTTTCGCGGCCGGGCGAGGCGCTGGAAGTAGTGCCTGGCCTGATCGTCACGCAGCACTCCGGCGAGGGCAAGGCCAACCAATATTTCCTGCGCGGTTTCAATCTCGATCACGGCACCGATCTCGCGATCAGCGTGGACGGTATGCCCGTCAACATGCCGACCCACGGGCATGGGCAGGGCTACGCCGACATCAATTTCCTGATCCCCGAGCTGATCCAGTCGGTCAACGTCCGCAAGGGACCGTACTTCGCCGACCAGGGCGACTTCGCATCCGCCGGCGCCGTGGCGATCGACTATGCCAACAAGCTGCCGCACAACATCGCAGAGCTGACCTTCGGCAGCTTCGGCTATCGTCGCGCATTGGCCACGGGATCGACCGCCGTGGGGGCCGGCACGCTGCTCGCGGCGGTCGAAGCGAACAAGTATGACGGACCGTGGGACGTGCCGGACGACGGCCGCAAGCTGAACGGCGTCCTGCGCTACAGCCAGGGCACCGCAACCGATGGCCTGACGCTGACGGCGATGGCCTATTCCAATGGCTGGAATTCGACCGACCAGGTCCCGCAGCGCGCGATCGACCAGGGTCTGATCAACCGTCTCGGCTCGCTCGATCCGACCGATGGCGGCACCTCCAGCCGCTTCAGCCTGTCGAGCAACTGGGCGCAATCGAGCGCTTACGGACAGACCAATGTCAGCGCCTATGTGGTGCGCTCCGACCTGCGGCTGTTCAACAATTTCACCTACTTCCTCGACAACCCCGTCAATGGCGACCAGTTCAGCCAGCTCGACGCTCGCACGCTCGGCGGCTTCGACCTGCGGCATTCGTTCGACTGGCGCTTCGGCGGCCTCGTATCGCAGACCCGTGTCGGCGTGCAGACCCGCTACGACGATATCCATGTCGGGCTGTTCAAGACCGAGCAGCGCTCATGGCTCTCGACCGTGCGCGATGACCGCGTGCAGGAGGGCAATGTCGGCCTCTGGACCGATACGACCACGCACTGGAACGACTGGTTGCACACCACGGTCGGCATCCGCGAGGATTTTTTCGCCGGACACGTCTTCAGCGATACGCCGGAGAATTCGGGCAACACCCAGGCGTCGATGGCGAGCCCGAAGGCCGGTCTCGTGCTCGGCCCCTGGTACAAGACCGAGTTCTACGGCAATGCAGGCTACGGCCTGCACAGCAACGACATCCGCGGCGCGACGATCACCGTCGATCCCAACGACAAGACGACCCCGCTCGACCGCGTGCCCCTGCTGGTGCGCTCGCGCGGCGCCGAGCTCGGCATTCGCACCAAGGTGATCGACGGTCTCACCAGCTCGCTGGCCGTCTTCGTGCTCGACTTCGACTCGGAGCTGTTGTTCGTCGGTGACGCCGGCACCACCGAGCCGAGCCGGCCCAGCCGCCGCGTCGGCTTCGAGTGGACGAACCAGTACAAGCCGTTGCCGTGGATAACGATCGATCTCGATGTGGCCCAGACCCACGCGCGCTTCACCGATTTCGACCCGGCGGGGGCCTACATCCCCGGTGCGCCCGCGTGGGTGGTCAGCAGTGCGATCACGCTCGGCGGCGACACCGGCTGGTTCGGCAGCCTGAAGGCGCGCTATTTCGGTCCGCGTCCTCTCATCGAAGACGACAGCGTCCGCTCGAAGTCGTCTCTCATCTTCAATGCGCGCGCCGGCTACAGGTTCGACAACGGCGTGCGCGTGCAACTCGACGTGCTCAATCTCTTCAACGCCCAGACCAACCAGATCGAATATTACTATCTGTCGCGATTGCCCGGAGAGCCCATCGACGGCGTCGCCGACCGTCACGTCCATCCGGCCGAGCCCCTCGCGGTGCGGCTGACGGTGGCGGCAAGATTCTGATCGCAGCGGACTTGGGCATCAATGCCGGCACCGGCCCGGCTGTCACAAATCCTGAAAAAAACTGACATGGAGCGAGTGCTTCTGTCCGCGAAGGACGCGGCCGGCTGGGCGCGTTCGAGGCAGGAGTGAGGGGAATGCAATCTGAGCCGGACGGCACCGCGATCGCCTCGGCGGACCGGTTCACGCATGTGGTCCAGGACGAGGCGGGTTTCGCGCGCGCGCGTCAGGCTGCGAACCGCGCGTGGGCGTTGATCCCGATCGTGACCGCGTCGGGCTTTGCGGGTCTCGGCTACGAGATCGTGTGGACGCGCCAGTTGAGCCTTGCACTGGGCACCGAAATGATGGCGGTGCTCGGGGTCATTGCCGGATTCTTCGGCGGCCTGGCGCTGGGCGCGTTCGCACTCGACCGGCCGATCCGCCGCTCGCAATCGCCATCGCGCATCTATGCGATCCTTGAAGCCGTCATCGCCGTCTGGGGCCTGATCAGCGTCTGGCTTCTGCCCGCGGCCGGCCGCGCCCTGGCCCCGCTGCTCGGCACCGAACCGTCTGCTGTCCTGCTCTGGGCCGGCAGCCTGGCGCTGCCGACACTCGTGCTATTGCCTGCGACGATGGCCATGGGTGGAACCCTGGCCGCGCTGGAACGGATGACGAGGCAAGCGCGCGGCGAGGCCCGCGTCACGGCAGGCGTGTACGGGGCAAACACGGCCGGGGCCCTGGCCGGCACGCTCGTTTCCACATTCCTCCTGATCCCGGCGCTGGGATTTTCGGGAACGCTACTCTGCCTCGCTGCGGTCAACGCCTTCTGCGCGCTGGGCGCGCTCGCCGTCGGCCCGGCCGCAAAAGCTGATACCGAACAACGCCGGCCGGAGCGAATTCGAGACGTGCGGTTCACAATCACCTTGTTTGCGACGGGACTATTGGGAATCGCATTCGAGGTCCTGGTGGTCCGGCTCGCCGCGCAGGTGATGGAAGACACCGTCTACACCTTCGCCGGCCTCCTGGCGGCCTATCTGCTTGGCACGGCCGCAGGCAGCCTGCTCTGGCAGCGGAGCGGGCGAGATGCGAATGATGGGAATCTGCGCGGCTTGCTCGCCGCAACGGCGTTCGCCTGCATCACGGCCGCGGCGTTTGCGCCTTATGCCGGCCGCCTGGTCGAGCTCGTCTCGACTGCGGACGTCTTCGGCGAACTTGCCGTGGCGATCTCGCTGTTCCTGGTGCCCGCGACCGCAATGGGCGCACTGTTCGGCCTGCTGGCGCAACGGGTGAGCGATCAGCGTGGCTCGGTCGGATCGGCCATCGGCATCAACAGTCTCGGCGCCTGCATCGCGCCGCTGGTGGCGGCGCAAGTCCTGATCCCGGGCGTTGGCGCGTGGACGGCACTGCTTGCCGTTGCACTCGGCTATTTGCTGCTGCTGCCGCCCGGCCGCTCGGCCTTGCTGTGGTCTGCGGTACCTGCGATGCTTGCGTTGGTCCTGTGGCTCAATCCCGCGCCTTCGCTCACGCGCGTGCCATCGGGCGGAAAGCTGCTTGCGGTCCGCGAAGGGCCGATGGCGACGGCCAGCGTCGTCGACGATGCCGCCGGCGTCCGCTACCTCGAGGTTAACGGGCATTTCCGGATGGGCGGAACGAGCTCAACGCGATCCGACTACCGGCAGGCGATGCTGCCGCTGCTGCTCCACGAAGCCCCGCAGCGCGCCTTGTTCCTCGGCATCGGCACCGGCGCCACAGTGGTTGGCGGAACGCAGATGCCCGGCGTGAGCGTGCGTGGCGTCGAGCTCTCGCGGGAAGTGGTGGACCTGCTGCCCTGGTTCGTCAATCCACCGCCGACTTCTGCGCCGCGTGTGACCGTGGCGGATGCCCGCCGCTACGTCGCCGCCGATACGGGCCAGCACGACGTGATCGTCGCCGACCTGTTTCATCCCGCGCTCGATGGCAGCGGCGCGCTCTACACGGTGGAGCATTTCGGCGCTGTGAAACGCCGCCTGGCGTCAGGGGGCATCTTCTGCCAGTGGCTGCCACTGTACCAGCTCGACCTGCCGTCGCTGCGTGCCATCGTCCGCGGCTTTCTCGACATTTATCCCGACGGTTCGGCCTGGCTCAATCACTACAGCGTCCGCACACCGATGCTTGCGCTCATTGGAACGCAAGGCGGCCGCCATCTCGATACCGGGGCACTGGCGGCGCGGCTTGGCAATCCCGCGATCGCATCAGCGGTTCGCCCGCTCGGATTCGAGGCACCGATCGACCTGCTCGGTCAGTATCTTGGCGGCGCGCGCGCGCTCTCCGCCTTCGCCGGCGAGGGCCCGCGCAACACGGACGACTATCCGTTCGTGACCTTCGATGCGCGGCGCAATGTCCGGGCACTCAATGCAGCGCCCTGGTCATTGCTGCTCGCCATCATCAAGGACATTCGGCCCGATCCGAATGAGCTGCTCGCTGACGGAGCCGAGCGCGACGCGCTCGGCGCACGCCTTTCCGCCTACTGGGCCGCGCGCAACCGCTTTCTCGAAGCTGGCGCGTCCCTGCCGGGCGATCCCCGCGGCGCCGCCTTGATCGAGGCGGCTTCGCCAGGCCTCATCGACGCACTTCGCCTGAGCCCCGAGTTCGATCCGGCCTACGGGCCGCTGATGGGGATGGCAAGGTCCCTGCTCGGCTCGGACCGCGCGGCGGCCGCGCGTCTGCTACGCAAGATCAACGACGTCGCGCCGTCGCGTCGCGAGGCCAGGGACCTGCTGCTTCGGGAGTTCGGCCTCAGGAACGAGTGATCGGCCGGCTCACGGCGTGAAGTTGATGCGATAGCCCCAGCAATCGAGATGATCGGGGATCGCGTTGAAAGCGATCGTGATCCGCTGCCCGCCGGGATTCCGCGGCACCTCATGGTAAAGGTAGCTCGGAAACAGCACGAGATCTCCCGGTTCGGCTTCCGGCAGGACGTACTTGCCCGCATTGAACGGCCCCATTGCGGCAGTTCGCGTATGGTGGCGGAAAGAGAAATCGGAGCCGCCGGGCGGTCGCACGAACACCGTCTTGCAGGACGGGTGCGAGTCGGTCAGATAAAAAATGCCGGAGACGAAGCTGTTTGCGTGAGAATGCAGCGTCTGGTTTCCGCCGGTCTCCAGCATGTTGGTCCACATCTCCTTGACGGTCCAGCGCAGCTCTTCGCCGAACAGCAGAACGCCGAAATCGACCAGCTTCGGGGCAGCAAGCTCGGCGATCTGGCGGAACAGCTCGTTGTCGCGGGGATCGGCAACTTCCGTGTGGAAGAGCTGGCCTGAGCGCAAATTACCTTCGATCTTGGTGCTCCGGATCGCAGCCACGGCGGCTTCGTTCACAGATGGCGGGAGCAGCCGGGGCGAACGCAGGAGAGGAATCGGGAAGAGCGGCTCGATCTGGTCCATATCGCAATAGTCCACCTGGGTCTTGAAACGCGGGCGAACAATGCGCGCGCAAAGATGACGCTGCGATGACAGCATGCAGCGTCTCGAGGGTCTGGAAAATTGCTACTCGTGGGGCCCGAGCACTTTCAGCTTTTCGCCCGGCCGCAGCTCGTGGCGCCGTTCGCGCACCTCGTCGGAGGCACGCGCCGCCATGTCGATGCATTCGTCGAACTCGCCATTGCCGGCCTCAACCAGCGCCTGATGCAAGTGCCGCTCGGCAAAGTAGCGGGAGAGATGGTCGGCCGGCAAAGCCGCCGCCAGCGCCCGCGCTTCCGCGACCGCAGCGTGGCAATCCTCCCGAGTCGGTTCGTCGGAAACGGGCGCGGCAGCGTCGGACGCGGCCATAGCACAACCAAAGCCGGCAATGATGCCCAGCGTACAGACGGTGATACGAAGCAGGTACATGTCGAGGAGCCGGCCGAAACCGGCCTTCCAGAAAAGTGCGGCGGGACGCAATGATCGTTGCGTCCCGCCGGATGGTCTCACGTCCCGTTAGTGGTGGTCGTGATGATGATCGTCGTCGTGATCGTGGTCGTTGTCGGCGCGCTGCCCGAGCCGCCGCGCCAGTTCGGTGTTGGTCTCGACCAGGAGCTTCGGCGAGCCTTCCGGCCTGATGAAGATCGGATTGGCGTAGAACCAGACGTTCGAATAGGCCTGAACGTCGTGGGTCACTTTCTTGGCGCCGTTCACCACGTCGAGGTGCGCCGGGCACGCCGGATCGGTGCAGCTGACCTGGGCGTTGTTGGCGTCGAGCAGCGGATTTCCAGCGGTGTCGCTGACATTCGGAGTCCCGTTCGGAATGTTGGTTCCGCGTGCGCGGATATAGAACGGCTTGGGTCCAGCGACGAACGTCGTCGTGAACTTCAGCCGTACGCCGTCACGATCGCGATGCTCGCGCTGCATCTGCGATGAGGGGATCTGCCGGGCTATAATCACCGACGAATTGTACACGATCGCCGCGCCGGCCGTGCCCGCGGCATTCGCCACCGCGTAGTTCGGCGCGTCGGGCGCAACGACGCCGGTGATCTGGCCGGTGATCAGGTCGACGTGGTCGAGCGAGGGCTTGTTCAGCGGCTGCTTCAGGCCCAGCGACACCAGCAACGGATTGTCGAACGTGTAGGGACTGTTGTTCTCCTTCGGGACGGTCATCTCCATCTCGACCGTGATCTTTTCGCCGGGCCTCACGACCAGCGTCTCGCCCATGGTCTTCCAGTCGTCGCCGCGCGTCTTGGCGCGGAACACCAGATCCGGACCGATCAGGTCAGCGTTGACCGAGTAAGAGTTGCCCGAACGCATGCCGTCGACGACGTGCTGCGACGAGAACCGTCCGGCATTGGGAACATAGAGCTTGGTGTACTCGCCGGGGATGAAATCGGCCGTCGTGAAGGAATCGCGGGCGCCGCCGGCGCCGCGGCTGTGCCAGTCGGAGCTGACATAGATGAAGAAGTTACGGCCTTCGCCCAGCAGTCCGTCCCAGAGGCCGCCAACCTTCGCGGTGTAGATGCCGGCCATGCCGTACGTGCCGCCGCCGACCGCGCTGGCGGTGTACGAGCCGGATCCGCCATTGGCGCCGCCTTCGGCGAAGTGACCGGGCGATTCGATGCCGAACGCAACCGTCGGGCCCGCGTTGTTGAAGTCGCGGAAGTGCTCGATGTTGTAGCCGCGGTTGGCGGTCGCACTGAACGGCCCCTGGCGTTCGGTGTGGGTCGGGATGACGTAGGATTGCAGCGGATAGTTGGTCTGCAACCACTTGATGCCCGTGATCGCCTTCTGGTGGCCCGCGGTGCCGGCGTTGTTGACGTTGTCCTTACCGGGCCAGAGCTGATTGCCGCCGGCGTCGATGACGGGGCCGATCGCATCGGTGTCGGCGCGGTCGAAGCGGTATTCGAATTCCGCCATCTTGTCCGCGTTGCCAGGTCCTTTCTTCCGGTGCGTCGGGTGCTGGCCGGTAATGACGGCGACGTCGGCGTGTTCATGGCCGGGCGCAATCCACTCGAGTCCCTCGATCAGCACCTTCTCGTACTGCGACGAGCGATTGACGATGGTCGGATACTCGATCTCGCGGATCGACTGCCAACGCCACATCTGCGCGCCGGCGCCGCTGCCGTTCGGGGTGCCCTTCAGGCTGGAGATCGTGATTCCGTCGATGGTCTGGCCGAGCGTCTGGCTCCAGGTCGTGGTGGTCTGCCCCGGAAGGTTGGCGCTGGTGTCGCTGAAGCGGCAGTCACGGTTGCCGGAACCGCCGTGGTTGCCGAGCGTGAACCAGTCGAGGTCGAAATTGTTTCCACCGGCGGACGCGGTGCCGCGCCCGACCGCGCGATCGATCGTATAGCCGGCGGCAACCGAGCCGTCCGTGCAGGTGTTGTGGTTGTGCATGTCACCGGCAACGTAGGGATTGCCGCGACTGTCGTCGCGCCCAAATCCCTCGGCTGCGGCGCTCTGAGTCAGCGCCAGGGATGCCGACGCAGCTGTCAACAGGATCGTCTTGCCAGATGGAAACATCTATCGCCTCATTTCAAGTCAGTTATCGCGAAACGGTAGAAAGTCCGGGGATTGGGGATCATTGGCCCCAACTACGCCGGCGGACTCCCTGCAACCTCAATGATGAACAGAGTTCCGATACAGCTTCGTGAAGGATTTGTGTTCGCGCGACGCAACGCTGCACTTTCGTGAAGCATCTTGCCTCGCGCGCGCGGCCGTTGCATTTCCGCGTCACGTGAGCGATTGAAGATGACAGATGAAACGCGCTGCCGCATAAAGCGGCGGCGCGTGCAGTGAGAGTTTGTGACAACCGCATGTCAATGTCGGCGACACCAGTAGAAGCGCAATCTTTTCCGCCATCACGCACCGGGTCTCCGGCCGCGGGCGCCGATGTCATCCGCGGTGTAGAGAAACGCTCGCTCGGCTCGACGCTTGCACGGTTCTCGCGCGAGCCGCTGCTGCACTTCGCACTGCTTGGCGCGATCATCTTCGGCATCAACGCCGTGTTGCATCCGCCCGCCAAGGACGAGAAGGTCATCATCGTCACCAAGACAATGCGCCAGTCCTTCATTGACAATTTCGACGAGGACAAGGAACGCACCCCTTCCGAGGCGCAGCTCCAGAAGATGATCGACAGCTGGGTCGCGAGCGAAATCCTCTACCGCGAAGGCAAGGCGCTGGCCGTGGACCGCGGCGACGAGACGATCCGCGACCGGATTGCCTACAAGATGCAGTTGCTGATCTTCGACCAGATCCGCGTTCCGCGCCCCTCGGACGAGCAGCTGCGCGTGTGGTTCGCCGAAAACCACACCCGCTTCGACGAGCCGGAGCGCGTTTCGTTCTACATCACCCCGCCCACGGATCAGTCCAATGCGCAGCGTCAGCTCGACGATATCGTCGGGCAGCGCGAATCCGAGGAGCTACAGCATCTCACGCGCGCGATCCTCGCTCGCCCGGTCGCAAGTCTCGCCGCGTCCTTCGGCGAGGATTTCCGTGATCGACTGCTGGCGATGCCGGAGGGCGAATGGAAGCTGCTGCAATCCAAGGACGGCTGGCACGTCGCCCGGCTGGATTCCCGGCGGCCGGGAAACCTCGCCAGCCTCGACAAGGTCAGGGACGAGGCCGCCAGGATCTGGCACACGGATGAGACCCGCAAGCTGGCCTGGGAAGCGGTCACGCGGCTGAAGGCGTCCTATCAGGTGCGGTACGAGCCGTGACGGCGATCCGATATCTGCGGCCAGCGCTGCTGGTCTTGACTTTGGTGCTGGCTGCGCTCGTCCGGCCTTCGGCGCTGAATGCGCACGAGGCGGCGATGGGCGTGCTCGAATTCCGCGAGGTGCGGCCCGGCGCATTCGTCGGCCGCTGGAGCATCGAGCCCTCGATCGGCGCATCCCGGGTCGATCTCAAGGTGCCGCCCCACTGTTTTCTCCGCCTGCCCGAAATGAATTGCGGCCAGAAGGGGCTGGTTGGCTCGATCACCATCTCCAATCTCGGCTCCAACATGTCGGTTGTCCTGATCAAGGTCATCCCGATCACCGGGGAGCCGCGCAGCTACACCATTTCGACCGCCAATCCCGTCGTCTCCATTCTTGGCGCGGGCGCCCCGACGCTCGAGGCGTGGATCGAGCTGGCGAAAACCTATGTGAATTACGGGATCGATCACATCCTGCTCGGCGCCGATCACCTGCTGTTCGTGCTCGGCCTGATCTGGATCGTAGGCGGCGGCTGGCGCTTGGTGAAGACGATCACGGCCTTCACGATCGGGCACAGCGCCTCGCTTGCCGCGGCAGCCTTCGGCCTGATCGGCGTGCCGGAACGCCCGCTCAACGCCTGTATCGCATTGAGCATCGCGTTCGTCGGGGTGGAAATCGTCAAGCAGCAGCGCGGCGAGATCGGACTCACCGCCCGCTATCCCTGGATCGTGGCATTCAGCTTCGGTCTGGTTCATGGCATCGGCTTCGCGAGCGCCCTGGCGGGACTTGGGCTCGAACGCCGCCTCCTTCCTGCAGCGTTGCTGTTCTTCAATCTCGGCGTGGAGATCGGACAGCTTGCCTTCGTACTGCTCGTGCTCGCATTGATCTGGGCGCACCGACGGCTTGATGCCGTCGTGCCGCGCTGGGGCGAGGCCCTCCCGGCCTACCTCATCGGGTCGGTATCGATGTTCTGGTTCTTCGGCCGTCTGGCGCGCGTGTTCGCCGCGATCTAAGCGAGAGTCGCAAACAATGTCTTTACGCATCCCCCGAGCCCTCACGACCGCGATCGTTTCGTTCGCACTGACGCAGCCGGCTCTCGCGCACGAGCAGGCTGGCGTGGCGGGCGGCGGCGTCAGCGGCTTGCTCCATCCGGTCACCGGCATCGACCATCTGATCGCAATGGTGGCCGTCGGGATCTGGGGCGCGCAGCTCGGCGTCCCCGCAATCTGGATCCTGCCGATCACCTTCCCGCTCGTCATGGCGGTCGGCGGGGTTTTGGGCGTGCTGCATGTTCCGCTTCCGATGCCGGAGGTGATGATTGCCGTCTCGGCCGTGATCCTGGGCGTCGCCGTTGCGGCCCGGCTGCGTCTGCCCTTTTCCGCTGCTGCCGTCGTCGTTGCGATCTTTGCGATCTTTCACGGTCATGCGCACGGCGCCGAGCTTCCGCGCGCGGCGAATGCGCTGGCCTACGGCGTCGGCTTCGTCACCGCCACCGGCCTCTTGCACCTGCTCGGCATCGCGATCGGCGCGTTGACGCGCTGGCCCGCAGGCGAGCGCGTCATTCAGGGACTCGGGGCGGGTATCGCGGGAATTGGCTGCTATTTCCTCGCACAGGGCGTCGGAGCCCTTGCATGAAGCTGAATTGCGCTCGCCTATTAATGGCCACAGCGATGCTGCTGGCCGGCGCAAGCACCGCCGAGGCGCATATCGTCGCGGCGCGCCTCGGCGATTTCTACATGGGTGTCGTACATCCCCTCACCGATCTTCAGGATGTCGTTCTCTGGACTGCGACCGGCGTGCTGGCCGGTACGCTTGGAGCCGCCAAGGGGCGCTGGCTCATCGCGGTGTTTCCGCTTGGACTACTGGTCGGGTTGTCTCTTGGACAGGTTTTCAGCGCGACTTCCACACAGCTTTCGGACGCGGCAATGATGCTCGCAATCGGCCTGCTGCTCGCGGCAGCGGCGCAGGTGCCCACATTCATGCTGTGCGCGATTGCCTTCGCAGTCGCCGTGATACGGGGCGCTGCGAACGGCGCCGACCTCGGGCCTGAAACCGACCGGTTGCTGTTTGCGGCAGGATTGGCTTGCGTCGGTTACGGGGCCATCACGCTGGCAATGGCGCTAACCGCCGTATTCACGAATTCGGACGGCGTAGCGTCTTGGCGAACCATCGCCGTCCGTGCACTTGGAGGCTGGATTGCGGCTATCGGTCTGATGATGGCGAGCCTTGTTCTCGCGTCATGAGAGGCCGCGAAGAACCCTGTCATGGACGACGCGGTTCGCGGCGGGCGCGCGGCATGGCAGCAGAAGCTGGCGACCGAATTGCTCAGCGAGAATCTCGACGGCGACCTTTCGCTGGCCGCCATTGCCGCCGAACGCAATAGGTCGGCCGGTCACGTTCCCTGCGCCTCTGCACATTCGATGGGCACGCCGCCGCATCGATGGCTTCGCCAGCAACGAGTTGAGAAGGCCAAGTCGACGCTCTCAGAGTCGCGGCTTTCGCTTGCCGAGATTGCAAAGACCGCACGATCTGGCGACTAAAGCCACTTCACGCGGGTTTTCTCCGAGTCTACAAGCAGCAGCCTGGGTAGGTGGAGACGGTTTCAAGTCAGTGATGCTACCCGCGCAACCCCGGCGCCGCATGAGCTTCTGCGACGGTCGCATCCGTTCAAAAATTTATCGTCCATACTTGCCGTCGTTAGATTTTTTCTTGATCTCCCGGCGCACACGTCGTGCACACGCGGCCCTCTAACCAACTGAAAGAATTAAACTCTCGCTCCAATCCATCATGGGCAAGTTTAAGCTAGCTCCAGCAAATAAGGCCCGAGCCCGCCATATCGACAATCGTATTCCGCACCTTCGGCTGCAAAACTGCGCCGCCCGAGAATCGGTGGTTGCGAGAGCACGCGACACCCGGTTCTTGTGCTTGCTGGAACGCGCCATTCCAGCGCTGGCCGCGAAGAGTGACAATTGCCCTCCGAAGGCAAAGGTCACACGTTCGAATCGTGTCGGGTGCGCCCGAAGAGATTCGAACTCCTGCCCCCTACGAAAGCTTGTCAGGCTTGTGCCTGCTGAGAGCGGTTCCGTCCATCTGCAGTATGTCCGAGGTGCGCCAGGATTGTTGAGGCTGGATATTCGGCTCGACCAACCGTTAGTGGAGTCGTTTCCATCAAGGGCCAAAGATATTGGCTATTGACCGGCGCACGGAGGTAGCAAGGCCGCAACTTCCTTTACCAGGAGCGGCATGGTTTCGTCGGCAGTCTGTCGACGGGTGATAAGATATTCCGTGTTGGTCTTTATTATCTCAATGATCTTCAGCGAATTGTCGCCGGGGAAGGAAGCCCATTCGGTAAGGATGGGAAGTTGGTCGATGCTGGTCTTGTGGTTGGGATTTTTGCCGTAGAAGGATCCGAGCAATTCGGTCGTCTCCACCGCAATCGCGTTACCGGGCATATAGCCGGTCAAGTTCACCATCTGGGTCTGCCCGACCGGCCCGGTGACAAACTTAATATATTCCCAAGCGGCCTGCTGCCGGTCGGTGCCGGTTGCAAACATCATGGCCATGTTGCCGCCGGCGGGAAGGCGGCCGTCGGCGGCCGCCAGCGGGAAAGGCACCGTCCTGAATTTGAAGCGGCCGCCGATCTGGCGCTCGGCGGCGGCGACGTAGGAGGTGGAATCGGCCAGCACGGCGACACTGCCGGCCACGAACGACTGGCGCGCCTGGGCCAGCCCCAGATTGGGCATGCCCGACTTGCCGAAGGATTCGAGCGTTTTGAGCGCCCACATTCCAGCGTCGTCGTTGAAGGCGATGTTGCACCCGCCAGCCTTGAGAATGTGCCCACCCTTGCTCGTCACCAACGACTGGACCAGCCAGTTGCCGGTCTGCTCCCACTGGAAATAAAGGCCGGTGACGCCGGCGTTACCGGCCGCTTCCACCTTCTTGCCGAAGGCAAGCAATTCGGGCCAGGAACGCGGCAGGTCATCGACCTTGCCGCCGGCCTTCTCCACTAGGTCGGCATTGACGTAGAGCACCGGGGTGGAGACTGCAAACGGCAATCCGTACATTTTGCCTTTCCATTTGCCGAGTGCGGCGAGCGTCGGGTAATAGCCGAGTGCGGCCGTACCGCCCTCTTTGGCGATGAAGCCGTCAAGGGGTACGCCGAGGCCACGGTCGACGAACAACCCGATCTGGTTGATGCCGTTGAACGCAACATCCGGAAGCCGACCGGTAAGCTGGTCGCGTAGAATCTGCTGGGCCGCCTCTTCATAGCCGGCGACGGCATTGCGGAATTTGATCTTGATGTCTGGATGCAGCTCGGTAAATCGCTTGGCCAAGTTCTGCTGCAGCGTGCTGAAAGTGCCTGGCGTGGTATAAAGCACATCGAGTGTAACCTCGGCCGAAGCCGATGCGGCAAAGCCGATGATCCCAACGGTCGAACC
Source organism: Bradyrhizobium sp. LA6.1 (assembly GCF_040547805.1). Lineage (NCBI taxonomy): Bacteria > Pseudomonadati > Pseudomonadota > Alphaproteobacteria > Hyphomicrobiales > Nitrobacteraceae > Bradyrhizobium > Bradyrhizobium sp. LA6.1. The sequence continues at coordinate 685,826 of NZ_JBEPQK010000002.1, read as the reverse complement.
CAGCAAGCAACGGAGCAATTGTTTGGACTGATACGGCATGGAGGATTCTCCCGGGTTGGATTCAGTTACTCGCGGTGAAGGAAATGCTGTCGATGAAGCGCTGCTGGGCGAACAGGAAGGCCAGGATGAGCGGTGCCACGATGATGACCGCACCGGCCATCAGGGGGCCGGTGAATTGGCCAGCTTCGTCGTCCCGGAACAGCAGCATGCCGAGGGCGGGAGTCGACAATTCTTCGCTGCGGACTGCGATCAGTGGCCAGAACAGGTCATTCCAGTGTGCCACCACGGAGAAGATGCCGAATGCCGTCAGGGAAGGCACCGCGACCGGGAGCATTACCCGCCAGATGATCTCGAATTCGCCGAGTCCGTCGAGGCGGGCTGCATCGATCAATTCATCCGGTATGGCGCGAAAGAACTGCCGCATCAGGAAGATGCCGAGCGTGGAGATCATCCATGGCAGTATCAACGCCGCATAGGTATCGAGCAGCCCGAATACGTGCAGAAGCACGAAATGCGGAATGGCGAGCGCCTGTGGCGGGATCAAAAGGCCGAGCAGCACGACAGAGAACAGCGTATCGCGCCCGCGAAAGCGCAACTTCGCCAGCGCATAGGCGCAGGGTATGCAAACCAGCATCTGAAGCGAAAAGATCGCGGCGCAAACGAACAGTCCATTGAGCAGGAAACGGTGCATCGGCGCCGCCGTGACGGCGATGCGATAGTTATCAAAGCCGTGCAACGTCTGCGGCAACAGGTGAAACGCGGGCTGGAATATTTCTTCCGGCGGTTTTAGGGACAGGCTGATCATCCAGACAAAGGGCACCAGCGCGAAGGCCGAGGTGAGGAGCAGCGCCCCGTGGCGCGCGAGCCCCTCCACACGGGACCGCCGGCTCATTGACGATCGATGCCCGGTAGACGTCATGTGTAATGTACCCGCCGATCAAGCATTCGCGCTTGCGCCCGCGTCAACAGCATGACGACGGCGAGATATACGACGGTGAGGGCCGCACCATAGCCGGTGCGCAGGAAGTCGAAGCTCTCGGTATAAAGACGATGCAGCAAGACATCCGAAGCGAAGTTCGGGCCGCCCTTCGTCAGCACCCGCACGGTGTCGAACACCTCGAAGGCACGTTTCGCGGTGAGGATCAGCACGAACATTGTCACCGGACCGAGCATCGGCATCGTCACCGTTCGCAGCCGGTCCAGCAATCCGTCCGCGCCGTCGATGGCCGCAGCGTCGTAGAGAGACTGCGGGATCGATTTCAGGCCGGCGACGAACAGCACCATGGCAAAGCCGAAGCTCTGCCAAATGCCGATGATGCCAAGCGCGGGCAACACGGTACGTTCGTCACGCAGCCAGTTCACGCCGGATATGCCGAACTCGGCGAGCAAGCGGTTCACCAGCCCGATAGTTGGATGGAGCATCGTGCTCCATACGATCGCCATTGCCGCCATCGTCGACATCACCGGCAGAAAATGGGCGGCTCGATAGAAGCTACGGAGTGCGGGACGAGCCTCGATCAGCAATGCCACCACGAGCCCAAGGATCACCGTGCCAGGCACCACGATGGCGACATAGAGAGCGGTATTGGCAAGGGCTTTCCAGAACACCGCGTCCGCGAACAGCCCGCGGTAGTTGTCTAAACCGAGAAAGTGCAGCGATGCTGAGCCGATCTGCCAGTCGGTGAACGAGAACACGGCGACAGCCAGTATGGGCCCGAACAGCAACAGGATGAGTAACGCGACCGCCGGTGCCATGGCCAGCCACGCGGTCCTGTGCTCGCGCCGGCGGCGCCCGGCGACGAGAGCCATCGGTTCGCCTTGACCAGGAAAAGCATGCTTCATGCCGCGACGTGCTCCTGCCCCTGGGTTCGCAGGCGACGACCCGATGCGGCAAACTGAACGATCCGCTTGGGATCCGGGCAGATGCCAACGGCATCATCGATCGCGAAACGGCCCGACGACGGCTTGACGCGAACGATGATGGGCAGGACTGCGCCCGCCGCCATCACAGCGACTTCGATGAAGAGGTCGGAGCCGTGATTCTCGACGGCGGCAATCCGGCCTGACAAAAGTGCGGTGGCGGGTGGGGAGAGGTCGGCCGCCTCCGGCCGGAACGCCAGCGTCGCCGCGCCGGGAAAGACGGCGCATCTGTTACGACCTTCCGGAACCAGCGCCTCGACGGGCACGACATTGATCCTGGGGCTGCCGATGAACTCGGCGACGCGCAGATCATCCGGATCGTGATAGAGTTCGTCGGGTGAGCCGACCTGAATCAGTTCGCCGCCCATCATAACGGCGATACGATCTGACATCGTCATCGCCTCGCCCTGATCGTGCGTGACGAAGAGGAAGGTGCTTCCCAGGCGCCTGTGCAGGCCGGATATCTCGGCACGCATCTGCACCCTAAGCTTGGCATCCAGGTTGGAGAGCGGCTCGTCCATCAGAAACACCGCCGGATGACGCACCATGGCGCGGCCGAGCGCCACGCGCTGTCTTTGCCCACCAGATAATTGACCGGGCTTCCGGTCAAGAAGATGCGAAATATCGAGCATCGCGGCAGTCTCCTCCACCTCGCGGCGGATGACGCTCTCGATAGCTGGCCGGCCCGGCATCAGGCTCCCGAGCAGAGGCATGCGCTGCAGGCCGCCGAGCCGCCGGACACGCAGCGGCAGGGCGATATTGTCGAAAACCGAGAGATGCGGGTACAGGGCGTAGGATTGAAACACCATCGCCACATCGCGCTCCTTGGGGCGCAGGCCGTCCACGGTCCGCCCAGCGATCATCACTTCGCCGCTATCCTGCATGTCGAGGCCGGCGATGATGCGCAGCAATGTGGACTTGCCGCATCCCGACGGTCCGAGCAGGGTCATGAATTCGCCATCGCGGATGTCGAACGATACTCCCCGCAGAATGAGTGCGTCACCGTGGCGCTTGACGACGCTCGTCAGAGAGATGTCTGACATGCGAGCCCTTCCATTGTGGGCACAGGATCCAGACGCTGCAGAGTGCGTCCGTCCATGCCGGAGTGGGATACGCCGAGATGGGTCAGCACGGTCGGCGCGATGTCGATAACGCGCGCCGTTTCCCCCCGTACCGCGCCTGGAACAAAGCCGTTGCCGGAGACGAACAGGAATGGAGCCTGCTCGAATGGGGCAAGGCCGCCATGTTGACCACAACCAAGCCGATCCGCCTTGCCCGATGCAGGCTTAGCGACGAGGCTGGTGCCACGTACACCACAGGCATTTGGTTCGTCGCCAGCGCGCATGGAGATCGCAAAAGCGAGACAATGATGCGGCGCCTGTCCAATCAGGTCGAAGGACTCGGCGGGCACAACACGACCAACCCAGTCAACCCGTTCCAGATGCGCACGGAGCGCCGGGATGCGTCTCGAACAATCCGGATGCACGTAGATCAAGGCTGAGGTTCCGTTCGAAACCGCAATCACGTCGCCTGAATTTCCCGAGTCCTTGAGGCCGACTGAAATCAAATCATGCTCAATGTCGACGACGCCCGTAACGGTCTGATGTCCGTGATCAGAGCCGACCATGAGCAGGATATCCTCACCAGCCGCACGACAGGTTTGAACGGCTTCAATCACCTCCCGCGCACGCAAGTCCGACTGTTTCAAAGCCTCGATATTTTCAGCAGAACCCAGCGGATAATTATGCTGCGTCGCATCGGGATCTCCGAGCCACAGGACACCCAGCGCCGGACATCGCTCAAACAGCACTTCGCGGATGAATCGCTCCGTCATCTCGCGGTCGCCGCTTAAGTCCGGCTCAACGCGCAGTTGCTCGGTCTCCGGAACCGAAACGCGGCCCGGACCGAACGAGCCCGCGCGATGATAGACATAACCATGGCCATCAGGATCATGGGCATAGGCAGCACCTGGCGAGACATTACTAAAGACGATCGCACCACCAGCGCTGGCAAGACGTTCGGCCAGCGTAGGGACGGCCAGCGACCGACCCGTCACCCGGCGCTTGTGCTGAAGAAAATCGGGATGACCGGCATCGTGCGGAACAAGCACGTCGTCCTCCATGAGCGCCAGAGAATTGCCCTGTAATTCATGGCGGGCGGGGTAGCATCCAGTAGCGATGCTTGCGGAGACAACGCGAGTGCAGGACGGGAATACCGTGCGGTAGTCGGCAAACGTTTCCGCACATTTGGCGAAGGCGACTAGATTTGGCGTCACCTCTGGGGAAATCTGGTCGCGTCTCAGGCCGTCGAGGGTAACAAGAATAGTGCGGCGCATCACGTCAGGTCCTCAGGCAGTTCAGGGCAACGGCAAAGATGTCGAAATTGCGCAGTGGAGCCACACCGAGTTCGGCTTGATGCTGCGGCGTGATGGGATGGGAGAGCAGGAACGGCACTTCTTGCTCCGCAAGTCCGCCATGGGACCGCAATCGCTCTCCGGCAAGTTGCGACAGGTCGTGATCCTCCGCACGCGCGCCGATTGCCGTTCCCTTCTCCGCGACGATCGCAAGATCGCCCTCGCGGTCCTCCGGCAGTTCAAAGCGCTCGCACGCCTGATCGCGGGACAAAGCGAGTGCAACACCTGGAAGAGATCGAATAAAAGAAGCGACTGCATCGGGATCAAGATGTGGCGCAAGCAGATGGACGCGCACGAAGCCGCCCATCGCCCCATGATGTCGGACAAACGGATCGGTGATCGGACAGATCACGCGGGTGGTACCGGGCCCATACTTGGCATCGAGAACGTCGCCCAGATACAGGACATTGGGCTCGCCGTGGTCTGCTGCCATGTCGTTCATGCCGTGGTCTGCGACTATTCCAACGACTGCCCCACTCGCCATGAGCCGTTCGATCCGCTGATCGACCTCGCGCATGAAAGCAATCGCTTCCGACGCATTGGGCGCATGCTTGTGCTGCACGTAGTCGGAAAGCGACAGGTACATCAAGTCGGTCGGTTGCGTTTCGAGCAGCCGTATGCCTGCATCCAGTACGAAGAGCGACAGATCAGCCGAATAAAGCTCGGGCGTTTCACGTCCGACAAGGCCTGTCACATCCTCAATGCCGTTCTCGGCGATCGTGCAGGAATGGGCTTTCTCCGCAGAGAACGCGACGCCATCGAGTTGATGGCCCAGGGCCTTGCACAGCTTGTCCTTGGCGGTGATCGCCACGACTTTGGCGCCGGCATTTGCAAAGGTCGCAAGAATCGTGGGCGCGCGCATCGGCGTCGCGTCAACCATCATGATTTCCTCGCCAGTCGTCCGGTCGAGGTAGAAATTGCCCGACACCCCATGTACCGCAGGCGGGACGCCGCAGACGATGGAAACATTGTTCGGGTTCGTGAAGGTCGGCATCGCGGCGAGCGCCAAAGAGGCAAATCCGTCCCGGGCCATGCGGTCGATTGCCGGAATCGCGTTTCTTTTGCGGGCCGCATCGAGATAGGCGGGGTCGCATCCGTCAAAGCATATGATGACGGTTGTTTGCGAAGGCCAGAAATAGTCGCGGCCGTTGACGGCCAGGGAAAGCGGGTGTGCGATTTCGGAAGCCATCACTGTACTTTCATGGTGAGAGTTTGACGAGGCGCCACAGCCTCAAGCCAGCCGGCAACGCGCAACAACTCGGCATCACGACCATGACGACCGATCAGCTGGACGCCGATCGGCAGTCCGTGACGCCCCGTCAGAAGCGGCAGGGAGACAGTCGGCAAGCCGCACAGGCTCCAGGGCATCGACATGACACCGGACCCCGGCCCGTCTTCCAGCCGTAGCGCCTCGCCCGGCGCCGACAAGGTGATGATTGCGTCGACCTCATCAAATAGCCGATCGGCTCGCGCGACAAGCCGGTCGGCCAGCGCGTCGAGGGCAAGGTAGCGTTCGGCGGCGATCATGCGTCCCGCCTCGATTCCCTGCCGCAGCGGCAGGCAATAGCGACGCATGGTTTCATCGGGCGCAGAGCCGAAGCGGTAAGCGAGATGGGCGTTGAGCAGGCCCATCGTGGTATCGAGCGCGTGACTGAATTCGGCGGGTAGATCGATCGGATCGATCGTCGCCGGCAAAGCCTCGAGCAACGCTTCGATCGCAGCACGGGCATCGTCATCGGCCGTCGCCCAAGCGGGCCCTTTCGCGAAACCGAGCCGAGGCGCTCGCACCGCAGGAGCAATGTCAGCCAGAGCCGGATCGAAAGCGCCGGCGAACAGGCACAGGTCCATCGTGGATCGCGCCAGCAACCCCAGATGCGCCAGACGAGGCACCAGAACGTTCGCACCTGCCATGGACGCGAAGCCGAGCGAGGGTTTGAAGGCGAATGCGCCGCAGAACGAGCCGGGAAGCGTGGTCGATGCCGTGTGTTGCGTACCGAGCCCGAGCGGCACCATATGATCGACAACCGCGGCTGCGGATCCCGACGAGGACACGCCGGGCGAACGCGACAGATCGAGCGGGTTGCGGGTCGGACTTGGGTGGTACATCCCGAACTCGGACGTGGCGGTCTTGCCGATGATGATCGCGCCGGCCCGGCGCAGCATCGAGACGGCGACAGCATCCTTCGACGGCTGACGGTCGCGAAGTGTTTCGCTGCCGTATTCGGACGGCATGTCGGCGGTGTCAAAGACATCCTTCACACCGACGGGAAGACCATGCAGCGGACCAAGAGGCAAACCCGATGCGCGCCAGGCATCTGCCAGCTTCGCGTATTCCCGCGCGCGTTTCGCATTGAGAAAGGCCCACGCCTTCACCTGCGGCTCGCGTGCCGCGATTCGATCAAGGCATGCATTCACCAGATCAGCGGAGCTTATCTGGCCTTGCTTGAGTTTGGCAGCCAGAGCGCTGGCGGACATCCGGTTTTGAGCTTCGTCAGGGACGAACAACGGAGTTGGAGCTAACGACCGCCCGGTCGGCACAAGGTCGCTCTGCGCGGAGCCAGTCGTCATCGGACGGGCGCCGCCATATTGCATCCGGAATCGACCGATGACCGGAAGGCGGTCGCGGCAGGAACCGTGGCGATCCGTTCATAATAGTCCCATGGCCGTCGGCTCTCAGCCGGCGATTTCACGCGATAGACGCCGAGGTCATAGGCGACACGGCCATTCTGCTGAAGAACCGCTGGCCGCCCGAATTTGTCCACTGGAAGCCTGCGCATCTCGGCGTTGACGATCGCGGCATCGTCACTCTTCGCGCTTTTTGCGGCTTTCAGGAAATGCAGGACGCCCGCATAAACGCCGGCCTGTTCCCGCGTTGGCATTCGCCCGTGCGTTTTGAGGAATCGTATAGCGAAATCTCGGGTGCCCTCGCTGTCGTCCCAATAAAACCCAGACGTAATGATCAAGCCTTGCGCCGCCTCCAATCCGAGGCTGTTGACGTCGGTGACAAAGGCATGAAGCGCCGCAATCTTTTGCGTGCGCATGAGGTCGAACTGAGCTGCCTGCTTGATTGCATTGACGGTATCGGCTCCGGCGCTGGCAAGCGCCACCACTTGTGCTTTGGAGTCCTGGGCTCGCAGCAGGAGCGAAGCGAAATCAGCGGTATTGAGCGGATGACGTGCGCGGCCCAGCACCGTGCCGCCGCGTTCTCCGACGACGACAGTCGCGTCCTTCTCGAGGTCATGCCCGAATGCGTAGTCGGCCGTCAGGAAGAACCAGGACTTCTGACCCTGCTCGGCCAACGCAGCCGCCGTGCCGCGAGCAAGCGAGTAGGTATCGTCGGTCCAGTGAGTGACATAAGGAGAGCAGCGTGCCCCTGTTATGTCGACGCTGGCAGCGCCCGACACCATCAGCGATCGCTTCTTCTCGGTTGCCAGCGTCATCAGGCCGAACACGGCGCCGGAATGAGGCAGGTCGACGATGACGTCGACGCTTTGCCGGTCGAACCACTCACGCGCGATCGCTGCGGCGACGTCCGGCTTGTTTTGATGATCCGCTGTAATAATCTCGACCGGAACGCCGTCGAACGAGCCGCCAAAATCCGAGACGGCCATACGGGCGGCCAGAATCGAACCTGGCCCGCCGACGTCCGCAACCACCCCGCTTTGGTCGCCCATCACCCCAATGACGATTTTATTATCAGAGAATTGGGCCAATGCCGACGAGGTCGACAGGCACGTAAGTGCCAGCAAAATAACGATTTTCTGGCGCATTTCGATAGCTCCCCGCTTCGTTGGGAGAGTCGTAGCAAAGCAGCGCGACACATATGTGACATCAATGACCCATATGTACCAGCCGTGCCTTTTTTCAGACAACGAAAGGTTGGCTGCGGTGATAGCGGGATCGAGGAACAGGTGAGCGTCGTAAGATCGATCGACATCGAAAGCGGGGACGGACAGCTTGACGCTGCATTGACGGCTCGAATTTGCTGGCACTATTTCAAGGAAGGCCAGACCCAGGACGTCATTGCGCAGCGGTTGAAGATCACGCGAAAGCGTGTCAATCGAATCCTGGGAGAGGCGCGCGAAAGCGGCCTTGTGCAGATAACGATCGCGGGCATTACCGGACCTTGCTTCAAACTCGAAGCCCGTCTCCTCGCAAAGTTTGGCCTGCGCAACGCAGTGGTCGTGCCTGCGCCAATTGGCGATACTGACGTACGCAACCTGATCGGCGCCGCGGCGGGTCACTACGTCTCGGAGAATTTGCCCGCAGCAGGCATGCTCGGCATCACCTGGGGCGGAACAATCAATGCGGCGGCTCAAAATCTCAGGCGCCGTGCCGGCGATGGCAGCCGCGTTGTCCTGCTATGTGGCGGGCTCGCGGAAAGCACCGCCATCAATCCTTACGACAATGCTGCGATGATGGCTCGCGCCTTGGGCGCCCGATGCTACTACGTGACCGCGCCGATGTTTGCGCCCACGGAGGATCTCCGCGATGCACTTGTTTCAAGCGAGCCTATCCTTTCAGTGTTGGCTATGGTCGCGGGGCTGGATATCGCGCTCCTGAGCGCGGTCGATTTGTCCGAGCAGTCGAAAGCTCTCGAATACGGCGTAATCTCCCTTGCAACCTGGCAGTCGCTGCGTGATGCCGGAGCCGTCGGCGACATTTGTGGTCACTATTTGGATCTTGATGGACAGCCCGTGGTGCATCCGCTGACAAAGCGCGTGATTCACCCAACGATCAGCAGCTTGCGACAAGTGCGCGAACGTGTTCTTGCTGCCGGAGGCCTTCAGAAAATACCGATTATCCGGGCTGCGATACGCGCACGGCTCGCCGATGTACTCATCACTGACGAACAAACCGCGATTGCTCTGTTGGAATGAGGGGCAAATCTTAACTCAGGAAGCAGCACGATTGGTCGTTAGGGGAATTTACCAGACGATCGAGTGCGACATCCGGAATAGCAAAAAGCCCTCGAAACTCGTCTTGTTTCAAGGATTTGTTGTCTGGTTGCGGGGGGACGTGCAACCATCTCAAATTGCTATTTCAGGCGGTCGCTTGGCGTTGCCCTCCGAAGGCAAAGGTCACACGTTCGAATCGTGTCGGGTGCGCCATTCTCCGGACGGCCTTCTCGTGACGACGCGTCATTTCATATTGATATCCGACTAGCGCCCAACTGAGAAAACGGCCGGCCGGCGCATGAAGACCTCGAACGGAGAGACGGCATGCTAAAGGACGCGAAGGTGGCAACCCGGCTTCCAGCTAAAGACCTAAATCGCGCGCGGGCGTTCTACTCGGAGAAACTCGGGCTTGAGCCGGTTGAACAGCGCGAGGGCGGGCTCCGCTATGTCTGCGCGGCCGGCGAATTTGCGATCTTCATCTCGGCCGGAGTGCAATCCGGCACGCACACGCAAATGGGCTGGGAAGTCCACGATATCGACGCGACAGTGCGCGAGCTTCGCGCGCGGGGAGTCGAATTTGAGGTGTATGACCTACCCGGCCTGAAGACCGTCGATGGAATTGCGGAGATTGGGGGAAATTACCCCAGCAAGGGCACCGGTGAGCGGGGCGCGTGGTTCCGCGACAGCGAAGGAAACCTGCTGGGAATCGGGCAGCCGGTTCGGTCTTGACGGTGCGGCTCGGCCACTCATGGTGAGGCTTCACTTCGCACCACGGAATTGATCGACCAGCCGCCATGAAGAAGGCAACTAGGTGGTCCGCGACATACCGAAGATTGCAGCCCATGACCGTAGCGCAAGATCGCAGTCCGTCGCTGGTTATCCGGCCGGGTCGCGTCGGCGGCCGCTGCGTCATAGCGCTAGGGGAAGCAATAGTGCCCATTTTCATCGGCCGTGGCGCGCCAGTTTCTCATTTTGCAGCGCGATGCGCGCCTCCAGACCGGATAGCGCGACACTTCTCACGCATGGCGATGGACTCAACGGTCAAGTTCCAAAGGCTTGTTGGCACTGTCGAGGAGTTCAACCGTGGTGAACCACAAGTCGTCGTCTCCGATCTTTTCGAGGTCGTGGATCTTGTACTCGCCCTTTCCGTAGACGAAGTGGCGCGCTTCGCCCGCGGAGTAAGCGGCCTCGATGATCGTCCCATCCTCCGCATGCGATCGCGCCCGCCCCGGCGTTACGGCGGTCCAAAAGTAATCCAGTACGTGACGGTGGAATCCGATGCGCTCGCCCGGAGCGAGGCGGATTTCCCAGACGCGCACGCGTTCCGTTTCAGACAAGAGCCTGGTGCCGACCCGCCCGTTGAACTGATTGGCGTCGAACTCCTTGCTAATGAAGTCCGGCCAGTCGGCCCTGCCCTTTTCGACCACGCTAGCGTTCATTGTGGTTCCTCCTTGAGGTGAGCTTTGCGAGAAGCATCATTCGACGGCCAGGCCGGTCTGAGCCCGAACATGCTGCGCGCCGAACGATGCGCGGACCGAGGCGGCCGCAGCGCTGCGATCCAACACCGACACCGCCCAGGACACCGCAAAGGCCAGCGGAACCGAGACGGGTGCCGGATTGTCGTACGGAAACGGCGCGGGCCCGAGCTTGAATGTGGCGGTCCACAGGCCCGGGCTGAGAGCGACCAATCCGATGCCAACAAGCCTGCGAGCGATCCGCTCACCGCGCCTCGCGGGCGTCACTCGCGGTAAAGAAGCGCATGAGGATGTGCGGCAGTCCCGCCGTACCGAAGATCAGGGCCAATCCAAGGGAGATCGCCGATACCGGATCCTTGACGAGGCCGCTGGGGGCCATAATAGCGTCGGCCTTCGGATGCAAGGCGACGGACTCTCGAAAGAGATCGCTCGGCCACAATCCGACCGGCGGCTCGATCACCCTCCCCGTCGCACACGCCGTGCTCAGGGTCGCGACGCGGTCCAATCTTGTGATCGTCGAGGACGATCCGTTCGCCGACCTTCCGATGGGCGCGGCCAACAGATTGGCGACGCTCGACCAATTGAATAACGTGATATCGATCGGAACGTTCTCGAAAACCTTGTCGGCGAGCTTACGGTCTGGCTTCATCGCAGCCCGCAGCGACCGCATCGCGACCCTGGCCGAGCTCAAAATGCTCACCACCGTCAACAGCTCCGGACATGTCGAGCGACTGCTGCATCGCCTGCTCGTGGACGGGCGCTACGACAGACACCTGAAGCGACTGTGGCAACGGACCGAGGCTGCGGCGAGCCGGGTTCAGGCCGATCTATCGAGCGCGGGTCACCAGGATCTATTCCGGCACTAAGGCTGGCTACTATGTTTATCTCCTGCTTCCGGAGGGCGTGGACGACATGACGCTCGCGCGAGAGGGCACGAAGGAAAGCATCTTCATCGCGCCGGGCAGCTTATTTTGCCTGGACAAGAACAGCCCTCTCGCGAGAGCCATCCGTATCATCGTTTCTCGGGCCAGCAACCCGAATTTCTACGAATTCTTGTTACGCCAACTGCACATGTAGCGGCTCAACTCGGCGCACTCACCCGACCTGGATATGTATTCTACCTCCCGCCGTATGCTCCACGGCCGCATCGATGCCGTAAACCTCTCCCAGCATCGACGTGGTGATCACCTCTTCCGGCCGGCCGTGCACGAACAGCCTACCCTCGCTCAACACCATAACTCTATCCGACCACGACGCGGCAGCCTGGAGATCGTGCAGGATCATGATCACGATCGTACCCGAGCGCGCTTCGTCGCGGACATTGGCGATCACCTGCTGTTGGTAGCGAAGATCGAGCCATAGCCCGTTCAAAAAAGGCGCGCGCCTGCGTCATGTACTCTGGCGTGGTCCCCCTGTTCGCGAAAGCGATGCCCTGGAAATACAGGTCCACGGCAACCGATTTCTTGGGTCAATGTCTAAAGATTGGCCCGCCAGCGTGAACCGGCGGGCCGGCGCCCTCGCCGTTCCTCAGTCTGGCCGCGCGAGCAACTTCGCGAAGCTATGGCGAGTTGCTGGTCGAGCAGACAACGGTTGCCTAGCTGGATCAATCGACGAGGCCTGCACTCATGCCACTGCTCCAAGCCATGGCAGCCCTTGCGCCTCTACGTCGACCAACTCATTCAGGTCCGCTTCTAAGTCCAACACGATATCGAGAAGCAGAGCCGCCGCCACTGGGTCTGTCGTTTCATGCGCCATCAATCGAAAGCGCTCGACCTCGTGCCAGCGCTCCTTCCACTCGCTGTCAGTCATGGCTCCCCCATGCGCTGATCCCCCAGCAGGCATGGGTATTGGTTCCTCAAACTGTGAAATTATTGCGGCGCGATGGGGCATAGTCCCTGCCCCAACCCCGCCGGCGGCGGGCAAGGTGAGCGCGGGACAGACGCCCAAGCCCTGTCGGGCGAAGAGCAATCGAAGCTGGAGATATTTGCCAGCTCGTTCGCAAACAAAATGAGCCGCGACACGGCCCGTGGCCCCGATAGCCGCCGGTTGAAGCGGTCGAATGGTACCAGCTAATAGGTCCGCCAACGTGAACGGGAGGCCGTCCAAGCGTTGAACCGAATTGACGCGCCGGCCGACCAATTAATTGGTGTCCAGCGGACCACCTTAGAATGAGGTGCCCGATGTCAAAGGCAAAAGAGCTTGCCGACCGAGCCCGAGCGTTTGAAAAACGCGCTGCGAAGGCGATCGATCTTTCATCACGAGAACACTATCGTGAGATGGCCGCTCACTACCGCGCGCTTTCCGTCGAGCATCGTGAAGCCGAACAATTGCAAAGGCTTTCCCAAGCTGGATTTGAACAGCTGGCAAAGAGGAGCAGCACCCCCACATTTCAAAATGCTGATAGGCCAACCTTTCAGCGCGCTATGGCGGTGGGCATAGTGCTCTGCGTCGCTTTTGTCGCCGTCAGCGTCTCATTGCGGCCGCAGGCGGGTGACGATCGCGTGCTGGTAAAGGCGGATCGCCTAATGCGGACCGCTGGCGATCCGTCCAAGGTGAGATAGTTTGCCCCTAAAATCGGCGGAGTTGCTGGGCGTACTCTGACAAGCCGATCGACTCGAGCCACTCGGTAACGCCTCTCATGACAATGGCACCTCCCTCGGCCCAGTTCTCAGTTCCGGTAGGTATCGCTTCCAAGCGCAATTGCCCCGCCCTGCACCGAGGCCAGCCGGATCTCGGTCATGGTATCTCCTCCGAAAGGTACGGTGGTGAGGGTTGCGGCAAGCGCCAGCTCACTTCGCCGGTCTGAATCAGCAGAAAAGCGACCGCCGCATGCAACCGCATTGTAGCCGGGGGAGCGACGAGTCGTGTCTTCGATGCCGCTCGACATGGCGAGCGGTGAATTTCCGCTTAGAGGTTAGTCCTCGCGGCAAAAAAATGATTCACTGGAAGAATGGCTTCGTTCGCGGCTCTGAAAAGAGTGAGCTTCCTGTTTTAGGAGGAACTTCTTCCCTGAGAACCAGGGAGCTGGGTCCGGAGACCACTCCGACCCCTTCTTGGACCAGCTTCTTGCGGGAGGAGCGCAAAACCCAAAGAACTCATGCCTCTCGAACATGCCGGCCCATCCGAAGCGCCTCATTCGCACGAGCGTCAGCTCTCGCGAGGCAAACAAGACCTTCACTGCCGGTCTTTCGCAGGCAACACAATTCGCGCCAGCGGGCTCCGACCGCTGCCGTCAGAAGTACAAAATCGCAGGAAATCGTAGTTTGGCGTAGAAAATCGTACGCTTGGTAGCGGGAGAGCGCTACCGCCTTTCCCCACACGACGCAAATCTGCGATATTTCCTCCGATTGTCCGCCTCAACTCAGAAGCTTGTCGAACGGCAGGTTCAAATCGGGGACACGCAACCACCGATACCGACATTCGCCTCAAGTCGCGATTTGAAACGTCCGGAGAATTTCATCGCGACATCCCTCCTCCAACCCCACGCTCAGAAGCTACGGTTTGCGCAGTGACTGGTGGTAACATCGCAGAACTGGCCGCAACAGCCTTTGTCGCGCTGCTCATTGTTTTGCTGTCGGTTCGAACGATCGGATACAGAGGAGAACAGTGCGGTGGCGGAGAGAGAGTCAGTCAATCCCCTTTGGAAGACAAAAACATTTTCGACCTAGCCCAAAACCCACCGTTTGAGCTACGGCCCAATATGGATTTCGCCGCCAAAAGCCTGTTTAGACAATGGTCCATCATCGACAACAACGCCATCAAACGACTAGCGAAAGGCGGATTGCCGTCGCGCCGCTCAGCCCGGTCGCCGTCCAGCTCCCAGGGAATCCGATCGCGGCTAATTGAAGTTCCGGCCCAGCCCTTGAATTCCATCGGCAGTCGATGTCGCCGGAAGAGCCAAAGCGTCATTTCGCGAGGCAACGCAACGCGGATTGAGCGGGCGCGCTGTGGCGTGGTCGCGGGTGAGGTACAACCACCGATACCGACATTCAGTTCAAGTTGCGATCTGAGAGTCCCTCTCCGGGTCGCGAACGCAGTGAGTATGTTATAGAAGATCGGTTCTTCTTAGTCGCCTCCGCCGGGCACCTGGTGCGGTCGGCGATATCCGACTTCATCGCCGGGGCGCGCAACCCGGCGTCACTTGCCGCCAGGATCGTCCGTTGAGCTCGGCCGCCCGGAGCTCGCTTTCGCCGTCTCAGCAAGCAGATTGCGCACCCATTTGTGAAGGCCCGATCGCGCCGTTCTGGCGCTCCAGTACATGTCGATGCTGATCGGAACCCGCAACGGAAGCGGCGCGACGTGCAATCCCCTTCGGAACGTCCGCGCCAGCTGGCGCGGGACGGACGCGACCAGGGTGCTGCCGGGAATGATGCGCTCCAGGCAATCATGCGTCGGCAGCGTGACAGCCGGCTGCAGCGCGATCCCCTTGGCTTTCAGCACCTCAATGTACAGCGGCCGCCACTCGCCACTATACGTGACGAAGATGTGCTCGGCTTTGGAGTAGGCCGAAAGCGAGATGCGTCCACGCGCGAGCGGATGGGCCGCGTCCATGACGCACACATATTCGTCGGCGAGGAGGCGCCGCCGGTAGTGGTTTTCGCCGACGATGCCGACCGGGCCGATGACGATGTCGCACATGTTTTGCCGGAGCTGCGTATCGCCGTGCCCCGCCGCCTCGATGAGCGCGAGCTTCACCTTGGGTGCAGCAGCGCGCAGCCGAGTCACGAACTCCGGCATCACGGTCTGCCGTTCGTGGTGGTTGCATGAGATCGTCACCGTTCCGGCCGCAGCAACCGGATCGAATTCGGCCGGTGTTGCGAGCCCCTCGATCTCCTCGACCATTCCCCTCGCCCACTGCACCAAACCGTCACAACGTTCGGTGGCTGCAATGCCATTGCCCTGACGGACGAAGAGCGGGTCCTGAAAGGCCTTTCGCAGGCGCTCGACGGTGTAGCTGATCGTCGACTGGTTGACCTCCAGGCGGTGCGCGGCAGCCGAGAAGGAGCCGAGGTCATAGACCACGACCAGCGTCCGGAACGCGCTGATATCGATAGGATCGAGGACGGGGTTCATATCGGGCTCCTCTCACAAACACATGGACTGGAGCTTAGGAGGTCATGTGAGATTTCGATAGCTGATATCTGGCCCATCGAATTGTACCAGGGACCATCGGGCGATACCCTTTTCGAAACAAACATTTTGGGAGGAGACCGTGGCGAGCGCCGTTCCCGTCATCGATGATATCGCCTACGAAGATCTACTCGTGGACCCCTATCCGAGCTTCAGGCGCATGCGGGACATCGCGCCGGCTGTCTTCGTGAAGGCGGCGAATCTGATCGTCGTGACGCGCTTCGAGGACATCGCGAAGATCGAACGCGACCCGGCCACCTATTCGGCTGATAATCCCACCTCTCTGGTCAACCGGGTCATGGGCCCGACATTCATGCGCAAGGACGGGGCCGAACACGCCGTCGGGCGCAAGGCGATCGAGCCGACCTTCCGTCCGGGTACAATCAAGGAGCATTGGGCGCCACTGTTCACCGACATCTGCAAAGAGCTGATCGATTCCTTCGTCGACGCAGGCGAGGCCAATCTGTTTCCCGCTCTCGCCGCCCCCATGGCCTCGCTCAGCCTGATGCGGATGCTCGGATTCGAGGACGTGTCCTGGCAGACATTGGCTCTGTGGTCGCAATCCCTCATCGACGGAGCGGGCAACTATGCGCGCGATGCCGAGATCGACCAAAGAGCGGCGGCCGCCGCTAGAGGCGTCGATGAGGCGATCGAGGCGGTCTTGGACTATCACCGCGCTCATCCGAATCCCTCGATCTTGTCCTCGATGGCGCACGCAGACCATCCGATGCCGATCGAAGAGATTCGGGCGAACATCAAGGTGATCATCGGCGGCGGATTGAACGAACCCCGCGACGCGATCCTCACGCTGGCGCTTGGTCTGCTCGGCGATCCCGTACAGCGGGACGCCGTCCTTGCTAAGCCTGAGCTATGGCCGGCCGCGCTCGAGGAGGCCGTACGCTGGATCTCGCCGATCGGCATGTATCCGCGCCGCACGACTCGCCCGACCGATCTATCGGGCGTCGCGCTCGCCGAAGGAACCCAGATCGGCCTCTGCGTCGGTGCAGCCAACCGCGACGAACGGCGTTTCGCCGAGCCTGACCTGTTCGACATTTCGCGGCCCAAGCAGTCGCATCTGGGTTTTGGCGCAGGTCCGCACTTTTGCGCTGGCGCCTGGGTGTCACGGCATCTGGTCGGCAAGATAGCGGTACCGATGCTGTTCGATCGTCTGCCAAATCTTCGGCTGCGGGAAGACGATGCTCCCGTCATTCGAGGTTGGGTGTTCCGCGGTCCGGTGTCGATGCCGGTCAGATGGGATGCCTGAGTGGCGCGCCAGCGGATCAAATGCCCAGATAGGCTTCCTGAACTTTTGGGTCCTCCCGCAACTGCTCGGACCCGGCAGCATGGACAACATGCCCGGTTTCGAGGACATAGCCGTAGTCGGAATGGGCCAGAGCGAGAGACGCATTCTGCTCCACCAGCAGAATGATAATGCCGGCGCTTTTGAGCCTGTCCAACACCGCGAAGATCTGTTCCACGATCAGGGGCGCAAGGCCGAGAGAAGGCTCGTCCAGCAGCAACAACTTGGGCGCGGACAAAAGCGCGCGCCCGATCGCCAGCATCTGCTGCTGACCTCCGGACAGGTTGCCCGCCATCTGCTCGCGTCGTTCCCAAAGGATCGGAAAGGTTTCGTAGATGTCGAGAATTGCCTTTTCGATGGCACCGCTATTCCGCCTGTAAGCGCCGAGACGTAAGTTGTCCTCCACCGAGAGCGATTTGAATATCTGGCGCCCCTCCGGGGAATGAGCGATGCCCATCGCGACACGGCGGTGCGATTTCAGTCTCTCGATCGGCTTTCCTTCAAATCGGATTGAACCTTGCTCGATCGGCAGCACGCCGGAAATCGCGCGCAACAAGGTGGTCTTGCCAGCGCCGTTCGCGCCGATCAGCGAGACCACCGTCCCCCGGTCGACCCGCAGGCTGACGCCCTTCAGAGCCCGGATGCGTCCATAAGTGACGCTCAGATTGTCGACTTCAAGCACGGCCAGCTCCGGCTGCTTCGGCACCCAGATACGCCGCAATCACCTCCGGATGCGAGCGAATGAATTCCGGCCGACCTTCCGCCAGGGTGCGGCCTTGAGCAAGCACGAGAATATGGGAGGAAATCTTCATGACCAGACGCATGTCGTGCTCGACCAGAACGACGGCGACGCCAGACCGGGCGACCTGCTGGATCAGCTCGTCGATCTCGGCCGTTTCGACGGCGTTGCAGCCGGCGGCCGGCTCGTCGAGCAGCAGCACGCGAGGCTCGGTCGCCAACGCGCGCGCGATCTCGAGCCGCTTCAGCGCACCGTACGACATGTTTCCGGCGAGCGTATCGGCCTGGCCCGACAATCCCACCCGCTCCAGCAGCGCGAGCGAGACGCGCCGGCTTTCGGCATTTTGCCGCCAGGTGCCGGGCATCGCGAACAGATCCCCCCAGACCCCCGTCTTTTCCCATCTGTGCCGCCCCGTCATGACATTCTCCAAGGCCGTCATCCTGAAGAAGATCTGCAGGTTCTGAAACGTGCGCGACATCCCCAGCCTTGCGAGGCGTTCGGGGGAATTGTTGGTGATGTCCTTGCCGTCGAGGTGAATGCTGCCGCTGCTCGGCGTGTAGAGACCGCTGACGATGTTGAAGAGCGTCGTCTTGCCTGCGCCGTTCGGACCGATGATGGACAGAACGTCACCGGGGTTCAGCGCGAAGCCGACATCCTGCAAGGCCGTCAGACCGCCAAACCGGATGCTGATGCCAGCGGCCGTCAGGATGCTCATGACCGCCTCCTCGCGACGATCGCGGCGAGGGACGGAACGATTCCGTCTCGTAGGAAGATCATGAACAACATGATGAGCAATCCGATCAGCAGGTCCTCGTACTCGCTGAAGCCGGCGAGAACCTGAGGCAGGACCGTCAAGAAGGTCGCGCCCACCACCGCGCCGATGGGAGATGCGATGCCGCCGATAACCACCATGGCGACGTATTCCACCGAGCTGAAGAAACTGGCCACGTCCGGCGTGATGAAGCCGTTCATCAGGGCCAACATGCTCCCCGCGGTCGCGGCATAGATTGCCGCGATGATGAAGGCCTGGAGCTTCCGTGCGGCGACGTCGATGCCCAAGGTCCGCGCTGCCGTCTCGCTGTCCTGCAGCGCACGAAGTGCACGTCCGGTGGGACTTTCGCGAAGGTGGATCGCAAGCGCCACGGCGATCAAAAGGCCGACGCCGCCGATCCAATACCAGTTCGCTGGACTGACGATGCGTGTTGACAGAATGGTGAGGCGCGGCACCCGCAAACCGTCGGGTCCACCGGTCAGTTGCACTTCCGAGGTCAGGACCAGCGCCACGATGAGACCGAAGCCGAGCGTGGCGACGGCCAGGTAATGTCCTTGCAGGCGCAGCAGCGGCTTCCCGACGAGATAGGCGATAAGGCCCGCGGCGACGATGCCGATCGCGGCCGCGGCGAGCGACGGGATGCCCAAAAGCGTGGGCAGGAGACCGACCGAGTAAGCGCCGATCCCCATGAACCCCGTCTGTCCGAGGCTGACCTGGCCGGCCTGTCCCATCAGAACGTGCAATCCGACCGCGGCGATGCCCGAGATCCAGATCAGAGCTGCGACACGAATCTGATACCCGGGATGCAGAATCAGCGGCAGCCCGCAAACGATCACGGCCAGGAACAACAAGCTCGCGTAGCGGGACTCAAGCAGGTGGCGCATGTGGTCACACCCGCTCGATCGTACGCTGGCCCATCAGGCCCTGCGGCCGGACCAGCAGAACGAGTATCAGTGCGATGAAGGCCACGGCATCCTTGTAGACCGAACTGACCAACCCGGCGGTGAAGGATTCCAGCAAGCCTAGCATCAGGCCGCCGAAGACCGCGCCGATCGGATTGCCGATGCCCCCCAGCATGACTGCCGCGAAGCCCTTGAGAGACAGGATCGCACCAATATCATAACGCATCAGCGTGATCGGGGCGATCAGGATGCCCGCGATGGCACCGATCGCAGCTGACAGCCCAAAGGCGAGGCCCAGCGTGATGTCGGTGTCGATCCCGACGAGTTTTGCCGCGAGGGAGTTAGATGCGGTGGCAAGCATCCCCTTGCCGACCATGGTGCGGCTGAGGAACAGCCACAAGGCGCCGAACATCGCCACGGCGCCGCCCAGAACCCAAAGGCTCTGGGGCAGTATGGTGGCGCCCAACACCGCAATGGGATTATCGCCACTGATGCTCGGGAGACCATGAAACTGCTTGTCGACGATCAGTTCGGCGAGGCCGCGGAGAAGCAGCGATGCGCCCATCGTGATGATGATGAGCGTGACAGGCGACGCACCTCTCGCCGGCTGCAGCGCCAGGCGGTGCAGGAGCACGCTGGCGACGACGGCAAGCAGTATCGCCACCAGGGCCGCAATGATCGGTGGCAGACCGAGGGCGATCAGGAAGATCGTGCCAAGGCCGCCGATCATGACGAACTCGCCCTGGGCGAAATTGATGATGTCGGATGCCGCATAGATGAGCGTGAACCCGAGAGCGACGACGCCGTAGATGGCTCCGACCGTCAAGCCGGAAAACAGCAATTGAAGAAAAGTACTCATGCCTGTTCCGGCCCCCCCGTGCATCGCCGCATCTGGAAGATCGTCTAATCGACGATCTGCCAGTCACCATCCTTGATCACCAGCATGTGGAAGGCATTCAGCGTCAAGCCGAGATGATCCTTTGGACCCATGTTGACGATGCCTGCCGTTCCGATGAAGCCCTTGGTGTTTTCCAGGGCATCACGGATGCCGGCGGGATCAGCGCTGTTGGTGCGCTTGATCGCATCGACGACCAACATCAGACCGTCATATGCGCCGCCCCCGAAGGTCGAGACCGAATCCTTGGTCGCCGTTTCGTAGGTGTGCTGATAGTTGAGAACCACATTCTTCTGCGGATCGCTGTCGGGAAGCTTGTCCGCGATGAGCAGAGCGGCAGCCGGCAGGCGTACGCCCTCCGCGGCTGGACCGGACAGCTTGATGAAGCTCTTCGAGGCCACTCCGGGATTCTGATACAGAGGAATGCTCTGCATGCCGAGCTGGCCATAGTTTCGGGTCAGGATCGCGGGTCCTTGACCCGAGGCGCCGGTATTGACGATGGCCTGAATGCCGTTCGTTCCCTTCACCGTGGTCAATTGCGGTGTCATGTCGGTATCCTGGGCGCCGTAGGAGAGATCGACAGCAATCTCCACGCCATAGTTCGGCGCCACCTGAATACACTGGGTTCGCATCGACGCGCCGAACCCGTCGGTGCCGGCGATCAAGGCGATACGCGTCAGCTTTCGCGCTTTCAGATCTGCGAGGATCTTTTCGCAGCCCATGCGGTCCGTATGCGGCGTCTTGAACACCCATTTGCGGGGAGGTTCGATGATGCTCACGCCGCCGGCCAGGGACATGAACAACGTCTCGGATTCCTCGAAAATGGGGAGCATCGCCATTGTCGTGCCGGTCGTGGAGCCGCCGATGACGAGCTTGACGCCGTCCTGCTCGACAAGACGGGTCGCAAACGTGCGGGCCTTGTTGGCATCTCCGCCATCGTCATAGACGATCGTCTCGATCTTGCGGCCAAGCACTCCGCCCGCGGCGTTGATCTGATCAACATAGATCTTCAACGTCTTGGCTTCCGGCTCGCCGAGGTAGGACGCCCCTCCGGACGTCGTCAGTACCACGCCGATGCGGATCGGATCGGTGGCCTGTGCCTGGGCAGTCAAACCGAGCATTGCCGCAGTGCAGGCCAGTATCCTGGCGAATCTCATCACGCGCATCCACTCCTCCCAACCGATTTGTGTTCGAGTTCGTTCGCTCGCTTATCCGTGGGCCAGATCAAGGCTTTTTGCCTTCGACCGGTCCGCATTGAAAAAGGGTCAGTCCGCCGGTCGCATAGTTCGCCGTATCGGCCGCGACCCGTTGGCCGATGTCCGAACCCATTGCGGCGGCCAAAGCCTCGCCGGTGTCGAACTCGCCCTCCCACATGCAGAAGAAGGGCGCTGGGCTCTCGGGCGCGGCAATATCGAAGCTGTGCCGGCTGGCTCTGAGGCCGGGCAGTTGGGCGGCCAATGGAAGATGTTTCTGTTCGTAATAGGACCGGAAGTGATCCGGATCTTTCGGTTGGCCATAGAGCACGACGATCTTGCGCATTTCTGTCTCTTCTCCTCGTCCGAATGCCGATGCGCGGTTCACCACAAATCGACCTACACGTCCGTTGCCGGCGCGAGCTTGCGGCCCCGGATCATGTCCGAAGCTTTTTCGCCGATCATGATGGTCGGCACATTGGTGTTGCCGCCCGGCAATTCCGGCATGACCGACGCGTCGACGACCCGCAGACCATCGATGCCGTGAACCCGCAGTTCGGGATCGACGACGGCCAACCGATCGGTACCCATTCGGCAAGTGCCGACTGGATGCGAGCGATGCCCTCCTTCGCACCGGATCGCCTCTGCGATGTCCTGATCGCTCTGGGCCTGGGGGCCGGGATAGAGCTCGCGTTCGACCATGTCGGCGATCGGCCGCTGAGCGTAGAGCGCTCGGCACGCGCGGATGCCGCGCACCATCGTCGCCATGTCTTCCGGATCATCGTAGAAATTGTTGAAGATGCGCGGACTGTGTGCCGGATCCGCCGATCGAAGCGAGACGCGGCCGCGCGATTTGGGATGAAGGGCGCCAACACGCACCGAGAAGCAGTAGACTGGCGGAGCCGTCAGAGCGGGGAACCAAAGGTCGGCCGTATTGCTGACCGTCATGCAGATGAACTGGACGTCGGGGCGATCCAGTCCTTCCTTGGTGCGGAGGAACACATTCGCCGCCGCACCGTTGGACGCGAAAATGCCGTCATGCCGCAGGAACCAGCGCGCCGTCAGCGCCGTCGCCCAATCCATGCGCAGGAATTTCGTCAAACCGGGTTTGCCGCGCGCCTTATAGATGTTGAGGATGTTGGGATGTTCGCCGAGGTTCTCGCCCACACCCGGCAGATCGAGAACCGGGTCTATGCCGACCGAACGAAGATGGTCAGCAGGCCCGATCCCGGACAGCATCAAGAGTTGCGGTGAATTGTACGCCCCGCCGGCAAGAATGACTTCACGGGCCGCATATTTTCGAAACGTCTCGCCGCCGCGTCGATATTCGACGCCGGTGGCGCGCCCCTTTTCGACGATGACACGGCTCGCCAGCGCGCCGGTCTCGATGACGAGATTGGGCCGATCCATGGCGGGATAAAGGTAGCCGCGGGCTGTGCTCGACCGCTTGCCGGAGCCGACCGTCGCCTCCATCCGGCTGATGCCCTCTTGCCACGCACCATTGGCATCGTCGCTCAGCCCAATGCCGGAAGCAGCAGCAGCCTTGACCAGCGGCTCGAACAGCATGTCCGGATAGTCCATCGGAGACACCGAGATCGGACCTCCGACGCCATGATACGTCGACTCGCCTCGCCAACTGTTCTCCAGCCGGCGAAAATACGGCAGCACCTCCCGGTAACTCCAGCCGGTCAGTCCCTCCTCGCTCCAGCGGTCGTAATCGCGGCGATGCCCGCGAATGCAGATTTGCGCGTTGATGGACGACGTCCCGCCAAGCGTCTTGCCGCGCGGAATGGGCAAGCGGCGGCCATTCAGTCCCGGCTCCGGCTCGCTTTCGAAATTCCAGTTCGAGGCCCGATCTGCCACCACCTTGAGGAAAGCGATCGGCATGAGCTGCAGGGGATGACGGTCCCGTCCGCCTGCTTCAAGCAGCAACACGCGCGTAGAGGGATCCTCCGTGAGCCGGTTGGCCAGAACGGCGCCGGCCGAACCGGCACCCACAATGATGTAATCCAGATCGTCCATCGCCCTTTGTCCTCGATCCGGGAAAATCACAGTGCGCGTTCAGCAGAACATCGTCTGGATCGTCGTAAACTCCTTCAATCCCTCCTGGCCGAACTCGACGCCGATGCCAGACTGCTTGACGCCGCCGAAAGGCGCGTTCGGCTGGATCGCGCCATGACGGTTTATCCAGACTGAGCCGGTCTCGAGCTGGGATGCGATCTCCTTGGCGCGATGGATGTCCGAACTCCAGACCGAACCTCCCAGCCCCATCGGCGAGTCGTTTGCCATCGCGATCGCCTCTTCAGTGCTGGAATAGCGGATAATCGGCAAAGCCGGGCCGAATTGCTCGCGGTCGACCAGTGAACAGCCGTGCCCGACATCGGCCACCAGCGTGGTCGGATAGAAGTATCCGGCGCCGCTCCCGGGCCGTCCACCGAGCAGCAACCGTCCGCCCTTGGCGACGGCGTCGTCCACACAGGAAGCCACGATGTCGCGCTGGCGAGCGTTTTGCACGGGGCCCAGGATCGAGCCCTCCTCTAGACCGTTTCCGACCGGAATGCCGGCGGCGAAAATCGAAAGTTCGGCGCACACGGACTCATATATGCTGTCGTGGACATAGAGGCGCTTGAGGGCGGCACAGGTCTGCCCCGAATTGATGAAGCCACCCCAGAACAGGCCTTCGGCGATCTTCTTCGGATCGCAATCAGGCAGGACGATGCCGGCATCGTTCCCTCCGAGCTCGAGCGTGAGGCGCTTGAGCGTTTCGGCCGCCCCCGCCATGACTCTGCGCCCCGTCTGGGTCGAGCCGGTGAAGGTGATCTTGCCGATACCACTATGGGCCGACATGAGCCCGCCCAGCGAATCCTCGCCAGTGACAACGTTCACGACGCCGGGCGGCAGTACGCCGCCGAGAATTTCCACCATGCGGATGGTGGATAGCGGTGTGAGCGGCGAAGGCTTGATGACAACGGTGTTGCCGGCGCGGATTGCCGGCATGATGTGCCAGCAAGCGATCATCACGGGCCAATTCCAAGGGGTGATCGACCCAACGACGCCGATCGGTTTGCGATGAATTTCGACCCGCCCTTGTGGTCCGTCCTCCACGAGTTCCGGCGGCAGACTTAGTTGCGCCGTCGCGTCTGTCCACGCGACCGCCCCCCCGATCTCGAACCGGGAGCCAAGCCCGTTAAGCGGCTTTCCTTGCTCGAGCGTGAGTAGCTGAGCCAATTCCTCGGAATGGGCCTCGATCGCTCGGGCGCAAGCCTGAACAGCCTTTGCGCGCTCCGCGTCTTGACGCGCACTCCAGCTGCGAAAGGCCGCACCAGCAGCCTCCACCGCCAGGTCGAGATCGGCCGCGGTTGCGACCGGCATCCGTCCCATGGGCGCACCGGTCGCCGGGTTGATCACGTCGCGGTGCGCGGCACTCTCGACCGGGCGGCCTCCAATGAAAAGGGGGAAAGTCCTCATCCGTGCGCTTCCTCATGATCGCCTGAGCAGTCAGGATCATTGTTGTTGCGCCCAGTATTTGGTGCCGGCCGCATTCCGTCTTGGGGGCGGACGTCACTTTGCTTGGACTCAGACGTCATCCCCCTGGTCTGGGGCTCGCAGGTCGCCTGGCCTGCAAGCGAAAGCCTCGCGAAAGCAGCGGTTGAAATAGGAGATATCGCTGAAGCCGCAATCGAGCGCGATCTCGCTGATCCGCATTGCATCGCCTTCGAGACCCGATCTTCGCAAGCGGTCCCGGGCGAGGCACAGACGGCGATGGCGGATATAGGTCGTGACGCTGTGATCCAGCTCGCCGAACTCCCGCTGGAGCGTCCGGAGCGATATGCCGAGGCGGTTGGCCAGCCAGCGCGGCGTCAGCCGTTCATCGGTGAGATGCCGGTCTATGATCAACAAGGCCCGTTCCAACCTCGCCTCGCCCTCCTCCGCGACGGGGATCTCTGTTTCTTCGTCCGAGATGAAGGCCTGGCGAACGGCGTCGAAAAGAAGCTGCCGCAGACTCGCTGCCTTGCTTCGGCTCTCCGGCCTCGCGCCGATCTTGGCGACCAGACCACGCAGCACAGCCGACATCGGGTCAGAACTGCAGAGAACGGGGACAATCTGCGACCGTTCAGGTCCCGTCCCAAGCAACATCTGACGAGGAAGGTGCACGGACAGGTGATTTGAAAAATTCCCCCCAAGCCAAAACATGGATGGCCGGGAGGAATCGACAAGAGCACAATCGCCGGGATTGAGGATGGAGCGGCTATCGCTTTGCTCGATCCCGCAGGTCCCCTCGAGCTGGAAGATCAGAAAGAGATTTTCGCCGTAGTCGAGCCTGATATCGCGCGCGGTGCGATCCACAGCAACGATATTCATGGCTATGTGGGCAATTTCGAGCCCGCCGGCGTCGTACAATTGCACGCCGCCCGTCACCTCGGTCTGCCCCGCCGTACGGCGCGGCTCGTAACGTCCGCACACGTTCCTGACGCGGCCGGACCAATCCTCAAAAGCCATTTTCGACCACGCCGGCGGAATCCAGGGCCGAAATTCAACCGGGTGCATGATCTCCCCCTGCCAGCCGTGTTCGCGGCCTGGATTTCTCGGTCAATTTCCGTTCAGATTATGGGAATGACGCCAATCTTTGAAATGAAATCGATCGCTGCACAGCAGCATGATGGAGGCTACACCGAAAAGTCCGGAACCGCGTTAGGATGATTCCGTCCGGCGAACTCGCCATTCTCTGTGCTTGAACTCCTGCCTGGCAGACGACACGCGTCGACCGAAAAGCAAGCCCGTCCGAGTGCGCCCACAGCCCCTGACTGCTGACCGAGCATACAACAACTCCATCCGCGTGTGAGCCGCATAAACGGCAAAGTCGCAAGGGTTCAAGAAGGAGTGAGGACCAATCAAGTAGACCTAGCATTTGTCGAATGGGGCGACGAGCACCTTGCACTGGGTCGTTCGCCTCCTAAGGGATTCGAATGTGTCGGGCATAGCGTCCAGGCTTACGATATTGGATACTAGATTCTGCGGTCTGTAGCGCCCGCCATCGAGCGTCTCGATCGCTTGCGCGAATTCATGCATGTCGAAGAATACCGACATGATGACCTGCACTTCCTTGGAGACAGCGCGAAAGCTGTCCATCCGATCCGGCATCGTACACAGGCCCAGCACCAGGACGCGGCCACGCGGGCGCACGAGGCCGATGCAGTGATCGATGAGACCAGGTTTGCCGACGCATTCGAAAACGATGTCTGGCGCTCCGCTGCACGCTTCAGCTACGTGCACGTCCATGTCTTCACCAGAGACGAGATAGCCGGTCGCGCCGATCGACATGGCCCGTTCGCGCTGATGGTCGCTCAGGTCGACAACTACGACCTGGCGCGCGCCGAGCCGTCGCGCCCAGAATGCAACCGCAAGGCCGATCGGCCCGGCGCCCAGGATTAGGACCCTTTCGCCGGTCTTCAAGGCCGATCGAATGACGCCGTGTAACGCCACGGCGAGGGGTTCAGCCAGAGCGCCATCCGCCGCGGAAATACCCCACGGCAATTTGCGGCACTGGATGGCGTCGAGCGCCGCATATTCGGCATAGCCACCGCCGATCAACTGCATGCCATTCTCACACCATGCGGGCTCGCCTGCCACGCAGGAGGGGCAGCCACCGCAGCCCTTTAGCGGCGCAGCGGAGACATGGTCGCCGACCTTCAGGCTCGTCACGCCGGCGCCGATCTCCAGCACCTCGCCCGCAAACTCGTGGCCGATAATCGCTCCGGCCCTCAACCCGAATGTGGGATCTTCCGTCATGTGCAGATCGCTGCCGCAGATGCCGCAGCGACAGACCTTCAACAGAATCTGGCCGTGCCCCGGCCTCGGGTCGGCAATGGAGCCGATCCGCAATGGTTTACCGAGTTGCTCGAAAATGGCGGCCTTCATGATGATTTGCGCTCCCCTGCGGCCGGGACGGCCAGCCTTCGTCCGACCGGAAACCAAGGCACATCGAAGCGGCTCGCGACGAAACCCCAAATACCACCGCGGGCGTAGATCGCCATGAACAGGGTCAGGCAGCCGAGCACGACCATGTAGCTCGCGCCGTACTGGCTGAAAAACCGGTCCGCGAAAAAATAGATCAATGCGCCGATGATCGCGCCCTCGATGGAGCCGATGCCGCCAATCATCACGATGAAGATGCTGATCGAGGCCCATTTGGGGTCGTAGCCCGACGCCGGCGTGATGCGCAGCTGCGCCATGTAGTAAATGGCCCCGGCAAATCCCGTACCGACTGCGGCAGCGACGAACACGAGAAAGCGGAGCCGGGAAACATTCACGCCCTGGCTGCCGGCAGAGACAGGATTGTCCCGCATCGCGGTCAAGGCGAGACCATGGCGCGAGCGCAACAGCCAGTAAGAGCCGCCGACGGTGACGAGCAGAAGGATCCCGCTCAGCATGGTCATGGCGATTTCTCGTTCGTGCAGCCGGTATTGCGCCATCACGCGAAGCGTAAGGCCCGCACCCGCGTTCACGTAGTCGAGGTTCGTCGTCAAGAGCCGGACGGCTTCGGCCACCACCCACGTGCCGATGGCGAAATAGGGTCCGTCGAGACGGTAAAGGAGCAGATAGGTCGGCACCGACAGGAGCGCCGGAACGATCAAGGCTAAGGGAACCGCGAGGAACGGATTGACGCCGAATTTCTGGCAGAGGATGAACAGCGCATATCCCGCTGCTCCAATGAAGGCCTGCTGGCCCACCGACACGAGTCCCGCATAGCCGGCAAGCAGATTCCACATCTGGGCGATCGCGATGTAGCAACTGAGTTCGACCGCCCAGCGGATCCATCCGCTGTCCGCCCACCACGGCATCGCGACGAGCGCCGTAAGCACGATGACGGATAAGGACATCGCGATGCGACTCGATAGAGTGTGGCGTTGCACATTCACGATCGGAGGGGTTGTCATCTCGTTTATCACCACACCTTACCCCCGCTTCATCACGCCCTCGGGCCTGATTGCCAGAGCTGCGAGGAAAACGAGATGCCCGAACAGGATTCCCCAACCGGGGTCGATGCGAAATCCGATCGCCTGCGCGACGCCCAGCACCATCGATCCCACAAAGGCACCCCAGAGCGAACCCATGCCGCCGATGATGACAGCCTCGAAGGCGTAGATCAGTTGTGCCGGACCATCGGCAGGAGATACCGTGGCGCGGAGCGACTGGAATACCGCGGCAATGCCGAGGATAGCTACGGCAATTGCAGTGGACACGGCGTAGATGGACTTGGGATCGACGCCAGTTACGGCCGCAGCTTCGGTATCCGCGGCGGCTGCCCGCAATCCGCGGCCGAAACGCGTTGCACGGACAATAAAGTCGAGACCAGCCGTCAGGGCAATCGCCGTGACCAGTACGATGACGGGAAGCACCCCGACGTAAACGCCGCCAACTTCGATCGATGCGCTTTCCAGGCCGCCGCCACGCAGCGACCTCGTATCCGCCGACCAGATCTGGAGCATCAGATTCTGAACCGCGATGGACAGACCGAATGTGGCGATCAGAGAGGGCAGCGGATCCTCGCCGACCACCTTGTTGAGGATACCGCGCTGCAACGTCCAGCCCAGGAGCGCGGCGAGCGGCACAAGGACGGCAATGAGCGACATCGTTCCCAGCGAGAACGCGGTAGCAAGCGAAATTCCCGTTAACGCCAACAGGATCATCAGATCGCCGTGTGCAATATTGACGATGCGCATGACGCCGAACATCAGCGCCATTCCCAGCGCGTATTGGGCATACATGCCGCCGAGCAGGACGCCCTGAACGAGTGCATCAAGCCATTGCATGGATGGCTCCGAAATAAGCCTCGGCAATCGCGTCCCGGCCGATGCTGTCCGAAGCGCCAGTCAAAGTAATGCGTCCTTCCAGCATGCAATACAGGCGCTCGGAGGCGCGCTTTGCCAGCGAAACGTCCTGTTCGACCAGGACGAGCGCGGTCCCGGCCTGACGGATCAGCGGCAGAGCGTCGTAGATTTCATGAACGACCTTTGGCGCCAGTCCCAGCGAGACCTCGTCGCATAGCAGTACCCTTGGCTGCGTCAGCAGGGCGCGGCCGATCGCGACCATCTGCTGCTGGCCGCCCGACAGATTGTGAACGAGCTGATCGCGACGCTCGCCCAGAATCGGGAACAGCGCGTATATGCGCGCGATCGTCCAGATCGAGCCGGCGTCCTCGTCTCGCTCTGGCTTGCGGCCATAGTCGACGGCAACGCGCAGATTGTCCTCGACGCTCATGCCGGCGAATAGCCGGCGGCCCTCCGGGACCATGCCAATGCCGTTTCGGACCATTGTATGCGGCTTGCTGCCGCCGACGGGCTTCCCCCTGAACCGCACCATCTCGGGTAACACCGGAAGCAGCCCGAGGATCGAGCGCAGCAGAGTCGACTTCCCCGCGCCGTTGGCGCCGATCAGAGCAACGACTTCGCCCGCATACACTTCAAAATCGACGCCGAACAACGCCTGGAAATCGCCGTAGCCCGCGCTGAGCGTGTGGGTCGAGAGCACCGGTTCTGCTTTCATGCTTCGATCCCCATATAGATCCGCCGCACATCCGGATCGGCGATCACCGCCTGCGGATGGCCGTCGGCAATCTTCTCGCCGAAATTGAGGACGATGATGCGGTCGGCCACCGCCAGCAAGGCGTGCAGCACGTGCTCGATCCACAGAACGGTGATACCCCGGTCGCGGATCCTGCGGATGAGATCAACCAGTTCCCGGGATTCCTGATCCGTCAGGCCGCCGGCGATTTCGTCGAGCAGCAACAGCGTTGGGTCTCCGGCCAAGGCGCGCGCCAATTCAAGCCGCTTACGATCGAGCAGCGTCAGCGATCCCGCGCGGCGGTTGGCCTTGTCGGCGAGGCCGCACTCGTGGAGGATAGCCGCGCAACTGTGGTGCGCGGCATCTTCGTCGAGTTTCGCGCCGAACATGGCCGTGACGAGCAAATTCTCGAAAGTCGTCATGCCACCATA
Organism: Bradyrhizobium sp. LA6.1; assembly: GCF_040547805.1. NCBI lineage: Bacteria > Pseudomonadati > Pseudomonadota > Alphaproteobacteria > Hyphomicrobiales > Nitrobacteraceae > Bradyrhizobium > Bradyrhizobium sp. LA6.1. Next base: position 655,193 of record NZ_JBEPQK010000002.1, on the reverse strand, counting down.
GGGTTTCGGGATCTGGTAGGTGCGCCCGATGCCTCTCCGGCAACGGATGTAAGGCGGCTCGTTCGTCAGTCTCTCGCCGGAGAGGCAGACCTCTCCCGTGTTTGTCGCCAGGTCGCCACTGATGAGATTGAATAGCGTGGTCTTCCCGGCGCCGTTCGGGCCGAGAATGCCAAGTACCTCGCCTTCGCGGACATCGAACGAGATGTCCTGAATGACGCGCAGGGCTCCGAAGGCCTTTCCGAGACCCTGCACCGACAGCAATGGATTACCCGTCATCGAGGAAGTCTGCTCGCCCAAGCTCATGACCAGCGAATGAGCTGCATTTTCGCTTCGGGCTCAATGATCGGCGACACCGTGGTGTCAACGATTTTCAGGTCGTACGGAAACTTCTGTCCCTTCACCCATTGCCCGCCGAAGATGGCCGTCTTGCAGATATTCGGATGCGGGCCGTTGGCAAAGGAGATCTTGCCCACCAGCGTGTCCAGATTCGTTGCCTTCAACGCATCCCGGTTCGCCGTGCGGTCCAGCGGATCGGCCGACCGCTTGAGCGCGTCGAGGACGACCTCCCACAGCGCGTGGGAATAGCCCAGCGGCTGTGTCCATTGCTTGCCCGTTTCCTTCCCCCAAGCATTGGCGATGTCGCGACTGAGCTCGCCCGTCAGCGACGACTTGAACGGGAAAGACGGAGTCCACCATACCTCGGTGCTCATGCCATCGCCGAGCTCGCCCATTGCTTCGATCCCCGACGGGAAGAGAAGGGCCGCGGCGACTGTCACCACCTTCGGCCGGTAGTTCTGCTGCTTGCACTGGGTGATGAAGGTCTTCAGATCGGGGACGTAGGAAATGCCCCCGACGAGATCGCATTCGTTCTTCTTGAAGTCTGAGATCTGTGCCGAGAAATCGTTGGTTAGCGGCTGGAACATGGATGGCGACGTGGCCGCAAAGCCGGCCTTCTTGACTGCCGGCGGCAGCCCATAGTCGTTGTTGCCCCACGTCTCGCCATCCGCGTTGCGCGGAAATAGCATGCCTATCTTCTTGTTGGTTTCGACCGATTTCCAGAGAGCGACGTAGGTCGCAAGCACGTCCTCGAGGCCCCAGAACATGTGATAAGTCCAATCGAATGCCTTGCCGGCGCCGCCTCGCGGCATCACGAAGGCCTGCCAGGGCGAGCTCGAGGACATCGACGGCACGCCATACAACTCGCATTGGTCGGCGGTCGGATTGTTGATATCCGTCGTCGAGGCCGGAACCATGAAATGGACCTTCTGGTTAAGGATCAGGTCTCCTGCGAGCTCAGCGGCCTTGTTGGGGTTGGATTGCGCGTCGCGTGCGAGGATCTCGACCTGATAGGTCTTTCCGCCGACTTGCAGGCCCTTGGCGAGCAGAGCCTTGATCTTGGCAAGCGAGAAGTTGTCGGTTTCACCGAATAGGCCGAGTGGGCCGGTCATCGGACTGACAAAGCCGATCTTGATGGTGTTCGCTTGCGCATTTGCGACCCATGGCATGGCAAGGGTTGCCGCGGCGGCGCCCGCGCCCTTCAGGAGGGTACGCCGGGTGAATGGCAAGTTGGAATTCAAGGAACGAAATTTGGTCACGTGTCTCCTCCATATTGATGTTTGATTTCACCCGGTCGCTTCTTCGTCGTATCCGGGTTGACAGCACGCACTAGGCTGGGACGGCCTCTTTCATCGGTCGCAACAATACGCCGCCATCGATCACGATTTCCGATCCGGTCATGTAGGAGGACGCGGGAGAAGCCAGCAGTAGCGCGACGCCCTTGATATCCGACGTCTCGGCCACCCGGCCGAGCACCGACCAATCGGTGAATGCCTTCCTGTCTTCGGGATTGGCCATGCGTCCGCCCGCGATATTGGTGATGAAGGGACCAGGCGCGATGGTGTTGACCAGGATGTTGTAACGTCCAAGCTCCATCGCGGCCTGGCGGGCAAGGTGGCTGACGCCGGCCTTGGCGGGCATGTAGGGTGTCCCCACAATCGGCTCGTTGTAGCTGGCCGCGATCGAGGAAGTCGCAATGATGCGCCCGCCGCCAGTCTGCTTCATCTCGCGTGCGGCGAGCTTGATCGTGTTGAAGACGCTCGTGAGGTTGGTCGCGATCACGTTGTCCCAGTGATGGTCATCGAGGTTATCGATTTGGCCCTCGGCGTTGCGTTGACCGAGTGGATCGAGGAAGCCTGGGCCGGCATCGATTCCGGCATTCGCAAAGACCACATCAAGTCGCCCGTGGCGGCTCACGACCTCGGCGAATGCAGCGCTCATCGCCGCACGATCCGTCACGTCAACCGTGAGACCCCAGGCGTCACCGCCTGCCGCCTTCAGTTCCGACACCGTCTTGTCGAGTCCCTTCCGGTCGAGATCAAGCAGACACACGCGGGCGCCGTTCTCCGACATGACTTCGGCGTAGGCTCGTCCGATGCCGGACGCGGCACCGGTGACGATCACGGACTTTCCGCGCACGTCGAACATTTCCTGCAAGGACATCACGTCTTTCCTCAATTGCGCAACGAAACTTCAGATGAACATGTCTTTGTTGATGGGAATGCCGTTGGCCTCGCAGTGGCGCGTATAGTGATCGATGAACCAGAAGACGTCGGCGGTGAAATCGTATTTGCCGTTGTCGTCGAAGAACTCGACGGCTCCACTGAGCCAGAACAGCGCCTTCATGCCGTTGGGGTCGTCGGAATACAGCGTGTGCGCCGTGCCTGGGAGCTCGTAGACGAAATCGCCAGGCCGGGCGATCCAGTCGTACTCGTAGTAGCCCCAGGAGCCTTCGAGTGTGACGGCGGAGACCAGGCCGCGATGCTTGTGCGTCCCGATCCGGCCGCCACCCTTGACCCACAAAATGTTGGCTGCCGCATTGTTGCGTACGTCGAAGCATAGATGCTTGATCGCCGCGACGTCCCCAAAAGGGACCCAGGGCGACGACTTGTCGTCGCCTGCGATGTAGGCCCCTTCCTTGGCATAGCGCTTGATCGCCTCCGCCTGCGGCTCGTCCGGCAGTTTCATGATCTTGCTTGCGTCGCGCATCCCGACCTCCTCCCAAGGGAACCATTGCGGTCGAGAAAATCATCCCGGCCCAAAGGCGGTCAAAGAGGAAATCACTTCTGCACCGCAACAAACCTCCGGACGCCAATTCAACCTATTGAATCGAATAGGATTATCGACTGCTCGTGATGGCGCGGAAAGCCACCCGCGTCGTTGATCGAGGCTCAAAAATGGATCATTTCATGAATTCTGGTTGATTAAATGATGTAACCGCGGCAGCCTCCTCCCCAAAACAACTGTGGGGGGGGGGGTAACTGCGGAATGATTTCCAAGGTCGAAGAGAGCAGCCTGCTTGATCGCGGTGGCCGACCCACCTTGCGCGACATGCTCTCACAGATTGTGTACGACCCCGCTCACGGCCGTATCAGCCTGCGCAACGCGCGGCTCGTGCTCAATCGCGCATCGATTGCAATCCAGCTTCAAGAGGAACTGGTCCGCCGCTTCGGCCCCCACGAGGCGCGCGTCATTCTGCTTCGGCTGGGGTTTCAAGCGGGAACGGAGGATGCGAAGTTCATTCGCGCCGGCTGGCCCGACCTCGATATGGGTGATGCCTTCACAGCGGGCACGCGCTTGCACACCATGACGGGCGTCGTCCGCGTGCAGACGGTCTACAACGATTTCAACTTCAAGCAGAACAAGTTCGCCGCGGAGTTTCTCTGGCATGGCGGCATGGAGGCGACCGAGTCGCTCAATCGTCACCGCAACGTGTCCGAACCGGTCTGCTGGATGCAGGTCGGCTACGCCTCGGGATATGCGAGCTATTTCTTCGACAAGCTGATCGTCTACAAGGAAACCGAATGCGCGGCGATGGGCCACAAGCACTGCCGGGTGACCGGCAGGACGGCCGACGCCTGGGGCGCCGACGATCCGATGGTTCGCATCTTCCGCCAAGAGGTTGTTCCCTCTCTTGCGGAGCTTCCGAACAAGACAGGCCTGCTGAAAACGGCGTTTCACGCGCCGCCGCGAAACGCAGCCAAGCCAGTTGAAGACGCAAGCCTTGAGGACGTGGTGCTGGCACCGGTACACAATCGGCTGGACGAGATTGCCGCCCGTGGGCTGCCTGCGCTGATCCTTGGTCCGCGCGGCGCCGGAAAGCACCTTGCGGCGAAGTACTTGCACCACAGGCGACACGGCATAGGCGGTCGATTGAGACGCATCGTCTGCGGATCTCTCACCAGCGAGCAAATCGATGATCGGCTGCGGAAAGTGAAGCAGTTGCGCGAAACCTGGCTTCTGGAGAACATCGAAACGTTGCCAGAAGAGTGTCAGCTGCTGCTGGCCGAGAGAATCGAGAATCAAGATCTGCCGCAGGGACTGCAACTGACCGGCTCATCAATTCGCCGAATGAGCGAGTTGATCGCCATGCCGGCGCTGCGGCAGGATTTTCTGTTCGGTCTTGCAGTCCTGCCGGTTGAACTCGCCAGTCTTCAAGACAGGCGTGGCGACATGCCAGATATTGCGCGCGCGGTGCTTGCGGCAATCGTGGAAAGCGGATCTTCGCCGCAGCACCGTCTGTCGCGCGCAGCGCTGGACGCCCTCGTCGTGATGGATATCCCTGGAAATCTTCCGCAATTGCGATCGATACTTCAGGTCGCCGCATTCAATACCGAGGTCGACGGCGGCATGCGTCATCCACGAGAGATCGAGCCGAAGCATTTTCCCCGCGATCTGGTGGCGTCTCCCCCGAGACCTGCGGATGCCCATGTGCCAGGTATCATGGATCTACTGGCAGCCGGATCGCTCACAATCGATGACTTGAACCAGCAGATCTATGCCGAGGCACTGCGGCGTTCCAATGGAAGAATGTCGGCGGCAGCGCGGCTAATAGGTGTCACTCGCCCTCAATTCGTTTATCGAGCAAAATAGCTTCAGCCGCATACGATTGTACGAAATGCAACTTGAGAAAGGCGGGAAGCTGACGTTTCCGCCCCAGCGTCTCCGTCGCCTCGTCGACGGCGAATCCCCGCAGCAATTCTCCGCGAGCCGACGGTAGAAAGCCTGGCCCGATCACGGGCCAGGCTTCGGCTTACGCAGCCCGCACGGTGCTCAGGAACTTGTCCACCTCGAGCTTGAGCCGATTGCTGTCGCTGGATAGCGACTGCGCAGCTGCCAGCACTTGCGACGAAGCCGAACCGGTTTCGCTGGCGCCGCGCTGCACGTCGACGATATTGGATGAGACCTGTTGAGTGCCTTGGCAAGCCCGCCGCACGTTGCGGGATATCTCCTGTGTCGCTGCCCCCTGTTCTTCAACGGCGGACGCGATGGTGGCCGATATCTCGGAGAGCTTTTCGATCGTTCGACTGACAATCTCATTCCGACTGCTCTACGGGCTGCTGCTACTGCATCACGATCGCCGCCAAGTCCTGTGGCCGGGAGTGACCGCGCACCCAACGGCTGAATGGATTTCGCATCAACTCACCGAGGCCTATGGTTGGAAAGTAGCGCCGCGATACATCATTCGTGACCGCGACGCCGTCTACGGTGACGTCTTCACCCGCCGCCTTCGGGCGATGAGCATTCGGGATCGGCCAACTGCGCCGCGATCGCCGTGGCAGAACGGATACTGTGAAAGGGCGATCGGTTCGATCCGGCAGGAATGTCTTGACCACGTTGTCGTGTTCGGCGAGCGGCATCTTCGCCATCTGCTGCGATCGTACGCGACCTACTATGACGAGGCTCGCACGCACCTTTCGGGCAACAAGGACGCGCCATCGCCGCGAACAGTACATGCTGTTGGCCGCATTTTGCCTACGCCATTTCGCGGCGGACTTCATCATCTGTACGCACGAGCTTGAAATTCCGACAGGCACAGCCACTCTTAGGCTCATGCAGCTGAGCCTTGCTGTTGGTCCGCGCCGACCGGCGGAGCATCGTCGAGCCAACCCGGCTCGACATCGGGCAAAGGAATCGCCGCGAGCAACCGCCGGGTGTAGGCATGCTGCGGAGCGCCGAAGACGTTTGCGACGGGGCCGTATTCGACGATCTCGCCGTGGTGGAGAATCGCGACGGCATCGCAGAGCACGCGCACGACAGAGAGATCATGGCTGATGAACACCATGGTGAGGCCAAGTCTCGCTCGCAGCTCCTTCAAAAGCAAAAGAATGTGCGCCTGGGTGGAGACGTCCAGTCCCGACACGATCTCGTCGGCGACGATGAAGTCCGGCTCGAGCGCCAGCGCCCGAGCAATCCCGGCGCGCTGGCGCTGGCCGCCCGACAATTCATGTGGGTAGCGATCGGCAAACTCGGTCGGCAGGCCGACGAGATCGAGGAGCGCGGCCGCGCGTTCGCGCTGCCCCCTTCTTCCGTTCAGGCGTCCATGCACGCTCAACGGCCGCGTCAGCGTGGTGCCGAGCCGCAGCCGCGGATTGAGCGAGGACTGCGGATCCTGGAAGATCATCTGGATCCGCGCACGCAACGGCCGCAGTTCCGTCTCGTCGAGCTGGCCAATCTCGATCCCGTCGAACTTGATTCCACCAGCCGTCGGCCTCAAAAGCCGCACCAGCAGGCGACCGAGCGTCGTCTTGCCCGAGCCGGATTCGCCGACCAGGCCCAGCACCGAGCCGCGCGGCACAGTGAGATCAACACTTCTGATCACCTCGCGCAGACGCGGCTTGCGCAACAGGCCCATGCGCTCCGGGTAACCAAAGCTCAAATTGCCGGTGCGGAGCAGGATGTCGCTCATGCCGGCCCCGCTATCGTGAGGCGGTCGAGGCGGTGCGCCTCGGACCACAATTGCTCGATCAGCGCCGGCGGCACCGGTCGCAGCGCCTCGGCCGGCCGGTCCGCCCGCGGCGTGGCCGCGAGCAGCGCGCGCGTGTAGGCGTGGCGCGGCCGGGCCAGCACATCCGCCGTCTCGCCGTATTCCAGCACGCGGCCGCTATGCAGCACGGTCATGCTGCGGCAAATCTTTGCGACCACGCCGAGATCGTGGGTGACGAACAGCACGGCGCTGCCGTGACGCTGACGCAGCCGCTCGACGAGCTGCAGCACCTGGCGCTGCACGGTGACGTCGAGCGCTGTGGTCGGCTCGTCGGCGACGACGAGCGCGGGATCGCAGGCAAAAGCCATCGCGATCAGCACGCGCTGGCGCATGCCGCCGGAGATTTCGTGGGGATAAAGCGACAGCAACCGCTGAGGATCACGGATCGCGACCTCGGCGAGAAGCTCCGCCGCGCGCGCCGACGCCGCGCGCTTCGACAGCCCGAGATGATGCCGCAGCAGGCCGCCGATCTGCACGCCGATCCGCTTGACCGGATTGAGCGAGGTCATGGGATCCTGCGGGATCAACGCGATGCGACGGCCGAGCAGCTTGCGCCGCTCCGCCTCCCCCATTGCCAAGAGATCGCGCCCCTCGAAGGTGATGCTTCCGGCCGTGATCGTCGCATTCACCGGCAGCAGCCCGAGGACGGCACGGCCCAGCATAGTTTTGCCGGCGCCGGATTCGCCGACGAGGCCACGGACCTCGCGCGGCTGCAATTCGAGATTCACGCCGCGCAGGACGTTGGCTGCGCCGATCGCAACCTTCAATCCCAGGATCTCGAGCGTTGCGGTCATGAGCGCTGCACCGGATCGAGGGCAATGCGGAGACCGTCGCCAAGCAGGTTGAGGCCAATCACGCTGGTGATGATGCAGGCGATCGGCAGCGCCATGATCCACGGCGCCTGATAGACGATCTGGCGGCCCTCAGAGATCATACCGCCCCAGGTCGGGGTGTCGCCCGCAACGGATATCCCGACGAAGGACAGGATCACCTCGACGAGGATGGCGATGCCCATCTCGACCGCGAGCAGCGTGATCAGCAGCGGTACGAGATTGGGTAGGATCTCCAGCCGCAGCAATTTTGCGCGGCTCATCCCAATGACGCGCGCCGCGGCCGCGTAGTCGCGCGTCAGCTGTACCATGGTCTCGGCGCGCACGACGCGGGCAAACCGAGTCCAGTCGACCAGGACGATCGCCGCGATCACCGAGGTCAGACCGGCGCCGATCACCGCAGCCAGCACGATCGAGAGCAGCACCGGCGGAAATGCCATCCAGACGTCGATCAGCCGCGAGATGCCCTGGTCCACCCAGCCGCCAAAGCTGCCGGCGAGCAGGCCAAGCGCGATGCCGATGAGCGCCGCAAGCGTCGCCGCGATCAACGCCACCAACACCGCCGTGCGCGCCGCGTAGATCAACCGCGACAACACGCAACGGCCAAGGCTGTCGGTGCCGAAGAGATAGGCGGGATCGCCCCCCGCCACCCAAGAGGGCGGCAATTGCGCTAACATCAGATCTTGCTCGAGCGGATCATGCGGCGCGAGGAAGGGCGCCGAGGCCGCGACCAGCACCAGCAGCGCGACCACCGCCGCGCCGACCCACAGCCGCGCGCCTCCGCGCTTCAACGCGGCGAGCCAGCGTGATGGTCGTATAGCGGGAGGCGCAAGCGCGAGGTCAGCCATGACGCAGCCTCGGATCGAGCAGTGTCACAATGAGATCGACGGCGAGGTTGAGCGCGATGAACAGCACCGCAAACGTCAGCACCAGCCCCTGGATCAGCGGGAAGTCGCGGTTGATCACCGCGTCGATCGCCATGTTGCCGATACCCTCATAGGAGAAGATGCGCTCGACCAGTACAGTGCCGCCGAGCAGCAGCGTGACCTGAACACCGCCGAGCGCGACAGTCGGGATCAGCGCGTTCGGGAGCACTTCATGCAGCAGGATGTCGGGCCGCGAATAGCCGCGGGCCCGCGCGATCTGCGCATAATCCTGGTCCTCGGCCTCGGTGAGCGAGGCCTTGAGGATGCGCGCCACCAGCGCAGCAAATGGCAGCGCCAGTGCGAGCGCGGGCAGGATCATGTGATGCAGCAGTGCAAAGGCGATCGCGAAGCGTCCGGTCAGGAGGCTCTCGATCAGGTAGAAATTGCTGTGCAGATTGACGTCGATCTGCGGATCGACGCGGCCGGAGATCGGTAGCCATGGCAAGAGCACGCCGAAGGCGAGCAGCAGGATCAGCGCCCAGAGAAAATCGGGGATCGCGAGCAGCACGCCGATGCCGCCGTCGACCGCCCATTCCGCGCGCCGGCCGCGCAGCAGGATTCCGGCAACTGCCGCGAGAACACCGAGAACGACAGCAATGAGCGTCGCCAGCAGCGCAAGCTCGATCGTGGCCGGCAGGCGCGCCAGCAAGAGGTCGAGAACACCCTGATGAACGCTGATGGAGCGACCGAAATCGCCGCCGGCGATTTGTCCGAGCCAGGTCGCAAATTGCTGCACAATCGACTGGTCGAGCCCGTAGAGCGCGCGCAGCCTCGTGATATCGGCCTCAGACGCGCCGGGCGGGATCATCATTGCGATGGGATCGCCCGGCACTACACGCAGCAGCACGAAGACGATGACCGCCACGCCGAACAGCGTGGGCGGCACGAGCAGGAGGCGCCTGATGAGCTCGCCCCATCGCATCGGTCGGTCGCCTTTCTCGTTTGCCGCTTAGGCCGGCGTGATGAGTTGCGGAAGGATCATTCCGTTCGCCTGCGACACGACCTTCAGGCCCTTCTTGTGGATGATCGGCTGCACATACTGGAACAGCGGGATCACCTCGCCTTCCTCAGCGATGTATTTGTCAACCGCCTTGTAGCCGGCGATGCGCTTGGCCTCATTTGGCTCGTTCCAAAGCGGTCCTATGCGCTCGACAAGGTCCTTCCCCTTCCAGGCACAGTGCGGTGATGGACCGAACATCGCGTGACCGGTCGAGGTCGAGGGATCGCCGATCGCATTGCCCCAATTGTAGAATGCCGCGGGCGCCAGCGCGTGGCGCGCGCGCAGCTCGAAATGCTTGGCTATCTCGTAGATCTCGATATTGGCATCGATGCCGACCTTGCGCCACATGCCGACGATCGCCTGAACCATCTCGTAGTCCTTCGGCTTGAAGCCGCGCGTGGTCTGGATCGTAAACTTGACCGGCTTCTCCGGTGAATAACCGCTCTTGGCCAGCAGGGCCTTCGCAAGCTCCGGATCGTAGGCGACCTTGATCGAGGGATCGAAGGCGGTGTAGCCCGGCGCCTCCAAGGTGGAGATCGGCACACCGTACCCCTTCAGAAGGCGATCGACGATCGCTTTCTTGTCGATGGCGTGATGGGCCGCGAGCCGCACGTTGCGGTCGAGCATCGGGGCGATGTCGGTGATGAAGATCATCGCGATGTCGGACACCGGCCGGGTCTGGCCGGCCAGGCCGGGCTTGGCTTTCAGCCGGTCGAATTCCTCGTACGGAATCTCGAAGGTCAGGTCAGAGCCGCCAGACTCCATCTCGGCGACACGGCTGGTCGTATCGGTGATGAACTTGAACACCACAGTCTCGAATGCCGGTTTGCCGCCCCAATAGCCGGCGTGCGCCTTCAGCCGCAGGAAGGCGTTGCGTTCGAACGCGTCGACCTTGTAGGGGCCCGAGCCGATCGGCGCTTTCTCGAAGCCTTCCGCACCGACCTTCTCGTAATAGGCCTTCGGCAGGATGTAGCCGGTGAGGAAAGCCATCCATTTGAAGAGCGTCGGATCAAACTCGATCACGTCGCCGGTGATCGTGTTGCCGTCGATCTTGTAGTTGCCGACCTTTGGACCAGACGAACTGCACTGGGCTGCCGCCCTTCGGATCGCCCGCCCGCGTGAGCGACCACACCACGTCCTCCGGCGTCACAGGCGAGCCGTCATGCCAGGTCGCGCCCTTGCGCAATTCCAGCGTGATCTTGCTGCGATCCTCGTTCCAGCCCCATTTGGTGAGAAGCCCAGGCTTGAACGAGAGATCCGGGGCCTGTCCGATATAGGGGTCGAACACCGACTGGTAGATCGACTGGATGGTCGGATTGACCGCCGAGACGCCGATGGTGGGATCGAACGACGGCAGGTTGACATTGTAGGCGATGGTCAGCGTACCCGCTGCCGCCGCAAGTGCGGCACCATCGCCGAGAAGGCCGGATGTGAGCGGCAGCGCGGCGGCACCGCCGGCAAGCTGAAGGATCGAACGACGCGACAGTGGAAACATGGTCATTACCCCAACATGATGAGCCAAGCACGGTGAGCATCTACGAAAACGGCGCCGTGAGCGGCGCCGTCGATCAGTTCTGATTATTTGCCGGCGCTCTCGGACCAGCGCGCCATCAACGTGTTGGACGGCAGGGATTCGTCGACGAGCTTCTTTGCCGTCTCGACGCCGGCGATCGGCAGTCTCGCGGGATCGAGCAGCCCGATCTGCGCCAGCACCGACGCTTGATCCCAATAGATGTGCTCGTTGTAGAGCTTGTCGCCACGGAAGCGCACGATCGCGACCAGCGGGATCTCGACGTATTTGCCGGTCGGCGGCACGCCGGGCAGCATCCAGTCGATCTCAATATCGTGGGTGAAGCAGAACAGCATCTCGTCGACGATGCGGTCGGCACCGACGGTGCGCGAGATCGGCACGAGCTTGGTATCCTGCGGCGTTTTCGGGATAAAGTGGTGCTTGTAGAAGCGCAAGAGGTCGCGATAGCCGACGCCGCCGGTCATGGTCGGGATGTGGTTGACATAGGGCTCGGCAACCATCGTGGTCATGGTCTCTTCCGCCGAGCGGGTGGCGAATTCGAGCTCGGTGTGCCGGTCCCACAGCGTCGAGAGGTCGTAGTACGGACCCAGCACCCTCCGGAACAGCGCGATCGAGCGCGAATGCGCCATCAACGTCGCCGGCTTGTTGAAGCTCGTGCGCTCCGGCGCTGCGAAGGCGTGGTCGCAGCCGGGATAGAGATAGAACTCGACGTCGGGCCGGCCCTTGAAGGCCGCCTTGATCTGCTCGCGCGCTTCGGCGGGCGCAAAGCGGTCGAGCTCGGCGAAATGGAAGACCATCGGGCCCTTGACGTTGCCGGCTTCGCCGAGATCGGCCTCGATGCCGACGCCGTAATAGCTCACCGCGCAATCGACGTCGGTCCGGGCCGCAACGAGATAGGCGAGCTTGCCGCCGAGGCAGAAGCCGAGGGCGCCGACCTTGCCCCTGCATTCGGGCCGCGCCCGCAGGACCTTCAGCGCATCGTCGGCATCCTTGATCGACTGGTTGGCATCAAAGCGCTGGTAATAGCCCATCGCCTTACCGAAATCGGCCTCGGAATAACCGAGCTCAATGCCGGGCTCCATGCGCCAGAACAGGTCGGGCGCCAGCACGACGTAGCCTTCTTCGGCGTAGTAGTCGGCGACATCGCGCATCGACTTGTTGACGCCGAAGATCTCCTGCATCAGCAGGATGCCGGGACCCGAGCCCGAGGCTGGAACGGCGAGATAGCCCTTGAAGCCGCCGCCATCCCTGGCAGCGATATCGATCCATTGTCCCGCCATGTGCGATCCCCTCTCCTCGTCGAGCCTTGCGCAGCTTCCGTCCCTTGCAGCGTTCGTGTGCCGCTTCTCACATGCACAGGAGGCCTTGCCTTCCCATCATGCTTTCTTAATTGTATTTTTAATGTAAGAATTGAACTTGTATATAGCTTTCGTTGGGCACAGCCTGCCCAAGTCGTAAGCTTGGGCAGAATCAGGAGACGGTCTTGAGGAAGACGCAGAACGCTGTCGCAAGGCGGACGGGCGCGACTGCCAGAGCGAAGCTGCATTCGTCCCCGATCGAGCGCGGGGGTTCGTGGCATCTGGCGCGCACGGAGGCCGAGCGGCGATTGTCGGAGTTCGAGTTCAGGCTGGAGCGAGTAGCCCAGGCTTATTATCGCTGGAAAGCGGCGTGCTTGGCCGCCGTGTGCGACGTACCGCTGACGGGAGATGACGTCGCCGTGCTCAACGTGGTCAGAATGGGCGACGAGCCCAAGCGCCTCTCCGAGATCGGACAATTGGTCAACCGCGTCGACGTCCCCAATCTGCAATATGCGACGCGAAAGCTGGTGAAGGCCGGCCTGATCGAGACCGAAGGCTCCTCATCGCGTAAGGAGACGCGCTACCGCGTCACCGATCTGGGCCGTTCCGTCACCGAAGCCTATGCGGACCTGCGCGCCGCGACCCTTCCGCCGATTCTGGAGGCACTGGAGGGTTGGGCGGAGAAATCCGAGGCCGCCGGCAGCCATCTTGACCTGGTCGCGAGCCTCTATGCCCAAGCGGCCCAAGTCGCAATCACGCGGCGGCATCAGCCCTGACGTCGCCGCCTTCGCAGCTGCGGGCGGAGCCCTGATCCTCCGCCCCGAACGATCACTCGGAACGAACGAACCATCGCCCCCCGAAGAATCCAGCACGCCGGAACAGGCAGCTCATGGGCTGGCTCGACCGCCGTATCAACAAGGGACGCCGGGTGCGGACATATTCGCTGCCGTGGTTCCTGGCGCTCTATGTCGTGGGCGGGCTGCGCGGCCAAGTGTCCGGCGGCAAATGTCTCGGGGCTGGTGCAGCGTCTTCTCGCGGACGACCTCATCGGCAAGCGCGGGTCGACAAGTGGCGGCCATGACCGGAGCCCCCGCGCCGGCCGCCCTATTCGATCGGCAGCGGCCGCACCAGCTGGAAGAGGTCGCGAGGCCTCGCATACCAGCCCGACCCGTGCATGCGGGCAATGAGGTCGAGGCCGACCGTATCGATATAGCCTCGCTGTGCATCCATCACGAACTGCTCCGCGACATGAGCACAAACGATCTCGCCAATCACGGCGATCTGCCGGGGCCCGGTCTCGTGAACCGAGAGGGAGCGGCATTCGAACGCCACCGGGCACCCCTTGATGAGCGGAGGCGCAACCATATGCGAAGGCAGTGTTTGAAGCCCCGCAATCTCCATCTCGTCGACGCCGGCCGGAGCATCGACGGCCGTCGCGTTCATGGCTTCAGCCATCTGGTGCGACACCAGGTGAGCGACGAACTCGCGCGTCTCGACGATATTCTGCGCCGTGTCTTTCAAGCCCTTGTTCGGATGACGCAGCAAGCCGAGCACAACCGTCGGCGGCTCATGCCCCAGCACGTTGAAGAAGCTGAAGGGCGCCGCATTGGCCGCACCGTCCCGGGAGCGGGTCGTCACCCACGCGATGGGGCGCGGCGTAACCGTCGCGGTGAGAATCTTGTAGCGGATATCCGCCGGAAGCTGGCCCATATCGAAGAGCATCGGTCCCTCAATTACGCGCGCGATCGGCGCTGACGGTGGAGACCGCCCGCTTCGGTCGATCGTCGACGACGAGCTGGAAAACGTCCGGACGGGAATAGTGCCCGGCGGCGTCGAAATCAAACTTGCCGCGCGTCACCTCATCGAGCGCAATGTCGGCATACAGGATGGTCTCTCCCTCGAAGTATGGCCCCGCCAGCACCTTGCCAAGCGGATTGACGACAGCGCTGCCGCCGCGCATGAGCACGGTCTCGGGATCGGCACCCAGCGCGCACTCGTAGTCCGCCGGGAAGGCGCCACGCTTGAGATGCTGACAGGCCGTCAACACGAAACAGCGTCCCTCCAGGGCGATATGCTGCATGGTCGGAAGCCAGGTATCGCGATCATCCGCGGTTGGAGCGCAGTAGATGCTGATGCCCTGGCTGTACATGTGCATGCGCAGCATCGGCATGTAGTTTTCCCAGCAGATCACCGCGCCGATATTACCGAGCGAGGTCTCGAACACCGGCATGGTCGAGCCGTCGCCGAAACCCCAGATCAGCCGCTCGCCCGCGGTCGGCATCAGCTTGCGGTGCTTGCCGACGAGCCCACGAGCCCCGTCGAAGAACAGCGCCGTGCAGTAGAGCGTGCCCTGCTCTCGCTCGATGCAGCCGATGACCGTGAAAGCACCGGTTGCGGCCGCCGCCGCGGCGATCGTCTCAACCTCCACGCCATCGAGATCGATGGCCGCCTCCCAATACAAACGGAACGCCTCGCGTCCTTCGGGCTTGCGCATGCCGACGGGAGCGCCGAATGAATTTCCCTTGGGATAGCCGCCAATGAACGCTTCAGGGAAGACGACCAGCCTGGCGCCGGCGTCAGCTGCCTGCTCGATCAAGGCCGCCGCCTTTTGCGCCGACGCCAGCGAGCTTGTCGGATCTGAAGCGGCCTGAACGACGGCCGCCTTGTAGGTGTTCGGTCGATTGATATCCATCATGTCATCCCGGGCACGGAAAAGGAGGGCGGGCCGCTGCTGCGGCCCGCCAGCATGTCACACTCAGTGATCCGTCTCGATTTGCGGCCTGTTCGGCAGCATGATCGATCCAATCACGGCGACGACCGTACAAATGACAACCGGATACCAGAGCCCCGCAAACACGTCGCCGACCGCGAGCGAAAGATAGGTTGCAAAGAACGGCAGGAAGCCACCGAAGATGCCGGCGCCGATATGGTAGGGAAACGAAAGCGCCGTGTATCGGATGTTGGCCGGGAACACCTCGACCAGGAACGATGCCACCGGCCCATAGACCATCGCGACGATGACGGTCATGACGACCAGCAGGAAGACGATGTAGCCCGACGACACCTTTGCGGGATCCGCCTTGGCGGGGTAGCCCGCCTCGGACAGGGCCTTGCGGTAAGCCGCCGCATCGTATCCGGCAATCGTTCTGCCGTTGACCGTCATCGCCACGGCCTGGCCGTCGACCGGAGCGGCATAGCTGAAGTTGATGCCGCTTCCGATCAGCAGCTTCTTGGCCTCAACGCAAGGCTTGCTGTGATCGCCATGCGAGCTCAGCAGCGCGGCCACAAGGCCGAACTTGCACGCTTCGCTGGTGGTGTCCGCATGCACGGTCACCGGCGCGCTGCGCGTCGCGGCCACGAGCTGCGGATTTGCAGCCTCCAGCAGCGACGAAAACATCGGCCGGTAGCACAGCGCCGATAGCACGAGACCCGTCATCATCAGCCATTTGCGTCCAACCCGATCGGACAGCCAGCCGAAGAAAACGAACGCGGGAGCACCGATCACGAGACCGATGGCCATCAGGGTATAGGATGTCTGCAGATCGATCCTTGCGATCTGCTGCATGAAGATCATCACGTAGAACTGGCCGGTGAAGTAGGTTGACCCCATGCCCGCGGTCACACCGAACAGCGCGATCAACACCAGGCGAAGGCTGGACCACCGGGCGAAGGTGTCTCTCACCGGACTCTTGGACAGGCGGCGTTCCGCCTTGAGACGCGTGAAGACGGGCGATTCATGCAGCCTGGCGCGGACGTAGATCGAGAACGCCAGCATCGCGATCGAGATGATGAAGGGAGCGCGCCATCCCCAGGCCTTGAAATCGGCCTCGCTCATGACGCTCTGCGTGCCGATGATGACCGCGATGGAGAGCGCCAGCCCGACCGACGATGTGATCTGGATCCATCCGGTCAGAAGCCCGCGCCGGTCCGGACGAGAATGCTCCGCAACGTAGATGACGGCACCGCCATACTCGCCGCCAACCGCGAGGCCCTGGATCAATCGCAGCATGACCAGCGAGATCCATGCCGCATGGCCGACGCTGGCATAGGTGGGCAGGAAGCCGATCAAAGCCGTGCCGCCTCCCATCATCACGATGGTGATGAGGAAGGTATATTTTCGACCGACCAGATCACCGATGCGACCGAACACCACGGCGCCGATCGGCCGGATCACGAAACCGGCCGCAAGAGCGCCGAGCGAAGCAAGCACGGCGGCGGTCGGGTTGTCCGGCGGAAACAATACCGAGCTCATGAACACGGCGAGCGCGCCGTAGATGAAGAAGTCGTACCACTCGAACACCGTGCCGAGGGTCGAGGCGAGAACGACCTGCCGCTCCTCGCTGCGCGTCAGATTCTGGTCGGCGGGTACCGCCGTCGCTCGTGCATCCATCGTCATTCCCCCTGTTTGCGCCGCGGCCAAACCCAGCCCCGCTTCAAGCCATTTTATTTAGTCATATACATATGATCTCGTCAAATACAGCAAGCTTGAATATCTGGCGAGACGCGCCCAATAATGCGCCAGAACGACACTCGCCATAACACCCTGATTTATAAGGATTTTCAGTGAAGAAGCCGCGCCGACCCCGCCCGCCGGATCCGGCGCCCGCATCCGCACGAGGAGCCAAAACCGGCAAAATCACCACGGCCGAACGGACCGGACGGCGCGGCATTCAGTCGATCGAGATCGGCTTCAAGATCCTCGACTACCTCAGGACCGAAATGCGGCCCGTGCCGCTGAAGATGATCGCCGCCAACACCGGAATGTCCGCGGCCAACGTCCACTACTATCTCGTGAGCTTTCAGGCGGTCGGCATCGTCCGACAGGAGACCGACACCGGCTGCTATGCCCTCGGCCCCTACGCCTTGAAGCTCGGCATGGCGGCCATCGAGCAATTCGACGTCTTCGCCGTCGCGCGGCCGGCCATGACCGAACTCGCAACGACGATCGGCCACACGGTGTTTCTCGGCGTGTGGGGCAATCGTGGCCCGACCATCATCTATCGCGTCGAGGGCGGAGCTAGCCGGCCCATCATCGAGCTGCGCGTCGGAAGCGTCCTGAGCCTGCTGCGGTCTGCGTTGGGGCGAAACTTTCTTGCACATCTGCCGCGCTCTCTTACAGGCCAGATGCTGGATCAAGAGCTCAAGGAGGAGCTCTCGCGCCAGCCGAGGACGGATGATGCGCCCACCACCACGGCCGAGGTGGAGGACATGATGGACAAGATTCGACGCGATGGCATAAGCCGCTGCCGCGATGCCCTTCTGCCGAACTTTACCTCCCTGTCTGCACCGATCTTCGACCAGGGTGGGTTCATGATCGCGGCTATCACGATGATGGGTCCCATCGGTATTCTCGATGACGATCTGAAAGGCCCCACCGCGACGGCGCTGATCGCCCACGCGCACGCCCTCTCCGCGACCGCAGGCTGGCAACCGGGAGGCTGAGATCGTCATCCAGCGCTGGTTCAAGCGTTAGCGTGCAGTCAGCGCGGATGTGTGTCGCGTTATACGTAGTACGAGGTAAGCACATCGGCTGTTCGCGGCTGGGTCTCGGGCGCGCAAGGGGTTGAGTTTGCCACTCGCATGGCATCACCGTGTGCCCGCCGGTGTCGTGGGGCCATGCTATCGGGATCTCGTTGCGATCGACGCTGCCACGGCTTCGCTTACGGAATCTCCGTAGCTTGTATGAAGCGACCGAGGATGGCCGATCTCGGGCGGGGCCCCATACTCGTGTCGACAACCTCGGGCTTCGACACGTCGACAACACTGTCCCATCCGCCCCCGAGCGCCTTGTTCAATGCGATATAGTCGGTCGCCAACGCGATCCGGCTCTGAACCAGTGCATCCTCGGCAGAATAGAGAGAACGCTCGGCATCGAGCACGGTGAAAAAGCTGGTCGATCCGTTCCGGTATAGCGCTCGCGACAGCGTCGCCGCCTGCCGATAGGATTCGACGGAGACCGAAAGTTTTCCAAGCCGGATTCGCTCCTGCGCCAAAGCGACAATCGCGTTCTCGACCTCTTCGAGCCCCTTGAGAACCGCCGCCTGATATTGCGTAAAGCTCTGGTCCCGTTGCGCCTGCCCGAATTCGACCGCCGCCTGCAATTGTCCGCCATTGAAAATGGGAGCACTGAGAGTCGGGCCGACGGACCAGCCGATCGAGGAATTCTTCGCGAGATCTCCGACCTTCAACCCCGTCGTGGAGATGTTTCCAGTGAGGCTTATCGTTGGGTAGCGCGCGGCTTCAGCTTGGCCGATCCTTGCTGTGGCCTGTGCCAGTACGCGTTCCGCCTGCTGTATGTCGGGCCGCGACATCAGGATATCGGCCGGGATACCGATCGGCATCGGCAGGCGCGGCCTCGGAATGGGAATGTTGCGGCTCATCAGCTTCATCAAGCTTCCCGGCGCCTGGCCGATCAGCACGCTCAATCGATGCACGATGCCCGCATAAGAGGCCTCAAGACCCGGAATGGCCGCCTCCGTCGTGCTCATCTGCCCCTTGGCGTTGGCAAGATCGATGGCCGACGCGCCCCCGGCCTCAAACCTGGTGCCGGTGAGTTCCGTGGTTTCGCGCTGCGCGGCTGCCGTCCGGCGCGCCAACGCAAGCCGGGCCTGGTATCCCCGCGCCATCGCGTAGTTTGATGCGACGTCGCCGATGAGCGTCAACAGCGTGACACGAAGCTGCTCGTCCGCGGCCTCCACGCCATAACCGGCCACCTCAGCGCCGCGCTGGTACTTGCCGAAGATGTCGATCTCCCAGCTCGCATCGAAGCCAGCTTGATCTTGGCTAAAGGCCGGGATGCTTGCGGGGACGCCTTCGCTTGCCAGATTGGGCCCGCTTTTCTGATCAGTCACCGAGCTGGTCCCTCTAACCGTCGGGAACAGGGCTCCAGCGGTTTGTCGATAACTCGCACGGGCCTCGCGGACACGTGCTCTTGCGATCGCGACATCGCGGTTGTCCAACACCGCCTCATCGATCAGCGCATTCAACAACGGATCGTTCAGACGCATCCACCAGCGCGCCAGAACCGGCGCTGCCGCCGGCTGTAACCGGTCGGCTGAGCTCCATTTGGAAGGAACAGCCACCAAAGGGGGCATGTAGTCAGGACCGACGGCGCAGGCGCCGACCGCAAGGGCGAGAGGAATCGCGGCGAAGGCGCCGCGGAATCGTCGCAACCGATCGGTCCGGAGTCGCTCCCGCAAATTCTCAAATGCATTTCTCGCCCCTCTCATTCGATCGCCTCTTTCGAGACAGCCACGACCTCCCGTTCGCGCGAGCTGAACTGTTTCATCACGGCGACGTAGAAGACAGGCACAAAGAGTAGCGCGAGGACAGTGGCGGAGAGCATGCCGCCGAAGACTCCGGTTCCGATCGCATGCTGGGTCTCGGCGCTCGCTCCCCGGGCGAGCATCAGCGGCACGACGCCGAGGGCGAAGGCAAGCGAAGTCATCAGGATAGGTCGCAAGCGAAGCCGGGCGGCCTCGACGACGGCATCACCGAGTCCCCGCCCCTGCGCGCGCAAGCCCCTGGCGAACTCGACGATGAGAATCGCGTTCTTGGCCGAGAGCCCGATGATGGTGATGAGCCCGACCTTGAAGAACACATCGTTCTCAAGCCCACGAATTTGCACCGCGAGCACGGCGCCGAGGATGCCAAGAGGCACGACCAGCATGACCGAAAGCGGGATCGACCAGCTTTCGTACAGCGCTGCCAGCACCAGGAACACAACCAGCATCGACAGCGCGAGCAGGATCGGGGCCTGCGACGCCGATTCTTTCTCCTGCAGCGACTGCCCGGTCCATTCGACCACGAAGCCGGCCGGAAGCTGGGCGGCGAGCCGCTCCATCTCCGCCATGGCGTCGCCGCTGGAGACACCCGACGCGGCGTTTCCGGCAACGCGCGCCGCGGGATAGCCGTTGTAACGCACGAGTTGAAGAGGGTCCTCGCCCCACACAGGTGTGACCACCTCCGACAAGGACACCATGCCCCCGGCATTGTTGCGGAGGTAGAGTTTCAGAACATCCTCGATCTGCATGCGGTTCGGCGCGTCCGCCTGAACGATCACCTGCTGCAGTCGTCCGGCATTCGGGAAGTCGTTCACATAGGTTGATCCCATGGCCACCGTCAGCGTGTCGCTGATCATGGTGAAGGGCACGCCAAGGGCTTCGGCCTTCTGGCGGTCGATCTTCAGCCTCACGCTCGGTCCGCTCGGCAGACCTTCGGGATATACGCCGCTGACGCGTCTGCTTTGCGAGGCAAGTTGCAGAAGGCTTGCCTGGGCAGCCATCAATGCGGCATGGCCGCGATTGGCCCGGTCTTCGAGGCGAAGCGAGAAACCACTGGTGGTGCCCAGGGCCTCAATCGCCGGCGGTTTCATGCTCATGACCGTGCCTTCGCGCGCGTTGGCCATCGCCGCCGTGGCGCTGGCGACCTCGTCGTTGACGGTCGCGCTCCGTTCGCTCCAATCCTTGAGACTTGTGAACGCCATGGCCGCGTTCGGTCCGGAGCCGGAGAAGCCAAAGCCGATGATGGAAGTGTTGCCCGAGACGGCCGCTCGCGATGCGACGTACGCGTCGTATTGCTTGACGATATCGAGGGTTCGTTCGGCCGTCGCGTCCGTTGGCAGCGTGAAACTCGTCATGAAGTTGCCCTGGTCCTCCGCCGGGACGAAAGATGAGGGCAGACGCATGTAGCAGTAGGCGAGCGCGGCGACGATGACGGCATAAAGGACCATCATGCGCCCTGTCCTGCGAACCAACGCGGCGACCCAGCCGGAGTAGCCTTGCGTCATCCGGTTGAAAGTCCGGTTGAACCAACCAAAGAAGCCTTTCTTCTCGTGTTGGCCGGCCGCAATTGGCTCGAGCAGTGTGGTGCAAAGCGCGGGAGTCAGCGTGAGCGCGAGAAAAGCTGAAAACAGAATCGACACCGCCATCGATAGCGTGAACTGCCGATAGATCGCGCCGACCGACCCGCTCGCGAGTCCCATGGGAACGAGCACTGCAGACAGAACGAGGGTGATCCCGATGACGGCGCCGGTAATCTCCTTCATCGCCTTCCGCGTGGCTTCTTTCGGCGGGAGCCCCTCGGTCGCCATAATCCGCTCGACATTCTCGACCACGACGATCGCGTCGTCGACGATGATACCGATCGCGAGCACCATGCCGAACATCGTCAGCACGTTGATCGAATATCCAGCCGCCCACATGACTGAGAAGGTCCCGAGCAGCGCGATCGGCGCAACGATGGCCGGGATCAGCGTGTATCGAATGCTCTGGAGAAACAGGAGCATCACCAGGAAGACGAGCACCATGGCCTCGATCAAGGTGTGGACGACCTTCTCGATCGATATCTTCACAAAGGGGGCCGTGTCGAAGGCGATGGCATGGCCCATCCCCTCCGGCATGGCCGGCGCGAGTTCGGCCAGGCGCGCATGAACGGCGGCGGCGGTGCGCACCGCATTGGCGCCCGGCGCCAACTGGATACCTGCAGCCGTGGCGGCCTTTCCATTTTCAAGGGTCGTAAAGCTCAGGCTCTGCGCGCCGAGTTCGACGCGGGCGACATCGCCCAAAACAAGCTTGGAGCCGTCAGTTTCGGCGCGCAGAACAATCGCCTCGAACTCCTCGGGCGTCTGCAGCTGCCCCTGCGCAGTGAGCGGGATACTGACTTTCTGTCCGGGGACCGTCGGCTCGGCACCCACCCTGCCCGGTGCGATCTGGGCGTTCTGAGCCTGGATCGCGCCTATGATTTGGGCCAGCGATAGCGAATAGGAGACCAGCTTGGCGGGATCGACCCATATGCGCATCGCCTTTTCAGAGCCGAAGGTCTGGACACGGCCGACGCCTTCCACGCGCTTCAACTCCTGCACGATGTTCCGCGTCATATAGTCGCCCAGCGCGAGTTCGTCGTACGCGCCGGTGCGCGAATTCAGCGTCACGATCATCAGGAAATCGGACGCAGCCGATTCAACGGTGACGCCCATGCGCCGAACCGCCTCGGGAAGGCGCGCTTCAATCGCTTTCAGACGGTTCTGAACGTCAACCTGGGCCAGGTCGGCTGCAGTGCCTGGCTTGAACGTGGCGGTAATGCTTGCGCTGCCGGACGTGTCGACGGTCGATTCGAAATAAAGCAGGTTCTTGACGCTCGACAGCTCCCTTTCGATCAGTGTGACGACGCTATCGTTGATCGTCTGCGGCGTCGCCCCCGTATAGGTCGCGAAGATGCTGACACTGGGGGGTGCGATGGTCGGAAAACGCGACACCGGAAGCTGTGTCATCGAGATTGCCCCGATCAGCGCGATGAAGATCGCAATGACCCAGGCGAACACCGGGCGGTCGATGAAGAACTGAGACATGATGCTGTCGCTGTACTCTCAGTTGTTCACTTGCGCCGCGGTGAAGGGCACGGCCTCAACGACCGCGTCGTTCTTCGCGCGTTCTTGGCCCTGCACCACGACCGTCTCGCCTGCTTGCAGGCCTGACGTCACGATATAGCGGCGGTCCACGATCTCGCCGAGACCGACCACGCGCCGCGCGGCCCGCTTGCGATCGTCGACGATGACGAGTTGCGGCTTTCCATCAGCATCACGGACGACGGCCTCCTGGGGCACCAGCAACGCGTTGTGCCTCACGCCGCGCGGCATTCGGGCGCGGACGTACATGCCGGGAAGCAGAATGCGATCCGGATTTTGGACCTCTACGCGGACCGTGACGTTGCCCGTGCCACGATCGACGCTGATGTCGGAGAACAAGGCGCGTCCTGTCACCCGATAAGCCTTGCCGCTGGCGGCGAAAATCGCCACCGGCACCTGTGAGGCGTCGTCGAGTTGCCCCGATTGGGCGGCCTCCCGGATCGCGTCGATCTGGGTGGCGGGCTGGCGTACATCGACATAGACCTTATCGATCTGCTGGATGGTCGCCAGAGCGTTTGTAGAGGAAACCGATGCGAGCGCGCCTTCGCTCACTAGGGCCTGCCCGGTCCGTCCTGCGATCGGCGCGCGAACCGTTGCAAACGCGAGATCAAGCTGCCTGCGTTGGAGCGATGCCTGGGCTTCCGCAACATTTGCCTTCGCCTGAGCGACATCCGCCGCGGCGTCGTCATAGGCCTCGCGGCTGATCGCATAGCTCGTCACCAGTTGCTTCGCGCGGTCGAACTTGCCTTGCGAGCGAACAAGACCCGCCTCGACCCGCTGAAGGGCCGCGGCCGCACTGTCGACGTCTGCCTTGAACACATCGGAATTGATCTGGAACAGGGCTTGGCCGGCCGCGACTTCGGAGCCCTGATCGAACAGGCGCTTTTCGAGGATCCCGCCAACCTGCGGCCTGATCTCCGCGGTTCGGAAAGCCGCAACCCGCCCCGGCAACTCGTCGACGAGGGTCACCGTTTCGGGTTTGACCGACAATACCGTGACCAGGGCCGGCGGTGCTCCAACCTGCGCCGACCCGTCGTGTTTATCCTTGTCGCAACCGGCCAAACACAGTGCGTTCAGGAACAGGAACAGGATCTGGAAAGTGCCGAACTGACGTGCCATGCAGGAATCCAAAGCGGCAGAAGGCGCACCTGATGGGAAGGCCGCCTTGTAGATGATCAACGCGTTGGCCGCGAAGCCGAGCGGGCTGCGTATTCTTCACGGGCAAGCTGATCCCGCGTTATCTTCGCGGGGCTCGGGCGCGCCTCAAGAAGGCAACGTTGTTCTTCTGGGCGGTGCTGGCCGCTAAAGGTCGTCGAAATCTCGCCCTTTGTCGTCGTGCAGCATCGGACCGTAGATGCTTGCCTCGGAGCCCGGGATATCGATCGCGTCGAGGTGCTTTCGGTAAAATGCCACGGGCCCAACGCCACCGATGATCGCATAGGCATATTCCGCTTCGCGCATGCCGCGCAGGGTGGTGAAGAGGAGCGCCTCGCCAATGCCCTGCCCACGAGCAGCCTTCGCTACTCCCGTCGGACCAAAGAAGCCGCGCATCGAGCAGTCGGCGCAGGCGAAGCCCAGCAACTCGTTATGCCGCACAGCAATCCAGACCATGACCGGAGAGCGCGTGAAGGCGCGCGTCGCTTCGCTCACCCAGGGGCTATGGAAATGCTTTTCAATCCAGGGAAGTACGACATGCGCCTCCGCCGCCATCGCGCGACGAACCGTGATCCCGTGGGAAGCGATCTTCTCGTCCGTCCTAACGTCGGGAAGATCATAGAGGCGGACGAGGAGGTCACTCATGGATGGGCCTTTGATTGAAAGAATGAGTACACGGTCTAGATGACGATGATGGACGTATCGAGCCGCCTAGTCGTTGTCCGGCACGGGCTCATTTTCGGGGTCGATATGGTCGTCATCCCAATTGTCGCGCCAACCGGGCGGATTGCCGTCGTTCTCCCAGCGATGGTCGCTCCAATGGTCGACTTCGCCGTAGAAGCCATAGTCACGATAGTAGTCGTGCCAGTAACCGGCGACGTTGAACGTTACGACGGGGATTTCCGCCTGCGCCGCGTAGGCAGGGACGTAGACGCGGCGCGCTTCGTGAACGAACTGAACATGCGCTCCCGACACCCAGCCGCGAACCCCAGATGCGCTCACGTCGCACCAGGTATAGCGTGCCAGGCATCCGTGAATCGTCAGCGACGATCCGGCAGGCAACCTCCCGACGGCGGGAAATCGAGCACTCGGTCCGGAACGGATGTTGAGATTCACGCCGGAATATCCGTCGTTGGTTCCAGCATGGCCTTCGCCAGCAAAGGCGATCAGGACGAGCGTGGTTGCATAAACAATGGGACGATTCTTCATAGGTCCTCCAACGGAAAGTATCGAAGTGGCGCGCCAGATGGGCTGCGGCCCGCGCACCGTCTCGCTCCATGCGCATTGCCTCGCGGCTGTTGACGCAGAGACGAGGCCGGGTGGAGATCTGGTGGAGGACCTCGCACTAAAGCTCTTGTTGAGGAGACGTCACGCGATGATGCGTCCTCACATCTCGACGCTGGGGCTATCGCGCGGCCCGAGTCCATATTTCGCTCCCGCACAACGAACCGGCGCACCCCCGCACTTCCAGTCGTGCTGCATCAAGCAGGGTAACTGTGCTGGCATAGCTCTTGCCGTCGTCGGCGTTATAGACTCGCCCGGACCATGCGTTCGAGGCAGAGGGCAGCATGTCGAGGAAGAGCTGAAGCCCCACGATGCGATGCGTTCTGAGAGCCGGATCCGGGTTCTTGTCGTCTGTCGGAGGTTTCCCTGTTGCGCTGTCGATCGGCTGCTTCAGCCACACGACCTTGCCACATATTGCTGCGCCGCATGGTTTCACCACCACCTTAGCGTCGCCCGCCTGAGTCAGCCAGGCTCCAAAGGGACCGGATCTCGGCATGGTGCGTCCTGCCGCGACGTCGCGCGCGAAAGCGAGCGCAATAGCGAAAACGAGCGTAATAGCCAAAACCACCGGAAGTCCGTAAACGGCGGTGCGGACAGGGTCGATGCGCATGCGAAATGGTCCTTACAGAGCGCCGCGGTGATCCAAGAGCGGCTTCGGCTTCCACCAGCCTGCCGGACAGGGCCGGTATGCCGCGTCATCGCTGGCAACGGTCGATCGACCATGGAGAATTGATGGAGATTTGGTGGAGAAGGCCTGTAATAGGTCGACGGGAAGCTCACCCCATGCCAAGAGCCCTATCCAATGACGCCTGACCTCGTGTTCCGATGAACGCCCTTATCCTCATTGCCGAAGATGAACCGCAAATCTGCGAAATTCTCGACGCCTATCTGACGCGTGAGGGCTTCCGCACGGTCCGCGCCGGCGATGGTCGAGCGGCACTCGACCTGCACCTTGCGCTGAAACCGGACCTCATCCTTCTCGACGTGACGATGCCCCGCCTGGACGGATGGGAGGTGTTGGCCGAGATCCGGCGCCGGGGCGATACACCCGTCATCATGATCACCGCGCTTGACCAGGATATCGATCGTTTGCAGGGACTGCGCATCGGGGCTGACGACTATGTCGTCAAGCCGTTCAATCCGGTCGAAGTGGTTGCCCGCACCAAAGCGGTATTGCGGCGGGCTGGCCGGTCAAGCGCCGGCGGCATGCTGCGCGTCGACTGCGTTGCCATTGATCTCGACGGCCACATGGTAAAAGTCGAAGTGGATGGAACTGAACAACCACTGCCGCTCACACTCACCGAATTTCGGCTCCTGGCTCACATGGCGCGAACACCGACCAAGGCCTTCACGCGAAGTGAGCTCGTCGATGCCTGCCTGCCCGGCAGCGACGCCCTCGAGCGGACGGTGGACAGCCACATCAGCAATCTTCGCAAAAAACTGGACGAGGCCGGCGCGCCTGGCATGCTGTCCGGTGTTCGCGGCGTCGGCTATCGATTGGCCGCAATATGAAGCGGTATCGCCTAAGTAGGCAGATCATAGCCTCAATGAGCGTCGTGGCGACCATCGCGATGCTGATCGTCTTCGTCGGTTCGTTCGTCTTCTACGGAATTTATCTAAGCTATTTTCCACCGCCTCCCGGACCGCCTCCCCTTCTTCCAGAGGCGCCCGACCTGGTGATGATCGCGGTCTTCCTACTTATCGGACTGGCCCTTGCGATCGTTGTCGCGCTCCGGCTGACGAAGCGAATCTTGGCTCCGCTGAATTCCCTGGCGGAAAGCGCGCGCAAAATAGCCGCTGGAGACCTCTCAGCGCGCGCGTCTCCCGGCGATCGGTCGCTCGGCGAGACGGCTCATCTGGTAGCCGATTTCAACGCGATGGCACAGAGGCTGCAAGATAACGCCGACGACATGATCGCTTGGAGTGCAGCGATCGCACACGAGCTCAGAACGCCGCTCACGATCCTGAAGGGTCGCCTCCAGGGCATCGCCGACGGCGTTTTCACACCCGATGAAGCGTCAATCCGCAATCTGCTGCTACAGATCGACGGACTCTCGCGGCTCGTCGACGATCTTCGTACAGTCACGCTGGCCGATAGCGGACGCCTGGATCTTGGGAGAGCGCCGGTCGCGCTCGCCGCGGAAATTCACAACGTCGCCGACCTGCTGGAGCCCTCGCTCGCAAACGCCGGCTTCTCGCTCGAACTCGCGCTGGAAGATCTGGTCGTTCTCGGCGACGGGATTCGTATTCGCCAGGCGTTGCTCGCCCTTCTCGATAATGCTCAACGCTACGCGAAGGCTGGCCGTATCGAAATCTCGACTCTGAAGTCTGGCAACTCCGCCATCATTCGTGTCGAGGATGAAGGTCCCGGATTGCCGCCGGAGTTTGCCAAGCGGGCATTCGATCCGTTCGCGCGTGGTGACCCATCGCACTCCCCGCGTTATGGCGGATCTGGGCTGGGCCTGTCCATCGTTCGCGCCATCACCGAGGCACATGGCGGACATGTCGCGTATCGGGCATCCTCACGCGGAGGTGCCGTTTTTGAGATCACACTTCCCCTTGAAGATTGTGAATCCAATGCGGCACCCGACGCGTCGATTCAGACCTAACGTGTTTCGCGCACCAGCGGGAAGAACCGACTACATGGATGTACAACCCTTACCGACACCACTGAACCCCACGGCTCCACATTGGTGGATGCCCGTTGCTTGTTGTGCATTCTCGACAGTTTCCGGCAAGGAGCTCAAAGCGTGATTCACGATGTTCATCCAACGATCGACAAGTATCCTGCGGCGCTGCGGATCCTGCACTGGGTGCGCGCCCTGCTGATCCTTGGCCTCATCGCGGCTGGCTGGACGATGACCGTGCTGGATGAGGCCGTCGCGGCGAGGTTCAACCTGCTTTATCCCTGGCACAAATCCTTCGGCGTGCTGGTGTTCCTGATCGTTCTTGCGCAGCTTGCGATCCGCGCGATGTCGCGTCTGCCCGGACCGGCGCCGCTCCCCACCCAAGAGAGACTTCTGTCGCAGGCCGTGCACGTCGCGATGTACGCGCTGCTGCTGATTGTCCCGCTGATGGGCTATGCGATGTCCAGCTCCTTCACCGAGAGCGACGGGGTGTTCTTCTTCGGCATCCACCTTCCTGAACTTCTGCCGAAGGATGATGATCGATTCAGACTGTTCCAATTCTTGCACAAGACGCTCGCCTACAGCCTGCTGGCGCTAGTCACGCTGCACGTCGCCGGTGCGTTGAAGCACCGCTATTTCGACAAGGACCGGCGCACCGACGTTCTCCCACGCATCGTTTGAACCGGTTGCCGACACCGCGCCAAAATCAAATCTTCAGATCCGCTTTCGATCTTCCACAGTGGGCAGTCCATCGCGGATATCGGCAACGCTCCGCGGACCAGCGACTATCGTCCGGACGGCCGTCCAAACCACGTCCATGTCATCAACTACAAGACCAGCACGGGCTCATGGGAACCGCTGTTCGATAAAAAGGACAAGCCGCTCTATCCCCTGCTGATGGCTGAGCTGGATGCCATGAAGGCGCTGCGCCCCACGGGCGGTCTCATGCTTCGTCGTGACGGCAGTGGCCTGCCGTGGGGTGGCAAGGGTGAGATGCTGACGCAGGTCGAGCGCATTTCGAAGAAGATCATAATGGCGGCGGGCCTGCGGCCTGAGCTGACGTTTACTTCGTTCGGCCGACATGGCGGGACCACCGAAGCGAGCACGTCCGGCTTAACGGAAACGCAGTTGATGAAGAAGGGCCAATGGTCATCGACGAAAGCGATGGCGCACTACCTGCACCATGACGATGAGGCCAAACAGGACGCGCAGATCAAGCGCATCAAGCGGCGCAAGCAGGCGGCCAAAAAGTGAACGTTTGTCGGAATGAATCAGCCGGGCTTGTCGGAATGAAAAGTTCTTGACGAACCAAGTCATTGAAAACATTGGAGCGGGTGAAGGGAATCGAACCCTCGTATTCAGCTTGGAAGGCTGCTGCTCTACCATTGAGCTACACCCGCATCACTGGCTCCCTAACACGACCGCGCGGCAGTCTCAACTGCTCCGGACCGGTCTTTCCCGTCTCGCGGACAGGCTGGTTCCCGCCCCCGGGGCGCCCCTTAACGGCGGCGGGATTTCGTCCTATATTCAGAGTCCCGAAACCAACGAAAGGAGGTGATCCAGTGTCTTATCTCAAGCGCTGTCACCTCGCTGGGATCGCCCGCTAGGCTTTGACGAAAGGCCTGGCATCGGGGCGCTCTCAGCCCTGGACCAGCGAGCAAGAAATCGGGCGCGACGGGGTCTCCCCGCCGCGCCTTTTTCGTGGGTGGCGTCTGCATGGATGAGCTCCGCTCAGGCCGGCGGCTCACCTGCAAGCACCTCGCGGATCTTCTGCGAAAGCTCCGATTTCCGGTACGGCTTCCTGAGCAGCGCCAGGCCGGGATCGAGATGTCCTTCGTGGACAATGGTGTCGTCGGTATAGCCGGAGGTGTAGAGCACGCTCGCCCCCGGCCGGCGGAGCCGGACGGCTTCGGCCAATTCCCGTCCGTTCATGCCGCCGGGCATGATGATGTCCGTGAACAGGAGGTCGAATTTGACGCCCTGGTCGACCAACGCAAGCGCAGCTGCGCCGTCGCTGGCGGCGAGCGTGCGATAGCCGAGGGTGCCGAGCTGGGCGATGACATAGCCCTGCACCAGCGGATCGTCCTCGACCACGAGGATCGTCTCGTGCCCGCGTGCCGACGCGGGCGGCTGAACCGGCGTCGTCCTGGCCGGCGCCTCGCCCTTCGACCGCGGCAGGAACAGCCGCATCACCGTGCCGCGCCCCTCCTCGCTCTCGATGACGACGGTCCCGCCGGTCTGGCGGGCAAAGCCGTAGACCATGCTCAGCCCAAGTCCGGTGCCGCGGCCGACGCCCTTGGTGGTGAAGAACGGCTCGAACACGCGCTCGCGAATATCGGCCGGAATGCCATGACCGGTGTCGGCCACCGCGATCATCACGAAGGCGCCGCGCATGACATCGCCGTCGCCGGCACCGCTGGTGCCGTCGAGCTCGCGGTTCGCGGTCTCGAGCGTGAGCCGGCCGCCGCCCGGCATCGCGTCACGCGCATTGACGGCGAGATTGACGATCGCCGACGAGAGCTGCGACGGATCTGCCATCGCGGACCAGGCGTCGTCCGCGAGCCGGGTCACGAGCTCGATATGCTCGCCGAGGATCGGCTTGAGCAGCTTCGCCGTTTCGACCACGAGTGCGTTGACGTCGATGTCGCGGGGCTCCAGCGGCTGGCGGCGCGCGAAGGTCAACAATTGCGATGTGATCTCGGCGCCGCGCGCCGCCGCATCGTCGATCAGCTGTGCGATCGCGGCGAACTCGGGCTTGTCGGCAAGCCCTTCCTGAATGATCTCGATGGTGCCGGTGATGACCGTGAGCACGTTGTTGAAGTCGTGAGCGACGCCGCCGGTGAGCTGACCGATCGCGTCCATCTTCTGGGATTGGCGCAGCCGCTCCTCGGCCTCGTGCTGCGCGGTGAGGTCGGTGGCCGACCCGCGATAGCCCATGAAGCGTCCGTCCGCGGCGAAGATCGGCTGGCCGTTGACGTTGAAATGATGCATACGGCCGGCCACGTCGCGCCCGCGATATTCGAACTTCCGGAATGGCTCATGGCGGTCCAGCGTCGCCACGTGCGCGCGCCATTTCTCAGGCTCGGCGTCGCGGTCGGAGGCGGCATCTGTGCGGTGCTTGCCGACCAGCGCCTTGTTGTCCATGCCGAAGGCGCCGGCCCGGTCGGATACGTAGGTGAACCGATGATCCGGTCCGGTCTCCCAGAACCAGTCGGACGCGGTCTCGGCATAGTCGCGGAAACGCTCTTCACTGGCACGCGCGTCCTCTTCGGCGCGCCGGCGGATATTCAGGTCGCGCTCGAGATTTGCGTTGGCCTCGCGCAGCTCGCCATAGGCGCGCTCGAGGTTCGCGCACATCGCGTTGAAGGCGTCGATCACCTTGTCCAGCTCGTCGGGATCGCGGGGCGGCCGGCGCTCGAGGTGCAAAGGCGGCGGCGGCCGCGACAGGCTGTATTGGCCGACGAACTCGGCGATGGCGGCCAGATGCCGCGTCACCAGCAGATGGAACATGTAGATGATGAACAGCGAGACGACAAAGGTCTTCGCGGCCTGGCTTGCCAGGATGACAAGGGCCCGGTTCAGCAGCTGCTGATAGACCTCGGCCAGCGTCGCCTCGACATGGAGCACGCCGATCGGGCGTGCCGTCCCCTGGACGCTGTAGTTCAGCGGATAGTCGCGTGTCACGGCTGAGCGGGTGCTCGGCTCGCCGACCGCGACACGGATCGGATTGGGACGATCGGCGATCTCGCGCACCTCGGCGGCGCGGATGTCGGGCAGCCGCAGGATGCCGTCGAGCTGGAGCTTGAGCTGGTTCTGGTCGAGATTCCACAGGCTCTCGCCGAGGCTGCCGGTCGTGCTGCGGCCGATCTCGTCGAGCCGCGTCTCGATGACGCCGACCTCGCGGTCGTAGTCGAGGTAGAGTTGAAGGGCGGTCAGCATCAGCGTGACGATCGAGGAGAACAGCAGCACGGCGGCCAGCAGGCGCGGCCCGACGCCGCTGCGCGACCAGTTGAAGATCCGCGACAGCAGCGCTCCGATCATCCCTGGCGCAAATGCAGCGCCGATCCCGCTCAAATCCTGCTTCGCGGCCACCGGGGGACCGGCGCGACTGCTGCGCTTGGAGTCCTCGTCGCCTGCGTTGCCCATGCACCACGTCCCCGGAATGGCGGCACCCTGCTCCGGACGGCGGGTCGCAGCCGCGAGCAATTCGACAGTTGAAATTCTTTCATCACGCGACCTGCGTGGCGATCCTGCCGGCCCATGGGCGGCTTGGCGGGGTCTTGTCTTGCGCCCAGCAGCAGGATTCTCGCGCAAACTATCACTTCGCGTACTGGAATGACATTGGTTAAAGTCCGCAGTCGCCTGCAAGACAAGCGAGCGGTGCGGCCGCCACGCGGGCGCGACCCCCGGTGGATCGCGGCCATCCGAATCCAATGGGAGCAATGCGAGGTAAAGGAGACGCGTCATGTGGCGGATCATCGTCGCCTGCCTGTCATTGCTCGCCGCCGGTCCGTCGCACGCGCAGGAGCTGATCCGGCTGGCGCGGATCGCCGACATCCCGGATCAATATGTCGGCGGCGAGATGCTGCGGGCCGTCTACGCCAAGCTGAATATCAAGCTGGAGTTCGAGGACGTCCCCGGCAAGCGCGCGCTGGCGCTGTCGAGCGCCGGCGAGGTCGATGGCGAGATCCAGCGGATCGGAACGCTTTCCAGCGACTACCCGACGCTGATTCAGGTCACGCCGGCGATCAACTACATCGAGCCGGCGGTCTTCACGACGAAACTCCGTTTCGACGTCGCCGGCTGGAATTCGATCAGGGAGTACAGCATCGGAATCGTCCGCGGCGTCGGCTCCTCGGAGGCCGGGACGCGCGGCATGGCCCGCGTCACCGCGACCACCAGCCTCGAGAACATGATCAGGATGCTCGAAGCCGACCGTTTCGAGGTGATGGTCACCGACCTCTTCAGCGGGCTCGTCGCGGTGAGGAAACTCAATCTGCAGACCAGGATTGTCCCGCTCTCGCCGCCGCTGGAGCGCATCCACATCTACCATTATTTGCACGAACGCCATCGCGATCTGGTGCCGAAGGTCGGCAAGGTGATCGCGCAGATGGAAGCGAGCGGCGAGCTGGCAACGCTGCGCGAGGCGCTGGTCAAACAGGTCCTGAGTGCGCCGTGACGGCGCCGGGTCAGCTCGCGCGAAGCCGCTCACGCAGGGCAACGGCGGCAATCAACACGCCGACGCACCAGGCCATGACCGCCCGATGAGGCTCGTCGCCGAGCACCACGGTGATGATGCTCGTCAGCAAGCATGGCGCGATTGCCTTCCCCGTCCGGCTCATCAGCGCAAGCAGGAACGGCATCGTCGCGATCGATATTTGCAGGACGTCCATGTCGAAAGACGGTGTCGCCGAAGGCTTCAGAAGCCGCACACATTGAGCGCGCGCGGGCGTTTTCCGCGGCGGCTTTCGACGATCCGCTCGCCGCCGTTCTCGGCCGAGCTGCCGTAATAGCGGTGATGGCCGGACTGGTCGTGCAAATCCGCGGCTTCCGACTTTCCCGCCCGACGCGCGTCGCAGATGATCTTGATGGTCGACATGGCCGCCTCCGAAGTGTTCTTGGTGGCCATCAGTCGCCTCGGCTTTGGACAGCGTTCACCTCCGAGGGCGGCAATCGGGTTTCAGGACGGTTTCGTCGCAACTTGCGCGACGCAATATGTTAGTCTGCGGGATTGTCGGTGTCGGCGGCGCTCTTACATCCTTCCGACTGCAAGCTTGAAAAACAAACGAGGTGACGATGCTTTACGCCATCCTGGCCTACCATGTGGAAGACGAGATCTTGTCCTGGGCGCCGGAGCAGGACGCCGCGGTCGTGGCCAAAGTGATCGAGGTTCAGGCGCCCTTGAGGGCAAGCGGACACCTTGGGCCGGCCGCCCGTCTGGATGACACCCGAAAGGCGCACACCTTGCGCGGCCCCGGCGCGGGCATGGTGCTGGACGGCCCGTTTGCCGAGACCAAGGAGCAGCTTCTCGGCTTCCATCTCGTCGACTACGATACCGATGAGGAAGCGATCGCGGCGGCGCGAAAGCTGCGCGAGGTCAACCCGTCGGCGGTCTACGAAATCCGCCCGGTCAAGCTTTACGTGCCGGCCGACGGGTTCGGCGCGACAAAAGGGTGAGCCGCCGCCTCACGCGCCTGGCCCGGTCGGCGCGGCATAGAAGCGCTGGATCAACAGCCCGCCAAAGGCGATGAACCACAGAAAGGGCGCGACGTGCGGCGCGAAGGCCGCAACGATCGTGCCCGGAATGAACACCAGCAGCGGAAACATCGAGGCCATGATCTCGTGGCGCCAGCCGCCCAGAATCGTCCACCACAGCCAAGCATTGAGGCCGGCGATGGCGGTCAGATGCAGGCCGTAGAGCACGGCCACCGCGCTGCTCATGCTGTAATTGGTGTAGAGGCCGTTGGTCACCGGCAGCAGCACGATCGACAGCAGGAAGAACAGGTTGAGGATCACCATGCCGCGGCTGCCCACGGGCTGGCGCGCGAGCCGGCGGTGGTGGCTGATCCAGAACACGCCGGCGATGATGAAGCTGAGCGCGAGACCGGCGAGCTTGCCGGAGTAGACATGGGCGAGATCGCTCCAGCTCGGGGCACTGGTGAACACCGCGGCCTTGGGCAGGTCGTAGGCGAGCAGCGTCATGGCGACGCCAAAGATGGTGTTGCTGAGCGACTCCAGCCGCCGCATCTCGAACCGGTCGGGCTTGAGCTCGGTCATGCCGGTTGCGCGCTTCTCGGGCTGGAACTTCGGGCCGTGTTGTCCCTAGGTCTTAACATTGGTTCCGTCCAGCCGCATTGCGATTCGCGCCGGGATCGCCGACTCTCACCCTTTCACCGGGGCGATTCGTGGCGACATATCTGGACACGCTCAATGCGGAGCAGCGCCGTGCCGTGGAGCATGGCGTCGCCGATGGCGCGACCGTGGGCGCCCCCCTGCTCGTCATTGCCGGCGCGGGCTCCGGCAAGACCAATACGCTCGCCCATCGCGTCGCGCACCTGATCGTCGCAGGCGCCGATCCACGACGCATCCTCCTGATGACGTTCTCCCGCCGCGCCGCGGCCGAGATGGCCGGCCGGGTCGAGCGCATCTCACGAAAGGTGCTGGGCGAGAACAATGCCGCGATCATGCGCGACGCCCTCACCTGGGCCGGCACGTTCCACGGCATCGGCGCGCGGCTCCTGCGCGCATATGCCGAGCGGATCGGCGTCGATCCAGCCTTCACCATCCACGACCGCGAGGATTCCGCCGACCTGATGAATCTGGTCCGGCACGAACGCGGATTGTCGAAGACCGAGAGCCGCTTTCCCGCCAAGGGCACGTGCCTGTCGATCTACTCGCGCTGCGTCAATGCCGAGATGGAGATCGAAAAAGTGCTCGGCCAGCACTACCCCTGGTGCGCGGGCTGGGCCGCCGAGCTGAAGGGCCTGTTCGCGGCCTATGTCGAGGCCAAGCAGACCCAGCACGTGCTGGATTACGACGACCTGCTGCTCTACTGGTCGCAGATGATGAGCGATGCGCTGATCGCCGAAGAGATCGGCGGCCGTTTCGATCACGTGCTGGTCGACGAATATCAGGACACCAACCGCCTGCAATCCTCGATCCTGCTGGCGCTGAAGCCGGATGGACGCGGGCTGACCGTGGTCGGCGACGACGCGCAGTCGATCTATTCATTCCGCGCCGCCACCGTTCGCAACATCCTGGATTTTCCGCAAAGCTTCTCCCCCCGCGCCGAGATGATCACGCTCGACCGCAACTATCGCTCGACGCAACCCGTGCTGGCGGCGGCCAACGGCGTCATCGGGCTAGCGCGCGAACGCTTCACCAAGAACCTGTGGACCGACCGCACCTCGTCGCAGAAGCCGCAGCTCGTCACCGTCCACGACGAGGCCGACCAGGCGCGCTACATCGTCGAGGAGGTGCTGGCCAACCGCGAGCAAGGCGCGCTGCTCAAGCACCAGGCGGTGCTGTTCCGGACGTCCTCGCATTCCGGTCCGCTGGAGATCGAGCTGACCCGCCGCAACATCCCCTTCGTCAAGTTCGGCGGACTGAAGTTTCTCGACGCCGCGCACGTCAAGGACGTGCTGGCGCTGCTGCGCTTTGCCGAAAATCCGCGCGACCGCGTCGCCGGATTCCGCATCCTGCACCTGTTGCCCGGCGTCGGCCCCGCCACCGCGCAGCGCGTGCTCGACCAGATGGCGGAGAGCGCCGATCCGCTTGCCGCGCTCGGCCAGCTTGCGGTGCCGCCACGCACCGGCGCCGAGTGGACCGACTTCGTCCGCACGGTCGGAAATCTGCGTTACTCGGAATGGCCCGCCGATCTCGAGCGCGTACGGCTCTGGTATGAGCCGCATCTCGATCGCATCCACGAGGATTCCGAGACGCGCCGCGCCGATCTCATGCAGCTCGAGCAGATCGCGAGCGGCTATGCCTCGCGCGAAAAATTCCTGACCGAGCTCACGCTCGACCCGCCGGATGCGACCAGCGACAAATCAGGTCCTCCGCTTCGCGACGAGGACTATCTGATCCTCTCCACCATCCACTCCGCCAAGGGCCAGGAATGGAAGTCGGTGTTCGTGCTCAACGTCGTCGACGGCTGCATGCCGTCGGATCTCGGCGCCGGTACCTCGGCCGAGCTCGAGGAGGAGCGCCGCCTGCTCTATGTCGCGATGACGCGCGCCAAGGACGATCTGCATCTCGTCGTGCCGCAGCGCTTCTTCACCCACGGCCAGCAAGCCAAGGGCGACCGCCACGTCTACGCCTCGCGCACCCGCTTCGTCCCGGAATCCCTCGTCTATCTGTTCGAACGCACCGCCTGGCCGAAGGCGGCTTCGGCTGCGGCCCGCGCGGCGGCGCAGGGCCCGAAGATCGACATCGGCGCGCGGATGCGGGGGATGTGGCGGTAGGTGGATCCGAATCCCAGTACATCGATCCCTCGGATTGGCGCGGATCCTGCTTTCGCTGGTTGGTTTGGTGAGCTAGATCATCTGGAAAGAGGTGGCTTTTGCCAGAGGATCGCTTGTCACTGCGGCTTCCGTCGCTCAATGCCCTGAGAGCCTTCGAGGCTGTCGGCCGCACCGGCAGCATCAAGGCGGCAAGCGATGAATTGTCGGTGAGTCCGACCGTCGTCTCCCGACACATCCGCAAGCTCCAGCTCGACCTCAATGTCGCGCT
This sequence comes from Bradyrhizobium sp. LA6.1, assembly GCF_040547805.1. Classification (NCBI taxonomy): domain Bacteria; kingdom Pseudomonadati; phylum Pseudomonadota; class Alphaproteobacteria; order Hyphomicrobiales; family Nitrobacteraceae; genus Bradyrhizobium; species Bradyrhizobium sp. LA6.1. The sequence goes on along the minus strand of NZ_JBEPQK010000002.1, from coordinate 618,083 downwards.
GGTTGCGGCGCACGGACGCGGCCTGCTGCTGACTGCCGCCGGCGAAGCGTTCCACGCTCGGGTCACCCGCGCCTTCGACATCCTGCGCCAGGCCAACGAAGATGTTCGTCCGGCCAGCCGCCGAACCCTGACGATCTGGTGCATTCCCGGCATCATCAATCAGCGCCTGCTCGCCCGTTTGCCCGCGCTCATGGCCAGTCTGCCGAACTACGACATCGCCCTGTATCCAACGCTGTCGCGTGCGGACTTCACGCGCGGCGAGGCTGATGCCGAGATCGTTCACATGAACATGATGATCAGCCGCCCGAAGGTCAGGACCGAGCTGATCGCGGCGCCGAAGATTCATGCCGTCGCAAGCCCCGCGTTCAGGGCGCGCCACCCCGTCGTCACTCAAGCTTCCGATTTCCTGAACCTGCCGCTGATCCACGAAGCCTCGACGCTCTATTGGGAGCAATGGTTCGAAAATGCGGGAGTCACCGACCTGCCGATGTTGCGAGGACCGCACCTCTGGCATGCCCATCTGACGATCGAGGCCGCAAGACAGGGACAAGGCGTCGCACTCGCAAACACCCTGCTCGTCGAGGAGGACCTCGCCGCCGGCAGGCTGGTCGATCTCAGCCCTCACCCCGTCAGTCTTGGCGGTTACTACTTCGTCGCTGTTGCCAGACGTTGGGGCGACCCCGAACTGGTGGTGCTGCGCCGCTGGTTGAAGGAAGCATTCCAGGGGGGCATCGCCAGGACAATCGATGCGGCGGCTCGTTCCGAATAGGCCGCCTGTCCAGCGACAACGCCGACGCTCATCGTCGGCACACCGAACGCACTGATTGCAACCGTCGGCCACCGGCGGGTCAATCGTTCAAAAAACACACCATACTGATGCAAATTAGATGATTGTTGCGATTTTGGCTCTCGGCCAATCTGCAGGGATACACGGATCTCCGCACGTCCTGCCGCCGTAGCCAGAAGACGAGAATGACCACCAACAATTTCATAAGTGTGTCAGCTTCCGCAGGAGTTGATCACGATTTGAAGATCGAAAGGCTCGTCAAGTTCTACGGAGACTTCGCGGCGCTGAACGATGTGTCCCTCACGGTCAGGCGCGGAGAATTTCTGACGCTGCTGGGGCCCTCGGGCTCAGGCAAGACCACGCTGCTGATGTCCATCGCCGGCTTCGTCCAGCCCGATCGCGGCGACATCCTGCTGGGCGGACAGAGCATCCTGCGACTCCCTCCCGAGCAGCGGAATTTCGGTATGGTGTTCCAGGGCTACGCCCTGTTTCCGCACATGACCGTGTACGACAACGTCGCGTTCCCGCTGAAGGTGCGCAAACGGCCTGCCGCCGAGATCAAGAGCAAGGTCGATGCCGCCATCGATCTGGTGCAGCTGAGCTCGCAAGCCGGCCGCTATCCGCGCCAGCTCTCCGGCGGCCAGCAGCAACGCGTCGCGCTTGCCCGCGCGATGGTCTTCACGCCTCACCTGCTTCTGCTGGACGAGCCGCTGAGCGCGCTCGACAAGAAGCTGCGCGCAGAGCTGCAGGACGAGCTGAAGCGATTGCACAAGCGGATCGGCCTGACCTTCATCTACGTCACCCATGACCAGGACGAAGCCCTGTCCATGTCGGACCGGATCGTGGTGATGCGAGACGGCAAGATGGTCCAGCAGGGATCGCCGACCGAGCTGTACGAGCGGCCCGCGACAAGCTTCGTCGCCAACTTTCTCGGCAAGAGCAATTTCCTCAAGGGCAGCGTGGACAGTCACGTGGCCGGCGGCTTCTTGCTGACCCATCAGGGCGTGCGGATCATCCAGGCGAGCGACGACTGCAATCGCCCGGCGATCGGCCAGCCCGTCGTGATCGCCCTGAGGCCGGAGAAGATCACCCTCGCCGGCAAAACCGGTCAACCCGACAATACGCTCAAAGGCGTCGTCTCCGAGTGGAGCTATCTGGGCTCACAATTCCGGCTCGTGGTCGCCACGCCGGAATTCGGCGACGTCGTCGTGATGATGCCGACCTGGCGACATGGCGAGCCGCCCGTCGCCGGCGACGCCGTAACGATCGGTTGGGACCACAGCGCCGGGACGCTGGTCACCGATGCCTGAACTGCAGTGCCGCAACAGTCGAAACGAACGAATGGGGCTTCCGTCATGAACGAACGCAATTCAATTTTCACCCCGACCCGGCGCGCCCTCCTGAAGGGAGGCGCCAGCCTTCTCGCCGCTCCCGCACTGCTCGCCGGCGGCGTCGCCCGCGCAGAGGCGCGCAAGGAGGTCGTCGTGGTCAATTACGGCGGCGCCGCCATGAAGGCTTTCGACGAAGCCTATGTGCAGCCCTTCGCCGCGCAGGGCGGCCGCATGGTGCTGGACGGCAGCGGCCCCCTCAACGGCAAGATCCTGACGATGGTCCAGTCGCGCAACGTCACCTGGGACATCTGCGATTGCGGCGTCACGACGCTGGCCGAGCTCGGGCCGCGCAACGCCCTGGAGAAGATCGACTACAGCATCGTCGACAAGAGCAAGGTCGCCACGGAATTCGCCTACGAGAACGGCGTCGTGAACTACATGTTCTCCTCCGTGCTCGCCTGGGACACGGCGAAGGTCAAGGAGACGCCGACCCTCGCAGACTTCTTCGACCTGAAGAAATATCCAGGCCGCCGCATGGTCCGCAAGGATTCCCAGGCCATGCTCGAGCTGTGCCTGATCGCCGACGGTGTCCCGCTCGACCAGCTCTATCCGCTCGACCTCAAGCGCGCCTTCGCCAAGCTCGGAACCATCAAGAAGGATGTGCTCTACTGGAACAGCGGCGCCGAAAGCCAGAGCCTGATGCGGGACGGCGAATGCGTCATGGGCCTGTTGTGGCACACCCGCGCCAACGTCCTCAAGGCCGAGACCAATAACCGCATCGCCTACACCTTCAAGGACGGTCTTCTGCAGCCCGGCTTGTGGGTCGTGCCGAAGAACAATCCGGCCGGCGCCGAGGCCTTCCGCGCCATCGCCTCCATGCAGCAGCCGGAGGGGCAGGTGAAACTTCTGACTGCGATGGGCAACGGTCCCTCCAACCCGGCGGCCCAGTCCATGGTGCCGGAAGCGCTGCGCGCGACCAATCCGGCCGATCCCGCAAACGCAGCGGTTCAGGCCAGGATCAACGCGGCCTGGTACATCGAAAACCATTCCAAGACCTTCCAGGCCTATCTGGATTTCATCTCCTCCTGACGTCCGTTACCGGCGGCGTGGCGCTCCTCGGCGCCGCGCTGCCAAAACCTCGCCAAAACCGCGCAAAGCCCCGAGCGCCCTGGTCCGATATCGATGAGCTCTCCTGCAGATCAGCTGACGCCCTCGCCGTCCCGTCCGGGCTTCGGCGTAACCGCGCGCTACTGGCTGCTGATCCTGCCGGCCCTGGCGCTGATGATCGTTTGTTATATCTACCCGATCTCGAAGGTGCTCTGGTTGAGCGTCACCGAGCCGCAGCCGGGCCTCGACAACTACGCCATGCTTGCGACCAGCGCGTCGATCCAGCGCATGCTGGCGACGACGGCGCGCATCAGCGTCATCAGCACGCTGATCACGCTCGTGCTCGCCTACATCGTCTCCTACGCGCTGGTCCATGCGAGCGAGCGGGTCCGGCGCTGGATGTTCCTCGGCGTTCTCGTGCCGCTGTGGATCTCTGTCCTGGTGCGCGCCTTCGCCTGGTTTGTGCTGCTGCGGCGCGAGGGTCTCATCAACAACATCCTGATCTCAAGCGGACTGGTTGACGCTCCGCTCAGCCTGATCTGGAACGAGACCGGTGTGCTGATCGGCATGGTCCACTACATGCTGCCCTTCGGCATCCTCCCCATCTACGCCAACATGCGCGACATCGATCAACGATGCGTTGCCGCAGCCCGGGGCCTCGGTGCCAGCCGCGCCGTCGCGTTCCGCCAGGTGTTCCTGCCATTGTCGATGCCCGGAGTCGTCGGCGCCAGTATCCTCGTGTTCATCTTCTCCCTCGGCTTCTTCGTGACCCCGGCCATTCTCGGCGGCGGCAAGACTCTGATGATCGCCGAATATATCAAGGTCCAGATTCTCGAGATCGTCCGCTGGGGCGTCGGCAGCATGCTGGCCGGCACCCTGCTCATCATCATCGGCGGGCTGCTTGTCGCGCTCGCCCGCGTCGTCGATCTGCGCAAGCTGTTCGGGTCCATATGAGCACCAGCAGCACCGCATTCGAGGGCTCCTCGCCCATGACGCGCTCGATCGCATGGGCGATTATCTGCTTTCTCGTCCTGCCCATCACCATCGTCTTCGCCGTGTCGCTGACCGATCGCCCCTATCTGTCGCTGCCTCGCGACGGCGTCTCGCTGCAATATTATCGCAACCTGCTGACCAGCCAGGCCTGGCTGACGAGCATCCTGCACAGCCTCGTCATCGCGATCTGCTCGACGGTCATCGCGACGGTCGCCGGAACGCTCTGCGCTATCGGATGCTGGCGTCTCGGCAACCGTGCCAGCAATATCGTCCGCCTCGTCATGCTGATGCCGCTCATGGTGCCGACCATCGTCTACGCGCTCGGCATCTATCAGGTCTGGGTGGACCTCAGGCTGATCGATACCTACACCGGCGTGATCATCGCCCATGCGGTGACCGGCATGCCCTATGTGATCATCACCGTCTCGACGGCGCTCGCCGGCTTCGACCCCAGGCTCGAACAGGCGGCCCTCAACCTCGGCGCCAGCATTGGCCAGACGCTGCGCATGGTCATCATCCCGAACATTCTGCCGGGCATCATCTCCGGCGTGATCTTCGCCTTCATCCACAGTTGGGATGAGCTGGTGATCGTGCTGTTCATTGCCGGCCGCGGGGTTTTCACGCTTCCGCGGCGGATGTGGGACGGCATCAACGAACAACTCGATCCCACCATGGCCGCAGTCGCCGCCGTGCTCATCCTGATCACGGTCAGTCTTCTCTTCATCGATATCGCAGTCCGGGCGTACCGCTCGCGTTGAGCCCGCATGCGCCACACCAACCACTTCCCGCAGGAGACCCTCATGTCGATCATTTCCGAGCCAGAATTTCGCTACAACATGCTGATCAAAGCGTTTCCGTCGCGCGCCGAACCGGCGTTCGAGACGGAATCGGAGCAGGTCGGCGTTTGGGGGCGCCGCTGGGGCTGCAACAACGACGTCGGCCAGATCCGGATGGTGCTCATGCATCGCCCCGGCGCCGAGTTGAATATCGTTGACGCGAACAAGCGCCTGCCCGAGATCGGCGCCTTCGGCGACCCCGAGCAAGGCTGGTACTGGCGCGGCGACGTGATCCCGGATCTGGCCGCACAGCAGAGCCAGCATGACGCGCTCGCTCAGGCGTTACGCGAGGAAGGTGCGGAGGTCGTCTATGTCGATCAATGCGCGCCGGGCAAGATGAAGACCGTCTACACGCGCGACAGCGTGATTGCCGTCGACGGCGGCGCCATCGTCACCCGCCTCGGCCCCCCGATCAGGCGCGGGGAAGAGCTGCCGGTCAGCCGTACCCTGGCCAAGCTCGGGATGCCGATCCTCAGGACGATCTCCGGCACGGGACTCATGGAAGGTGGCAGCTTCGCCTTCATCACGCCCAAGGTCGCGGTCGTGGGGCTGTCGAGCCGCGTCGACGAGGAAGGCGCACGCCAGCTCGAGGAAGTGTTGCGCACGCAGGGCGTGGAGCTGCTGCGCGTCCAGCTGACCGGCTATCGGCTGCACATCGACGGCATGTTCGTGATGATCGACCGCGATACCGCCTTCGTGAACCCGACGTTGCTGCCGTTCTGGTTCCTTGAAAAATTGAAGGAACTCGGGATTCGTCAGATCGAGGTCTGTCCCGATGACCAGAACTGGGTGATCAATTGTCTCGCCGTACGCCCGGGCCATGTCATCGTGCCCGAAGGCATTTCGCCGCGGACCATGGAGAAATTCGCCAAGGCCGGCATCACCACGCGCGTTGTGGCTTACGACAAGGTCGCGCTCGGCGGCGGCGGCATCCACTGCTCGACCTCGCCGCTGATCCGCGATCCGCTCTGACTGTCATGAGCACGAGGCGGCAACGACATCTGCCGCCTCGTGACCGCGCTGAGAGCAAGGGTCTACCAAACGGAAACCAAGCATTTCCGAAACCCGCCTTGTGACCCGGCGGCCATCCACTAGATGTCGTCGATCCTCCCCACAGAGACCTGATCGATGACCCCACCGCTTCAATTCGGACTGGATACCTTTGGCGACGTCACCAGGGACGCCACCGGCGCCATGCTTGAGCACGCGCAGGTGATCCGCAATGTCGTCGACGAAGCCGTGCTGGCCGACGAGCTCGGCCTCGACTTCATCGGCCTCGGCGAGCACCACCGTGCCGATTTCGCGATCTCCTCGCCCGAGACCGTGCTCGCCGCGATCGCGTCGCGTACCAGGCGCATCCATCTCGGCTCGGCCGTGACGGTGCTGAGCTCGGACGATCCGATTCGCGTGTTCCAGCGCTTTGCCACGCTCGATGCGCTCTCCAACGGCCGCGCCGAGGTCATCCTCGGCCGCGGCTCCTTCACCGAATCCTTTCCGCTGTTCGGCTTCGACCTGCGCGCTTACGAGGCGCTGTTCGAGGAGAAACTCGACCTGTTCACGGCACTCTTGTCGCAGCAGCCGGTGACCTGGGAGGGCAAGCTGCGTCCGCCGCTGAAAGATCAACTGGTCTATCCGCCGGTCGAGAGCGGTCGGCTGAAGACCTGGATCGGCGTCGGCGGCAGCCCGCAATCGGTGGTGCGCGCCGCGCATTACGACCTGCCCCTGATGCTCGCGATCATCGGCGGCGATCCCGCGCGCTTTGCGCCCTACGTCGAGCTTTATCACCGCGCCTTCAAGGAGTTCGGCCGCCCGGCACAGCCGATCGGCGTGCACTCGCCTGGCTACGTCGCCGAGACGGATGAGCAGGCGCGCGAAGAGCTGTGGCCCGACTACAAGGCGATGCGCGACCGGATCGGCAAGGAGCGCGGCTGGCCGCCGATGGGCCGCGACGAGTTCGTCAATGAGGCCGAGCACGGCTCGCTCTATGTGGGCTCGCCGGAAACCGTCGCGCGCAAGATCGCCAAGACCGCAAAGGCGCTTGGCATTTCGCGCTTCCAGCTGAAGTATTCGGCGGGGCCTTTGCCGCACGAGAAGCTGATGAAGAGCATCGAGCTTTACGGGCGGAAAGTGGTGCCGATGGTCAGGGAGATGATGGGGTGAGGCGATAGTCCGTTTTCACTTTCGCTCACCAGAATCTCTTCTTCGCGAAGGCGTGGCCCGAACCCGACTTCAAATAACGTTCGAAGGCTCTCGCCTTCTCGATATCTGAGAAGGCCACATAGGTAACCAGCCTCCAAGGCATGTATTTGGAGGTATGCGGAGACTTGCCCGCGTTATGATCCGCTAGCCGCTTTTTGAGGTTCGCCGTCAGGCCAATATAGCGCCGACCGCCGAAAGCGTCGCTCTCCAAAAGATAGACATAGGGCCGCCCTCCTTCGCCAAGGCTTCGGAGGGCATCCTGCTTCGCGCAGTTGAAGGCTGTAAATCCTGCGAAGCGCGTCAGCGCGAAGCAGGATGGTGGGGGAGGCAGGACTCGAACCTGCGAAGCCATGAGGCGGCTGATTTACAGTCAGCTCCCTTTGCCACTCGGGACACTCCCCCGCTCGACGGCAGCACAATCGGGCCGGACCTTGCCGGCGACCGAAGACGGCCATGGAACGTGAAGGCCGCGACAGCCCGGATGGGGGCGCGACCGGGCGCGTTTATGGGCGATGCGGTGGGGCAAAGTCAACCGAGGCGAACAGCTAAAATCGCCCCCGAAGCCACCCAAATTGCCATATTCCGGGACCCGTGACACAAGCGAGCCCATGAAGGACAAAAAATTCACCCCAAGGGGCCCCCGCGGCGGGGCTAAGCCCTTCAACAGGCCCGGAAAATCAGTCGGTCGGCCGGCTTGGCGCGACCGCGATTCGCAGTCCGACGGACCGGTCATCCTCTATGGCTGGCACACCGTGACCATGGCGCTGGCCAACCCTCAGCGGCAGATCCGCAAGCTGACGCTGACCGAGAACGCCGCAAAGCGGCTTGCGGACGAGAACATCGCGACCCGCGTCGCGCCCGAGATCGTCCGGCCCCAGGAGATCGACCGCCTGCTGTCGCCCGACGCCGTGCACCAGGGCCTGCTGGCCGAGGCCGACGCCCTGCCCTCGCCCGACATCGAGACCCTCGACCAGGAAGGCATGGTGCTGGTGCTCGACCAGATCACCGATCCGCACAATGTCGGCGCCATCCTGCGCTCCGCAGCAGCGTTCGCGGTGAAGGCGATCGTCACCACGGCGCGCCACAGCCCCGAGGCAACCGGCGTGCTGGCCAAGGCCGCCTCCGGTGCTCTCGAGCTGGTGCCAATGGTGACCGTGCAGAACCTCGCCCGAGCGCTCACCGCGCTGAACGAGCGCGGCTTCCAGACCGTTGGGCTGGACAGCGAAGGCAGCGAGGACCTCTCGAACGTCACGCTGCGCGAGCCGCTCGCGCTGGTGCTTGGTGCCGAAGGCAAGGGCCTGCGGCAACTGACCCGCGAGACATGCAGCGTCGTGGCGCGGCTCGACATGCCCGGCGAGATCAAGAGCCTCAACGTCTCCAACGCCGCCGTGCTCTCGCTCTATGTCGGCGCGAGCCGGCTCGGGCTGATGAAGCGGTAGAGCGTTTTCGAGCGAATTGGATACCGGTTCGCGTCAAGAAAACGCGTCAAACTAAGAATCCAAACAACAAAACGCCCATCCGCATCGCGCGGACGGGCGCTTCGTCAACTCAACCAATCAAACGATCAGTAATAGCGGCGCAGCACGCGGTGGCCGCCGTAATACGGCGCGCGGTGGGCGTAGCCGTAGCGCGGACCGTAGCCGTAGTGCGTGCGCGGCAGATAGCCGTAGCGCGGGCCATAGCCGTAGCGATACGGACGGTAGTACGGGCGCTGATAGGGATAGGCGGCGGCGGCACGATAGCCATAGCCGTTGCCGTTGCCGTAGCCATAACCACGGCCGTAGCCGTAGTTGGCGGGCGCGACGACTGCGTCCTCACGATAGGTCGGGTACGGCGCGAATGCGCCCGGTCCGGTGTAGGTCGGGCCCTGGTTGACGTAGTAATACTGCGTGGCCGGCTCGGCGAGGTGCTCAAAGCCCCATCCGCCATAACCCGGGCCATAGCCCCAGCTACCGCAACCCGTGTTGCAGCCGCTATAGACCGGCGCAACGGGTGCGCACGTGCTGAAGCCGCAAGCCGCGGCGGGCGCGGTGGCGACGAACATCACGGCAGCCGCCGCAACCAGTCCCGAAATCATCTGACGCATTACTCTCTCCTGTTGATTTTCGTATCTTGGATTTTTTCTTGAATTTTTGACGTTTCTTAAGTTGACGGCCTTCCGGGCGCCTCTACATGCGGCCGCGGCCGAGGACGCCGCGGACGGTCGTTGATCTCAGGCGCAAAGATCACCGGCGGCGGATTGACGGGCACGTCCATCTGCGGCGGTAGCGGCGCCGATTGCACACCCCAGCTCTGGTGATAGCTCTCGGCGGGCCTGGGCAATTTGCGGTTCGCGGGCGGCTCGACCTCGAGCCGGCCGTAGCCGGGCCGCAAGCCCATGGTCGGATAATAATGGCCGACGTCCTCGGGCTGCCGCTCGGCGATGTAGCGCCCGCCATAGATGGTCGGCTGCACCTGGACGTTCTTGCCGAGACCCCAGACACCCTCGACCACGCTGTAGGACGCGTCGATGTTGTCGATGATGATGGGCACGCCCGGGCGGCCGGGAACGACGATATCGAAGCCGCCGCCGGCAAACGCCGTCGCGGGCAATCCGATCAGAAAGGCGGCGAGCGCGAGAGCGCGCATGGAAGGATTCCGGTTTATCCGACGCTCATCCTATCCGATCGCCACGCGGAGAGGGTTAAGGCCCCCTCACCAATTTCCGGTAAGCCTAACGCGCAAGGGTCGACAGCGGCTCAAATGCCGCAAGCTGCGCTAGCGAAGCGTTAACGGGACGCAAACCCGCCGCACATGCTGGATCGCACGAGGTTGCGTGGTACAAACTGCGCATCCTCGGCGGGCTCACGTCGATGTGACCCCACATGCGAGAAACCGCGGAACGACTGCCGGATGGCGCGCTTAGCACAGGTCTCAACAACACAGAGCAAATGCCATGACGAGCCTGAAGCTTCTTGGCTTGGCCGCGATCGTCGCGTCCTCGCTGGCAACGCCGGCCTTCGCACAAACGACAGTCGACAATTCGGGCCGCTGCACGGGGCTCTTCCAGGATCCCAATTGCCAAAATCTCACCCCCGGCAATCCCACCACCGATCGCGCCTACCGGCGCCGGCACATGGCCCGCGGCCAAGTGAATTCGAATGACGGAACTCGATCGGGATTCTGGCCGGTCGACACCGCAGGCGCCGTTGCTGGCGCCGCCGTCGGCACCGCGGCAGCCGTTGCATCCGCGCCGTTCCGCGGCTGGGACAATTCCTACGCCTATGACAATTCCGGTGGATATGCCGGCGGCCGTAGCGAAATGGGCTGGTATGGCAATTGGGATACCTATGCGGCCCGCAACGGCATCGTTTGCCGGCCCGGGACCTGGTACAAGGGAGCGGACGGCCTCCAGCACATCTGCCAGTAACACGGCACAAGTCGGGTGAAGAGGATCAGGCGGCCCTACGGGCCGCCTGTTTCATGGCGGCGAAACGCACCTCTGGAAGCATGGAATGCCGAAAAGTTCACTTCACGGATATGAGGTGACACATGAAACGACTACCCGGCACCGCCACCATCGGCAGCGCCGCTATCATCGGGTCGTGGAACGGCGACAAGGCTGCGATGGCCAAGTGGTGCGCTGGCGCTCCCAAGACGCTGCGCATGATCGAAGAGGGTATGAAGCCATGAAGTATGCCCTCACCTCCGTCACCATTCTCGCTCTGCCCTGCAATGCGCAGACGCAGACGCAGACGCAGACGCAGACGATGGAGGAAAAAGGTCGCTAATGCTTTAGCGCGGCGCGTTCGCTATCATCTTAGCGACCCTTTCTCTTCATGATCTCGTCTATCATCATGAGCGTATCTTTGTACGCTTGATCCATCACCGGGCGGCAAGTGCCCTCGTATTGATCACGCAACACTTTGATGTTGTCGCACTTGCGCGACATCTCGTTTGTCATCTTGTCGTTGGCGACCGTAGCTAAGGCTCCAACCGCTTCTTTGGAAACGCCCGCCTGCGCACCTATGCGAATGCTGCGACCGTGCAACACGCCTGCTGCAGTCTTGAGTTTGCCGAGCAAAGGGTCGCTTGGGTCTTTTTGCTCACGACAGACGGCATCAATAGTCGCGTAATTCGCGCAGTTGATTGCATCGTCTAGAGGCGCCGCGTGAGCGTCGGCGGCTGCGAGCGCAGCGGCGATGGCGAGAAAGCGTTTCATGTCTCGTCCTCACTCCAAAGGAACGTATTTGGTTCCGAGACCGCGCAAGGCTTTGACAGCTTTGGAGCACCATTCGTTTTGTCAGCTTTAGTCTTCCAGGAATCGGTTGACGGTTGCGTCGACGATCATCCGCTCTTTTGGTCCGACATCCTTCGCCCGTACGTCCTTGAAACGGGGCAGTCTGGTTTCACAAAGCGATTTCCGGCTCTACACATTTTCTGCCAGGCGGCGGTGCGGACAAGAGCGCAAGCCAGTCAGACTAGACCTACACCCCGACTGCGGCTATATCGACGCAAACGCTGCCCGACCGTGCACCCCAACGTGCCGAGCGGACAAGTTTCTTCTCGTTAACTGCTTATAATTGTTTGGTTTTGCCGGCTTAGCTCAGCGGTAGAGCAGCGGTTTTGTAAACCGAAGGTCGGGGGTTCAATCCCCTCAGCCGGCACCAGCGCTTAGCTTGTTTTATTTCGATGTCCCTCAACCGGGCGCGGCGCTTGTACCCTTAGTTGTTTTCATTCTCGAGGCTGGCTTTGCTCTAACCTAATTTTTTTGACCGGCGTCGATAGACTTTGGACAGGGCCGCCCCACAAAGGCGGCCCTTTCTTCTGCGGGCTTCACACCCCATCTGCAGCCTATGCGTACTGCGTTCGAATTCTGCCTGACGACTTAGGATACCTAGGGTGAAACAGCATCTCATATCGACGCAACGTTGATGACATCCAACGTCCCGCGAAAGACCATGTCACCCGCCACATAAAGGATGACGGCTAGACCGACGTAAGCGATCCATCGATAAGTTTGCAGAAGGCGCGCAATGAAAGAAGCGGCCACGCCCATCATCGCGATGGACAGCCCCAGGCCGAAAATCAAGATCATCGGATGCTCGCGTGCTGCCCCTGCCACGGCCAGAACGTTGTCGAGAGACATGGAAACGTCGGCCACGACAATCTGCCAACTCGCTTGAGCGAGTGTTTTGCGAGCTTTGCCGCCTGCAATTGCTCCAGCTGCGTCCATCGCACCTGTTGGCCCTGTGGAGGATGTGCGCAACTCTCGCCACATTTTCCAGCATACCCACAACAACAGGATCCCGCCGGCGAGCAAGAGGCCGACGATCTGGAGGATTTGCGTCGCCAACCCGGCGAGTAAGACGCGCAGTATCGTCGCGGCAACAATACCGATCAAAATCGCCTTGCCTCGTTGCGCCTCAGGAAGTCCGGCTGAAGCAAGACCGATGACGATGGCGTTATCGCCAGCGAGCACCAGGTCGATCAGAACGATCTGCAAGAAAACGCTAAGGACATCTGTATCGAAATAATCAGGCACGGGTCATGTCCCCGCCGCAGGGAAATGGGCAGCTGCAAGCGAGATCGCATACGTCTATCGGATCGGTTGACCGATACCTGCCACCAAGAAACGGGGGTCCTAACGCCGCCGGTTATCAGGGGCTAGCGCTATCGCCTAGAGCCGCGTCCGAATGTAGTCTGACCGGTTGCTCGAAAAGAAGTGCCACTTGATCTGGTTCGCCAAGAATCGCTGCGGCACAACCCAACATGGTCAATGCCCCGGCAACATCCCATAGCGTTACATTTTCTAATGTCGCATTTCCCGACTTTGCCCAAGCCAAGACCGCAGTGATCATCGCGTCTGAGAAAAATAGAATACTGAGCGCTGGTAAGACGAGCTGGGAATCCAGCAGGAGTATCATCAAGAATGCAGGAGCTGCGACCAGTATGCTCAACACCGCGCATGTGCAAAATGCCTGCCGCCAAGAAGCATTCCTGTTTGTCCAACTTGCACGAGAAAGGATCATTTGATCCTCCTGCATAGGAGCATTTTTTAGCGCCACTCACCTGCTGAACTACTCTGGTCTAGCTGATCGTTTTCCGACGTCTCCCCATCAATGTTTTGTCCTATGCCGCTGACTCTCAATTAGCGTAAGAATGCCAGCGGTCACCACGGCAATAACGACGACGGCTGCCAGCGCCTCGACAGAGGCCAAGGTCCCGTACCACTTGTTCCAAAGCTCAATCATGTGCTGGCTTCTCGCGAGAGCGCACCCACGATCGACAAGATCTGCTCTCCAAGAAGAACGAACTGGGCGATCAAAAAAGCAATGCTACTCATCGTCGCGCGGTTTTTCACCGCGCGGCAAGGTGACTTATGTGGCAAGCCTAAGCTGAGCTTCATTGCGGAACCGGAACTAAGAACCTAGCGTTCCCACAGCTCAATATCAGCGCGCGGATAGCCACGAACCACAGCCCCACGAGCGCGAGCACGGCGCCGATGACCTAGCTCCGCATGAGTCCCTCCCTATTTGCAGTAACTATGCGCGAGCGCGATCAACAGCCGGCCATGGCCACGGCTTCGCGCAAGCTTCTCGGCCGCAGCCTCATTGCCGCCAGCCTCGGCCAGCAGGACCCGCGCGCCGGCACAGAACGCCGGCAGATCCGCGCACTGGAAGCCGGCGCCCATGGCGACGTAACGCGCGCCGCCGAAACAGGCGTATGGATCGAGATCGGCGGCATGCGCCGGCGCGGCCGACAATGCGACCCCGAAGGCGGCCGCGAGCGTGAGCCGCTTCAACCGAGCACCACAAACAGCAGTGCCGCAGTGAACGGGAACGCACACCACATGCACAGCGCTGTGGTCAGGCTTCGTAGATCGCCTTGAAGGTCGGGGGTTCAATCCCCTCAGCCGGCACCAGCGCTTGAGGCGGAAACCTCAGCTTGCATTCTTCGGCACACTGCTTTGCTGGAAGTGCTCTGCACCGTTGATTTCGACCCAGCCATGTTTCGACTGCTCGAAAACCGATCTTAGCGGAGCCGGGAAATACGGGTCCGCCATCACGCCGACGGCGACGCCGATCATCCCTGGCAGATTGTCCGCCTTCCAGCACATCGTCGAACCGCAATGGGTGCAAAAATAGCTGCGGACCTTGCCGCCGCTCGCGGCCTTGCGAACGTATTCGCTTGGGGTCCCCGAGATCGTGACGGCCTCCGCCGCGTAGAAGGCACCGACGCCGAAGGGCGCACCGGTTCGGCGCTGGCAGTCCATGCAGTGACAGGCAACCACCGCGCGGGAAGGCCCCGCGAGCGACAATGCAACGGCGCCACAACTGCATCGGGCATCGATCATCGCGCCTCCCTGCCTCGCGCTCACTCCGTCCCCACCTCGAACGCCAGCAGCACGTTGCCGGCGACGCCGCTCCATTGGCCGTAGCCGGAATTGGTGTAGAGCATGCCGCCGGCGATGACTGGTCCGGGACCGTCGATCGCGCCACCATGGGCGGGGACGCCATTGACGGCCTTGTAATCCTGCGCGGTGTCGAACTCCCAGAGCAGCTTGCCGTCGCTGGCATAGGCCCGCAGGAAGCCGCTGACGCCGCCGGAGAACACGACGCCGGGGATCAGGCTCACCGCCGCCGACAGCGCGGGGCTGCATTGGAGACGATCGCCGCAGGCGACCGGAGGCACCTCCATCACGACTGTCCCGTTGGCGAGATCGAGCCCGAACAGGCCGCCGCCTTGCGTGGAGTCGAGACGTCTGGTGCCGTCACGCAGGAAACGCACGTCGGAGTTCGCGACATAGATGCGATCCTGATCGGCCGCCGAGCCCCATTCGCTGCCGCCAAGCGCACCGCCCTTCCCGATCCGCGTCTGCCACAGGATCTTGCCGCCGTCGTCGGGATCGAGCGCGTGCACGACGCCGGATTTCTGTGCGATGGCAAGAACGCGCCTGCCGTCGCGCAGGGTCACCAGGATCGGAGACTGGCCGAAATCGTGGTCGGGTCCGTGATCCTCAGGACAATTGGTCTTGTCCGCGGCGAAGCATGCCACGACATAAGCGTCCTTCGGCGTGGCCTGCCGGCTCCAGAGCAGCTTTCCCGTCGCAAGATCGAAGGCGAGAATCGCGTCACTCGTCGCGGATGGCGGATTCGAATAGGAATTGCTGGTCGCGACATAGATCGCGCCGCGCTTCACATCGATCGTCGGCGCCGACCAGATCGCGGCACCGGACGGGCCGAAGAGCTGCACGCCCCTCGCGTTCTTGTCGGTCGGATGCGGCACTTCCGGGATCGTATAGGCTTGCCAGACCAGCTTGCCGGTCGCGGCGTCCAGCGCCACCACGCTGCCGCGGAAGGTGCAGCATTCGTAAGAGGCTTGCGAGCCGGCGGCCTCCTCGAGCGAGGACACCGGCACGTAGAGCACGCCGGAATGCAGCACCGGCGCGCCGGTGATGCGCGCGGCCGGATGCTCCTCGACCTTCGTCTTCCAGATCAACGCCCCCGTCAGCGCGTTCACGGCATAGGCGTTGGCGCGCAAATCGCCGAAGAAGATCGCGAAC
Source organism: Bradyrhizobium sp. LA6.1 (assembly GCF_040547805.1). NCBI lineage: Bacteria > Pseudomonadati > Pseudomonadota > Alphaproteobacteria > Hyphomicrobiales > Nitrobacteraceae > Bradyrhizobium > Bradyrhizobium sp. LA6.1. The sequence goes on along the minus strand of NZ_JBEPQK010000002.1, from coordinate 602,285 downwards.
TGATCGGAGCCGGGAAGCGGCGCGACCGTGATCGCGGCGCGCACCGCCGCATCGATCGCGAACGTCCACAGCGTGCAGCCGGTTCGCGCGTCGAGCGCGTGCACCTTGCGGTCGGTGCCGCCGATGAACAGCAGGCCGCCCATGATCGTCGGCGGCGCAAAGGACACCGAGGCGCCGGGAAACGCGTAGGCCCATTTCAGCCGCAGGCGCGGCACCTGCGCCGCGGTCAGGCCCGCCATGTCAGCCGGCTGGAAGCGGCTGTTGTTGAGGTCCACGCCCCACCCGTTCCAGCGTGGACCGTCGAGCGGTTGCGGAAAGCCGCTGATCTGCTGCGTGCAGCCGCCCTGCCCGTCAGACGCGCTGCTGATTGCGGCCTTGCCGGTGACGAAAGCAGCAATCGCGCGACGCTCGTCGTCGCTGCGCTCCTTCGCCATCGCGGCCATGCTGCCGGAGGTCAGCGTCCCCAGCACGTGATCGAACGACATCGCCTGCATGGCGCCGCGCGCGGGCGCGCGGTTCTGGGCGTCGCCGGCATCGTGACATTGCGCGCAATGCGCTGCGTAGAGCGCGGCGCCGTCCCGCTGCGCCAGTGCTGGCGTGGAGCACCAGATCAACAGAGCCGCTACGGCAAAACTCGGCTTCATGGCGTTCTCCGGTATCGTCGGCACGCGACCTAAAGACCGCGTCACACAACCTGAAGTGTATCGCCAGTGCGATCGCGGACGCAATGGACGTTCCGCCTGCGTCCGTCACATCGCCGTGGCCATGCGGATACGATCGGGCAGTTCATCCAGACGCCATAGGGCAAGGCTCTTGTCGCGCCAGCCACCGCCGCCCTCCTCGCAACGCTCGTTGATCAGCGCGCGCGGCGACGGCCAGTTGAACGGCGCCTTCTCCATGTTCAGCGCGCGCCAATCGCCATCCGCGCAATCGCGATTTGCATCCCATTCGGGAAACGTCGTGACCAGCAGGAAGCCCGCGCCGCTCTCGGCAAAGCGGGCAACGGCGCGGGCGATGTTGTCGAAGCTCAAATGAACCAGGCAGTCCCGGCACAGAATGACATCCGCGCGCGGCAGCGCATCGCGCGTGATGTCGGCAACGAGAAACCGGCCGGACAATTCGCCGCCGGCCACACGCCGGCGATTGGTCTCGATCAGCGACGGCACGATGTCGATGCCGGTGTAGTCGAGGTCGAGCTTGATGCGGCCGATCCAGCCGGCATCGCCGCAGGGCGCATCGAGCAGCGAGCGCGCGCCGAGCCGTTGCAGCAGGGGAGGAAGCTCCTCCCGGATCGCGGCGGTCGCCGGGTCCTCCGAGCCGAGCCCCGAGACGGATGTGGCCGCGCCCCACAGGTTGGTCCGCTCGATCCGCTCGAACCGCGCGGCGAGATCGAGGCCGGCAAAGTTCTCGCGGTCCGCAACGAAGCGCTCATGGGCGAGCACGGGCGGACGATTGGTGATCATCGGGCGGGACTCGCGTCAAGATTCCGTCGCAAGCATACAGCCGACGCGTCGCCTCCGAAATCGCCAGCCGCTTCCCTCACGCCGGCTTCTGCCACTCCATGATGTGGAAATAGGGCACGCGGCGATGAACGGCATTCCTCTCGGGATCGCCGCCTGCGGGCTCCGGCTCGACGAACAGACGCAGCTGAAGGCCGTGATCGAGCAACAGCGTCATGTAGGTGCTGAGCGGACGATGCCAGTTCTGGATCCGGATGCCACGCCAGCTCACCCAGATCGGCCGCTCATCCATGTAGTGGTCGATCGAAAAGCGCGGGATACCCTCGCCGTCCCGCGTCCAGCCGTCGGGCTGGCCCGCGGTGTTGAAGCTGGTCAGGTTGGCGATCAGCAGCGTGCCGCCCGGCCGCAGCGCCGCCACCATCTTCGCGATGGCCGCGCCAAGGTCGGGCATGTCGATCAGGCTGAGATAGCTGACGACCAGGTCGAATTCCGCACTGACCTCCATCGTCTCGGCGCGGCCGAGCCGATAGTTGCCGGTCGGGTCCAGCTCCCTGGCGCGCGCAAGCAACGCTTCTGTCGGATCGAGGCCAGTGGTGCGGATGCCGGCGCGCTGCATGATGCGGCAGAAGCGCCCCTCCCCGCAGCCGACGTCGAGCGCATTGCGAAAGCTGCGCCTTTCGATCCGCGCCCGCATCGGCGCGTCCAGGACGAAGCGGCGGCCGTAGTCGCCGTCTTCTCCCTGCTCGACGATCCAGGCGGCCGCGGACGCGGTCCAGCCGTCGCTGACGTCCTCGTTCATGGGGCGACCTTCGGGAATGGAGTCGGCCGCGCGCATCGCGCTGCGCGGCTACTGACCACGGATTGGATCAGAGTTCAACATCGGGTAGCCTGCGCATCCGATGCGCTCGACCACCAGCAAAGAGAAGGCCAAAATCGTTGCCGGCGCCGTGACGGCCGTCGTCATGACGGCCATGCTGTTGGTGTTCGCGCTCGGCCTCTTGCTTCCGCATTAGGCGCGGTGAGCGCGGCGGACGAGTGCCGCCGCGCACAATTACGCCGCGCGCACGGTCCGCAAGAATTTTCCGACCTCATCCTTCAGCCGGTTGCTGTCGGTCGCCAGCATCTTGGCGGTCGAAAGCACCTGCGAGGACGCCGAACCGGTCTCGGCCGCGCCGCGCTGCACGTCGGTGATGTTGGTGGAGACCTGCTGGGTGCCGTGAGCGGCCTGCTGCACGTTGCGTGAGATCTCCTGGGTCGCGGCGCCCTGCTCCTCGACGGCCGCGGCAATGGTGGACGACACCTCCGAAAGCCGCTCGATCGTCGCGGAGATGTCGCGGATCGCGTTGACGGATTCCTGGGGTCGCGGTCTGGATTCCGGAAATCTGCTGGCTGATCTCGCCGGTCGCCTTCGCGGTCTGCTCGGCCAGCGTCTTCACCTCGGAGGCGACGACCGCGAAGCCGCGGCCGGCCTCGCCGGCGCGTGCCGCCTCGATCGTGGCGTTCAGCGCCAGCAGGTTGGTCTGGCCGGCAATGGTGTTGATCAGCTCGACGACATCGCCGATCCGCGTCGCCGCGATCGAGAGCTCGCTGACCCGCTCGGTCGTGGTGCGCGCCTGGGTGACGGCCTCGCCCGCCATCCGCGCGGATTCTTGCACCTGCCGGCTGATCTCGTTGACCGAGGACGACAGCTCCTCCGTGGCGGTCGCAACCGACTGCACGTTGCCCGTGGCTTCACCCGAAGCGACCGCGACCACCGAGGTCAACTCCTGCGCGCGGTGCGCGGTGGTGGCCAGCGTCGAGGACGACGCTTCGAGCTCGGTGGAAGCGGACCCGACGGTTTCGATGATCTCGCCGACCGCGCGTTCGAAGCCGTCGGCCAGGTTGACCATGTCACGGCGGCGCTGCTCGGCAGCCTGCTTCTCGATCTCGAGCTGCGCAGCCTTGAGGCGTTCGACCTCGAGCGCGTTGGTCTTGAACACTTCGACGGTCCTGGCCATGTCGCCGATCTCGTCGCTCCGGTCCTTCTCGGGCACCTCGGTCTTGAGATCGTTGCGGGCGAGACCCTCCATGGCGAGCTTGAGCCGGGCGATCGGCCGGGACATCGCATTGAGGCCGATGAACAGCGCGATCGCGATGCCGACGATCAGGCCGCCGGCGCTGACTCCGATCACGGTCCAGGTCGCGGATCTGGCGTCGCGGTTGATGGCTTCCTTGCGGGTGCTGACCGCCTGCGCGGACTCGGTCACGAACTGGACGATGCGTGCGAGGGCCGCGTCCAGCACCGGATCGCACTCCTTGTGCGCACGTTCGGCGGCCTTGGCATTCTCCTCCACGCTGCTTGCCTGCGCGCCGGCCTGAAGTACCGGATCGCAGCTGGCGAACGCGGCCTTCAGCTGGTCCCCGATGCTCTTGACCTGGCTGGCGCGCGAGGGGTCGTCCTGCACGGCCGCATCGAGGAATTGGCCGATTTCGCTGCGGTTCTGGTTCGCGATCTTGAGACGGCCAGCGTTGCCCGCCTCCGTCGCCTCGGTGAAGACCGCATAGAGCGCGGCATGATAGGTCTCGGCGCGGCGCTGGGCCCGCGTCAGGTTGAGCGCCGAGGATTGCGCGGCGGAGAGTTCGGCGAATCCGTCGACGGTCGCCGAAAGTTCACGCGCGGCGAAGCCGGCGACGGCGAGCATCGCGCATCCCATCACCGCCACGATCAGTGCGACCTTCCACACGATTTTCAGATTGTTCAAAAAGCTCATCACAGCCGCCCCAATGCTTCTGCCGACGCATAATCCCAGCAACGGGCATTGGAACCGGCGGACGTTAAAATTTGATGCCAAATCCCCCGAGTAGTCTTACGGAAAAATAACTATTCGGGGGGTCGGCGTAAGCCTCGTGTAAGCTTCTGCCTGTTTTGGGGGCGTGATCCGGACATGACCGGCCGGAACCGGTCGCCGACGTCAGTCGTTGTCGGCCCATGCGGATCAAGGAAGAAAACCGAAACATGTTTCTGCTGGCGACGGTGACGCTGAGCTGTGTCGCCGTGGCCGGCACCGTTGCGCTGTTCGAGCTGGCACCAGCGCCGGCTCCGGCAACGCAGGTCGCCGAACGCGCGGCGATCGACGTTACGGCTCCGACACCAGTCCGGGTGGTGGGGGCGCCGTTCGAGCCCAACATTAACCCGCGCGAGCGATAGCGCTCACGTCGGCGATGCCTCTGTGCCTGCCTCAGGCCGGCCTTGGGCCCGCGCCAATTCCTCCACGAACGCGATCACCTCCGCCCGCTTGTCGGGCGGCAGCGACAAGAACGCACGGACGAGCCTCAGGCCCTGCGCTTCGTCCGACTCGTCTAAATTGACGTCCATTCCCCACTGTCGGGCGAGCGGGAAAAATATGCAATCCCCAGCCGGACACCTCCTTGATTCGGCCGGCCAGCTTTGCTGGAATAGCTCCAACAGAGGTGGACCATGAAGTGGATCAGCGAGCGCGACGCACTGATCGCGCAGACAATGGCCTTCGTCCAATCGGTAACCGGCAAGAAGGGTGACTTCCATCCGCCGGAGAAACCGACGGCTGCACCGGACGTGCCGGTGGGGACCGTCACCGTCGAGACCGTGGCGGTCGAGACATTGGCGGTCGAGATCAAGCCGCCGCCAGTCCCGCTTGCCCCGCCCGTTATGATCCCGCCAGCACGGACAAGCGGCGATTTCCGCTCCGAGATGCAGGCCCGCATCGCCAATTTCCGCAAGCATCAGGAGCGATTCGAGCGTGAGCGGGAGGAGTATTGCGCGGCGACCCTGACCAGGCTCCGCGCGGCCATTCGCGACCCCTCCCTCCGTCCGCCAGCCGAAAACTAAGGCCGACGGTCGATCAGACACCTACAGCCAGGACCAAACCAACCAGAGATTGGCCGCACAGGCGCTGAGCAATCCCAGCGTCAGTGGCAGCAGCATGTGCCCGCAGCAGGTCTTGAGGTCGGTCGTCATGGCCGAAAACATCCGCTGATTCCGGCAAATGAGTCCCAGGGATTCTTTTTCTTGGGATTCAGGACTCGTTAAAGACTCAGGGTCCGCGGCTCCGATCACGCCCCCGTGATCGTCCCGGAACCCCCTGCCCCATGAGCCGTTAGCGTGCTTTCCGGGAGCGGGAAGAATGCCCTACGCCTTGTTCTGCAACGACGCCCAAATCAGCAAGGCCTATCCCAGCGAGGCCGATGTCTGGCAGCTCGCGCAGCAAAGCGGCCTCGTCGTGGATGTCAGCACCGACGACCAGCGCCACGGGCCGCGCCGGGTCCTGGACAATGATTACGAGATCAAGCCCTGCCGGGCCGCCCAGGGCGAGGACCCCGCCAGGAACAAGGCCGAGGCCGAACAGCAGTCGAGGATGGAGCTTGCGCTGAATTCCTGAGGTTAGACCCAGGGTATCTCAGGAAGGGATCTCAGGGGGTCGCGGTCGCTAGCGAGGCCTGCTCGCCCGCCAGCACCACGCAGGCCTTGCGACGGTGCAGCCCGCGGATCGCGCCCGTTACCTTCAGCACCTTGCCGGATGGGCAGGAAGCGTCCTTGACGAAGGCCACCTCATAGGGTGCCAGCATCAGAGGCTCGGATTTGAGGATTGTCTGTGCAGCGCACGGCAGGGAGATGAAGCACGAGAGCACTACTGCCGACACAAAGATACGCATGTCCGTCGTCCCACCAGCCCGGTAATTCTCATATAACGCCTTCCGGAGCGCGAGTTCCGTAGGCGGCAAAAATTATTTTTGCTTTACGCCAGTCCCATGACGCGCGTGAGAACGCGCGCGCCAGACCGTTTGCCTGCAAATGACGCGCCAGATGGTTCACGCAAAGCAAACAACAGGCAGGCAAACAAGGGTCTGGCAAACGAAAGGCCGGCGTGAGCCGGCCCTTATCAGGTCGTGGTCGCTGTTGGGCGTCAGTAGCGCGAGGCCGCCGGTCCGCCCCAGCCGAAGCGGTAGTTCACACCGACCTTGACGGTATGCTCGTCCTCCCGGCCCCGGACGCCGACGACGTCGGCCGGACCGGAGGTGAAGGTCGTGCTGCCAAAGTTGTAATACTGGTACTCGGCCTTGGCCGACCAGCTCGGTGCGAACATGTATTCGAGGCCGGCACCGACAGTATAGCCGTCCTTGTTGTTGCCAGTGGCGGTGAAGGGCTGCGCCACGCCGGCGACGTTGACGCCGAGGCCGCCATTACGCCAAGCGTAACCGCCCTTGGCATAGACCAGCGCCGGTCCCCAGGTGTAGCCGATGCGGCCGGTCACCGACCCGAGCTGGTCGGTGTTCGACGTCACCTGCGTCCCCAGCGGGAACGTGACACCGTTGTTGTTGGTCGGCAGCCAGGAATATTGGGCCTCGATACCCACCACCCAATTGGGCGCAAACTGGTAGTCGAAGCCGCCCTGCACGCCGCCCAGGAAACGGGCGTCGCTCGACTGGAAGCTGCTGTCACCCGCGAACGCGCCGCCGACATGGCCGCCGATGTAGAAACCGGTCCAGTTGTAGATCACCTGCGGCGGCGTATAGGCGGGCGCCTTGGTATAGGTGCGCGGCTGCATGTCGGCCGCGGCGGCCGGTGCAGCCAGCGCCAGCAGAGCAACGGCGCCCAGCAAAATCGTCTTCATGATCATCCCCGTTCTTTCAAATTCGACACTCAGGAAACAACGTGGCGTGAATTAGGTTGCTTCGCGGCGATGCCGGAACGTTGATCGTCTGTAACTGTGACGGGGTGGCAACAACGCGATTTTGTTCCGTCACACCTGCTTGCACCGACTGTTTTCGTCGTCTGCGTAAGGCGGGCTGTAACGATCTGTCGCAAGGCAAACCAGCCCCGTTCAAAAGCTCGCCAAATTGTGATCCAGCGGCTCCGGCGGCCCCTGTCCTAGCACCTGCCGATGAAGGCCGGCTTTGCGCTACCGCGCCATCTTTTCCAGTTCCGGAAAGGGTGCGTAAACCGCACCGGCGCAGAGCTCGCCGGCGCGATCGACGATGCGGTCGCCCCGCCCGTTGACGAAGACGGCGGCCCGTTCGCGCATGCCCTTGTAGCTGCCGTCGGTCTCGCGTGGCGTGAAGTGCAGGCAGGCGACGTAGAACTGCCGTCCGCCGATCTCGCGCAGCACCGGATCGGCCATGGTGGCCTCGCGCACGCCGACGGGATTGTTGAGGTAAGCGCGCATCAAGGCCAGCGTGTCACTGCGAAAATTGTCGGGAAACGGCTGCGGCCCTCCCGCCTGGGTCCCCTCCATCAGGGATGGACGATCACCGTCGCTGCCGAAACATGCCGCGAGCGCCAGCGGCAAGACCAGAACCAACGCCAAGATCACCGCACGCTTCGCCAATCGCCCCACAGGCCCCGCTCTCCGCTCGATCAGACTCGGAGGATGTTCTAGCTCCAAGGTTGCACGAAGGGAATTCGCTCCTGCTCGTAGGCTGCGCAAATAACGCACCGCCCCGCCGCCGGCGCCTGCGCTTTCGCGCTGACGCCGAGACGACGGGCCGGGCCTGAATTCCGCACGCGGCGGCGGGCAATGCCAGGGATGCCGCCGCGCCGGATCAGTCGTTAGCTGCGCTTGTCGATGGCCGCCGGCTTGGTCACGTCAGGCTGCGCCTTCAGCGACTTCTTGGCCGACAGATGCTTGTTGTGGTGGCGATGCGTGCGCACGGCCTTGTGCTCGTCGGGCGTGACCGCGGCATTGGCATTCATCGCCTTCGACTTGGTATCCACCCTGGCGTCCGCCTTGACGTCGGAGGCCTTCGTGTCGGCCTTGACACCGGCCTCGGGTTTCGTGGCGGTGGTCGACACCTTGGTCTGGCTCTGGTCCGCCTTGATCACCGGCGCGGTCGTGGTGGTCTTGCCGGCTTCAGCGGCGAAGGCCGGGGCTGCGATTACGGAAGCGGCGAGCAAGGCTGCGGAAATGGTCTTCAACATGGTCGGTCTCCTCTTGGAAGGATCTTGAGGCGGCGCCCTCTCGCCTACTCTTCGATCGTGGGTGGGAGCCTAGGCGGCGTGCACTGAACCCAATCTGAAGCCCATCGCAGGCTTCTGTTCATCTCGATGACAAGTTTGTCATCTGCGAAGGGGCGAATAGATCGTGCGAAGCGGGAATGTTTTTGCCCGCTGGGTGTTCCGGTCTTTGGGCAATCGTGTAGGGTCGCCACGTTCCATACGGGAGAAGATAGATGCGCAAACTTTCCATGCTTCTGGTACCGGGGCTTGTCTCGATGGCGTTGGCCGCCGGACCGATGCTGACCAGCGCCTACGCCGCGGGCAGCGACGAGCCCTCGCCGCCGCCAAAGTCGGACAGCTCGGCCAAGAAGGGGAAGAAGAAGAGCTCCTCCATCAGCGATCCCAAATTCCTCGCGGCCTATCGCACCGCCTACACCACGATCTACGACGGTCACGACTACACGAGCGCGATCGGCCAGCTGAAGTCGCTCGAGCGCGACGACGTCGCCGACGTCGCCAATTTGATCGGCTACTCCTATCGCAAGCTCGGCGACTACCAGTCGTCCAAGGTCTATTACGAGATCGCACTGAAGGACGATCCGAACCACGTCCGCACCTGGCAGTATTACGGCCTCTGGCAGCTCGAGCAGGGCAACCGCGAACAGGCGCAGTACCACCTGAACAAGATCGCCTCGCTTGCCGGCACCGACAGCTCCGAGTATCGCTCGCTCGCCGCGGCGCTCGACAAGCCGACCGGCGCGACGCTCGTCTACTGAGACATCGCATCCTCGAACGAAACGAGCGGGCACAACCTCGGGGTTGTGCCCGTTCCGCTTTCTCGGTTAGCCTCTCGCATCAAGTGCTCCCCTCGCAAATTGGTGCGCAATGGATACGTGGCTGCGATCCGCGATCGACTACATCGGCTCCTGGATCGAATTCCAACAGACGACATTCCAACAGCCCGGCGTCATCGTCGCATTTGCCCATCGCGGCGAAATCGTCGCCGAGCACGCCTTTGGTCTTGCCAATCTCGACACTGGCGAGAAGCTCACCCCGCGCCACCGCTGCCGTATCGCCTCGCACTCGAAGAGCTTTACCTCCGCCGGCATCATGAAGCTGCGCGACCAGCGCAAGCTCCGGCTCGACGACACGGTCGGCCAACATGTCGGCGGCCTGCATCCGCGCGTCGCCGAGACGACGATTGCGCAGGTGCTCTCGCACAGCGCGGGGCTGACGCGCGATGGCGCCGATTCCGGGCAGTTCATCGACAACCGTCCCTATCTCAACGCCAGGGAGTTGCTCGCGGAATTGAAGCTGCCGACCGCGATCGAGCCGGGGACGCGCTTCAAATACTCCAACCACGGCTTTGGCCTGCTCGGCCTCGTCATCGAAGCCGTGTCGAAGGAGCCCTACTCCGCCTGGATCAAGCGCGAGATCATCGAGCCCGCAGGCCTGCGCGAGACTGAGCCGGATGCGCCGCTTCCCAAGGGCGCATCGTTCGCGCGCGGCCACACGCGAAAAGTGCCCTTGGGCGAGCGTTGCGTGATCCCCGGCGACAATCCGACGCACGCGATGGCGTCCGCCACGGGCTTCGCCGCCACCGCCGGCGATACGGCCCGCTTCTTCGCGCAGCTTGCGCCCAACGCCAGGAAGAGTGTGCTCTCAGTCGCAAGCCGCCGCGAAATGACCCGGCATCACTGGCGCATCCCGCAGAGTTTCGAGGCCTATTACGGCCTTGGCATCAACGCCGGCAAAACCGACGGCTGGGACTGGTTCGGCCATGGCGGCCATTTTCAGGGTTACATCTCCCGGACCTGCTCCATCCCCGCTTGCGAGCTCGCGATCAGCATCCTCAGCAACTCCATCGACGGCGCGGCGCCGTTCTGGATGGACGGCGCGATGCAGATCCTGCGCGTGTTCAGGACTCGCGGCGCCCCCGACCGCCGCGTGCGCGACTGGAACGGCCGCTGGTGGACGATCTGGGGCGCAACCGATCTCGTCCCCGCGGGCAACCGCGTGCTGGTCGCCAATCCGCAGTTCATCAATCCGTTCATGGATGCCGCCGAGATCGAGGTCACCGGCCGCGACACCGGCAAGCTCGCCTGGGCTGCCGGGTACTCCAGCCACGGCGAGCCGGTGCGCCGCGTCCGTGACGCGCGCGGCAACGTCAGCGACATCTGGATCGCCGGCACCAATATCAAGCCGGAGCGTGTCGTGGCGCGCGAGATCGCGCGGAGATATCCGCCGCGCAAGCGGCGGCCTACTCTCGGATAAGAGCCTCCACCTCGCTCCGAAACGCCTGCCGCGAGCCGTCGCGCGAATAGAACATGTGGCCGCCGGGATAGACGACGAACTTGACCCGCTGCGTCGCGAACGCCGGGAGCTGGTCGAGCACCCGCTTCGATCCGAAATAGGGCGTGGCGAGATCGAACAGGCCGTGCGCGACCAGCACGTTCAGCTTTCCGTCGGTGGCGAGGATCTGGCGCAGCTCCGATACCGACTGCGGCGGGTTGATGCCGCGGCCGAAATCCCAATTGCCCTCGACGGCGCCGTTGAGGACTTCATAGGAGCCATCCGGCCGCCAGTTGAGCTTGCGCGTGAGAACATCGACCGCCGCACTCGTCAGCGGCGCCTGGAGCGCATCGCCCGAGGGATCGCCGAACCGGGAGCTGCTCGAATCCGGATAGGGATCATAGCCTCGCACCGAGGCGTCGTAGCGCCCCGTGACCTTGCCGTTCTTGCGGTCGAACTCGCGGCGGAATTCACCGACGTCGAAACGGCCGGCGAGCCGGCGGCTCACGGCCTGATCGATCCCGGTGAGCTCGGCGACCTTGTCGGCAAGGCGATTGGTGGCCTCCTTGTCCGCCTCGCCCTTGACGAGGTCGGCCAGGAATTCGCCCCGCGCGTAAGCCTCGACGTCCGCGAGATCGGCGCGCTTGACCGCTCCCTTGGCTTCGCGCGCCACCGCGACATAGCTCGGCAGCGTCGCGACATATTGCAGGAGGCTGGTGCCGGTGAACTCGCGGAAGTCCAGGAGCGGCGACACCAGGATCAATCCCCTGACGCCGACGCCATGCTGGAGCTGCAACTGGCGCACGACCTTCGGCCCGCGAATGCCGCCATAGCTTTCGCCGCCGACATATTTCGGCGAGGTCAGCCGGTCGTGCTTCTCCAGCCAGCGGCGGATCACGAGCGCGATCGAATTGACGTCGCCGTCGACTGAGTAGAAGGACTTGCGCGCGTCCTCGCCGCTGGCAACGAAACGGCTGTAGCCGGTGCTGACGGGATCGATGAAGACGAGATCGGTGAAGTCGAGCCACGTCTCCGCGTTCGGCTTCACATCGGGTGAGGCGGACGGCGACAGGGCTTCGCCATCGAGCGGCAGCCGCCACGGACCCGCAGCGCCGAACTGGAGCCATGCCGAGGACGCGCCGGGACCGCCGTTGAACAGGAACGTCACGGGGCGCGTCGCGCGGTCGGCACCATCGAGCTCATAGGACGTATAGGCGATGTCGGCGAGCGGCTCACCCTTGCCGTCGAACACGCGGATCGAGCCGGCAGTCGCGGTGAAGTCGAGTGCACGGCCCGGCAGATCGAGCGTCTGCTTCGTGGTCGAATCCGACGGAAGGCGATGCGGCTCGGCGGCGGACGATGAACCCTGTGACGCGCCTGGCGTGTTGCCGCCGCGCCCACCCTTCTGTCCCGCTGGGGCCGTCGTCTCGGCGCGCGGCTGCGGCGGATCGTCCGCGCGGGCAAATCCCGCGAGCGCGAAAGTCGACACCGCCAGTACCAGGGTCGCGCGGCGGAGCGCCGGCAAACGCATGACCATGATCGTTCTCCTTGTCCGGCTGCGAGAGCCGGCGAGCATCGCAAGGCTAGCGAGAAATTGCGACGGTTTGGGGGATAGCCGGCCCGGCGGCGCCTGAAGAAGCCGGGCGAGCACAAATCGACCCGGATTTGCCCTGAATCGGGATGGACGCTGTTTGCCTTGAACAGCGGTCCTTCTCGACAATGCAGGCCCAGGTCGTATAGACGAGCCCGGCGGAACTTTCTCCAGCCAGCGGCCCTGCCCGGAAGCCATGACCAAGCCAGCGCGATACAACCGGATCGCCTTTGTCGCGAGCCCAAGCAGCGAGGCGCAAACCGCCTTCGGCCAGCTCACCCGGGACTATGGCAATTGCGACCCGAAAGACGCCGATGTCGTGGTCGCGCTTGGCGGCGACGGACTGATGCTCCAGACGCTGCACCAGAACATGCACTCGGGAAAGCCGATCTACGGCATGCACCGCGGCACCGTCGGCTTCCTGATGAACGAGTATTCGACGGTCGACCTTCGCGCCCGTCTCGAGGCAGCGCAGGAATCCGAGATCAACCCGCTCCTGATGCGCGCCACCGACGTCAACGACCGCGTTCACCTGCATCACGCCATCAACGAGGTCGCCCTGTTCCGGCAGACCTTCCAGGCCGCGCGCCTCCGGATCCTGATCGACGAGCGCGAGCGCATGGCTGAGCTGATTGCCGACGGCATCATGGTGGCGACGCCCGCCGGCTCCACCGCCTACAATCTGTCCGCGCAGGGACCGATCCTGCCGATCAACGCCGCGCTGCTGGCGCTGACGCCGATCAGCGCCTTCCGCCCGCGCCGCTGGCGCGGCGCGCTCCTGCCCAATACGGCTTACGTCGTGATCGAGGTGCTGGAGGGCGACAAGCGGCCGGTGGCGGCGGTAGCCGACCATGACGAGGTGCGCGATGTCCGCCGCGTCGAGGTGCTGTCCGACAAGACCATCTCGATGCGCATGCTGTTCGATCCCGGCCATAGCCTGGAAGAGCGCATCCTGCGCGAGCAGTTCGGCTACTGAGCGCCGGCGCGGATCACTGGCCGCAAGGCTGAATCGATTCCAGGCCGCCCGCCATGGCGGGATCACCGAGCAGATCGAAATCCCTGACGACGGGAACGAAGCTCTTCGTCTCCGACGTCATCAGATAGATCGTGACGGGCAGCGATCCCTGCGGCGCCGCGTTCGCGCGACAGAATTCCCTGGCTGCCACGCCGAGCCCCATCGACCCGCGTTTGCCTTGCTTCCCCTGCTCGACCATCGACGCACGTAGCGCTTCGAAGCGCGCAGCATCGCCCGGCGACAAGCGATAGGCGTAGGTTGAGGAGCCCTGCGGCGGCACAGGCAGGCCGGCGCGATCTCGCGCGTCGCTCATCTCCATCATGGCGAAGCTCGTCCTGGTCTCGGCCTCGCCGGCCACTTTGGTGACGACGTCGAGCTTGACGCCACCCGAACGTGGCCGCAGCGCGTCAGGCAATTGCACGGCGACGCGCAGCATCGACAGATCCGTCGTCCTGGCATCGATGCGGGCAAGCGGCGGGATCGATGTCAGCGGCACCGAGCTGCAACCGGCAAGCACGAGCGCAGCCGCGCTCGCAAGAACACGCGCCAGGCGGTTCATCGCAGGCATCTCCAGTCTGGGCTTGAAGGATTGGCTAGGCCGATTTCCGGCCGGCCCCGCGCGGCTCCAGCGCGTCGTCCGCGCTGTCAGGGACATATTCCAGGATATCACCGGGCTGGCAGTCGAGCACGGCGCAGATCCGCTCGAGCGTGTCGAAGCGGATGCCGCGCACCTTGCCCGACTTCAGCAGGGAGACGTTCGCCTCCGTGAGCTCGATGCGCGCGGCAAGCTCACGCGACCTGATCTTGCGCCTGGCGAGCATGACGTCGAGGTTGACGATGATCGGCATGGTCAGATGATCTCGCTGTTCTCGTGCCACATGCGAACGGCATCGGCCATCACGGTCGCGAAGGCGACGAGCGCGAGGCCACTCAGCACCGACAGCACATGCGACTGCTCGATGCCGAACATGACCACGAGCTGGCCCGGCTGGTTGGCCCGCGTCAGGTTGAGCGTGGTGAGCATCTGCACCAGCGGCGATATCAGCGCGTTGACGATCAGCGCGAGGCCCATCCGGCGGATGCGCCAGGCGTTGTCGGTCACGAAGACCTCGCCGCGCGCGAAGCGGGAGAACAACATCGAGAGCTGCAACAAGGCGTAGAGAACAGGCGCAAGTCCGGTCAGGCTGATCAGGGCGCCGGCGAGGCGCGTACTGAAATTGAGCGTGAAGGGCCGCGCCCCCAGCGGGGACTGGGTCGCGATCCAGTGCCGGAGCATCTCATCGCTCGACCAGAGCAGCGGCACCGCAAGCACAGCGCCGGCGACGCACAGGAGCGCGCCGACGGCCACGATCCGTCCGATGCGCCGCAACCGCGGCTCGACCGGCGCAGGAAAAGGAAACGCGACGACGCTCATCGGACTAGCTCCCATTTAATTGTATATTTTTATCGTTTTACAATAAAAAATGGCAGAATTACGATATTAATCCCTTCCCTCGTCACGTACTCCGCGAAATGCCGGCAGCAACCCTTCCTTAACCCCCGCCGCGATATGGTTAACGAAAGTTGACCGCTCCGGCCCAGGCGTCATGTTCCGCATCGATTTCAACAAGCTGCGCTTCCTCGTCTGCGACGACAATCCGCACATGCGCCGCATCCTGCGGACGCTGCTGCACTCCTTCGGCGCGCGCGAGGTTTACGAGGCCGAGGACGGCGCCACCGCGCTGGAAATGTACAGCCATTACGTGCCCGACATCGTCATCACCGACTGGGCGATGCCGATCTTCGACGGGCTCGAGCTCGCGCAGATGATCCGGCAGCCGGAATCCAAGGGCAATCCTTACGCGCCGATCATCATGCTGACCGGTCATTCCGAGAAGCGCCGCGTCACGGTCGCGCGCGATGCCGGCGTCACCGAATTCCTGGCCAAGCCGATCTCCGCCAAGGGCCTTTACCAGCGCATCCTCAACGTCGTCGCCAATCCCCGGCCCTTCATCAAGACCAAGACCTATTTCGGTCCGGACCGGCGCCGCAACACCAACTCCGCCTATATGGGCCCCGAGCGCCGCGTCGGCGAAAAGCACGAGGTGCTCCAGCAACCCTCGCTGCTCGACAAGGCTCGTTCCTCCATCTAGCGCAACGTCTCACACGATCGGGGCAGACATCATGGCGAAGAACGGTGCAAAGGACATCGAGGTCACGGCCTTCGCCACGCACCAAGTGATCACGCAGCCCAATCCGCTGCGCAAGGTTCTGCGCCGTGTCGAAGAAAAGGACCTGGACGATCCGGTCGCCCGCGCCGAGCAGGCGCTGGCGGGCCTCTCCAGTGAGTTCAAGGATTGGATGGCGACCGAGGTCAATCGTCTGTCGGCCGCTTACGTCGCTATCCGCCATGAGGGCTTCACCAAGGAGCGGCGTGACGAGCTGTTCCGCGCCGCGCACGACATCAAGGGCGACGCAGCGACGTTCGGCTATCCGGCGGCGGCGGGAGTTGCGGAGAGCCTGTGCCGCGTCATCGAGCACGCGCCCGATCTCGACAAGGTGCCGGCCGAGCTGTTCACGCACCACATCAACGCCATCCTCGCCATCGTG
The DNA here is from genome assembly GCF_040547805.1 of Bradyrhizobium sp. LA6.1. Taxonomy (NCBI): domain Bacteria; kingdom Pseudomonadati; phylum Pseudomonadota; class Alphaproteobacteria; order Hyphomicrobiales; family Nitrobacteraceae; genus Bradyrhizobium; species Bradyrhizobium sp. LA6.1. The sequence continues at coordinate 586,386 of NZ_JBEPQK010000002.1, read as the reverse complement.
CATGAAAACACCAAGCTCGACAGCATCAGCGTCTCCGCCGAGCTCAGCCGCCGCCTGCGCAAGGTCGCCGACGACTATCTCGCCCACGTCAACCGCGACCGCCCCGAGCATCTCGATGTGATTTTGGCACCAAGCATCGCGCCCGCGGAGTAGCGGCTCCCGCTCTCTCCTCTCGTTATTGCGAACGCAAGTGTCGTAGGGTGGGCAAAGCGACTCGTCCGCCGCAGCTCGAAGAGCGAAGGCGGAAGCGTGCTCACCAACTAATATAAGCTGTGCGGATCAATGGTGGGCACGGCGCTACGCGCCTTTGCCCACCCTACGGCGTCTCGCTACGCCGCGATCAGATCGTCATACACCGGATCGCGCGCGTCATCCGCGAGGAGCTCGTCGCAGAACAGCCGTGCCTCTTCGCGCGCGGATTCGATGGCGAAGCGGCGGAGCAGGACCATCAGCGGTTCGGTCGCGCCGCGGTCGGTCTCGCAATGGGTGAGCACGCGCTCGACCATGCGCCGGCGCAGCCGCGCCGCGCCGTCGTCGGTATCGACAAAACCTTGCTCGTGGCAGGCATCGAGCGCGACCTGGAACGCCGCAAAGGTCGCCTCGGGAAGTCCGGCGCGGCGGAGCAGCGCGTGCAGGCTGTTGCCGCCACGGTCGTGCAGCAGCGCGCAGACGCGTGCCAGCGGCAGGTCGGCGAGTTCGGCGAGTGCCGCGTCGAACAGATCGAGATTGCTCGACAGCAGCGCGCGCAGGATGAGGCCGGCGGTGAGCTGGCCCGTGATGCGCAGGTGGCGCACGAGGCCCTGCATGTCCTCGCCGCGCGAGCGCGCCGCAATGTTCATGGTCGAGCGGTCGCGCGCCTCGGTCGCGATGCGCTCGGCACGATCGGCGCTCAGCCAGTTCCGCGCCACGACGAATTGCGCAAGGGTCTCGGAGAGCTTGGCCACCAGAGAGGCGCGCGTCGCGGCCGGCAGATCCTCAAGCACCAGCATCGCCTCGCGGATCGCGGCGAGATGGCCGTGGCGCTCGACGATGCGATTCCAGGAGAACAGCGCGAGCTCCGCGCGGGGATTTTCGATCAGCTCGAGGGCTGCCGCCGCGCAGCCGACTTCGGCGATGGCGGCGCAAACCGACACCGGCAACGCGATGCGGCGGGCGACCGCGCATTGCACCTCGTCATTGCCGGTTGCGACGATGTCGACGAGATCGGCGTCGATCAGCAGCGGCGAATGTTCGAGCACCGGCAGCGCGACGGTCGGCTGGTCCGCCGACAGCGCCCGCACGATCGATGCCGGCGCATCCGTGGTGCGCGCAAAGGCCTCGGCCATCGCCTGCCGCACCAGCGGCGAGGGATCGTCGAGCAGCATCAGAAGCGCGCCTTCGGCCGCGATACGGTCGTCATGGGAAAGGTCTGAGATCAGCCAGGCCCGGGCCAATGCCCGCGTCGCCTCGGCCCGCTCGCCGGCGGGCGCCGTCCTGATCCAATTGATGAACTGCCGAACAATCATGCTGCTTCCGGCTTACACAACAAACGAAAACGGTGACGGCTTGTCACCTGCAACACAAAATAAACCACGACGCTTAACAAAGCGTTCACCATAACTGGCTGGTTTTATTGACGTTTTGTTAAGGGAACAAAGCCGCCTGCCACGCGTCCGGGACACGAGAGCAGGTTATTCGCGCGACGACATCAGCTCGAGAACGTACCGCTGCGATCGCTGAAGAGATCGAGCGGCTGCGGCGCACGCACGTCAGGCGTCGCCGATGCGATCGAGGCAAGCGAGGCGTTGTTGCCCCACAATTTCTGCACCGTGGTCGAAACCGGCTGCGTGGTATCGCCGGGCTGATAGATCGAGCGGAACGCGGGTGTGATCGGCGTGTTGTCTGCAACCGTTGACGACGACGTCGCACTCACCGGCGTAACGCCGCGCGCCTCCGGAAAGGTCTGCAGATAAGCGACGTTGTCGATGACAGGCGCGCTGGGCTGCACGCCGTTGGCACTTGCGACCTGCGTCGTGGATGGCGTGTCGCCATACATCGCCATAGCGCTGCGGGTCGTCTTCGAATTCGCCGCGCTGGCGTAGCGCGCGTCGAGCACCGAATAGACCTCGGAGACGCTGCGTGCGCGGCCGTCCCTGGCGTAGAAGATCGAGCGGTTGGCGGAGGCCGCATTGGGAAACAGCCGCGCGCCGACCGCTTGCGGATTGTCCTCGGCATTGGCGATCAGCTTTGCGGCGCCGCCGACACCCATGAAATGCGCCATGTAGAGTTCGCTGTCAGACGGCCTGCGGCCGAGCAGGCCGGTCAGCTTGAAACTGTTCGACTGCGTCAGCGCCGCGGCCATGCTTGATGCGGCGTCCGGATCGTCGCGCAACTTCATGATCGACCGCTTCATGGCGGGATCATCGACCGCGTAGCCGCCCGACGACGTCCTGGTGATGGCGTCGGAATAATTGCCATAGCCGAGCTGGGTGCCCGCCTCCTTCACCGTACCCAGCCAGGTCTGGTCGATGAACTGGTAGAGCCCGTGGGCGGACGACGTGGTGGCTCCCGCCGTCGGATCGAAATCCGATTCCATCTTGGCGGTCGTCAGCATGTACTGGAAGCTGACGCCCGTCCGGTTGGAGACCTGCTTGATCGTGCCGGCGACGCGTGCCCGCGACGGATCGAGACCCGTCGTCTGAGAGGCACTGGAATTGTCGACCGACATGATGGAGTGCCCGCCCCGTGCGGCGTTGAGCGACGCCGGCAATTCGGCGCCTGTCGTCTCACCGTGGGACAGGTATGGTTAATGCGGGGTTAATCTGGCCGTTCGCCGTCATTCCGGCCCGAACCCGGCGTGACGACGGGCTATTTCTTGTAGACGGCGTCCGGATCGAACAACCTGTCCGCATCGACAAAGACCAGCTTGGCGCCGCCGCCCTCGGCCTCGACCTTGCGGTAAAAGCAGGACCGGCGGCCGGTGTGGCAGGCCGCGCCGATCTGCTCGACACGGATCCAGACCGCATCCTGGTCGCAATCGGTGCGGATCTCGATCACGCGCTGGGTCTGACCCGACGTCTCACCTTTTCGCCACAAGGCATTGCGCGATCGGCTGAAGTACCAGGCCTCGCCGGTCGCAATCGTCTTGCGCAGCGCCTCGTCGTTCATGTGCGCGACCATGAGCACGTCACCGGTGGCGACGTCGGTCGCCACGCAGGTCACGAGGCCGGCGGAGTCGAACTTCGGCAGGAAAGCGAGGCCTTCCTCGATCTCATGGGAGTGAGCGGACACGGGCGTCCTCGCTTGGAGCATGACGCGGACATAGACCTTCGCGAGGTCAGCGCGTCGCGCCTCGCACCAGGGACAGGAAACGGGCTTGCTCCGCCGGATTGTCGCGGAACATGCCGGTGAAGCGGCTGGTGAAGGTCGAGGCACCATGCTTGGCAACGCCGCGCACCGACATGCAGGTATGCTCGGCCTCGATCAGCACGGCAACGCCGCGGGGCTTGAGGATCTCGTCGATGGCCGCCGCGATCTGCGCCGTCATGTGCTCCTGGGTCTGGAGCCTGCGGGCGAAGATGTCGGTCAGGCGCGCAAGCTTCGACAGGCCGACGACGCGTTCCACCGGCGTATAGGCGATGTGCGCCTTGCCGTAGAACGGCATCATGTGATGCTCGCACTGCGAGGTGAACTCGATGTCGCGCACCAGCACGAAGTCGTCATAGCCGGCCGTCTCGCCGAAGGTGCGGTCGAGCACCTCGGCCGGGCACTGGTGGTAGCCCTGATAGAGCTCGTCGAAGGCCTCGACCACACGGCGCGGCGTGTCGAGCAAGCCTTCGCGCGCGGTGTTCTCGCCGATATAGGCGAGCAGCGTCTTCACCGCCGCTTCCGCCTCTGCACGCGCGGGGCGCGGCTGGTCGGCGCGGACGGCGGCCGCGAGGAATTCGGCAGGGTCAAGCTCAGCCGGGCGGCTCTCGGGCTGGCGGTCGGAGGGCTTGCCCGGGCGGATGGATTTGATCGTAGCGTCCATGTCTACTCCGTTCGACGGCCTCGCGGCCGGAGTGTCACCGGCAGACGGGGCGGCAAGCCGCCGGACGCCTGAAGAGAACAGTTTTGACGAAAAAGGCCCTTTGGGTCATCACGCTGGCAGCGCAGATCTGGACCGCTGCCGCCGCACCGCTGGACTGTTTTTCCGCCAGTTCCGCCCCTATATAGGACCGTGGGCGGCGCCCGCCAAGGCCGATCCGGTGCGGAAGTGTTGGACTCCATCACATGCTGAACGACATCTATAACAAGCGGATCATCGAACTGGCCGGGAATATTCCACGCCTCGGACGGCTGCCGGACCCCGACGCCACCGCCACCGCCCACTCCAAATTGTGCGGCTCGACCGTGAAGATCGACCTCAAGATGGAGGGCGACAAGGTCACCGACTTCGCCCATGACGTGAAGGCCTGTGCCCTCGGACAAGCCTCTTCATCCATCATGGCAAGTCGCGTCGTCGGCTCGACCGCGAGCGAACTCCGCGAGTTACGTGAAACCGTTCGCAAGATGCTCAAGGAGAACGGCGCGCCTCCTGAAGGCAAATGGGAAGAGATCAAGTTCCTCGAGCCGGTCCGCGACTACAAGGCGCGACACGCCTCGACCCTCCTGACCTTCGATGCCGTGGTCGATGCCATCGGCCAGATCGAGGCGAAAGCCAAGCAGCCGGCCGCGGCGCAGGGCTGATTTGGTCGAGGTCATTCCGGCGCGCGCCCCGGCATGACGATCAGGGAAATCCTACTTCTGCGAGCCTGCGCTTTGCGCCGCACCGGTCGGCACCACGGCTTCCGCCGTCTTGGTCGACTTGACGGGCTGCGGTTCCGCTTCTGCGCCGAACCTCGCCTGCGTCTTCGGCGCAAGTTCCGCCACCGCGGGCGCCGCGACGTCCACATGCGGCAGCACGTCGGCCACCAGATTGGTGGTGACGAGATTGGTGAGCTTCAGCTCGCCAGCATCCAGCTCGTGCAGATCTTCCCACGGCGGCACGCTGAGCGCGAGCGAGAGCAGGTCGCCGGCGCCGCCCATATCGAACGTGTATTTGGCGAGCCGGCCGATGTCGCGCTCCACGATCATCAGGTCCTGCGCGCTGTAGCTCGCCGCCTTGGCATCGTCGGCACGATCGCCCATCCAGATCTGGTGGACCCGGACATGAGCGGCTTCCGGCACGTAGCGCTTCTTGCCGGCCAGCAGCAGGAACACGCACATGGATTCGCAATAGGCTTCGGGCGCAACCGCCGGACGGGCCGACTGCCCGCTGCGGTTCTGAACGCTGATGCCGACGGTGGTCGAAAGTCCGAGATTGCGGAAGCGCCGGCCGAGCGTGATCGCGTCGTTGACGGAACCGCCGCTGGAGTCGAGCACCACGGTCGCGCCGCCAAGTTGGCGTCCGCGCGAAAACTCCTCGAAATCCCTCGGCGTATCGGCGGTGATGATGCCGACCGCGCTGACCCAGCCGCGGCAGTTCGGGTCGCAGGCGACCCAGTTGAACTTCATCGGCAGCTTGCGCTCTTCGAGGGCGGCACCGGCATGAGCCGTTGTGCCGGTCGTAGCCACAGCTCCGAAGAGTGCGGCGCCAAGCGCGGCTGCCCCAAGCAACAACCAGCCGCGACGGTCGAGGGAGTTCAGAAGTCTCAATCTGGTTCCTTCCCCAAGCCCCAAAGGTTCCCCAACAGTCCTCGGTAGCGCCCTCTGAGTCCATCATACGGGCGTATGTTTCTACACACGGTCGTCATAAAAATGGTATCCGGGGGAATACAGATCGTCCACAGGTACTTGCTGCACTGCTCCCAAAAAGCACGGGAAATATGGCGCAGAAACAACAACTTGCGGTTCCCTGCGCCGGAACCGCGCAATACCTCGCTCACGATCGCAGCACAGCGCCCATGAAGCATTCAACCTGCGAGCACTGTTCCACTCCCATTGAGGGCGCGCGCCGGCTCCCGCGTCGATTCGGCCGCGCACTGATCTGGCTCTACCGCCACACGCTCTCGCCGCTGGTCGGCTACAATTGCCGGCACCTGCCGACCTGCTCGGTCTATGGCGACGAGGCGATCGAACGGTTCGGGCTGTGGGCCGGCGGCTGGATGACGCTCGCGCGACTGCTTCGCTGCAATCCTTTCGGCACATCGGGAATCGACAACGTACCCCTCACCGCACCGCAAGGCGCGCACTGGTATCTGCCCTGGCGCTACGGCCGCTGGCGCGGCGTCAACGCGTCCTGAATATCACCAGGAACGCCGCGGCGCTTCGCGCATCGCTGCCTTGAATGGAACCGGAACTTCCCCCTCGCGTTGTTGTGATGCTCCTACGGGAGGAAACAAGAATGCGCCGGAAAATCAGCCCTCATTTTCACTTCAGGCTTGGTCCACATCCTGGTTCCGGAGGGCATCACGACCCACGAACCCTCGACATGATTGCCATCATTGCGCTGCTGGCGCTCGTGGTCGGCTCCGGCTGGTATCTGGCAACGAGCCTTGCCACGCCGCCGAGCACGACGGCCTTCATCGTGCCGAGCCAGAGCGTGCACTGGTAGGCTGGACGTTAGAGATCGAGCACCAGCCGACCCGCATCGGGTTTGGCGACATACCATCAGATGGCGTTCGCGTTCGTACGGCTGGTTGTCATCGCCCGGAGCGCGTGACACCCGCCGAAACAGGCAACCTAACGAAACCAGAAAAAGCGCCCGGGCGGTGGCGGGATCGACTCGGGCGGACGCAGCCGCTTCGGACGCGGCGGCTTTGGCGACGGCTCGGCGGACGAGGTGGTCTCCGCAGCCGGCGCGGTCTCGCTTCCCGGCACCCTCACCGACAGCAGCAAGTTCGATTCATGCGTCCGCCAGCGATAGCCGACGCCGAAATCGATCGGCTGGGCGCGCGTGAACAGTTCGGCGTAGCGCTCCTGGTAGCGGCCGGGGAATTCGTCGATCGGTCCGAGATAGCGGCCGAACGGGAAGAACCGCCACTGTTGCGCATTGTAGTTCGCAAGCGGAATGCCGGAATCGTCCTGGATGATGGTCGCGCTGTTGGCCAGCAGCCAGTTGCGAGCGACGGAGAAGTCGCCCTTGTGCAGGAGATAGGACGCGCTCTTGAGCAGGCTGTTGCCGGGCCCGAGCGTCTCGCAGAATTTCAGAAATCCCGTGTTGCGCGCGCTGGCATTGGAGAGATCGGTCGAGAAATAGTACAGCGTGCGCGCCTCGCCGTCGCTTCCGGCAAAGGTGATGCGGACACCGCGCGTCGCGTTCCGTCCCGGATTGTCGCCTCCCGTATGCACCCCGCCCTTGTCGTCGAGCGCGATCATCTCGACATTGCGGATGGTCTTGCCGGAGCGCGCGAGGAAGACATAGAGGATCGGCAACGTGCCGTTGACCTGGTTGGCGTGCAGGTCGACCTTCATGTGCTTGGTGATGAAGAAGGAGAAGCTCAGGATCGAGCCGAGCGAACGCTCGACATTGTAGAGCGCGGCACCGACCGAGCCGCGCGGCAGCCGCGTCAGGTCGGGCACCGCGCCGACCGGCTCCAGCGCGCCGAGCACGTAGGTGCTGGCCTTGGAGTAGAACGCATCGGCGTAGAGGAAGTCGGGGCCGCTGAACAAGTAGAACATGGTCGGCCGGGGCGCGGCCAGATTGACGTCGGCCCAATTGCGGATCTTCGAGAGCTGCCGCTGCTCGAGCTGGGCGAAGGCGCCGTCGAAGAATTTTGCGTGGCGCTGCCAGCCCGGGTCTTTGGTGAGCGGCACCAGCGGCGAGTCCGGCGAAGGCTGCATGCCCGCGAGAAAGCGCGCGGTATCATCGAAGGTGACGTTGGCGGCACGTGCAGACGAGACGGCCGCGGCCAGCAGGGCAAGAGCGACGGCCGCAATTCTCATGGGTCGAAACATGTCTATTCGCGGTGTGATGACGTACCAGCGGCGACCGGCCGCCTGCGGAAAACAGCATAGATCAACAGGCCCGAGAGCATGAGCAGCATCCCCGCCAGCGACTGCACCGGCCGCTCGGTCAACAGGTAGTACATCATGAACGCGGTCACGAGCAGGAAAACGAGCGGCGTGAACGGGTATCCCCAGGCGCGATAGGGCCGCGGCAGGTCGGGATCGGTGATGCGCAGCTTGACGACGCCGGCGACCGTGAAGAACGAACAGAACAACAGCGCGAACTGGATGAAGTCGAGCACCGCCTCGAAGCTGCGCGTGAACAGCAGCAGATTGGCGACGGCAAGCTGAAACAGGATGGCATAGGCCGGCGCGCCGCTCACCGATCGCTTCGAGAACACGCGCAGGGCCGGAATGTCCTCGCCCATCGTCATCATCACGCGCGGGCCGATCCACATCATCGCGCTGATCGAGGAGATCAGGCCGACGCAGATCATCGCACCGACCATCCGGCCGCCGAGGCTGCCGAAGATCGCGCTGCCCGCGACGCTGGCAACGTCGAGCTGGCCGGCCAGCGCACTAACCGGCGTCGAGTAGAGAAACACCGCATTCAGCGCGACGTACAGGACGAGCACGATCAGCGTGCCCGCGAGCAGCGCGCGCGGCAGATCGCGTTGCGGCATGTTCATCTCGCCGATGATGTAGGTCGCGGCATTCCAGCCCGAGAACGAGTACATCACGAAGACGAGGCCGATCGCGAAGGGCGCGCTGACGATATGCGCGAGATCACCCGGCTGTGGCGTGAAGACAATCGGCTGCGGCGTGCCGATGACGAAGCCGGCGAGCAGGAAGGCGACGATCAGCACGACCTTGAGGATGGTCGAGATCAGCTGGAAGGTCGATGAGTGCCTGACGCCGGTCAATTGCACGATCGAGACCAGCCACACCACGCCGATGGCGAGCGGGATCGGCGGCAGATCGGGAACGACCGATTTCGCGTATTCGCCGAACGCCATCGCCGCAAGCGCGACAGGCGCTGCGAAGCCAACTGTCGCCGAGACCCAGCCGGCGAGAAAGCCGAAGGCGGGATGATAGGCGCGGCCGAGGAAATTGTACTCGCCGCTCGAGCGCGGAAACATGGCGCCGAGCTCGCTGTAGGAGAACACCCCGCACAGCGCGACGATGCCGCCGACGGTCCAAAGCAACAGGATCGAGAAGCCGGACGGGATGTCCTTGACCTGGAAGCCGAGGCTGGTGAAGACGCCGACCCCGATCATGTCGGCAACGACGATGGCGGTTGCGACCAGAACGGAGACCCCCGGCCCGCCCGTCAGCCGGCCGGTCCAAGGTGCTGGTCCCGCATCTGATGCCGTCATCGGGGTCCTCAACCTCAGGCGTCACGTGTCGTTGGGAGCATCGTGCAGTCTGGTCCAGTCAATTCAAGCAGGGTTAACAAGGGTTAAATGTGGCGCGTAGAATCGGTATCGCGGCACCTTTTGTGCGCGATCCTGGGCAATAAAGCCCCGCAAACACCGGAGAATCCCGTTTCGCACCCCACATTCAGGACACGATTGCATGGTCCCTTTGAGCATTCCGGATTTGGGGAAGTTTATCCGGACACTTAACGTCGCCTAAACGCCAGTCGGCTCAATTAGCTTGAATATTGCCGCTGGGCTCGTGGACATGACTTGGGGTCATGGGTGGATGGTCGGGGCCGCTCCGAAATTGAGAGCTGACATTCGTGCTGATCGGACGCTGTCCGGCGCGCGCAGTGGTGCGCGCCGGATCGCGCTGGTCTCAGCCTTGGTGCCGCTGTCGCTCACGCTGGTTCAATGCGGCAGGGCCCCCAACCCGGCGGCGCTCGCGGCGAACTCGCAGGCCAACGTCCAAATCGTCGCGAAGACCAATCCTCAGGTCGCAAGCAGCGACACGTTCGAGGATCGCTTCCCCGCCCCGCAATTCAAGGAGCGCTTCCCGTCGGCGAGCGAGAGTCTTCTGCAACGCCAGATGTCGGACTTCTCGCCCAAACGCGCCGTCCAGCAGCAGCCTCAGCCGGAGCAGGCGCCGTACAAGGTCGCCTCACTCGCACCGCAAATCCCCTACCAGCGTCCGGCACGTGAAGACCTGACGACGCTCGTCAGCATGAAATCGTCGGCCTTCCCCTATTTCGGCAACAACCCCGCCTCCGACGCGCCGTTCCTCAACATCTCCAAGGGCGATCGCCGCGGCCACCGCAGCTATTCCGGGCGCGTCTACTGGCAGGACGAGACTTACAGCGACAGCCGCGTGCTGATGCACGTGCCCGAGCATTTCGACGTGCGCAAGCCGGGCGTGATCGTGGTGTTCTTCCACGGCAACGGCGCAACGCTGGAGCGCGACGTGCGCGACCGCCAACTCGTACCGCAGCAGGTCACCGATTCCGGCGCCAACGCCATCCTGCTGGCGCCGCAGATGGCGGTCGATGCCGCCGATTCCAGCGCCGGCAAGTTCTGGCAGGCGGGCGGCCTCAAGCGCTTCATGGAAGAGTCGGCGGCCCATCTGGCCCGGCTCACCGGCGATCCCAACAACGCCCGCGCCTTCGCCAACATGCCGATCGTGATCGTCGGCTATAGCGGCGGCTTCCTGCCGACGGCCTGGAGCCTCGAGGTCGGCGGCATCAGCGACCGCGTCCGCGGCGTCGTCCTGCTCGATGCCGTCTACGGCGAAATGGACAAGTTCGCCTCCTGGATCGAGAGCCACCGCTCCGGCTTCTTCGTCAGCTCCTACACCCGCTACACCGCGCGGCGCGACCGCGAGCTGATGAGCATGTTGCGGCAAAAGGGCATCAGCGTCTCCGAGGACATGGACGGGCCACTCCGTCCCGGCAGCGTGGTGTTCGTCGAAACCGGCGACGGCATCACGCATCGTGATTATGTGACGCGCGCCTGGACCCGGGACCCGCTCAAGGACGTGCTGGTGAAGATGTCGGCGACGCCGTCGTTGGCGCTGACGCGCGTTGCGTCCACCAATCCAGCCGCATCGAGCCGCTAGCCGATATTGCGCGCGCCGGCATTTGGCCGCGCTGCCCGCAATTGCCGCAGGCTTTGATCAAAATGTGATGTTGATGGCCGACATCCCCGGGAGCCACCGGATTGCTTCCGCTGGCAACGATCATAATTTGCCGGCCAAGTTTTAGCTTGAATTCTGCGGGGACAGACGGTGCGTCAGGGACTGTATAAGGTCGACTTCCACACGGTTCATGGAACCGGCTGCGGCGTCGTCTATGTGACGGATGGCAAGATGCGCGGCGGCAATTCCGCCTTCGCTTTCATCGGGACCTACGTCGGGGAAGGCGACAGCATCAAGGTCAAGATTTCGACCCAGCGCTACAACGACGATCCGTCCTTCAAGCCTCTGTTCGGGCACGACAGGATCACGCTGACGCTGGCCGGCCGTGAGGACGGCGACACGGCGGAATTCGAAGGCACCGCGCTGCAAGTGCCGGGCGTTGCCTTCAGAGCCGTGCTGAGCCGGATCAGCGACTAGCCGTCCGGCTTCCAGGCTCTCGATCTTCAGGTCTTGATGTTCAGGTCTTGGGCAGCTTCGGAATGCTCTCGGCAAAGCCGTTGAAGCAGGCCAGCCGCTCGTCCTCTTCCTTGAAGAAGCGGCAATCGGCGTAGCCCTTGGCCTTCGCCGGCTTCGGCTTCGGCTGCGGCGCGATCACGGCGTCGTAGCAGTTGAGGCGGTCCTTGGTGCCGTCATCGAGGTCGAGGCAGGCCTGGAGCCGTGCCGCGATCGACTGCGGCTTGCCCTTCGGCGCCGCGGCCGGCTTGGCCGCGGCCTCTTTGGTCCCCTTGGGCGTGACCTGCACCAGCGGCTTGTCCCCCACCATGGGTGGCTTGTCGGTTTGTGCAAACGCGGAGGCTGAATAGAGCACCGCGGCAACCGCCAGAATCATCCTCATGTCAGTCAACTCTCTTTGGTCCCCATGCCTCGCCTTCTAGCGCTCCCGCGCGTGGTTTGCCAAGCACCTTGCGCATAGGAAAACGCACCCTTCAGGCCGTGGTGGCAGCAGCCGGCCGGGGTCGAGTCAGAACCACGAGGATTAGCGCCAGGACGACGAAGCCGACCGCGACGAAACCAAGCGGATGCAGCAGCTCGCGGGCGAACAGCAGCCCGCCGATGGCGGAGCCGACAGCCTGGCCGACATAGAGGACGGAGGTGTTGAGCGCGACGGTCGCCGATGCGAGCGGCGGCGCAGCCGCGACCAGCCGCACTTGCTGCATCGAATTGGTTGACGCAAAGCCGAGGCCCCAGATCGCGACCGCGAGCGCCATGAACACCAGGCTCCCCGCACCGAGCGCCCAGCCGGTGATGCCCGCAAACAGCAGGCAGGTGAACAGCAGCGACGTCCGATAAGGCCCCCAGGTGTCGACGATGCGGGTCGCGATGACGACGCCGAGGAAACCGCAAACGCCGTAGATGCCGAACACCATGCCGATTGCATCCGGGCTCGCCTCGGTCAGCTTCTTGAGCAGCGGACCCATGAAGGTGAACACCACGAACTGCCCGGACATTTGCAGCATCGTGATCGCAAGCAGCAGCAGGATCGTCCTGCTGCGGCCGACCGCGCTCCAGGTCTTCAGGTCCACCGGCGCGCCCTTCAAGCCCGCCGGCAGGCGCAGCAGCAACAACAGGAAGCTGATGCAGCCGAGCGCGCCGATCCCGTCATAGGCCGCGCGCCAGCCATAGCGGCTGGCGATGAAAGTGATCAGCGGGAGACCGACGGCCGCAGCTAACGACCAGCCGAGAAAGATGTAGGCGATGGTGCTGCCCCGCCGCTTCACCGGCACGATCAGCGCCGCCGTGCCCGCAGCCTGCGGCGTGTAGAGCGCGCCGACCGCCAGCATCAGCAGGCGAATGATGAGCAGGCCCGTGTAGTCAGGGGCAAATGCCGAGGCGAGATTGCCGAGGGCGAGCACCGCAAGCGTCGTCGCGAGCAGCGTCCTGCGGTCGATTCGGCTGGTGAGCCAAGCCGTCAGCGGCGAGCCGATGCACAGCGTGATCGCGCCGAAGGTAATCAGGAGCCCGGCCGCATGGATGCTGACGTCGAGCCCCGTTGCCAATTCCGGCAGCATGCCCGCCGGCGCCAGCACCGAGCAGCCGGTGACGAGATTGCCGAGCATCAGGGCGGTTGGCGTGAAACGGCCGGCCGCGGGCGGATTTTCCATGCAGGTGCATGTAGAGCAGGCCTGCGACCAGTTAAAGGGCGCGGTGCGAAATAGTTGGAGCATCGCCCAAGCTTTTGCGCGCGACTTTCTTGGAAATGCCGGATTGCACAGGCCGAATCGCCTGATATATCGCTCGTTCCCGCTTACCTGCGCTCGTTCGCAGGAGTGAGCCTCAGGAGAAAAGCATGACCGACCAGCCCAAATCCGAATCCGGCTTTCAATACAGCCTCAGCAATCTGAGACCCGTGACCCCGCCCGAAAAGATCACCCTCACCTTCCCCGACGGCGCCCGGCGCGAATACGCCAAGAGCATCACCGGCCTCGAGATCGCCAAGGGCATTTCGCCGTCGCTGGCCAAGCGCACGGTCGCGATGGCGCTCGACGGCGTGGTCGCCGATCTCGACGATCCCATCGAAGCCGATGCCAAGATCGAGCTGATCAACCGCGACGATCCGCGCGCGCTCGAGTTGATCCGCCACGACTGCGCCCACGTGCTCGCCGAAGCCGTGCAGACGCTGTGGCCGGGCACGCAGGTCACCATCGGCCCCGTGATCGAGAACGGCTTCTACTACGACTTCTTCCGCAACGAGCCGTTCACGCCGGAAGACTTTGCCGCGATCGAGAAGAAGATGCGCGAGATCATCGCGCGCGACAAACCCTTCACCAAGGAAGTCTGGGATCGCGAGAAGACCAAGCAGGTGTTCCGCGACAAGGGCGAGGCCTTCAAGGTCGAGCTGGTCGACGCCATTCCCGGCAACGAGCCGATCAAGATCTACTACCAGGGCGACTGGTTCGATCTCTGCCGCGGCCCGCACATGACCTCGACCGGCAAGGTCGGCAGCGCCTTCAAGCTGATGAAGGTGGCCGGCGCCTATTGGCGCGGCGACAGCAACAACCCGATGCTGACCCGCATCTACGGCACGGCGTTCGCGAAGCAGGAGGACCTCGACGCTTATCTGAAGCAGATCGAGGAAGCCGAAAAGCGCGACCATCGCAAGCTCGGGCGCGAGCTCGACCTCTTCCACTTCCAGGAAGAAGGTCCGGGCGTCGTGTTCTGGCACGCCAAGGGCTGGACCATCTTCCAGCAGCTGATCGCCTATATGCGCCGGCGTCTCGCCGGCGACTACAGCGAGGTCAATGCGCCGCAGATCCTCGACAAGTCCTTGTGGGAGACCTCGGGCCATTGGGGCTGGTATCGCGAGAACATGTTCGCAGCGCAGTCGGCCGGCGACGAGGCCGAGGACAAGCGCTGGTTTGCGCTGAAGCCGATGAACTGCCCCGGCCACGTGCAGATCTTCAAGCACGGCCTGAAGAGCTATCGCGACCTGCCGTTGCGCCTCGCCGAGTTCGGCGTGGTGCATCGCTATGAGCCCTCCGGCGCCATGCATGGCCTGATGCGCGTGCGCGGCTTCACCCAGGACGACGCGCACGTCTTCTGCATGGAAGACCAGCTCGCCGACGAGTGCCTCAAGATCAACGACCTGATCCTGTCGACCTATGCCGATTTCGGCTTCACCGGCGATCTCACGGTGAAGCTCTCGACCCGGCCCGAGAAGCGCGTCGGCACCGATGCGATGTGGGATCACGCCGAGCGCGTGATGGCGACGGTGCTGCGCGAGATCCAGTCGCAGAACAATCACATCAAGACCGAGATCAATCCGGGCGAAGGCGCCTTCTACGGGCCGAAGTTCGAATATGTGCTGCGCGACGCCATCGGCCGCGACTGGCAGTGCGGCACCACGCAAGTCGACTTCAACCTGCCGGAGCGGTTCGGTGCGTTCTACATCGACCATGACAGCGGCAAGAAGGCGCCGGTGATGGTGCACCGCGCGATCTGCGGCTCGATGGAGCGCTTCATCGGCATCCTGATCGAGCACTATGCCGGCAATTTCCCGCTCTGGCTGTCCCCGGTGCAGGTGGTGGTCACCACCATCACCTCGGAGGCCGACGAGTATGCCAAGCAAGTGCTGGAACAGGTCCGGCGCGCGGGGCTTCGGGCCGAGATCGATCTGCGCAACGAAAAGATCAACTACAAGGTCCGCGAGCACTCGCTGGCCAAGATTCCGGCACTGCTCGTGTGCGGCAAGAAGGAGGCCGAGACGCAGTCGGTCTCCGTCCGCCGGCTCGGCAGCGACGGCCAGAAGGTGATGACGACGGTGGAGGCGCTCGCCGCCCTCGTCGACGAGGCCACCCCACCGGACGTCCGGCGGGCGCGCGAGGCGGCTTGAGTCCTGAAATCGATCTAAACTCGCTTCCGGTTGCGGGCGTGCATGCTTATCTCGGCATGGCACGCCCGACGACCAGCCGAAGAGGACATCGCAGTGCCCGACGCCATCGAACTCCTGAAGACCCGTCGCTCGGTCAAGCCGCGCGAGATGACCGGGCCCGGCCCCTCCCCCGCCGAGCTCGAAACCATCCTCACCATCGGCGCGCGCGTGCCCGACCACGGCAAGCTCGCGCCCTGGCGCTTCATCATTTTCGAGGGTGACGCCCGCGAGCGGGCCGGCGAGGTCATCGCGACGGTCTTTGCCCGCAAGAATCCGGACGCACCGGCGGCGAACATCGAGACCGAGCGCAAACGCCTCACCGACGCGCCGCTGGTGATCGGTATCGTCAGCTTCACCAAGCCGCATCCGAAGGTGCCGGCGTTCGAGCAGGAATTGTCGGCCGGCGCCAGCGTCATGAACATTGTCACGGCCGCGACCGCGCTCGGCTACGGCGCCTGCTGGCTGACCGGCTGGTTCGCCTTCGATCGCGACGTGCTGGACGGCCTCGGCCTCAAGCCGGACGAAAAGCTCGCCGGCCTCGTCCATATCGGCACGCCGACCAAGCCAAGCGAAGACCGTCCGCGACCGTTCCTTTCGGAAATCGTGACGCGTTTTTAATCGATGTCTTGTTGACGCCTCCAACGTCTTGCGGCTTTGATCCCGGCGAGGGAGGAAGCCCGGATGAAGCGTCGTGAATTTCTGGTCGGGGCCGCGCTGCTGGCCAGCACGATGGGGCGCAGCCGCGCCGCCGACATCCCTGCCCCGTCGGCTGACGGGCTCGACCGCATCACCGCCTATTTTGACAACGAGGTGACGCTTGGCCGCCTGCCGGGCGCGGTGGTCCTGGTGCAGCAGCACGGCAAGCCGGTGTATCTGAAGAACTTCGGCGTGCGCGACACCAGGACCGGCCTCGCCATGACGCCGGATACGATCTTCGCCATCCACTCGATGACCAAGCCGATCACGTGTCTCGGCGCGATGATGCTGATCGACGAGGGCAGGCTCGCGCTCACCGACCCCGTGTCGAAATACGTCCCGCTGTTCGCCGACACCAAGGTGGGCGTGGAGCCGGAGGGCACCTCGAAGGTCGAACTCGAGCCGCCGATCCGCCCTGTCAACATCGAGGATCTGCTGCGGCAAACCTCGGGCATCAGCTACGACTATATCGGCGCCCCATGGGTGATGCAGGTTTACCAGGCCGCCAATATTTTCGAGGGGCCCTTCAACAACAGGCAATTCGCCGACCGCATCGCCAAGCTGCCGCTCACGCGCCAGCCCGGTACGCTGTGGCGCTACGGCCATTCCACCGACGTGCTCGGCGCCGTCATCGAGATCATCTCGGGCCAGACGCTGTATGAATTCCTCAAGCAGCGCATTCTCGATCCGCTCGGAATGAGCAGCACCAAATTCGTACTGAAAACGCCGGAGGAGCGCGCCCGGATGGCGCGGCCGCTGCCGAGCGATCCGGTCCTGCTCGCCGGCGAGCGCGACCGCCTCGACCATCCCGAATGGGAATCCGGCGGCGGCGGGCTGCTCTCGACCATCACCGACTATCAGCGCTTCTCCCAGATGCTGCTCAATGGCGGCGAGTTCGAGGGCAAGCGTTACCTCAGCCCCGCCGTGTTCAAGGCGATGACCACCGATCACGTCGGGCCCGGCTCCGGTGTGGGCCGCGACTATTTCTATTTTCCGGGCGATGGCTTTGGCTATGGCTACGGCATCGGTGTGCGCACCGATCCCGGCAATGCGAAGCCGCCGCCGGCCGGATCGATCGGCGAATTGAAATGGGACTCAGGCAGCGGCACCTATTTCGGCGTCGATCCCAAGCTCGACATGGTCTACCTCTTGATGCAGCAGACCCAGAACGAGCGCAGTCGCATCACGCCCGCCTTCAAGGAACTGGTCTACGGCTGCTATCCCGAAGGACTACGCCGCCCGTGAGGCGCGCTGGCCGAAATCGGCCAGCAGCTTTGCGATCTCGGCGGCGGGCCGCGCCGCGCTGAACAGAAACCCCTGCACCTCGTTGCAGCCTTCGGCGCGCAGCCAGTCGAGCTGATCCTCGGTCTCGACGCCTTCAGCCGTCGTGGTGATGTTGAGGCTGCGGCCAAGCCCCGAAATGGCGCGCACGATCGCGACGCAATCGGGCCGCTGCGCCAGATCCTTCACAAACGAACGGTCGATCTTGATCTTGTCGAACGGGAAGCTACGGAGATAGCTGAGGCTGGAATAGCCGGTGCCGAAATCATCCATGGAGATGCTGACGCCGAGTTCGCGCAATTGATGCAGGATCGCAAGATTGGCATCGGTCTCCGCCAGGAAGATCGACTCGGTGATCTCGAGCTCGAGCCGCTTCGGCGACAGGCCGGACTGCGCAAGCGCGGAAATCACGACCTGGACCAGGTTGCGGCTGCGGAATTGCGCGGGCGACAGATTGACCGCGACCTTGACGTCGACAGGCCATTTCACCGCCTCCGCGCAGGCTTCGCGCAGCACCCACTCGCCGAGCTGGGTGATGAGGCCGATGTCCTCGGCGACCGGAATGAATTCCGCCGGCGAGATCATGCCCTTGTCGGGATGACGCCAGCGCAACAGCGATTCGAAGCCGGAGATGCGGTCGGACGCGATCGACACCAGCGGCTGGTAATGCAGCTCGAACTCGCCATTGGCGAAGGCGCGGCGCAGATCGAGCTCCATGTCGCGGCGCTTCTGCGCCTGAAGGTCCATCTCGCGCTCGAAGAAATGGTGCACGCCGCCGCCATCGGACTTCGCCCGGTACAGCGCCATGTCGGCATTGCGCATCAGCTCCTCCGACGTCGTCCCGTCGCCGGGCGACAGCGCGATGCCGATGCTGGCGCCGATCACCATCTCCTGGCCGTCGAGATCATAGGGCGCCTTCAGCATGTCGATCAGCAAGGTCGCGCAGGCGCTGGCTTCGTTCGGCGAGACGTCGGCTGCCAGGAACACGGCGAACTCGTCGCCGCCAAGCCGGGCCGCGAGATTGCCGCCGCGGACCGCGGTGGTGAGGCGTTCGGCAACTTGCTTCAGCAGGCGATCCCCCACCGGATGCCCGAAGGAATCATTGATGTTCTTGAACAGGTCGAGATCGATATAGAGCACGCCGACCCGTTTTCCGCCGGCCTGGTCGAGCGCCTGCTTCAAGCACTGCTGGAAATGTTCGCGGTTCGGCAGATCGGTAAGCCCGTCATGGTGCGCCATGTGGGCGATCCGCGCCTCGGCCTTGCGCCGCTCCGTGATGTCGACCACCGCGACCAGATAGCCGTCGCGATCGTCGAAGGCGACGCGGCGGCCGAAAGTGAGCACCTCGATCTCGCTGCCATCGGCACACAAATGGCGCCAGTTGCGCGAGGAATGATAGGTGTCGCCGATGCGTTCGAGCGCCTCGGCGTGGCTGTCCCACTCGTCCTCGGGCCAGATCTCGTGCAGCTTCATCCGCAGGAAGGTGGCGCGGCTGTAGCCGTAGTGCTGGACCGCGGCATCGTTGACGCTGAGGAATTCCTTGGTCTGTGCCTCGAACACCCACATCGGCATCGGGTTGTTGTCGAACAGCAGGCGAAACGAGGCATCGCGCCGCTTCAACGCGGTGACGTCGGAGATCGTCAACGAGACCAGATCGGCGAAGGCGGTGGCGCTGAGCCGAAGGTAACGTCCGTCGTCCTCGATCTCGAGCTGCTCGCCGCGGCCGCCGGAGACGACCTTGAGCAGGAAGTCCATGATTTCGGGCGAGGCCAATAGCGTGTTCCCCTCGCCGATCCGCCGCCACAACAGGCCCGCGCTCGCGGCTTTCAGCAGCGCTCCGGCGCTCTTGTTGTGGTGCACGATCTGGAGATCGAACGGCTTGCCTGCGGCATCGCGTAGCGTCGCCAGCGAAACCACGGCGTCATCGGTCGACGAGAAGATCGCGTCCAAAAGATTGTATTGCGCACCGCGCTCGTTGACGTAGGCGCCAACCAGCGTGGCGCCCCAGCGCGAGGCGGTCGGCAGCGCCAGCACATCGTAGGTCCGGACCATGCCGTCGCGCACGCAATGGGCGCTTGCCTGGTGCGGCCGTCCGTTCTCGAGCGCGCTCGCTACAGCTTCCGACAGCGCCGTGGCGCAATCGGGCGAGAGCTCGGCGACCGGGATATCCCAGCGCTCCTCGCCGAGCCATTTCTGCACGTAACGCCCGCTGCGCGACAATTCGAGCGCGCCATCGTTCTTCAGCAGCGCGATGTGGTCGGCGAGCCGTCCGAGGCTCCCAAGCATCACGTCCTCATAGCGCGGCAGCCGTTCGCCCGGCTTCAACGCGGCACGCCATTTGCGTTGAAGCACCGGGATGTCGTCAAACATTTCGGCGGCCGGTTTTCCCGGCATCTTCTTCGCGGCAGTCATTGCAGTCCCCAACGCACTTTCCCTGGGGCATCCAATGCAGCCGCGCTTAATGCCGTGTAAAAAGGCCGCAGGTGCGGGTTCCATTCGGCGATTATGACAGTTTTAAGTCAGGTGTTGGTTAGTGCGCGTTAGAGACTATGACGGTTGCCTAAAATGCGATTCGTGCGCGTGAGAGTGAAGTTATGGCGCACAGCTGCTTCATCCTCGTCATTGCGAGCGCAGCGAAGCAGTCCGAACTGCCGCCGCGGAAAGATTCCGGATTGCTTCGCTGCGCTCGCAATGACGAAGTGTGCAGGAGCCGCGCCGGCCTCTCTCGTGTCCCGGACGCGACGCAGCGCGTAGCGGTGCGGCGCAGAGCCGGGACCCAGTAGGTGACACAACACACTGACGCATGGGCCCCGGCTCTGCAGCGCATCACTTCGTGCTGCGCTGCGTCCGGGGCACGAGAGCGTCGTTGAGTGACTGACATGGGCTCGCATCCTCGCGGCGCATTTCGCCCGAGCTTTGCCTGATCGCCTCACCCTCAAATGAAAGAGGGCGCAGGGAAGACCGGGAGCCGGCTGGCACCCGCGGTCCACTGTGCGAAATTGTGGTGAGAAATCTGCACAGCGGCATACAGGTGTAGCCAAGACATCCCGGCCTTCCCTGCGCAGTGGTTGGAACGGCGTATGTCGTGCTCTCCCCGGGGAGCGATGCACTATTGCCCCCGTCGCCTTGCGGATGGCTGATGCGCGTGTCCGGTTGGGCAACACGCACGACCACAAGACTTGGCGCACAGACCCCGGGCGCCAGGACGACACGATTTGGCCGTACGTGGATCACACCGGTCGTGCGTGCGACGTGCTTCGCTCACGGTTGCCCGCCCTGCGAAGCCCTTTGCACCAGTGTGGCCCACGTCCACCGCCGCCCGGCCCGCGTTCGTGACGATCGCGATACGCCCCTCTTCCTTGGGCCGAAGTGAGGCAACACATACGCCGTTTCCGAATTCTTATAAAGCGAATTATTTTCGTTGAAGGCGATTGACAGCGTTCTACCCTGAGTTCGGTGTTTTGCCCGTCGCGCAAAACTCGGTAAGCACGATCACCGACAGCGATCGGGCGCGAGAAACCTTCTTACACTGTCCAGAAATACCGACCAGGCCGGCTCGGTCCCCAGCAAGATATGATTGGGACTCTCGAGCGGAACGAATGTTGCGCCTTTAATCCGAGCAGCGAGTTCCTGCCCCTCCGTGAACTTTACGCTCGCGTCGGCACGAGCGTGCAACACCAGGGTCGGCGTTCGTACATCCTGCAGCAGATGCCGCACATCGATTTCGCCGAAGATATTCGTAAGCTTGAAGGCGTTCTGCGGCGACGTCGTAATCCGCTGCAGATCGTTGAACCACTGCGCCTGCTCGGCATTTGCTTCAGGAATGAAGAGGGACGTGAATATCTGGCGAAACACCGGACTTTCTTGCCCCCACCCCTCGAGGACCAGAGTTGTCAATGCCTCCCGGCGGGCCACGTTTGACGGGTCCTGATGGCGCCAACCCTTTGCGTATCCGCCGTAAAGAACGAGATGACTGACACGCTCCGGGTGCTTCACGGCGTAGGCTATCGAGATCGCGCAACCCTGAGAAATGCCAAGCAGGGGAAAACGTTCGAGCCCCGCCGCATCGACGACCGTCTCGAGATCACGCACGAAAGCGTCGAAGGAGATGTCGAAGACATCCCAGTCCGACAAGCCCGTACCGCGTTCGTCGTAGCGCAGGAACGTGTTGTCGCGGCTCAACGCCTCGATCCAGTGCTGCCAGACCGGGCTCGCAAAGTCGAATTCCAGATGATTGAGCCAATTGGCGGCTTTCACCAGCGGCGGCCCGGCGCCGACCGACGCATAGGCGATGCGCACCCCGTCGCGCGCGGTGCAGGTTCGAACGTTCTGCTTGAGCTGCCTCGGCGAAACCGTCGGCTCAGCGGCGGCCACATCCCCGGGCGGCACCCGATGCTGCGACCGATGTCGCAGGAGTTGCTGGTAGAGCGCCCTCGTCTCCTGATCCGGCTCGACGTTGAGCTCTTTGCGCAGGATCGCCTCGCAGCGCTTGTATTGCCGCAACGCCAACGCGGTCTGCCCCTGCTCGGAGTAGAGCCGCATCAAGGCGCAATCCACCTCTTCCTGCAACGGATCGATCGCCAACAAACGGAGCGCCAACGCGATCGCCTCCTCCCGTGCGCCGATAAGCTGTAATTCCTGCAGCAGCGTATGGAAGGCAGAGGTGGCGACGGCGCGCAACCGGGTCCGCTCGCCCAATAACCACTCGTCGAAAAGATCGGACCGCGCGTTCAGTCCCTCGAGAAAGGGGCCGCGATACAACTCCGCTGCACGTTTCAAATTGGCGATGGACGGATCGGATACCGCATCCTTGAATTCGACGACGTCGGTCGTGACGGCGCCGATATCGAAGCCAAGCAGGTCGTGATCGGCGGACAGCGGCAGCTCGGCGCAATCATGTCGCAGCATGCTGATGCATTGGCGCAAGCTTTGTCGCGCCGCGTCCTCGTGACTGTCGGGCCAGAGCAACGCCGCAAGCCGCTCACGAACATGGACGACCCCAGGGTTCATGGCCAGAAATGCCACGAGGGCCTGCGCCTTCTTGTTGCGCAAGGTGACCGGCCCGCCCCGGTCCATGGAAAACGAACCCAGCAAGGTCAACCGCGGCATTCCCACCCTCTCGGCATCAAATGGCGCAATTCTAGCAGCCTCGACCGCGTTTTTGACGGTTTTTTCACGCCTGCCCTGACGAGCCGCTCACCGCCGTCCTCTAGAAAGGAGACAACGCGCTACCCGGCGCACATTTGAAAAGGCACAAACACGTGACCCTGATTTCCCTATCCACATCAAGCCTCGCGGCGCCCTTCGGGCGCCGAGGCATTCCGCTGCTTCTCGCGAGGTTCCGGCGCCTGCTGAACGGTTGGATCGCCGCCGCCATTGCCCATCACGAGCGCCGGGCGGCGCTCGTCGCCCTGCGCCCGCTGGACGACCGGGCGTTGAAGGATGTGGGTCTCTATCGCGGCCCGTTCGATGACCTCATCGAACGCGCTGCACGGTCTCGATGGAGCCGCTTCCGGCAGGCGTGAGACGACCACATCAGTTCAATTCGATCCTCGCCAAAGACTAGGAGAAGATGATGTCTATCACGATTCAAAACGGGCCAGGTACAGCACCCACTCGCCCCTTCGCGCTGGCGATGAAGTCCGCGGCCCTCGTCTACGGGACCAGTGCCTATTTGATCTTTCTGGGCACGTTCCTCTATGCCATCGGCTTCGTCACGCAATATATCGTGCCCAAGACCATCGACACCGGCGCGCCGACCTCGCTAACCAACGCGCTCGCCATCAATCTGCTGTTGCTATCGACCTTCGCGGTTCAGCATAGCGGCATGGCGCGGCAGGGGTTCAAGCGGCTGTTCGCGCGCTGCGCTTCGCCGGTCATCGAGCGCTCCAGCTACGTGCTACTGGCAAGCCTGACGCTCTTGCTGCTGTTCTGGCAATGGCAACCGATTCCGACGGTCATCTGGAACATCGAGTCTCCCGCCTTGGCCGGGCTCGTGATTGCGGGCGAGTTCCTGGGCTGGCTGATTGTGCTCTACAGCACATTCCTCATCAGCCATTTCGAACTGTTCGGCTTGACACAGGTTATCAGCCATTTCGCCGGCCGGCTCACCGCGCCCGTCAAGTTCAAGACGCCGGGCCTGTATCGCCTCATCCGCCACCCGATCTATCTGGGGTTCATCATCGCCTTCTGGTCGACACCGGTGATGACGCTCGGACACCTGATGTTCGCATCAGTGACAACGGCCTATATCTTCGTCGGCATCTGGCTCGAGGAGCGCGATCTGGTGGCGCTCTTCGGCGACGAGTACCGAAAGTATCGGGAGCGCGTCGCGATGCTGTTGCCGGGCCTTTTCTGAACAGATTGGAAAGGCACCATCGTGACCGGACAGGATTTGATCGATCGTGCAAAAGCCTTCGTCGCGGCAGTCGCCGCGGCGAAGCCCCGCCAGACCGTCGAGGCCTTTTATGCCGATGATATCGTGCAGGAGGAATTTCCAAACCTTCTCCTGCCGCAGGGCGCAGTGCGCGATTTCATCAACTTGCGAGCGTCTTACGACAGATCCCGTTACATCCTTGCCTCGCAATCGTTCGAAATCGTCAACGCCCTTGCGTCAGGCAATTGCGTGGTGATGGAGACGATCTGGACTGCAACACTGGCGGTCGGCGTCGGCAAGCTTGCTCCCGGCGACACTATGCGCGCCCGTTTTGCGCAGTTCTTCGAATTCCGTGACGGGCTGATCTTCAGGATTCGCAACTACGATTGTTTCGAGCGAATCTAGTCCGTAGGGTGAGTTACGCCTGTCGACTGCGCTTCGCACGGCCGAAAGGCTAATCCACCCTGCAGGCCGTCATGCCAACCGTTCAATCACCAGATCGAGCAGCGCGCGCAGGCGCGCCAGGCGCCGGAGATCGCGGTGATAGCCGACATAGGTGTCGCGGCCGGGCGGCGTGGCGCCGATGTCGAGCGCGACGAGACGGCGGTCGCGATCGCCGAGGGGGCGTGGCAGCACGGCGAACCCGCCGCCGCCGGCACACAGCTCCGCCTGCGCCTGCCGGTTGTTGCTGCGCGAGGCGATCTCCGCATTCGGCAGCGTGCGCTTCAACCAGATCGCATCTGGCATGTCGCCGAATTCGGCATTCATGGTGACGACGCGGGCGCCGCTGCCGTCGCCGGCGCGCGGCGGCTTGCTGCCCTTCCTGCCATACAGCGCGTAGGGAATGTGGAGCAGTTTTCTCGAGATCACCTCGGGCTCACTGAACGGCTTGATGCGGAAGACGAGATCGGCCTCGCGCCGCGGCAGGCTGTAGAGACGGGCATCGGTCAGGAGCTCGACGGTCACCTTGGGATGGCGCTTGCCGAAGGCGGCGATCACCGGCGACAGCATCACCGTGCCGAACCAGTCCGACGACGACAGGCGTAGCATGCCGTCAAGCTGCGTCTCCGCACCCGAGGCGTGGCGCTGAAGCGCGAGCGCCTCCTCCTCGATCCGCTCGGCGTGGCGCAGCACGGCGGCGCCCTCGTCGGTCAGCACAAATCCATCGGCGGTGCGCTGGAACAGCGTTTGTCCCAGCGCGGTTTCGAGCGCGCGAAGCCGCCGCCCCATCGTCGGCTGGGTCTGGCCGATCTTGCGTGCGGCAGCTCCGAGCGTGCCTTCGCGCACAATCGCCAGGAAGATGCGCAGATCGCTCCAGTCCATCGAAATCCCCTCATACATAAATGCACGATCATCGTACATCCTTGTTTATTTCCATGCAAAAATTCATGGGCATATTGGAGGCCAACAACGGAGCAAGACGATCATGACGAGACAATCGACGATGCGGGCTGCGATCCTGGAGACCCACAACGCGCCGCTGCGCCTCTCAACCGTCTCCACGCCCGAGGCCGGGCCGCGCGAGGTGCTGGTGCGGGTGCATGCGAGCGGGGTCAATCCGCTCGACACCAAGATTCATGCCGGCGCGGCGGCGCATGCGCGCCATCCGCTGCCCGCCATTCTCGGAATCGATCTCGCCGGCGTGGTCGAGCAGACCGGGCGCGACGTGACGCGGTTCAAGCCGGGCGACGAGGTCTATGCCATGACCGGCGGCGTCGGCGGCGTGCCGGGATCGCTCGCCGAGTTCGCCGCGGTCGATGCCGACCTGCTGGCGCCCAAGCCCGCCAATCTCAGCATGCGCGAAGCGGCCGCCCTGCCGCTGATCTTCATCACGGCCTGGGAAGGCCTGATCGATCGCGCGGCGCTGAAGGCCGGCCAGAAGGTTTTGATTCACGGCGGTGCCGGCGGCGTCGGCCATGTCGCGATCCAAATCGCGCGCGCCATCGGAGCAGACGTGTTCGCGACCGGCTCGGCAGCGCAGCGCGCCACCATCGAAGGCTTTGGCGCTGTGTTCATCGACCGCGGCACTGCGATCGAAGCTTACGTTGCAGAGCATACCGGCGGCCGCGGCTTCGACATCGTCTACGACACCGTCGGCGGCAAGGTGCTCGATGCCTCCTTCGAAGCCGTGCGCCGTTTTGGCCATGTGGTGAGCGCGCTGGGCTGGGGCACGCACGCGCTTGCGCCGCTGTCGTTCCGCGCCGCCAGCTATTCCGGTGTGTTCGCGCTGCTGCCGCTGCTATCAGGCGAAGGCCGCGCGCATCACGGTGAGATCATGGCGGAAGCGACGCGCCTGGTTGAAGCCGGCAAGCTCGCGCCGCTGGTCGATGCAAGGCGCTTCACGCTGGAAAGTGTTGGTGATGCCTACGCTCTGATCCGGGATCACGCCGCCAAGGGCAAGCTGGTCGTCGACATCTGAGGTGAGGCTCGTAGCCCGGATGGAGCTGTCTGCTGCTCCCGCCGCTAGTCCTCGCTGGCCGCCGCGGAGCGATTGCGCAAGTAAGCCTGCGACAACAGGAAGAACAGTGCGCGCTCGCCATGATACTTGGCGGACGGCCGGGTGCGCTCGAAGCCATCGGCAAATATCTTGCCGGACTGGCACACCTGCCATCGCCAGCCAAACCGCTTACGCCTGGTGATGATCACTTCAAACATGCCGACGGGCTTGGTCCCCTGCTTCTGCCGGTCTCGCAAGTCATGCGCCTGCTCCGGCCTCCCCCGTTAGACGGATGCCCGACATATAGCGCAGCAGGACGGAAAGAGAATAAAATTGATTATCGGAAATCCGTATCTTCCACCGGCTATGACGAAGTCGCGACGCTTGCGGAATAAGCCTGTGCTGGCGGTGTTAATCGCTTCCTTCAACGCTGCTTGCAACGCTGCTTGCTAGCGCTGGCAAAGGTATTCAAGTCGGAACACAAGACGCGTATGCCCGGTAAGCGAACGCTCACCGGGCATTCACGCCGCAGCTCAGCGGCCGACTCGCGCCTGGAGATGCGCAGGATAGCGGTCGCCCTGCACGGCGACCTTGGACAGCGCCCCTGCAATTGCAGTGAGATCCGCGTCCGACAGCGTCACCGCAGCCGCGCCGAGATTTTCCTCGAGCCGGTGCAGCTTGGTGGTGCCGGGGATCGGCACGATCCACGGCTTCTGCGCGAGCAGCCAGGCCAACGCGATCTGCGCCGGCGTCGCTTTCTTCATTGCGGCGATCTCGCCAAGCAGATCGACGAGGGTCTGATTGGATTTGCGTGCGCTGGATGAGAAGCGCGGCACGATGTTGCGGAAGTCGCTCGCATCGAACGTCGTGCTCTCGGTGATCGCGCCGGTCAGAAAGCCCTTGCCGAGCGGGCTGAACGGAACGAAGCCGATGCCGAGCTCTTCCAGCGTCGGCAGGATCTCCTGCTCCGGCTCGCGCCACCACAGCGAATACTCGCTTTGCAATGCGGTCACGGGCTGCACCGCATGGGCGCGGCGAATGGTCTGCGCACCCGCTTCCGACAGGCCAAAATGCAGCACCTTGCCGGCCTGGATCAGGTCCTTGACCGCGCCCGCGGTCTCCTCGACCGGCACGTCGGGATCGACGCGGTGCTGGTAGAACAGATCGATGCGATCGGTCTTGAGCCGCTTCAGGGCAGCCTCCGCCACCGCCTTGACGTTGGCGGGCCGGCTGTCGAGCCCGGCCTCGACCTTGCCGCCCTTGAAACCGAACTTGGTGGCGATCACGACCTTGTCGCGGAATGGCTGAAGCGCCTCGCCGAGCAGCTCCTCGTTGGCAAAGGGCCCATAGGCCTCGGCGGTGTCGAAGAAGGTCACACCGCGCGCGACGGCGGTCCTGATCAGCGCGATCGCCTGCGACGTCTCGGTCGCCGGGCCATAGCCGTAGCTCAGGCCCATGCAGCCGAGGCCGAGGGCCGAGACCTCGAGGCCGCTCTTGCCCAGTTTTCGCATCTGCATCGTCAGCTCTCCCTAGAGTTCATGTTCGGCAGCGAATTTAGGCCACGCGCCGGCCTGCGATTAGATGATAAAAGCTGTATGTACTGATGAGATGGATTCATGAATGACCCGCACCAACGTCAATGACCTCCTGGCCTTCCTTGCGGTCGCGCGCGAGCGCAGCTTTACCCGCGCGGCAGCCCAGCTCGGCGTGTCGCAGTCGGCGCTCAGCCACACTGTGCGCGGCCTGGAGGAACGGCTAGGCCTGCGGCTGCTCACCCGCACCACCCGCAGCGTCGCGCCAACGGAAGCGGGCGAACGTCTGCTCCGCAATGTCGGGCCGCGCTTTGCGGAGATCGACGCAGAGCTGTCGGCGCTGACCGCGCTCCGCGAGACGCCGGCGGGCACGATCCGCATCACCACCGGCGAGCACGCCGCACAGACGGTGCTGTGGCCGGCGCTCGCAAAGCTGCTGCCGCGCTACCCCGATATCAAGGTCGAGCTCGTCGTCGACTATGGCCTGACCGACATCGTCGCCGAGCGCTACGACGCCGGCGTACGCCTCGGCGAGCAGGTCGCCAGGGACATGATCGCGGTGCGGATCGGGCCGGAGATGCGCATGGCCGTGATCGGCGCACCCGCCTATTTCGCCGCGCGGGGCAAGCCGAAGCTGCCGCAGGATCTCACCGAGCATAATTGCATCAACCTCCGCCTGCCGACCTATGGCGGGATCTATGCCTGGGAATTCGAGAAGCGCGGCCGCGCCATGAAGGTGCGGGTCGACGGCCAGCTCGTGTTCAACACCGGCCTGCTCAGGATGAATGCCGTGCTGGCGGGGCTTGGTCTTGCCTATATCCCCGACGATCTCGTGAAGCGCGAGATCGCCGACGGCCGGCTGATCCGCGTGCTCGCCGACTGGTGCGCACCGTTTGCGGGCTATCACCTCTATTATCCGAGCCGTCGGCAGCCAACGCCGGCGTTCGCCATGCTGGTGGAGGCGCTGCGCTATCGGAAGTGAGGGGGGCGGCTCTCCTCCTCGTCATTGCGAGCGCAGCGAAGCAATCCAGAATCTTTCCGCGGAGGTACTCTGGATTGCTTCGCTGCGCTCGCAATGACGGTGAGGAAACAGCTGCGCGTCGAAACTGCGCTCTCGTGCCCCGGACGCGGCGCAGCGCTCCTTCAGCGGTGCGCCGCTGAGCCGGGGCCCATCTATCGAGATATGTGCTTGTGGCTTCCTTGGTACCGGCTCTGCGGAGCGGCATTGCATGCCGCACCGCGTCCGGGACACGAGACTAGCGCGCGACCACTTCGACTTCGCCGTCGACGCCGTTGACGACGTTGAAGCCGCGCTCGTAGACCTTGCCCTCGTTCTTGGCGATGGCGCGGTATTCGCCTTCGGAGAGCACGACGCGCGGGAAGGCGCCGATCGATTCCTTGATGACGTCGCCGCCGGGGGTCAGCACCGACCAGGCGGTGTTGGCGAGCGCCTCGCCGCCCCTGTCGCTGACGAGCTTGAGCGTGATCACGGCGGCGCGGTGGGTGATGGTGACGTCGGTGAGCTTGCCGGCCTGGACGCGGATATCCGAGCGCACCACCGAATTGGCGTCGCCATAATTGGAGATGATGTAGTAGGTGCCCTCCGGGATCAGCACGACGTCGCCGGCGGCGACGTTCGGCACCAGCGAGGCGCGCTCGCCGGATTCGAACTGGCTGCCCTTGTAGATCGCGAACGAGATCTGGTTCTGCGGAATGCGGCTGGTGCCGACGCGGCCCTCGATGCGCAGGCCGCCGGCCGGCAGCACGAAGGATTCGCGGTCGGTCTCGGCCTTCAGGCTGACGGTGCGCACCGCGCTGACGAGGCCGAAGGCGACGTGCACGACGTAATTGCCCGGCGGCAGCACGATGTTCGGCGTGGCGTTCCGATCCTCGCGGATCAGCTTGAAGGTGCCGTTCTCGTCAGGACGGTCGGCAAACACGCGCCAGACCAGGCCGCTGGTGATCGCGGGTGTGTCCTTGCCGTATTTCGCGGTCAGCGACAGAACGCCCTGGCCGGGCACGGCCGCGTTGAGCGGCGGGGCCGCCGGCACGGTGCTGACCGCAGGCGGGGGCATGCTGGGCGTGTTCGGCTGCAGCAGGGTCGGCGGCAGGCTCGGCGGGGCAGCGCCCGGGCCGGAGGGGGGCGCGAGGCTGACGGCGCCGCCCGGATCGGGCACCGAGGCAGGCGGCACCGGGGGCGGCCGATCGGAGAAAAGCTGCGCCCGCGCTGCATTTTGACCAAGGATATAGAGGCAGGCAGCAAGGATCAGCGTCGGCAGCAGTGATGTGCTGCGCCGCCATCCGATGATGCCGTCACCCCCGAGAGTCATGCCACCTGCTTTTCACCGAAAACGCGGCAAATTCAAGCCTCCGAATCCCCGGGGAATACGGCCGGATACAGTTCTTTGGAACCCGGTTGACGCCTGCGTGATTAAACGGGAGGCAGCCGCTCCTCGCCACACTCCTGCCCCCTGCTTCCCGAACGGTATAAACCATGCTTTGCCCTCGTTCTGGCGGAGCGGAAGTACGGCGCCTACTCTGCTGTGAGGGCTGGCCCGGGGTAGGAGGGTTTCGGTGCTTGATATCTTGAAGGGTCGGGGCGCGAACGGCTCCAATGGAGAGAAGGTCGGTCTTGGTAGCGTGCGACGGCCGGTCATTGGCCTGGCGCTCGGCGGTGGCGCGGCGCGCGGCTTTGCGCATATCGGCATCCTCAGAACCCTGGCCGCCAATGGCATCGTGCCTGACGTCGTGGTCGGCACCTCGATCGGCGCCGTGGTCGGCGGCCTCTATGCGGCCGGCCGGCTCGATACGCTACAGGAGTGGGGACGCAGCCTGCAGGGGATGCGCAACATCCTCGGCTATCTCGACATCCGACTGAGCGGCTCCGGCCTGATCGGCGGTGAGAAGCTGGCAACCCGGCTCGAGGACGCGGTCGGCCAGACCCTGATCGAGGATCTTCCGATCAAGTTCGCCGCCGTCGCGACCGAGGTCCGTACCGGCCACGAGATCTGGCTGACGCGCGGCCGCGTGGTCGACGCCATGCGCGCCTCCTACGCCCTGCCCGGCATATTCTCGCCCGTCCTGATCGGCGACCGCTGGCTGGTCGACGGCGCGCTGGTGAATCCGGTGCCGGTCTCGGCCGCCCGCGCGCTCGGTGCCGAAATCGTCATTGCCGCAAATCTTTCCAGCGACATCTTCACCCATTCCACGACGATCTATTCGCACGGCGCGGTGCCCGAGACGGTCCCGCCGGCGGCCGAAGCGACCACGGCGAAGCGGCGCTTTCCGCGATTGTTCTCGCCCGAGAAAACCATGAAGCGCGAGTTCTTCGGCGGCGCCGGACGGCCAGGCATCTCCTCGGTGATGGTCGACGCCTTCAACATCATGCAGGACCGCATTACCCGCGCGCGCCTCGCCGGCGATCCGCCCGATCTCCTGATCACGCCGCGGGTCGGTCATTTCGGCTGGTTCGACTTCCACCGCGGCGAGGATCTGATCGCGCACGGCACCCGCGCCGCCGAGCGCGCGCTGGAGTCGATCCAGGAGGCGATCGAGGTGCTCGCGCCAGCGCCAGCGGGCAGCGCGCCCAAAACCGGCGAGCCCAAGGCAGACGAGTGAGGCCGACGAGTAAGGCCGCTCAGGCCGTCTTGATATAGTCGCGCAGGGCTTCCTGCTCGGCCTCGTATTCCTGGACGCGGCGCTTGACGATGTCGCCGATCGAGATCAGGCCGACCACCTTGCCATCGTCGACGACCGGCAAATGGCGGAACTTGCCGGTGGTCATCGTCTCCATGAGCTCGGCGACCGTGTCGGTCTCCTTGCAGGTCACCACCTTGCGGGTCATGACCTGGGAGACCGGCTCCTCCAGCGCGCCGGCGCCGCGCTCGCCGATCACGCGCACGATGTCGCGCTCGGACAGGATGCCTTCGAGCCGGCTCTGGTTCATCACCAGCACCGCGCCGATCTTCTTCTCGCCGAGCAGTTTGACCGCGGCAGCCAGCTTGGCGTCGGGCTCGACGCTCATGATCTGGTGGCCCTTGGTGTTGAGAATGGAACGTACCGTCATTGTCGGCCTCCCTGAATCGGATCCGTCCGCATTTCGCGGACCGGACTTGTTCGTCGAGTCTTCAACTAACAGTTTAGGCGCCGGTTGCACGCTGAGGCGCTTTGCGAAGCATCGCCGCTAGCGGCTTGTCGCTTCGGAACATTCTTCTCGGGAATGATGGATGAATTCGGGCGGCGCCGCAAGCGGCGCTTCAAATGCGGTTTGAAATGTCCTGTGATGACGCATCCGCAGCATCGTTTCGCACGCGCGGCACGGGATCGAACAGCGCGAACAGCAGAAGGCCCGCGAAGAAGCCGCCGATATGTGCCTGCCAGGCGACGCTCGTGGTTTCGGAATCGACGCCGATCGCGCCGACGCCGAAGATGATGTTGACGCCGAACCAGACGGCGAGGAAGCCGACCACCCGCCCGTCGCGCAGTGCGCGCGACAGTGGCAGTGCCGGAACCTTTGCGGCGGTATCGGCGTCTGATCGGCTGAACGACAGGAAGCTGCCGCGGACAAAGGCAAAGCGGATCGCCGCCGCCATCGCGCCGGACACCGAGGCCGAGGCGCCGATCATCGGCGCCACCGCGTGCTCATGGGTGACGAGATGGGCGAGCGCGCCGGCCGCTGCCGTCACCGCGAGAAACAGGAAGAACCTGATCGCGCCGAAGCGCCGCGCCAGCGCGCTGCCAAACGGCAGCAGCCACAGCACATTGAAGCCGAGATGGGTCAGATTGGCGTGCAGCAGCGAATAGGTGACGAAAGTCCAGACCTTGGCGCCGGCCCCGCCGGGGATCTGCAGGTTGAGCAGCGAGGAATCATAGCGCTTCGGGATGAAGCCGAAGACGTCGATGGTCCAGTTCTCGAGCTCCGGCGGCAGCAGCACCCGCAGATGGATCACCGCCAAAAGGAGGATATAGGCGGTCAGCGCGACCGGCAGCGTCAGGATCGGCTCGCGCGGAGCTTCCTCGACAACGGCCGGTATCTCCGGCGGAGAATCTTGCGGGGAATCCAAGGCAGCTTCGCTTTCAGGCGCGATCGGAGCGACAGGCTTAACGACAGGCCTTGGAGATAGTCGCCTTTGCCGGCCTTGCGCAAGTGCACAAAAGGAAAAGGCAGGGCCCTGGGAAAGCCCTGCCTGTCCGTGTCGGTCTTCCGGTACCCAGAGGAATAAGGTGTATCCCCACCCCTCCCCGCGGCCCGCGACCAAACTGTTTGACGCCCGTGTACAGGCCCCGCCGAGAACCTGGATGAAAGCGGCGAGGCTTGCGACCGCGATCACCATAGCAGCGGCGCGCCGGACGGAAAGCGGATAGTTAATTTAACGTTAACGACGCAAAGACAGCCTCCGGGGGCCCGAAAACGCCTCCACGGCATGGACGCTGCAAATCCCCTCCTGCACAACAACGAAAGGGATCGCGGGTGCACTGAAGCGGGACAGGTTTGTCCCGCGAGCTAGCGCCCCGGGGTAAGCGTTCAGTCATGAAACATCCGTCGAGCCGCGCGTTCTTCGCGTATTGGGACAAGAAGCGCGGCACTGCGCGGGCCCCTGATCGGGCCGATATCGATCCGGCCGCGGTCCGCGGCCTGCTCGGCGATATCTTCGTGCTGTCCTGCGAGCAAAACCTCGGCTTCCCGTTCCGCGTCGCCGGCACGCGCGTCTGCGCGCTCGCGGGGCTCGACCTCAAGGACCAGAGCTTTGCGGCGCTGTTCACCGAGGCCAGCCGCAGCGAGATCGAGGAGATCACCACGATCGTCGCCGACGAGACGTTAGGTGCGATCGCCGGCGTCACCGCCGCGCGCGAGGATGGCAGCAAGGCGCATCTCGAGCTGCTGCTGCTGCCCTTCAACGCCCGCCCCCATACGCCGGTGAGTGTCACCGGCGTGCTCGCACCGTTCAACGACGAATGCGGCGCGTTGTCCGCATTCGCCCTCACCTCCTGGCGCTATCTGCATCAGCCGGAGAAGCTGCTGCCGCGCGCAATCCGCAAATTGCAGATCGCACGCGGGCTGATGGTGTATGAGGGGCTGAGGTAGTTTTCGTTTCGACGAGGGCGAACGCCGCGACCTCGATGCAGCCTCTCACCGGGATGACACAGCCATGTCCGACATCATCAGTTTCGGTACGCTTCAGCTCCGCTTCCTGCACAGCAAGGACGACACCGGCGGCAGCGTCGACATCTTCGAAATGACGCTCCAGCCGAATGCGCGGATGCCGATTCCGCATTATCACGACCGCTGGGACGAAACCATCTACGGGCTGTCCGGCGTATCGACCTGGACGATCGACGGCAAGCAGAACGATCTCGGCCCCGGAGAATCGGTCTTCATCAAGCGCGGCATCGTGCACGGTTTCACCAACCGTTCGACGGGACCGGCAACATGCCTGTGCATCCTGAGCCCCGGGGTGCTGGGCCCGCAATATTTCACGGAGATGGCCGCACTCCTGTCGGCCGGCGCGCCACCCGATCCCGCGAAGATGAAAGAGACGATGCTGCGCTACGGACTGGTGCCCGCGCCGGCAGCGTGAGCCAGGCTCGCGATCCATCATTGGAACCTTACCTGCTGCAGGACGTTTAGCTGTTTGCCGGGCATATGCCTGCACGGCAACGCGGCTCGGCCGGAGACGATGCGTTTGCTCGCCGCCGGGCTTCCGTCGAGGGGTGATTACCCGTGATGGAGCACGCGACCAGAGTTGGTAATCGCCTGTTAGCTGCATTACCGCCGGCCGACTTCGCTTTGCTTGCACCGTATCTCCGGAAAGTACCGCTCCAGCACGATGCAGTCCTGGTTCGATCGGGCGACCGGGTCGAGCACCTTTGCTTCCCGTGCAGCGGCGCGATCGCACTCATCATGGAGTTGCCGAACGGACAGACGGCCGCAACCGCCGTGATCGGCAACGACGGCGTCGTCGGCCTCATGACGGCGCTCGGCCCCGTGCGATCTCCCCTGACGGCGGTTGTCCGCGTGGCCGGGACCGCACTGCAGATCTCGCCCGCGCGATTTCAAGCGACGCTCGAACGCAGTCCCGCCCTCGCAAGCGCGGTTCAGATCGTCACCAGGGCGATGATGACGCAATTCCTGCACGTCGCGGCCTGCAATGCACTGCACTCCGTCGAGGCCCGCCTCGCCCGCTGGCTGCTTCACATTCACGATCGGACGGAGGGCAGTGGTGACGTCCTGCACCTGACGCAAGAGACGTTGTCGGAATTGCTCGGCGTCCGGCGGACCACCGTCACGCACGTCGTGAGCGCACTTCGAACCTCAAGGGCCCTGAAATCCAGTCGGCGCGGCCAACTCGAGATCGACAGGCCGCGACTCGAAGTCGTCGCCTGCGAGTGCTACAAGGTGATGAGCCGCAGGATCGATCGGATCGTCTCGCAGGATGCCGTCAGGCGGCTTCACACCGCGCCCGCGCGGAACGGCTGCCCGCCCCCGGACTTCCCGTTCGCCGAGACCGATTCATAGACCCAGGCCTCTCTGGCGAACCACTCGTGCGTCGCCGCGCACATCCCGCAATATGTGCGCGAAAAGAACACCGTACTGCACCGAAATCTTTCGCGATCCATCTCGATGCCCGTCGGAATGGCGTGGCCCGTTTCCGGGCATTTGATCATCACCATACCCATCCTGACTTCCTCCAGCTTGGCATCACCTCACGGCAAGGCTTCTCACGGCAAGGCTTCGCCGCCTCGGCTGGACCGCGTCCCTTCTGGCGAAGACGCTCGTCCAGCCGATCCACGCGGCCAGTCGCCTCGATTCAAGCAGCCCTATGCAGAACCCGGTTGAAGCTCTTCTTGATCGGCTCGGCCGTCTCGGTTGCGACCTTCTGGGCGAGGTCCCAAAGCTCCCGGTTTTGGCGAGAAGCCACTTCAAAGGTCTTGCGGCTGTGGGTGGTGGAGAGGTTCACGACATCCGCAAACGACCTCGCATCCGCAAGCTGGGACATGAACTCCAGCGCGGAGCTGGTATTGATGTTTGATATTTCGATGACCTTGGTGCCGTAATCGGCGGCACGCGTGGCATTGGTCGAACAGGCTTCACGGAGCGCTTCGGTGATCTCCTCGGAAGCCGCCCTCATCCGCTCCAAATTTGCCTTGGCCCGGGCGGCGCCCTGCTCGGCGAGATCGCCGAAGATCGCCTGGAAGTTGAAAAATGGCATGTCAAACCTGGGCATTGCACCGCCATTCGCCGTCCCATTCAGTGCAGTGGCGTTCGTCTCGGCTTTCAGATTGGCATCATTCATGGTCATTCATCCCCTCACGCGAAACCAGATAATGGATTGAAGACTCCCAGAAGCTCCCAGGTGCGGACCGCACCGGGAAACCAGTGCCCCTACTCTCAAATGGAGGGATGCTGCTGCCGATATGCCGCTTTCGCCCCCTGCCGGAACCAACTATGACCAACCAAAATCGGGCCTTCGGTTCGCTTTCGGACTCTCGACTTGAATAAATTCGATTCAAGCGACGGCGCGCCACGGGCGGCGTTTTTACTTCTTCGAAGTTGTCGCGATTACTCCCGCCAATTTGAGATCAGTCCGGCAGGCGGTTCGGAGGCGCCGGCGCCGGTAGCCTTCCTTGGGGTGCGCGGCGAGGATTCGGCCGTTTCCAGATGGCGCCCTGTCATTGCTTGATTGCGACTTGATGGAGCCGCTCCGCAGCGCACCGCATTGAACGATACGTCGCATCGCCAATGCGGCGCTGCGCTGCGTCCGAGGCACGAGACCGGTGGCATCCCGTCAATGTCAGACACCACCTCGCATTGCCGCGGCGGATTGTCAGCTCACGGCGTCGCCAGATGCCAGGCGCCGTTCAGAAAGCCGTCGCCGGTGATGTCGCCGGGCTTCTGGTCCTTGGCGAAGGTGTAGAGCGGCTTGCCCTTGTAAGCCCACTGCCTGGAACCGTCGTCGCGCGTGATGACGGTGTAGCCGTCGGCCGCGGCATCGCTCGCCTCGGCCTTCAGCACCGGCCAGTTTGTCGCACAAGGTCCGTTGCAGGCCGACTTGGCGTCCGCATCCTTGTCGAAGGTGTAGAGCGTCATGCCCTTGGCGTCGGTGAGCACGTTGCCCTTGTCGGTCTTGCCGGTCTTGGTCGGCGGCGCGGCGAAGGCAGCGGGGATGATGGCGAGCGATACGGCGAGCGTGAGCGCGAGGCGGATCGAGGACGTCATGGGTTCTCCTGTCATGCAATTGGCTTGCATGGGGTAGGACGCCGCGCAACGCTTCGTATTCCTGGGACGGTGGCAAAGATATTTTTCGCTGCGCGCATCGTCGCGACGGAATAAACTGGATTGGGTGAGACCGACCAACGGACCGACATGAGCAAGCCGCACTGGCGTCCCGCGCGCGCCTCCGACCTGGTCGCGATCAGCGCGATCGCAGCGCGGATCCATCCTGATCTTCCCGAGAGTCCCGACGTGTTCGCGGAGAAGATGCGGCTCTATCCTGATGGCTGCCGTCTGCTCATCGCCGACGAAGAGATCGCCGGCTACGGACTCGCGCATCCGTGGAGGCAGCACCGGATTCCGCCGCTCAACGGCTTCCTGCAACAACTGCCCGATGATGCGGATTGTCTCTACGTGCACGACGTCGCCGTGCTGCCCGATTTCCGCGGTGGCGTCGCGCGCGATTATATTGCCGATATCGAGAAGCTGGCGCGCGCATCACACATCACAACGCTCGCGCTGGTCTCGGTCTACGCCACACGGCCGTTGTGGGAGCATCTCGGCTTTCGAGCCGTCGCGGCGGATGCGGAGGCGCGCGCAAAGCTCGCCTCCTATGGCGAAGGCGCGACCTACATGCTTCGCGACCTCGCTGCGACATAACGTCCCCGCCCGGCTCACGCGGGCGTGAAGCCGTCCCTCGAACCGCCTTCGATCAGCCCCCGTCGAAGGTGTGCGCGGGCCGTTCCGGTCTCGCCGAATCGAGACTGGAGAATTTCCATGAAACTCACATTGTCGAAAGTTGCTTTGATTGCATTCGCTGCGGCGGCCGCGTTCAGCGCGACCAGTGCCAACGCGGCGCAGGTCCGGACCTATGGCTGCGATTCCGCCTTCTTCGAGGGCTGCGGTATCCTGGTCGAGACGCCGACCCCTGGCGGCAGAAGCCGCGTCAACCTCACTCACGACACCTCGCCCATCTACATGAAGCAGACCGACCCCCGCTACAGCTCGTCGATGCGCGATGCCGGCGGTGGCGGCGGAGGTGGTGGTGGTGGTGGTGGCGGCGGCGGCGGTGGCCGCTGAGTTCGCAGCTGACTTCTCAGATGATGTCGCCGGCGCAATCCGGCGGCATCATTGCAGTCTGCACGGTCAGGCGCAGTTCAGCCCCGATGCTTTTTCTTCGCCTTCTTTTTTCCAGGCGCGCCCTTCAACGGCCACGGCGTAACCGCCGGCTCGGCATGGCCAGGCTTGTTCTTGTGCTTCTTTTTCTTTCCGAACGAAGGAGCATCGTCGAATTTCGGCCTGCGCTCGCCGTGAGCCTTGTCTCGTGGCTTGAATCCGGCTGCATCGCGCGGGCGATCGTCGCGACGTTCACGATGATCGCTGTCGCCGCTCTCGCGCCGCGGCGGCTTTGACCGCTCTTCCGAAGGCGCCTGCCGCTGCGGCGCATCCGTCATCGGCTCGAGGCGGATATTGTCTTCCTTGTCCGGACGCTTGATCTTGGCAGCGAAGGATTCCGCGACCCGCTCGGAAATTTCGAACTCGGTCGTCGTGTCCATGATCTTGATGGCGCCGATGTCGCCCTTGTCGATGCCGCCGCGGCGGCAGATCATCGGCAAGAGCCAGCGTGCTTCCGCATTCTTTCTTCGTCCGATGTTGGCCCGGAACCAGACGCTGCCGTCCGCCATGCCGTGTTTCGCCGACGATTTTCCTGATTTGGGTCGGGCTCTTTCGGGGCGATCATCGCCGCGCGAAGTGCGGGCATCGTCGCGCGGTGCGCGGACATTGTCGCGACCGCGATCGTCGCGCGGCCGGCCGGCTCGCTCGCCGGGATCGATGATGTCTTCGGGAGACGGCAGCCGCGCGCGATAGAGCCGCGCGAGTGCGGCTGCGATATCCTCAGCCGACCGCTCGGCCAGCAGCGCCTGCGCCAGCACCAGATCGTCCGTGGTCGTCTCCTCGGTGAACAACACGTCCTTCATGCGGTCGTGATCGAGCTTGCGGATTTCCTCAGCTTGAGGCGCCGTTCCCCAGACCGCCTCGATCCCCGAGACATTCAGCAGCATTTCCGCACGTCGCCGCCGTACAGGCGGCACCAGCAGGACGCTCGTCCCCTTGCGGCCCGCCCGCCCGGTGCGGCCGGAGCGATGCTGCATCACCTCGGCGTCGTTGGGCAGATCGGCATGGATGACGAGATCGAGGCTCGGCAGGTCGATGCCGCGGGCGGCGACGTCGGTCGCCACACAGACGCGAGCGCGTCCGTCCCGGAGCGACTGCAGCGCCGTGGTCCGCTCGTTCTGCGTCAATTCGCCTGACAGCGCGACCACGGAGAAGCCGCGCTCCAGCAGCGCCGCCTGCAAATGCCTGACGTGATCGCGCGTGCTGCAAAACACCAGCGCGCTCGGCGCCTCGAAGAAGCGCAGCACGTTGACGACGGCATGTTCGACATCACCGGGGGCGACCCGGATGGCGCGGTACTCGATGTCGGCGTGACCGCCTTCATCGCCGGCGACCTCGATCCGAAACGCCTGCTGCTGATATTGCTTGGCCAGCGCCACGATACCGCGCGGAAACGTCGCCGAGAACAGCAACGTGCGGCGTGTCTCCGGCGTGGTCTTGAGGATGAATTCCATGTCCTCGCGAAAGCCGAGATTGAGCATCTCGTCGGCCTCATCGAGGACGACCACTTTCAATTCCGTGATGTCGAGACGGCCGCGACGCAAATGGTCGCACAACCGGCCGGGCGTGCCGACGACGATGTGAGCGCCCGCCGCAAGCTCGCGCTGCTCGCGCCGCGGATCCATGCCGCCGACGCAGGAGACGACCCGCCCGCCGGCATGCCCATACAGCCATGCCAGTTCGCGCTGAACCTGCAAGGCGAGCTCGCGGGTCGGCGCCACGATCAGGGCGAGCGGCGCCCCCGCCTGCTCGAACCGCTCGGCATCGCCAAACAGATCCTTGGCCATGGCGAGGCCATACGCGAGGGTCTTGCCGGAGCCGGTCTGGGCCGAAACCAGGAGGTCGCGGTCGGCGGCTTCGTCCGCGAGCACGGCGAGCTGGACGGGGGTGGGTGAATCATAGTTCCGCTCGGCCAAAGCGTGGGCGAGCGGCGGGGTCAGGGCCGGAAAAGACACGGGATGGAGAACCTTGGTTAATGTCAGGCGCGGAACGGTGAACCGGCGGACCTGAGTTGCGTGCGCGGCAAACAGCCCGGCCGCACGCTGGATGTGATCAGGGCGCTCTTTACGCCAAGTGCTCTGAAATCACCATGCCTATGATGCATGGCTTGACGGAAAGAACCGCGCCTGAAGGTTGCAGCGGCCTTTCGCGGCCACCTCCATTAACCTGAAGCCAACCGGCTTAGAGGGAACGACCGCGTGACGCCTTCCGCCAAACGCGCCTGCGGCGATTGCACGCTTTGCTGCAAGGTCATGGCCATCGAGGCGCTGGCCATACCGGCTGGAAGCTGGTGCCGGCACTGCAACCCGGCCAGAGCTGCGCGATCTATGCCGAACGCCCGGCCATCATGGGCCAGCGCATGATCCTCGTCACGCCGGACCGCGAGTTCGATCGCGGCATCGTCGGGCCGGACGAGCGGGTCGTGCGGGAGCTGGAGGGGACCAAGGTCGTCGGCGCGACGGTGGTGAAGGAACATCAGATCAGCCATGGCTGGTTGGTGAACGTCCCATCAGCCGATGCTAGATAGGTCCGGTGACCTGGCAGAGTTAAGTTCAGGCAAAGCAGCACGGGGAGCACGACGATGCGATTGGCAGTCATTTCTGATATCCACGGCAATCTCGCTGCGTTGGAAGCGGTGCTGGCCGACATCAAGGCGCGCGGCGTCGATCGTACGGTCAACCTCGGCGATTGCGTCACCAGCCCGCTGTGGCCAAAGGAAACTTTCGAGGCTCTCCAGTCGCTGTCGTTGCCGACGGTGCGCGGAAATCATGATCGCTGGATTGAGGAGTTTCCAGACGACAAGCTCTCGCCGGCAGGTCTGTTTGCGCGTAGCGCATTGACCGCGGAGCAGCGCCGCGCACTTCACAGCCTGCCCTCCCAAATACGGCTGGACGACGGGATCCTGGCCTGCCACGGCACACCCGACGACGATACGACGTGCCTGCTCGAAGAAGCGCTCGAGGACGGCCGCTTCGTGCCGGCGCGTCGCGACGTGCTGACCGCGCGCCTTTCGAGCGCGCCAACGGCGCGTGTCGTGCTGTGTGGTCACAGCCACCGCCAGGCGGCTGTTCAGGGCCCGGGCGACCGCCTGGTCCTCAATCCCGGCAGCGTTGGTTGCCCGGTGTTCGCGGACATTCCTTTTGCCGCAAACCTGGAGCATCGCTCGCCTCACGCCCGCTACGCGATCCTCACGAAACGAACAAGAGGCTGGCAAGTCGAACTGCTGGCCCTGGAATACGACTGGGAAGCCGCGTCCGCGCAGGCGCTCGCCAACGGCCGCCCGGAATGGGCGGAGGCCATGTTATCAGGACACGTCAAATAGCTGGCGTTGCCACGTCGGTTATTCGATCCCAAATCGTGCCTCACGAGAGAGCAACGGGGTGAAAGATGGCCGACAAGATATCACTTGCCGACAAACTCGCGACCTTTGGGGATTTCTGGTCGCCGCGCACGGTCACGACCTTCAACGATTGCGACGTGATGGTGGTGAAGGTGAAGGGCGAGTTCACCTGGCACAAGCACGATGACACCGACGATTTCTTTCTCGTCCTGAAAGGCAGTCTGGACATCGAATTGCGGGATCGCACGGTGACGCTCGGTCCGGGCGAACTCTATGTCGTGCCCAAAGGTGTCGAGCATCGCCCGGTGGCACGCGAGGAGGTTCACCTCCTGCTCATGGAGCCCACCGGCACCCCGAACACGGGCGACAAGGCCACCGCCGCAGCACGCAAGCTCGCATAGAGGACAACGCTTGGCGCGCGTCTAATCCCTGGAGGTCGCCAGCTTGCTGAAGCGGCCGACCAGCCTCGCCTTTACCCGTGCAACTGTGTCCCTCGCCGCGCGGCTCAGGGCGCGGATGGCGCGCCAGGCGTCGGTTGCCTGCAGCCACGCCTTCACCTCAGAGAACTTGCCGTACGCCCAGGCGAACGCCGGAATCCGCATCAGCTTGTCGCGCGTGAGATGGAACAGGCGCTCGACCAGCACGAGCTTGAGCAATTCGCCGACGATGAAAGTCACGGCGGCGCTCACGATCTGACCTGTTGCAGCGAGGTAGGCCGCCACCGGCTTGATCGGCTCCAGAATGATCACGGGCACGGAAAACAGGGCGAGCGAGGGATAAGGGGACAGCGACCTGATCCAGGTGCGCAACCACTTGAATTCGAAATGCCGCCCAATCCAGCGCGCCATTGGCCGCGCCACGGCCATGAAGACGGCATCCACCAGGAAGTAGATGGCCGCCAGGATGTAAGTAACGGGTTTCAGGATTCGCTTCACGATACCTCTCCCGTGAAGTGAAAGTCGGAACCTGGGCCTAAGTTTCACCTTAACATGGATAGATCGGGGATTCCCGATGGAACTTTTTGGGCGCCTCAGATCTCGGCATAGACCTCCAGCAAATTGCCGTCGGGATCGCGAAAGAACAGCGTCCGGTGCCCGAACGACTGGTTCGTCGGCGGTGACAGCAGCGCCACGCCCTGCCGCACCAGTTCATCGGCACATTGATCGACCTCGGTCGCGGACACCTTGAAGGCCAGTTGCAGCGAAGCGCTGCCCGCCGGTGTCGGCGCGTCGGCCGCGGTCCGGCTCGGTCTCGCCAGCGCCAGCGTGTTGCCGCCCAGGCCGTACTCGATCCAGTTCGGCGAGAGCTCGCGCAGCAGCGGAAAGGCGAGAACGTCCTCGTAGAACCGGCGCATCGCCGCCATGTCGCGCACGAAGATGACGGTGTAGTCGATCGCGCCAATGGCGTTGAAGGGGGAGCGGGTGCGCGAGTTAGGTTCGTCTGTCATCGTGGCCCTCATTCCAAACTCAGGCTCGTAGCCCGCATGGAGCGGAATGCCGGACCGGCGGCCCCGGATTGCGCTGCGCTCCATCCGGGCTACAAGGTTCAAGAATTATCGCAACAAACCACCGCTATAGCGCAGCTCGTACAGCGGTGCGCCATTCTGCCGCGCGACCATCTCGATGCCGTGGAAACGATCGAGCGAACCTTCGACCTCGTTGCGGTAGGTCATGCCCGCCTGCTCGAACAGGCGCGGTCCCCGATAAGGCTCCTCGACGCTTACGCCCAACAGCGCCTGGCGCAGGAACTTGTAGATCTCGAGCAGCGTGGTCCGATCCGTGATGTCCGCGCGGGCGCCGCCGCTGTAGCTCATCGACCAGACGACACGGTCATCCCGTGACACGGTCTCTTGGCCAACGAAAAACCCCATCCCGAAATAGATATCGCGATAGGCGTAAG
Organism: Bradyrhizobium sp. LA6.1; assembly: GCF_040547805.1. Taxonomy (NCBI): domain Bacteria; kingdom Pseudomonadati; phylum Pseudomonadota; class Alphaproteobacteria; order Hyphomicrobiales; family Nitrobacteraceae; genus Bradyrhizobium; species Bradyrhizobium sp. LA6.1. The sequence goes on along the minus strand of NZ_JBEPQK010000002.1, from coordinate 543,074 downwards.
GTGGCGCGCGATGCTCGAGCTGCTTGGAGCCGGCAAGCAGCGGCGCGGCCACGGTCGCGTCGTCGTCCAGCCCCGCATAGGTGCGCCGCTTGGCTTCGACCAGGAACGCTGCGAGATCGGGTGGAATGGACGGCATTATCTAGTCCACCAATTCCGGCCACGGCACGATGGTCGATTTCACCGTCTTCATCGCCATCGCATCCCTCACCGCCTGCGCGACGCCTTCCTCCGTAAAGGGATAGATCGTCTGCATCTTCAGCCAGGGATATTTGTCACGCGTGCGGTAGAGCATGTCGACGCCGAGCGGGAGATCATTACCGGTAAAGCCCCAGGATCCCAGCACGTTGAGGTCCTTGGTGCAGATGCGGTGCCAGGAGGTCTCGATCGAGCCGGCATCGGTGAACTGACCCATCTCGACATAGGTGCCGCCATCGCGCAGCATCTCGATGCCTTCGGGGCCGGCGGTCGGATGTCCCGAGCAATCCATCACGAGATCGGCGCCGAAGTGGCCTACGATCTCGCGGACGCACGCGATGCGCTCCTGCGGCGATTTGATCTCCTCGATGTTCACCGTCGTCTCCGCGCCGAACTCGCGCGCGAGCTTGAGCCGCGGCTCTTCCGGCGCGCCGACGCAGATCACGCGCCCCGCCCCCATCTCCTTGGCGGCCGCGACCGCGAGAATGCCGATCGGACCCGAGCCCTGGATCACCACCGTGTCGCCCCAGGAAAAACCACCGGCGCGACTGGCGCGGTTGAAGGCGCGGATGCAGGAGGTCAGCGGCTCCGAGAGCGCGCCCAGCCGCAGCGACATGTCGTCGGGCAGCTTGTAGATCTTGGTGCCCGGCAGCATGTCGAGATCGACATAGACATATTCGGCCCAGCCCCCCCACATATGCGGCGCCTTATCGAAGCCGAGATAGCGGCCGTAATAGACCGGCGTCAGGCATTTGTTGGCGGTCTGCGGATAGTGGATGCAGTAATAGCAATGGCCGCAGGGCATCAGCGGCGGGATCATCACTTTTGATCCGACCTTCAACGGCTTGCTCATGAAGTCCTCGGTGAATTCGTCGCCGCATTCGACGATGATTCCGCCGAGCTCGTGGCCGAGCGTGAACGGCCAGGGCAGCGGCTTCGGCCAATGCCCTTTGAGAATGTGCAGATCGGTGCCGCAGACGCCGCAGGCGCCGACCTTGATCAGCGCAGCCTTTTTGCCGACCTTCGGCCATGGCACGGTCTTGATGACGGGCTCCGAGCCCGGTCCTGCGTGAGTGCAGACACGGATCTGGTCCATGGGTGTGTCCTCGCGGCCCGTCTGTTATGATTGATGGTGCGGGCGTGAGGCAAAGCGTATGTGAGATGCGCGCTCGTGCCAAGCGTGTGTCTCGTAGCCCGCATGCAGCAGCGCGAAATGCGGGACCGGCGGCCCCGGATTACGCTTCGCTTCATCCAGGCTACAAGGACGTCGTCGATGCTACGTGACTATCAGCCAGCGGATGCGGAAGCGATCGTGCGCGTTGCGCTGGCCGCGTTCGCGCAATTCGAGCAGGATTATTCCGACTGGCCGTTGTTTACGACCCATGTCGCTAAGATGCCGGAGCTTGCCGAAACCGGCGAGATCATCGTCGCCGAGGATGGCGGACAGATCGTTGGCGCCGTCGCCTATGTCGGTCCGCAAGCCCCGAAGCCTGCCTTCTTCGATCCGGCCTGGCCGGTCATCCGCATGCTGGTGGTTGATCCGGCCGCGCGCAGCAAGGGCATCGGCCGGCAATTGACCGAAGAATGCCTGCGCCGCGCCGAGCGCGACCGGTCGCCGGTCATTGCCCTGCACACGACGCCGATCATGACGGTCGCGCTGCCGATGTATCAGCGGATGGGATTTGCCAGGGTTCGCGAGGCGCCGGATATTTTGGGCGTGCCCTATGCGGTTTACGTCAAAACGCTGGGGTAGGATGGCGTCGGCGTTGATTCTTTGACAGTCGTTGCGAATGACAAACTGGACGAGCCGAACCTGCGCGGCAAATGGCATCGACATCCATTATTTACGGACCGGGGACGACAAGCCTGCGCTGATTGCGCTGCATGGTCTGACCGGAAGCGGCGCCTGCTGGACACCGTTGGCGCGAGCTCTCGAGGACGGCTACGACGTCATCATGCCCTCTGCGAGAGGACATGGCGCGTCGAGCGCACCGTCCGGCGGGTATCTGTACTGCGATCTCGCAGCCGACGTCATCGGCCTCATTGACGCGCTCGGGCTGACTGCCCCGATCCTGCTCGGCCATTCCATGGGCGGCATGACCGCCGCCCTGGTTGCGAGCGAGATGGGTACAGCCATTCGCAGCGTTATCCTCGCCGATCCGACTTTCTTGGCACCGGAGCGCCAGCGCGAGGTTTACCGGAGCGACGTCGCCGAGCAGCATCGCCGACTTCTCGCTCGGGACAAGGACGAGGCGCTGGCCGAGGCCCGGCGGCGGCATCCGCACCGCTCATCCGAGCTGCTTGACCTGATCGTTGATGCGCGGCTGCGGACCGAGATCAGCGCCTTCGAGGTTCTCACGCCGCCGAACCCGGATTATCGCGGGCTTGTCAAAGCCATTGCCGTCCCGAGCCTGCTTGTCATCGGAGACAATGGCGTTGTCTCGGTCGAGACGGCGCGGGAGCTGCAGGGGCTCAATCCACACCTCCGCCATGAGGTGATCGCGAATGCTGGCCATGGGTTGCCATATGACAAGCCGGATGAGTTTGCTGCGGTGGTCAGGTCGTTTCTGGCGACGGAGATCGCGTGACGCGCTGCTTCGTAGCCCGCATGGAGCTTTGCGGAATGCGGGGCCGGCGGTCCCGGGTTGCGGGCTACGGACACACACCCAAGTGTCTTGAGCGGCCGGCGGCGAACGTGTATGGCCCCAAGGGTCCCACCCAGGTGATCGCTTGAACCCCCTTCCCCAAAATCCTGTTGTCGCGTCCGGATCGTTCGCGGCGATGAAGTCGGTGCCGTACCGGCTCCAGTTCATCGCCTACGTGCTGGCGATGATGGCGGACAATATCGAGCATGTGATCAGCTATTGGGTGGTGTTCCAGAAATTCCATTCGCCGACGCTGGGGGGCTTTGCCGTGCTGTCGCACTGGCTGCCGTTCCTGCTGTTCTCGGTCGCGGTCGGCGGGCTCGCCGACCGGTTCGATCCGCGGCGCATCATCCAATGCGGCATGCTGCTGTTCATCGTGGCCTCGGCCGGATGGGGCTTCTTCTTCATCACCGACACCATCCAGATGTGGCACGCGATGCTGCTGCTGGTGATCCATGGCTGCGCCGGCGTGCTGTGGCAGACGCCGAACCAGCTGCTGCTCTACGACCTTGTCGGTCCCGCGGATCTTCCGAGCGCGGTGCGCCTGAATGCGATGGCACGCTATCTCGGCATCCTGGTCGGCCCCGCCGTCGGCGGCGTCATCATGCTCACGCTGGGCACCTCGCACGGCATCATCGTCAACACACTGTTCTACCTGCCGATGCTGCTCTGGCTGTTCTGGGCGCCGGTGCGCGACAAGAGCGTCGCGGTGCGGCGCTTCGCCATGCGCGGCCTTGCCGACATCGTGCTGACGATGCGCGCCATCGGCACGCAGCCGGTGCTGACCGCAATGACGTGGCTCGCCGGCCTCACCTCCTTCATGATCGGCAACGCCTATCACGCCCAGATGCCGGGATTTGCCGGCGATCTCGGCCATGGCGATCCCGGCGTCTCCTACAGCGTGCTGCTCGCGGCCGACGCGGCAGGTGCACTGCTCGCCGGCATCGCGCTGGAATCCTGGGGACGGTTGAAGGGCACGCCGCGCACCGCGATCATGCTCGCGATGCTGTGGAGCGTGGCGCTGCTCGGCTTCGCCGCGGTGCGGATCTATCCGGTCGCCATCGTGCTGCTGTTCTTTGCCGGCTTCTTCGAGCTGTCCTTCAACACCATGGCGCAGGCGCTGGTGCAGTTGAACGCGCCGCACGACATCCGCGGCCGCGTCGTCGGGCTCTACAACATGGCCGGCCTCGGGATGCGGGCCTTCAGCGGCATCACCGTCGGCCTGTTCGGCGCGGCGATCGGCATTCACTGGTCGCTCGGGCTCTCGGCCGCGGTGCTGCTGGCGCTGCTGTGCCTTCTCTACGGACGCGCGACGAGGAAGACAGCCGGTTGACTCTCGTCCCTCTCCACCGCACCTTCGAGAGAGGGCTTGGGGAGATGAGACGTTGCGCAATCGCTGGGGCATTCTTGCGATCCTGTTCGTCGTGCGCCTCACCATCGCGTTCCAGTTCCAGAGCGTGGCCGCAGTCGCGCCGTTGCTGCAACAGACTTTCGGCGTCGGGCTCGCCGATATCGGCATCCTGATCGGGCTCTATTTCACCCCCGGCATCGTGCTGGCGCTGCCGGGCGGCGCGATCGGCCGGACTCTTGGCGACAAGCCGACGACGATCGCAGCGCTGCTGCTGATGACCGCGGGCAGCCTCGTCATGGCCACCACCGACGTCTGGGGCTGGCAGATGGCGGGCCGGCTCGTCTCCGGCGCCGGCGGCGTGCTGCTGACGGTGCAGCTCACCAAGATGGGCACCGACTGGTTCGCCGGGAAGGAGATCGCCACCGCGATGGCGATCTTCGTCAACTCCTGGCCGGCCGGCGTCGCGATCTCGCTGCTGGTGCTGCCGGCGATCGGCACGGCCTATGGCGCAAGCGCGGTGTTCCTGACGGCGGGCGCCCTCACGGCAATCGGTATTGTGCTGATCACGCTCTATCAGTCGCCGCCGGGAGCCACAGTCAGCGCGGCCGGCCCAGGCCGGCTCGATCCCCTCGCGCTGCTGGCGGTGATCGTCGCGGGCCTGATCTGGGGACTCTTTAATGTCGGCTTCGCCATGATCTTCTCGTTCGGCCCCTCCCTGCTCGCCGAGCGCGGCTGGAGCATTGCGGCGGCGGGCTCCGCGATCAGCCTCGTGATGTGGCTGTCGGTGATCTCGGTGCCAGCAGGCGGCTATCTCGCCGACCGCTTCAAGCGTCCGCTCACGCTCGCGACCGCAGCCAGCCTCATCGTGGCCGGGCTGCTGGCCTGGTTGCCGCGATCGGATGCGGTGATCACGGTCCTCGTCCTGATCGGCCTGATCGGCGGCCATCCGGCCGGCCCGATCAAGAGCCTGGCCGCCCGCGTGCTCGCGCCGGAAACAAGGGCGATCGGCATGGGCGTGTTCTACACTCTCTTCTATGCCGCGATGATGCTGGGGCCGGCGGTGGCCGGCCGGCTGGCCAAATCGGCCGGGACGGCCGCGGTGGCGCTCGACCTCGGCGCGCTGACGGTGCTGGCCTGCCCGCCGTTGATGTGGCTTTTCGAGCGCATTGTGTCTGTCCGTAATCGACGCGCCCAATCCTAACGCGGCGTTAACCCTGTGCACCTTAGGGTCGTCCCGGACTCCGCCAGGCGGGGGGTCGGGTTGTGAAAATGGCGTTGGCGAACAAAAAATTTCTTCCGGCCGCCGAGGAACGACGGCGTTTCCAGCGGGTGAAGGTTCACCTGCTCGGCCGCTACATGCTGCCGGACCGCCGGGAATTCCCCTGCCAGGTGATCAACATGTCGCCGGGCGGACTGGCGCTTCTGGCCCCCGGCATCGGCAATGTCGGCGACCGCGTGGTCGCCTATCTCGACCATATTGGGCGGGTCGAGGGCAAGATCACCCGCATCATCGACAACGGTTTCGCCATGACGGTCGGGGCGACGCCCCGCAAGCGCGACAAGCTGGCGGCCCAGCTCACCTGGCTTGCCAACCGCGACATCCTCAATCTGCCGGAGGATCGCCGCCACGACCGTATCGTGCCGCGCAACCCGATCGCGGTGCTGACGCTCGAGGACGGCACCAAGATGACCTGCCGCATCATCGACCTCTCGCTGTCCGGTGCCGCCATTGCCGCGGAGAACCGCCCGCCGGTGAAATCGATCGTGCTGCTCGGCCGGGTCCAGGGCCGCGTGGTCCGAAACCTCGAGGACGGCTTCGCGCTGGAGTTCATGCACGAGCAGCCGATAGAGACTCTCGAAGAGAGCGTTACCGCGCGGTAAAGCGCAAGGACGCTAAAACGCCTGTATTTCCAGCCCTGAAGGCGGCTTCCGCGATGCGGACGCCGCCTTTTTCGTGTCCGGCGACCGCCTCGCGCGGGTTAACGCGAGGGCCGCGTGCGCGCGCAAACAACAGTTCCGCCAGCGTTTCCGCGTTAATAGATAAAATTTGAATCAATTGAAGTCATTTCAAATCTTAGTCGAATTCGATTCAAGTATAGATCGAATTCATCGCGCCTTTTACTTGCATTCGTCTCGACTTGACTTGGCCGACTTAGCGGCAACTCAAAAGCTCCATGCGAAATGTGGTCCCAACAAGAAACGGGGGCCGCAATGTTGGACTTCAGGGGACAGGGGAAAGGGCTGGCACTGGCTGCCATGCTCTTCGGGATCAGCGCGGCAGCGCAGGCCGGCGAAGGCCGTCTGCTCTACGCGAGCCTCGGCGACACCACGCGTGCGCCGATCGGCTGGGTCGAGTTCTGTGCGGATAATGCCGCTCAGTGCCAAGGCGCGCCGACGCAACCGCGCGACATCGTGATGTCGCAGGCCGCATGGCGCGACCTCGTCAAGGTCAATCGCTGGGTCAACGAGACCGTCAAGCCTTTGACCGACCAGGAGCACTGGGGCGTGATCGAGAAGTGGTCGCTGCCGACCGACGGTTACGGCGATTGTGAAGACTACGTGCTGCTGAAGCGCAAGATGCTGATCGATGCCGGATGGCCGCGCGAGGCCCTGCTCATCACCGTCGTGCGGGACAAGAAGGGCGAAGGACACGCGGTGCTGACGGTGAAGACCGACAAGGGCGAGTTCGTTCTCGACAATCAGAACGAGAACGTCGTTGCCTGGACGGAGACCGGCTACCGCTTCGTCAAGCGCCAGTCACAGAGCGATCCCAACGTCTGGGTCTCGCTCGGCGACACCAAGCCGGCGGTCTCCACCGCCAGCGCCAAGAACTAGCAGTCAGGAAAACGAGTTACGCGGCCCGGTCACATCCCCACCCCTCCCCGTCCCAGACCGGTTCGCGCGCGGCCAGCCATCCCCCAATGGCTGGCCGCAACTTTTTTGGGGCGAGCAATCAGCCTTGCGACGACCAGGGCACGCGCGCGGCGGTGAAATCGCGCCACGTGCTTTGCAAAGCGGGCTGCACGCCGATCGATGCACGGGCCTGCCAGCCGGCGATCGCCGCGGCCGCGACGGCGCTGTCGCGTTCAGTACCGAGCCCATCGAGCAGCGATGCCGTGACCGCCATATCGTTGAAGGCGCCAAGCTCCTCCTGCAAGGCTGCGAGCCTACGCGAGAAACGTCGCGCCGACTTGCGATCCTCGTACAGCGGCAGCAGGAACTCGCTGAGATAGCGCAGCCGCTTGGTCGCGAGCCGCACCCGGTGCAGCTCCTCGGCGGGAAGCGACTTGAAGCGGCGGCCGCGCTTGAGCACCTTGGCGTATTGCTCCGACAAGATGCGCTGCGCGAAGTCGACGGCGGGTTCGGCGAGCTGGCCGAGATCTTCGGCGGCAACGTCGTTGCGCCAGCCCCGCGTCTCGATCCAGTTTCCGAGGCCGATCAGGAACACGGCGCAGCGGCGATCATCGAGCGCATCATGCGCCTTGCGATAGGCGTCCGACTGGCGCTCGGCCGCAGCCCGGCCCAGCGCATCGAAGCCGTCGACCGACGGACAGGCCTGTGCGATCGTCGGCAAGGTCTCGAGCTGGAACACGTCCCAATCACGGGCGGCGGACAGGTCTTGCGCCAGCCATTTGACCTCCGACCGCAGCGCGTCGAGATTGCTGAGCGCGCCGACCGATCGCATCAGGTCGAGTGCCGATCGCAGCCGGCGCAGCGAGACGCGGAGTTGATGCACGCCTTCCGGGTTGCGCCCGTCCTCGGCCGCCGGCAGCGACTGAAGCAGATGGAGGAAGCAGGAGCGCAGGATCGTCGCGAAGGCCTCGTCGAGCGTGACCGACGCATCGAGGCGAAGTTTTCGCGGGCGACGTGCCGGGGGTGGCTCATCGGCGGCAAGATCAAAGCCGCGCGCCGACTTGGTACGGATGGACGGCTTCACCGCACCCTGCTCCGCGAGCCGCAGCGCGACCTCGTAGATCGTGCTGGCGCTTCCGCTCTTCAGCTCAAGCTCGATCTCGCTCACCTGTAGCGTGCGATCGCCAGCCGTCAGCTCGCCTTGATCGAAGGCGATTTCGACCGTGCCGGACGGCAAGTCGATCATCCTCGCATGACGACGGATGTTAGCTGTGAAGACGGCTTCGAGCGGCTGCGTCACGAGGTAGCTACGAAGCTTCTCCGGAATGAAGGGCATCGCCAGAGCGAGATCGGGCGCAAGCGACGACACGCTCGCCTCCCACTCGCCACGGCGCAACGGATCGTCCGCGGCGTCCGTCTTCACCGTCTGCACGAAGCGTGCGCCGCTCTGGCGGACGCGCAGGCTCAGGCCATTGCGCCGAAGCAGGCGCTCGGCCGTGTCGTAATAGACCGACTTGAGATGCTTGCGCGTGCCCTTGTTGCGCGCGTTGGCCGTGATGACCGGCGCGGCGTTGAAATGCGCCATGCGATCGGCATCGACGAGAAGCTTGAGCTCGATCTCACCGGCGGGACGCGCAGCAGTGCCGGACTGGGCAGGCTCCGGTGCAGGCGTCGTGTCTTGCGATGGCGTCTGATCAATCACAGCGCCTTCGACGATCGCATGTTCCGCGCCGGGCTCGGCTGCGTCACGTTGCCTGAGGAAGCCGGCGACGACGTCCGTTCTCTTGTTGCTGTCCTTGGGGACAGGATTCCCATCCGGCGCGCTCATGGTTTTGCGAGCCGGCGTAGCGTCTGATTTCAACATTTCCGGTGACATGACGGTTTGATGACAGAGCGCAGCATATAGCTCGTCAGGCCCACAAGGAATAGTAACGTTACGTCGCAACGCATCATCGTCCACATGCGACACGCTCGACGCTAAAGATCGGGCGGAACTGTCATAATTCGTCTGGCGTGACGAATTAAATTGCCGCCGCGTACAGTAAGTGATCGAATTGATAGCGAATCTCGGCGTTCTCGAAACCGAGATGAACGCGTCAGCGAGCTTGACTCATGCTAGCAGAAAAATTCTTTCTGGTTTTGGAGACGCTCAGAAGTCACGCCTCCGATGGTGACAGGCCCGAGATTGTGACAAGCCCCGCGCGGCCTCCTGCGCTCCCGGAGATCGCAAAAGGCTCTCGACCAGGAAAGCCGGTTCCTGACGAGCGCGGCTAGAAGCGATTGAATTTCGCGGGCTCACACCTGCCCAGCGCGCATCAATGCGCGAGCCTGTTCTTGTAGATCCTGCCGTCCTTCATGATCACCACAAAATTCTTCGCGGGATCTTCGACCAGCTTGATGTCGTCGAGCGGATTGCCGTCGACCAGCAGGAGATCGGCGAGCGCGCCCTCCTCGACCACGCCGAGCTTGCCGGGATAGGGATTGCGCAGGCCCGACAGGCTCAAGAGTTCAGCGTTGGTCGACGTCGCCATCGTCAGCGCTTCGGCCGGCGTGTACCAGCGCGTCAGTGCGGCCAGCATCGAGCCCTGCTTGTCCGCCAATGCCTTCGAGAACAGGACGTCAGTGCCGAACGCGGTCTTGATCTTGTACTTCTTCGCCAGCGCATAGACGCGGTCAGTGCCGGCAACGACCTGCCGCATCTTGTCCTGCTCCGACGGTCCCAGCGCCGCGGCGCCGGAGATATCAAGGAATGGTTGCGTGCTCAGCCAGACGCCCTTCTCCGCGATCAGCTTCGCGCTCGCCTCATCCATGAGATGTCCGTGCTCGATGCATCTCACGCCGGCCGCGATCGAGCGCTGGATCGCGACCGACGTATAGGCGTGCGTGGCGACATAGGTGCCCCAATTGTCCGCGGCCTCGACAGCGGCGCGCAGCTCGGGCTCGGTGAAGGTGGAGACATCGAGCGGACTGAAGGGCGATGCGACGCCGCCGCCCGCCGTGAGCTTGACCTGCGACGCGCCTTGCATCAGTTGCTCGCGCGCGCGCACGCGCACCTCGTCGGGGCTGTCGGCAACCATGCTGCCGCCGATCAGCTCCATGCGGCTGAGCATTCCGCCGATCGTGCGCGGCAGATCGGAGAGCTGCCGGAAGTCGCCATGACCGCTGGTGACGGTGATGATGGCACCGGACGGATAGATGCGGGGTCCGGCGACGAGATCCTCGTCGATGGCCTGCTTGAGGCCGAAGCTCGGTCCGCCCATGTCGCGTATGGTGGTAAAGCCGCGCATCAGCGTCGCCGTCGCCTCACTGGCGGCGAGCAAATTGTTGTAGCCGATATCGCCTGCGAGGGCTGCCATCGGCGTCGGACGCACCAGCATCGCGTGCCAGTGTGCGTCGATCAGTCCCGGCATCAGCACGCGGCCGCCGCCGTCGATCACCTGACCGGTGGCCGCGATATCGGCGGTCGAAATCTTCTCGATCTTCCTGTTCCTGATCAGGACGTTGGACGCGGCCGAGAGCGTGGCATTCTTTCCGTCGAAGATCCGAACGTTGCGGAACAGGACGGCGGAGTCCTGCTGGGCTTGTAAGGGCAACGGGCTGCCGAGGCTTCCAATCGACACAAGCAATGCGGCGGCTCTGAAGAGTCCGGCCGGCGTGGTCCAACCCCACATGTCCAATCTCCACGCAGATCCGGGCGAACGCCAGCCAGCTGACGCCGCGCGATGCAGCTATGGATTGATGCCTGCAAACCGCATCGAGTCAATTTGCAACCACAGGGAGGTTTTGCAAATCAGCCATACGGACGCGAAGAGAAGCGTCCCCATCAAGTTGGATAGGCGAATGGGTAAGTGCACCTGTCGCACTCGCGTCGAACTCAAATTAAAACGCACTATCGATTTCGACCCGCCAGCAACGGTAGATTGCAACTTTCTCGCTCGGGAGTACGATCCTGCGCGGTCTACGCGACTTGAGCCGCTGGGCAGGAGGGCTTGCGGTCGTCTGTAGAATTCAAATGACGAGGCGTAACATGGTGGCGCAAACGAGTGACGGACGCATCCTGCTGGCCAAGAAGCTCGGCGGGCTCATCGCAATCATCTTGGGATGCCTGCTGACGGCCGTCGGCGTGACGTTCGAATACAGCGGCATGACTTTCGTCGGCGTGTTGTTGCTCGTCCTCGGAGCCGTCCTGCTGGTGCTCAAGATCATGAGGCGAAATCAGGAACGTCCGTTCTGACAGACGGCAGGCGGTCACACGCCCAGCACGTCGGCGAGCCGCAACTCGTCGGCGGCGGGATCCTTCAAGAACAGCTCGGCCTCGATCTCGTCCAGATGTGACAGCATCTGCACGCGCGCAGCCTGCTTGTCGCGCTTGCGGATCGCGGCGACGATGCCGGCGTGATGATCGGTGCCACAGGCCGGCGTGTCGTGGCGGCGGTAGAGCAGGATGATGAGCGAGGAGCGCGCGATCAGCTCCTTCAGGAAGCCGAGATAGATGCTGTGGCCGCTCATCTCGGCGACGAGACGATGAAACTCGCCGGAGAGCCGGACCGAGGCGCGCGCGTCACCGCGCAGCTCCGCCTCGCGCTCCTCGGCGAGATGCTGCTGGAGGCGATCGATCCAGGCCGGTGACACCGCATCAATCGCGTGATCGACGATGGTCGGCTCGATCAGGCGGCGCGCCTCGAACACTTCACGGGCATCGCCCGGCGTCGGCCGCGCGACGAAGGCACCGCGGTTCTTCTCGATGTTGACGATGCCCTCATGCGCAAGCTGCTGGAGCGCTGTGCGGACCAGCGTGCGGCTCGCGCCGTAGATCTCGCCGATCTCGTCCTCGCCGAGCTTCGTGCCCGGCAGCAGGCGATGCTCGAGGATCGCGGCAGTCACCCCCTCCCTGATACGGCTGACGCGATCGTTCGCATCTGGCGCGTCGGATTTCGGGTGAGTCTTGGCGGCCATGGGTCTGAGGGCTCGATCGGCGACGTTCGGCCTTGAATGTTAGTCGACGACCTGTATCCAATCACAGGCGAAAGTTTATACAATCCGCGCCCGTTTTGTGTGCAGCGAGGCAGACGGACGCTGGGACGGCCGAAGGCGGCGGATTCGATCTAACGACCTGACTCTGCTGCACAGTTCTGGAATTCAGCCGGCCAAGGGCGGTTGGCACGGACCTTGCGGAGAGACGGGAGCATCGCCCCTCCCTTGGACACGCCATGGCCACTCCCGCCGCTCTCGAACTGGTCGCCGTCACCAAGCGCTACGACACGACACTGGCGGTCGACACCGTCAATTTGAAGATCCCGGCCGGGACCTATTGCTGCCTGCTCGGCCCCTCCGGCTGCGGCAAGACCTCGACCTTGCGCATGATCGCGGGCCACGAGGCGGTCAGCAAAGGCGACATCATTCTCGGTGCGCAGAACGTGACCGACCTCGAGCCCGCCAAGCGCGGCACGGCGATGATGTTCCAGTCCTACGCGCTGTTTCCGCATCTGACCGTGCTCGACAATGTGGCGTTTGCGCTCAAAATGCGCGGCGTCGACCGCGCGACCAGGCACAAGCGCGCCGGCGAATTGCTGGAGCTGGTGGCGATGACACCCTATGCGGGCCGGCTCCCGGCCCAACTCTCCGGCGGCCAGCAGCAGCGCGTGGCGCTGGCTCGCGCACTGATCACCGAGCCGCAGATCCTGCTGCTCGACGAGCCGCTCTCCGCGCTCGATCCGTTCCTGCGGGTAAGAATGCGCGGCGAGTTGAAGCGCCTTCAGCGCGAGCTCGGCATCAGCTTCATCCAGGTCACCCACGGCCAGGAAGAAGCGATGGCGCTCGCCGACCACATCGTGGTGATGAACCAGGGCCGGATCGAGCAGCAGGGCACCGCGCGCGACATCTTCCACCGCCCCCGCACCGAATTCGTGGCGCGCTTCATCGGCGGCCACAACGTCCTCAGCGATGCCGGAAACCTCATCGCCGTGCGCGCCGATCAGCTCGGCATCGCGCCGTTCGCCGAGGGCGCGTTCGGCGCGCCTGCGCTGCTGACCCAGACCGAGTACCAGGGCTCCTACATCGCCGTCTCGCTCACGCTCGACGACGGCACTGCCCTGTTCTCCCACCTCCCCGAGGCCGCCTTCGACGTCCACCCGTTCCGTCCGGGCGATCGCGTGCTGGCCACCTGGGATCCTGCCAAGGCGCAACGCCTGCAATAGCGCCGATCGATCACTGGAATGCGCAACAGAGGAGTGACTGATATGACCGAGACCACCAGGACGAAGGGCGTCAGCCGCCGCACGCTGCTCAAGGGCACCGCAGGTCTGGCGGGCCTCGCCGCCGGCTCCGGCGCCATCACCGGCTTCCCCTATGTGAAATCGGCCGATGCGAAGGTGCTGCGCTATCTCGGCACCGCCGTGAACGAGGGCGACGACATCTCCAAGCAGTGCCTCAAGGACACCGGCATCAAGATCGAATACATCACCGCGACCACCGACGACGTCACCAAGCGCGTGATGACCCAGCCCAACTCCTTCGACGTGCTGGACACCGAATATTTCTCGCTGAAGAAGATCGTGCCGTCGGGCAACATCCTTGCCCTCGATGCCAGGAAGATCAAGGAATTCGACAACATCACGCCGGTCTTCACCAAGGGCGAGACGCCCGGCGGCAAGAAGATCGGCGGCCAGGGCACGGCGCCCTGGAAGGTGCTCTATCTCGAAGGCAAGGACTCCAAGAAGTTCGCGACGTCGGCGACCGAGTTCGTCACGCTGATCCCGACCGTCTACAACGCCGACACGCTCGGCATCCGTCCCGACCTGATCAAGCGCCCGATCAGCTCGTGGTCCGAGCTGCTCAATCCCGAATTCAAGGGCAAGGCCTCGATCCTCAACATCCCCTCGATCGGCATCATGGATGCCGCGATGGTCGTGGAAGCCACCGGCAAGTACAAATATGCCGACAAGGGCAACATGACCAAGGAAGAGATCGATCTCACCATGAAGGTGATGACCGAAGCCAAGAAGGCGGGACAATTCCGCGCCTTCTGGAAGGACTTCAACGAGAGCGTCAACCTGATGGCCTCCGGCGAGACCGTGATCCAGTCGATGTGGTCGCCGGCCGTGACGAAGGTGCGCTCGATGGGCATCCCCTGCACCTTCCAGCCGCTCAAGGAAGGCTATCGCTCCTGGGCCTCGGGCTTCTGCGTCTCCAAGGGCGTGTCGGGTGCAAAGCTCGAATGGGCCTATGAGTTCGTGAACTGGTTCCTGTCCGGCTATGCCGGTGCCTATCTCAACCGCCAGGGCTATTACTCCGCCGTGCTCTCGACCGCGAAGGCGCACATGGAGCCGTACGAGTGGGCGTACTGGATGGAAGGCAAGCCGGCCGAGAAGGACATCAAGGCGCCCGACGGCTCGCTGCTCGAGAAGGCCGGCGCGGTACGCGACGGCGGCTCCTACGAGGACCGCATGGGCGGCGTCGCCTGCTGGAACGCCGTGATGGACGAGAACGACTACATGGTCCGCAAGTGGAACGAGTTCATCGCGGCCTAACGTGATGGACACGTCAGAGGACATCCTGCAACAGGCGTCCCCGGGCTTGATCCCGGGGTCGGGCACGGCGCGCACTGCAAAGGCAACGCGCCTGTCGCCCTCCTTCATCTCCTGGCTCCAGGCCGGGCCGATGATGCTGGTGTTTCTCGCCTTCTTCCTGATCCCTCTGGTCTTCGTCGTCATCGTCTCGTTCTGGGACTACAACGAATACCAGCTGCTGCCGGCCTTCTCCGGCCGCGGCTACACCGACACGTTCGAGGGCTGCATCGCGCAGCTTCCCGATCTCTGCACGATCGCCAAGACCTATCTGAAGACGCTGAAGCTGTGCTTCCTGGTCTGGGTCATCACGCTCTTCATCGGCTTCTGGGTCGCCTACTTCCTCGCCTTCCACGTCAAGTCCAAGACCTGGCAGATGGGACTGTCGCTGCTCTGCACGATCCCGTTCTGGACCTCCAACGTGATCCGCATGATCGCCTGGATCCCGCTGCTCGGACGCAACGGCCTGGTGAACTCCGGACTGGTCAAGAGCGGATTGATCAACCATCCGCTGGAATGGCTGCTGTTCTCCGAATTCTCCGTGGTGCTGGCGCTGGTCCACCTCTTCACCTTCTTCATGGTGGTGCCGATCTTCAATTCGATGATCCGCATCGACAAGTCGCTGATCGAGGCCGCCTATGACGCCGGCGCCACCGGCTTCCAGACGCTGGTCAACGTCATCATCCCGCTCTCCAAGCCCGGCATCGTGATCGGCTCGATCTTCGTCATCACCATCGTGATGGGCGATTTCATCACCATCGGCGTGATGGGCGGCCAGCAGATCGCCGCCGCCGGCAAGATCATCGAGACGCGGGTGAACGCGCTGCAGTTCCCGGCTGCGGCCGCGAACGCCGTGATCCTGCTCATCATCACCTTCCTGATCATCACCATGATGTCGCGCATCGTCGACATCAAGAAGGAGCTCTAGAGCATGAAGGAGGGACGCCCGCGCTCGTTCTACGTGCTCGCGATCTTCTTCGCTGCCTATGTGCTGTTTCTCTACGGCCCGATGATCGCGATCTACGTCCTCTCGTTCCAGGGGCCGCAGGGCGGCCTCACCTTCCCGATGAACGGCGTGTCGACCTTCTGGATCGCAAAACTGTTCCAGGGCACCGGCATCGTCGATCTCGGCGCGGCCTTCCGCCGCTCGCTGCTGCTTGGCCTGATCGTGATGGTCGTGACCGTCGTGCTGTCGGTCGCCGCCGGCATGGCCTTCCGCCGCAAGTTCAAGGCCCAGAGCATCCTATTTTACTCGGCGATCGCAAGCCTGATCGTGCCCTCGATCATCACCTCGCTCGGCATCTCGCTTGAATTCCGCATCATCGACGATTTGATCAAGGCGCATTGGAACGAGAACTTCGAGACCTCGATGGGCCTGCTGACCTCGGGCTTAGGTGCGCACCTGACCTGGACGCTGCCGTTCGGCCTGCTCATCATGTTCGCGATCTTCAACCGCTTCGATCCGAGGCTCGAGGAAGCCGCGCGCGATCTCGGCGCGACGCCGTGGCAGGCCTTCCGTCATGTCGTGCTGCCGATCATCCTGCCCTCCGTGATCGGCATCGGCCTGTTCGGCTTCACGCTGTCCTGGGACGAGCTCGCCCGCTCCAGCCAGGCGATCGGGGCGGTGAACACGCTGCCGCTCGATCTCCAAGGCCTCACCACCACCGTGACGAACCCCGACATCTATGCACTCGGCACCGTGATCTCGGCGGTGTCGTTCACCGTGATCGCCCTTGCACTCGGCACCATCCACATGCTCAACAAACGGCAGGCGGCCAAGGGCTCGGATGCCGGCCAAGGGCTTGTCTGACAAGGGGCTTGTCTGAACTGATGCGACTGCACGTCGTCAATCCCAACACCACCGCGTCGATGACGGCGAAGATCGCCGCTGCAGCACGCAGCGTCGCCCTGCCCGACACATTAATCGACGCGCGCCAGCCCGCGATGGGCCCGGTCTCGATCGAGGGCTTTTACGACGAAGCCTTCGCCGTGCCCGGTATGCTCGGCTGCATCCGCGACGCCGACCGCGACGGCGCCGACGCCCACATCATCGCCTGCTTCGACGACACCGGCCTCGACGCCGCGCGTGCCGCCGCGAAAGCGCCGGTGATCGGCATCGGGGAAGCCGGCTTCCACATGGCGAGCCTGATCGCGGCGCGCTTTGCCGTGGTGACGACGCTCGGTGTCTCGATCGTGCCGATCGAGCATAATTTGCGGAAATACGGTCTCGCCGAGCGCTGCGCGCGCGTCCGCGCCGCCGAGGTCCCGGTGCTCGCGCTCGAGGAGCGCAATACTGATGCTCTCGGCAAGATCTCCGCGGAGATCACCGCCGCGGTCCGCGACGATCGGGCAGAAGCCATCGTGCTCGGCTGCGCCGGCATGGCTGACCTCGCCGCCGAGCTCGCCGCCACACATGGCCTGCCCGTGGTCGACGGCGTCGCCGCGGCGGTCACGCTGGCAGAATCACTGGTGCGGCTAGGACTGAAGACCTCCCGACTCGGGCCCTATGCGGCGCCGCGCTCGAAGACCTATTCCGGACCGTTTTCGCCGTTCCAGCCTTGATCCCGGCTCTTTTCGAGGACCTTCAGGGGTCCCAAGACCAGCTGATTGCTGGTTTTTTGCCGTTAGCCTCTTTTTGGTCCCATTTGTTGCCGAATGGTAACACTTTCGGGACGTCCCGGCGACCTCTGGTTGCCGCACTTCGCCACTCACCAAGTTTCAATTTGGGTTTTGTCAGCGATGATCGATCTCGCCCAGGACAGGCCGTCCAACCCCCTCCTTCGCCTTGGCGCCCAGCCGATTGCGCTGACCGCCGCAGCCCTCCTGCTCCTCATCGCCGGCGTGACCTCGATCGCGATCTGGCGCGCTTCTACCGGTGCAACTCCTGAGACCGACCGCGCGGTGGCGTCGCGGCAGCTCCAGGCCCGCACGGCCCAGGCATCCGAGCAACTCGTCGAGAAGACCAAGGGTCTCGAGGCGACCCAGCAGGAATCGATCGACCAGCTCCAGGTCGTGCAGGACCAGCTCCAGACCATGAAGCGCCTGATGGCGGCGCAGCAGGCCGACACCAAGCGCCTGTCCGAACAGGTCACGACGCTGAACGAGTCCATCGACGGCCTTCGGCAGTCCTTTGCCAGCGTCCGGGCCACGGAAGCGGAGACACCCTCGGTTACCCGCAGGAAACCGTCGCGCCGTGTCCACGCCAGCGCCCGCAAGCGTTCGCGCGGCTAGCCGGGTCAGGGCCTGCGACTTAAATTTTTCCACATGTGAACTGGATCACATTCCCCCGTATGATTCCGCGCCATGCTGTCGGTTACCGGATGGCGTGAGCCGATTTCAATGTCCGGGGCTGGCAAGGTCGTTGACGGTATACTGCGTCAACGGCCTTGTTCTTTAATGGGTCCAGCCTTTTGGTAGATCTGGCTTTGTAGTCTGGGTGAGGCTCGTGGCCACTATTCGCAGACATCCACGCGGCGGACACGCCAGCCCGACGGCGTCATGACGCGCTTCCGCGCGACATAGCAGCCACCATAACCACCATCGTCGTAGCCGGTACCATAGTAATAGGGATCGCCGTAACCATAGCCGTAGCCGTAATAGCCGCCATAGTAGCCGGCGCCGGCGAGACCGGCCCCGATCGCCACTCCGGGCCAGAAGCCGCCGCCACGCCAGTGGCCGCCATGGCCCCAGCCGCCACCATGGCCCCAGCCGCCGCCGTGACCCCAGCCGCCGCCACCATGACCGAAACCGCCCCGCGCCTCAGCCGCCTGCGGCGCCGACAAGCCGACTGCCGCGACGGCCAGCGCCGCCATCATCATCTTGCGTAACATCACTCGATCCTCCGCGTGGAGACGCTCCACGCTCAAAGCGGGACCAAGCTAACGTCACCCGCGCTTTCCTGACAGCCTTACTGCCTCACTTCCGCGCGAGCATCAGCAGCCGCGATCGAAGCATGTGAATCCGAAGGAAGCTGACGCGCGGCACGCGCGGACCGCTATGCGGCGGCCGCCATCTTCTCGGCGGCCCACGGCTATTCTCAGCCGATCCGCTTCAGGCCTTTCTTGAAGCGCGGGCCGTTGGCCACGTAGAACCTCGCCGCACTCCCCATCTTCTGCACCTGGGCGTCGTCGAGCGTGCGGATCACGCGCGCGGGCGAGCCGATGATCAGGGAGCGTTCGGGAAATTCCTTGCCCTCGGTGATGACGGAGCCCGCGCCGACGATGCTGTTGCGGCCGATCTTCGCGCCGTTCATCACGATCGAGCCCATTCCGACGAGCGCGCCCTCCTCGATCGTGCAGCCGTGCAGGATGACGTTGTGGCCGACGGTGCAGTTCTTGCCGATGACCATGGGGAAGCCGAGGTCGGTGTGGCAGGTCGAGCCATCCTGCACATTGGCGCCCTCGCCGATCTCGATCCACTCATTGTCGCCGCGCAGCACGGCGCCGAACCAGACGCTCGCACCCGGCTTCAGGCGTACGCGGCCGATCACGGTCGCGGTCTCGGCGATGAAGTAATTCCCGTCGGCGGGAAGATCGGGTGCCTGTCCGTCGAGCTCGTAGATCGCCATGGGGTTCTCCTGTCGCGTCAACCCCAGCCATAGCGAAACGGCGACGCTGAGGCAAAGGGCCGCCGCGCCACGCAGGGGACGCCGAGCGTCCTTGGGGAACGCAGAGCGTCCCGGGCAACGGAAGCGTCAGACCAGAACGCCGGCGGCGCGCAGCGTCATCAGGAAGAAGGTGCCGCTCATCATGCTCCAGAAGCCGGCGATGACGGTCGCCATCATCACGAATTCGACGCGGCGGCTTTCCACCCGCATGCCGCGCAACGTGTTGCGCATGATGATGAAGGGCGCCGCGAACACCAGGAACGGAACCGCGGCAAACGTCTTCGGCGCCACGCCGTCCTGCAACAGGCCGAAACCGGCGGGCCGCTGGGCAAACGCCTGGTAACCGTTCACGAGCGCGCCCGCGAGCGCGAAACCGATGCAGATCGAGAACAGAGAATTGAAGGCTTCAGGTGTCATCGGAACGGTCCGCCCTTACGCAACGCCGGAGCCTTCCTGTGACAAAGAGTGCCGGTTAACGCTACATTATCCTTAAGGGAAGGTTAACGTCGGCGGCCGATCCACGCAGGGCCCTCCCCCGTCCCGGCGGCCGGGAACGCTCCGCGAATTCGCCGCCGCATGGCATATTCGCCGCTGATTCGTCGGCCACCGGCCGACTTCCCGGTTCGACTTGCGCAAGCTCATGACGATGTTTTCGGCAGCTCCCCTCAGGTCCTCCAGGACGCACCCTCGGGCGCATGTCGTCCCGATCGTGCTCGGCGGCATTGCGGCGCTGGGCGCGGTGGCGCTCGTCGCCTATTTGCTGTGGCCGACCTGGGGCTCGGGCGGCGCGAACGCTCCGGACCGGCTGCCGGTGAGTGTCGGCGGCACGCTGTTCAACGTTCCCACGACCGCGATCAGGATGAAGATCCAGCGGCACTCCGGGCCGCAGGAACGCATCGATCTCGACTTCCTCTACCCTTCGCTTGAGCCGCCGGGCGCGCCGAAACATGTCACCGCCGACACCGTGGAAGAGGCGATGCAACCGATCGACCGTGTCTTCCTGTCGATATCGGCGCATCACGATGCGCTGGCGCCGGAGCAGCGAACAGCCACGATCTATCCGCGCTATCTCGACCAGGCCGCGACCAGTGGTGCGGCAGACGGCCTGACGATGCGGATGTTCCGCGCCGACACACCCTATGGCAGCGAGGACTTCTATTCCGCGACAAGCCCCGCGCTGACCGCACGCTGCACGCGCGATGCCGCCACGCCCGGCATGTGCCTCTCCGAACGCCGTGTCGGCGGCGCCGATCTCACCTTCCGTTTTCCGCGGAGCTGGCTGTCGCAATGGCGCGATGTCGCGGAAGCGCTGGACCGGCTGTCAGCGCAATTGCGCGGACCGAAGGGCTGACCCCCGATCGCTTTGCGCCGCATTGACCGGCTGATAGGCTCGTCGCCAACAACATCAAGCGCGGTGATCGACGTGACCGATGCAGCAGCAAACCTGCCTCCGGGCGCCCAATTGTTGGGGCGCGAATGGCTCGGCTTCGACGAGAGCGGTCATGCACTGATCCGCTTTCAGGCGCAGCTCGCATTCACCAACAGGCACGGCACGATCCAGGGCGGCTTCCTGGCGGCGATGCTGGACTCCGCCACCGGGATTGGCGCGCTGGCAGCGCTGTCTCCCGACTTGACAGTGGTCACCAGAAGTCTGGATACGCGCTTCCTGAAGCCTGCA
Source organism: Bradyrhizobium sp. LA6.1 (assembly GCF_040547805.1). NCBI lineage: Bacteria > Pseudomonadati > Pseudomonadota > Alphaproteobacteria > Hyphomicrobiales > Nitrobacteraceae > Bradyrhizobium > Bradyrhizobium sp. LA6.1. The sequence goes on along the minus strand of NZ_JBEPQK010000002.1, from coordinate 522,181 downwards.
GCGGTCGGAGCTATCACGGCACGCGCGCGCGTTGTCGAACGGACGGATCGCGATATGGTCGTGCAGGCCGAGCTCGTCGATGCGAACGGCATCACTGTCGCTGATGCCACGGCGCGGCTGCGCATTCTCGCGAAGAAATAGAACTACGGAACCGCGGAGTTAACGTTCGTCATTGCGAGCAGAGCGAAGCAATCCAGAATCCCTCCGCGGAAGGATTCTGGATTGCCTCGCTCTGCTCGCAATGATGGAGAGAGAAACTATTCCTGATCGACGAGATCGTCCTCGAGGATCGCCATCTGGAATTGGAACGAGCGATCATCATCCTCGTCATCGACGAAGAGCACGCCGATGAACTCCTCGCCGATATAAACCTCGGCGGAATCATCCTTCTTCGGCCGCGGCACGACGCGGATCTTGGGATTGCCGAATACGCGCTTCAGATACGCGTCGAGCTTCCTTACTTCCTTGACGTCCACGGCAAGTCTCCAATCGAAATCTGGGTTGGCGGGGTTTTAGGACGAGACGCGACGAACCGCCAGCATGAATTGCCAAAGAATTTGGGGACGAGCAGGGCCGGAGAATCCGGCCCTTTTCTCTCGCTCAAAGTCCCATCGCGTTGATCATCTGATCCATGGTGCGCGACGGCTCGGCGCAGCCGGCCTCACCAACGATCTTGGCGGGCACGCCGGCAACCGTGACGTTGTGCGGCACCGGCTTGACCACGACCGAGCCGGCGGCAATGCGCGCGCAATGACCGATCTCGATGTTGCCGAGGATCTTCGCGCCGGCGCCGATCAGGACGCCGTGACGGATCTTCGGATGGCGGTCCTCGTTCTCCTTGCCGGTGCCGCCGAGCGTGACGCCATGCAGGATCGAGACGTCATCCTCAATCACCGCGGTCTCACCGCAGACGAAGCCGGTGGCGTGGTCGAGGAAGATGCCGCGGCCGATGCGCGCGGCGGGATTGATGTCGGTCTGGAACACCGCAGACGCGCGGCTCTGGAGATAATACGCAAAGTCCTTGCGGCCCTTCAGATAGAGCCAGTGCGCGAGCCGATGGGTCTGAATGGCGTGAAAGCCCTTGAAGTAGAGCAAGGGGTCGATGAAGCGCGACGTCGCGGGATCGCGGTCGTAGACGGCGACGAGATCGGCGCGGAAGGCGTTGCCGAGATCGGGAGCCTCGCGCAGCGCCTCGTCATAGGTCTGGCGAACGAGATCACCCGACAGCGCGGAATGATCGAGCCGGTCGGCGAGACGATGGATCACCGAATCTTCCAGGCGGCTGTGATGCAGCACCGTCGAGTAGATGAAGGTCGCAAGCTCCGGCTCGCGATGGACGATGTCCTCCGCCTCGCCGCGGATCCGATCCCAGATCGGATCGAGCGTTGCGAGCTTTCCTCCCGGACTGACCTGATGCACTGCCATAGGATCTGCTCTTTCGAATTGGCTCATTTTGCTGGCTCTATACCACAGTCTAGCCGACGAAGTCCCGACGGGCTTGCCTGAGAGTGAACAGTGAGTTGCTCCGCGAAAGCACGCCAACGCCTTGAAACACAACAGTTTCTTCTGACGCCCCCAGGCGGCGAGGTCGGCTCAAAATGGTCAGGGTTTTGCCAAATTCAAGCCGGGCAGCGTCAAACTATTGGTGAATTCCGCCTCGACGGCTATTGCGGGCATGGTCGGGGAACACGACGGAGCGGATTTGAGCATCACCACCGACCAATTGCGCGCGGGCGCCGCGGGCTCGCTTTGGCTGCGGCTGGCAGCGGTGGGACTGCCCCTCCTCTTGATCGCGCCGGCGTTCTGGAACGGCTATCCGCTGTTGCAGTGGGATACCGGTGGCTATCTGGCGCGCTGGTACGAAGGCTATCTGGTCCCGAGCCGCTCCACCGTGTTCGGCCTCTATCTGCACTACGGCGAGAGTTTCGGCTTCTGGATCAATCTCGCGGTCCAGTCGCTGGCGACGCTGTGGCTGTTGCAACTGACGCTACGCGTACTCGGGTTGATGCAGACGTCTCGCTTCGTCGCGATCAGCCTCTGCCTGATCCTGTCGACCGCGTTGCCCTGGCTCGCGAGCATGCTGCTCACGGACATCTTTGCAGGGCTCTCGATCCTGTCCGTGTTCTTGCTGGTCGTCGGCGCGAGCCGGACATCGGGCCTCGAAAAGATCTCGCTGTTCGTCTTCACCGCCTTTGCCGCCGCAACCCACAGCGCCACACTGGGCGTGCTGTTCGGGCTCTGCGCCGCCGGCTGGATCGTGCGGCCGTTCCTCGGCGCGCGCCTGCCGCTCGCCGGATTGGCGCAGGCAAGCCTCACCATCGTCGCGGGCGGCCTGATGCTGGTGTCGGCAAACCATGCGCTGTCGGGCAAATGGACCTGGACGCCCGGCGGCTATGGCGTCGCTTTCGGACGCATGATGCAGGACGGGATCGTCGCGCGCTTCCTGAGCGATCATTGCCCGCGCGAGCACTACAAGCTCTGTCCCTATCGCAACCAATTGCCGGCGACCGCCGACGAGTTCCTGTGGGGCAAGAGCATGTTCAACACGCTCGGCCGCTTCGAAGGCATGAACGACGAGATGGGCTATATCGTCGTGCATTCGCTCGCCGACTATCCGGCGTGGCAGGCCGGCGCGGCGTTGCGGGCGATGGGCCAGCAATTGCTGCATGTGGCCACCGGCGAAGGCACCAGTGTCTGGATCGGGCACACCTACGGCATCATCGAGCGCTACATCCCGGCGCAAGTCGCGCCGATGCGCGCGGCGCGGCAACAGAATCACGGCCTCGATTTCGATCACGTCAACTGGTTGCACGTTCCCGTCGCGCTGGCCTCGATGCTGGCGCTGGTCGGGCTGCTCGCGCACGCGCTCGCAAGCCGCAGGCTCGACGATCTGACGCTGCTGGCGGCAACCGTCGCGCTGGCGCTGCTCGGCAACGCCTTCATCTGCGGCGTGATCTCGGGCCCGCACGACCGCTACGGCGCACGGATGGTGTGGGTCGCGACCTTCGTCGTGCTGATGGCGCTGGCGCGTCGTTTCGGTGACGACCAGCCCGACGACGAGACCTCAGCCGCGGCGTGACAGGAAATCGAGCACGCCGGTCTTGTAGACCTTGTCGCCGACCGCGCGCATGTGGTCGCGGTTGGGGATGTCGAGCACTTCCGATCCCGGGATGATGGCGCCGAGCGCGCTGGCGGATCCTGCGACGTCGTCGGCGCTGCCGACCGCGATCAGCACGGGCACGTCGATGCGCGCGGCCTCTTCCTTCGTCATGAGGTCGCGGGTGCCGCGCAGGCAGGCGGCGAGCGCACGACGGTCGGAACGGGTCTGATCGGCGAAGGCGCGAAACGTGCGGCCGACGGGATCGGTGACGTCGTCGAGCGAGGGCGCCTCCAGCGCCTTCGCGACGTTCTCGCCGGGCCCGGTGCCCTCGATCAGGCCGCCGATGCCGATGCCGCCGAGGATCGCCGAGCGCAGGCGCTGCGACTCGTTGAGGGAGAGCCAAGCCGTCATCCGTCCGCCCATCGAATAGCCCATCATGTCGGCCTGCGGAATCGCGAGATGATCCATCAGCGCGAGCACGTCGCCGGCCATGGTCGGGATCGAGTACTGCGTGGGCTCGTAGAGCTTTGCGCTTTCGCCATGACCGCGATTGTCGAGCGCGATGACACGGCGGCCGTTCTTGCGCAGTTCCGAGACCCAGGTCGGATAGACCCAGTTCACGTTCTTGCTCGAGGCAAAGCCGTGCACCAGGATGATCGGATCGCCCTCGCCTTCGTCGAGATAGGCAATTTCAACGGCGCCGTTGTGAAAGCTCGGCATCAGCAGTTCCGGAAGTCGTTGTGGGGGAGAGATCGATCTTAGGCGGTAAGCGCCGCGTCCGCCAGAGCGGATTGGGCTGCCGCCCGGCGAAGCCGGCGCGCCCGTCTGCGATCGCACCAGGCCTGGGTCAGGCGCTCCGTCGCCGCCTTGATCGAGGACAGCAGGCCGAACAGCGTCAGTGCCGCGCCGAACAGCCAGAGCGCCAGATCGAACATGCCGACGACGAGCAGCAGCGCGCCGCGGCCGAGCAGCTTCATGATCGCGCGGGTCTTGCCGCTCTGCGCTTCCGCCAACCGGGCCGCGCGCGCGACGTCCTTCGGGCCTTCGGCGATGCGCAGCGTATCCATGGCGCCGCGCGTGCCGGTCTTTTCGGCAACGCGGGTGACGTCCTTGCCGAGCCGGACCAGCGCACCGGCCTTCTCGGCACGGAACGCGGCCTTGATCGCGCTCGCGGTCTCGCCGGGGCGGAACACCGAACCCTTGGCGACGGCGTTCTGGAGCATCGGCGTATCGACCACCTCACGCGCCGACCGGCCGGCCCATGCGGCAAGTCCCTCGCCGAGCCGTCCGACCTTGCGGGCATCCTTCACCAGCGTCAGTCCAGCACGCACGGGCGCGGCGCCGCCGACCGACACGTAGGTCACCGCCGTCACCGCAAGGCCGGCGGTCGCAAGGCCGAGCACCAGATGGTCGGTGTCCTCGCCCATGGCGAGACGCTTGCCCTCGCGCACGACGTCCCTGATGTCGCCGATCACGAAGAGATCGCCGGCGACGGTTCCGGACAGGCTCGCGACATCGTCGGCGTTGCCGGTGACGAGACCGGTGGCGAACTGTTTGGCGAAATGCCGCGTGGAATTTTCTTCCTTGACCGCATCGCTCACGCGGTTGAGGAGGTCGTCGGGCAGCGCGATGTTGCGGTCACGCGCCAGCGCGACAAAACTGTCGGCGAGATCGGCGTCGCCGGCGGCGAGCGCGGCCTCGATATCGTCCTGAACCAGGCGGTCGTTCTGCCGCAGCAGCGCATCGAGCTTGAGTTCGGAGAGCGCCGCCGGATCGTCCTGGGCGGAGAGGAGCGCGCCGGCCTCGCGGGCATGCGGCGCTACCTGCGCGAGCATGAAGCTGCATGCTGCAATACCGGTCAACGCCGTGCTGATTCGCAGCCACTTCATGCCAAGAGTCATACCAAGAGTTGTGCCAAGAGCCTGGACGATCCCGAGATCATTGCGCCTGATGGTTCGTCTTTCGTCGCAGTTCCGCTCGTCCAAAGACATAGTATGCCAAAATTGCGACACAACGTCCCCGACGAAAGAAGGGCTTCTCTCAGGCCGCAAGATTGTGTCGAATTTGCATGAGCAAATGAGCATGGGGCAATTGCGAACCTTTCGGTTCCGCTGGACTAGCAATCATCTGCACCCAACAGTATGGTCCGCGGCGCCTCAAAGATGCCGCGTCAGTGTTTGATTGTGTCTGCCGCCATTGCCACTCCAGGATGAACTACGATGTCCGACCATGTCGTCCCGCACTTCCATAACGATGCCGGTGTCCCCGTCATCGAGATCGGCTCGCAAGAGTTCATGTGCGTCGGCGCCAATCCTCCGTTCGATCATCCGCACGTCTTCCTGGACCTCGGCAACGACAACGAGATCATCTGCCCCTATTGCTCGACGCTGTACCGTTTCGCCGCCGACCTGAAGCCGGGCGAAGCCCGTCCGCCGGAATGCGTGCTGAAGGACAAGGTGGCCTGACCGCCTCTCACGGTCAGGGGTGGCGCTCTCCCGAACGATTGTCATCGCCGGTGCCGGCATAGGTGGACTGACGGCCGCGCTTGCGCTCGCAGCCCGTGGCTTCCGCATCGTCGTGCTGGAAAAGGCCGAGCGGCTCGAGGAAGTCGGCGCCGGCCTGCAACTCTCCCCCAACGCCAGCCGCGTGCTGGTCGAGCTCGGCCTCACCGAGCGGCTCAAGCGAAGCGCCGTCACGCCTGAGGCGCTCTGCGTCATGAGCGCGCGGGCCGGCGGCGAACTGCTGCGCATGCCGCTCGGCGAAGCCGCTTCCGCGCGGGCCGGCGCACCCTATTGGGTGGTGCATCGCGCCGACCTGCAATCCGCGCTGGCCGGTGCGGTCTCCGACCATCCCGATATCGATCTGAAGTTAGGTGCGACCTTCGAGGATGTGGCGCCCCACGCCAAGGGGCTGACGGTCGTCCATCGCAGCGGCACGATACGGCGCAGCGATCTGGCTAGCGCACTGATCGGCGCCGACGGTATCTGGTCGACGGTACGCCAGCATCTGTTTCCCGAGGTGCAGCCGCGCTTCTCCGGCCTGATCGCCTGGCGCGGCACGCTCGATGCCACGCAACTGCCGAAGGATTTTACCGCGCGGCGGGTGCAGCTCTGGATGGGTCCGAACGCCCATCTCGTCGCTTATCCGATCGCCGGCGGACGCCAGATCAACGTGGTCGCGGTGCTACCGGGGACCTGGAACAGGCCCGGCTGGAGCACGCCGGGCGACCCGTTCGAGGTGATGGACGCCTTCGCGGCACCGCGCTGGCCATCGCAGGCCAGGATGATGCTCACTGCTGTCGACAATTGGCGCAAATGGGCGCTGTTCGGCGTGCCCGACGGCTGCCCCTGGAGCCAAGGACCGGTCGGCCTGCTCGGTGACGCCGTGCATGCGATGCTGCCATTCGCCGCCCAGGGCGCCGGCATGGCGATCGAGGATGCCGCCGTGCTCGCCCGGCATCTGAGCCTCGAGGCTGCCGAGAGCGCGGCCGGCATCACGGCGGCGCTGAAGCAATATGGCCGCGCGCGGCAGGCGCGGGTGCGGCGGGTGCAGCGGACGGCGCGGCAGCAGGGCCGCATCTATCATCTCGGTGGGCCGCTCGCGATCGCGCGCGATGTTGCGATCCGCGCGCTCGGCCCGGAGCGCATGCTGGCGCGGCAGGACTGGATCTACGGCTGGCGCCCCTGAGGCGGGCGCAATCGTGTCAACTCAGCGAACGGCGCTACCGGATTTCGGGGCGGGCTTGATGTCCGGCCGCTGCGGAGCAGAGGCCGCCGGCGTCGCACCGGGCGGCGTTTCCCGGCACTTGTTGCGGCGCCATGCCTCCTCGGCAAGTTGCGACTGCCCGCGCACCGCGATGTAGTCGTTGCGATAGGCGAGCTCGGACACGACCGCGCCTCCCGCCCCGGTCTCAGCCTTCTCCATCAGCTTCTGCAACTGCTCAGTGCGGCTGGCGAGCGCCTTACGCTCAGCCTCGAGTTGCTTGCAGTCGTACAATTCGTACTTGCCGGGATCGGCAAAGGCCGGTGCGACCGTCTCGGTCATGCTGGCGCAACCGGACAGCGCCGCGCCCGCCGCGAGCAGCGCCAGAAATGCGCCCGAGTCGCGCAGGCGAGAGGAAAACGTAGCAGCCATGCCGGATGAATAGTCCCCGTGGATTGAGAATGCCTAAAGCAACAACAGATGTCCGGATTGAGGCTTTGCCTTGCGCGGCCGGCTCGCTTAAGGAAGAACCGCCCATCCGGCCCGCGAAACGCGCCAATTCCAGACGGCCGGAGGTGGACTTAACTAGTTGATCTCGTTGGATCAAGCGGGCATGGCGGAATTGGTAGACGCAAGGGACTTAAAATCCCTCGGCGCGCAAGCGCTGTGCCGGTTCGACCCCGGCTGCCCGCACCATCGGAGCTGACGGGGCGAGCCTCCGCCCAAAGGCGGACGGAAGACCGATGCAGTCACGAACCGGCTGGAGCCCGCGCGGGGCAAGGCGCCGTCCTTTTCCGGCGGACACCGCGGCATGCGTTATGACTGCGCGCCTTCCGTCTCCAGCCGCTTCGGCTCGGCGCGAAAGTCGAGCAGCAGGATCCAGAAACTTGTCAGCGCAATGATGAGGAGGATGAAGCTGCCCTCGAATGCCGTCCCCAGAATCGAGATCAGTGCCGGAAAGGCGAGACCGACGGCGAGGAACGCGGCAAGTGCCAGGGCCGGAAGATCGACGACGAGGATCGCGGCATAAAGCGCGAGCTCGAAGAAGGCATATTCCTTGAGGCGCGGCGAGCTGAGATAGAGCGCAAACATCGCGAACACCGTGATGCGCATGGCAACGCGGGGATGATCCATCAGCCAGCGATCCAGTCGCACAAGAAGTGATCCGCCTTCCTGCGCCGGCTCGCTCGTGACCACGCGCAGGATGGACAATGCAAACGGCACCAGCACGAGCGCGAGTGCTGCGAATGCATAGGTCGCGAACGTCGCCGCCTTGCTGCCACCGAGGCCGGCAAAGTCCATGAGGTCGCGTGCCGCCAGCAGCAGCGACGGATTGATCTCGAAGAGATCGACGAGATGCTGGTCGGGGATCCTTCCGCCCATCGCCAGCTGCCAGCTTGCGAACAGCTCGGGGTACATCAGCCGCGATATCAGGATCGGCAATGCGAAGCTGAACGCCGCAACCGCGATCAGCGCGAGCTTGCGGCCGCGCGGCAGCGGCAGGAAATAGAGCGCGGCCAGCACGGGAAAGAACACCAGCTTGAACGACGTCACGACGCCAAGCAGCGCGGCGCCGGCGAGCCGCAACGGAAAGCTGCGGTCCTCAGACACGCCGGACGCAGCCGGAGAAAGCAGGGGTCTCAGCGCAATCGCGGTCAGCACGCCGCTCAGGATCGCGAAGTTGCCGGACGCCTGCACCCATTCGAAACCGACGAACGCGCCGAGCGTGCAGAGCACCCTCAGCGCAACATCGCGCGCGCCCGAGCGCGTTCGGCCAAGACCGGGCAAGAGGAGCCCGCAAAGCACGGCGAGGACAGGAAAGATGCCCTTGTAGTGAGCGACCAGAAGTCCACCCGCGCACATGGGGCGGAATACATCCAGCGTCACCGGCAGATAGGGATAAGAGAGCTTGGTGCCCTTCAGGTTCTTGACGAAATAGGGATCGAGCCCGCCGGCATACGCATCGACCGCCGCGCAATTGACGCGGGTGTCCCAGCCATATTTCATATCGAGCACGGCGTCGTTGGCGAGATTGCCGAGCACCAGCAGTGCAGTCAGTGCGATCAGGCAGGCAAGCCAGAAATTCCGTCGCGAAGCCATGTCGGCCGAGGGTTCCAACCATCGTGCTGCACCGGTGACGTCGGACACAATCGGATACCTTGTTGGGCCGGGTTTCTCCCGACGCCAACGCGGCGCCAGGCCGTGCCACCATGGACAGGATGGGTTGCGGATTCATCTCCCCTGTGCGTTGCGCTCGCGCTTATGGTGAATCCCTGGTTGCCAGCCGTCCGTCTGGACGGCAGGGAACCGGTTCCCTGTCGCCGCGACCGCCAGATCCGCCGCCCCCTACCGCGACGAGCGGGCGGCAAGCCAGGCATCGAGTGCTTCGCGCGTGTCCCGGGTCGCCGCCATGCGTGCGAACTGCTCGCTCTCGATGGCGAGGCCTTCCGAGATCGAGACGTTGAGGCCCCGCGTAGCGGCAGTGATGACGCGGGCGACCGCCAGGTGCGAATGCCGCGTGATGCGGTCTGCCAGCGCGAAGGCTGCGTCCAGGAGCTGCCCGTGCGGCACGATCTGGTTGACCAAACCGATCTCATGAGCCCGCTGTGGTGAAAAGGAATCTCCTGTCAGGAGATATTCGAGCGCCCGCTTCCGGCCTGCGAGCCGTGGCAGGCGCTGCGTGCCGCCGAAGGTCGGCGTGATTCCGATCGCAATCTCGGGCTTGGCGAAGCTCGCCCGCTCGCTCGCGACGGCGAGATGCACGGCTTCCGTGATCTCGCAGCCGCCGCCGAAGGCGATGCCGTTCACGGCGGCGATGATCGGCTTCGGAAACGCCTCCATGCGCGCCGTCATCGCCTGCCCGCGCCGTACGAAAGCCTTTACCGCTGCGTCCGGCCCGCATCTCACGCTCTCCGAAAACTCGGCGATGTCGGCGCCGGCCGAGAAGGCGCGGTCGCCCGCCCTGGTCAGGATCACGGCGCGGATATCGGCATCGTCCTCGATACGATCGAGGATCGCCATCAGGCGGTCGACGAGGGCGTAGCTCAGCGCATTGAGCTTGTTCGGGCGATTGAACGTCAGCAGCGCGACAGCGCCTCGCGCTTCGGAGAGTACGAGATCGGACAAGTGCAGGCTCCTTCCAGGTCGAATTCCAGGTCGAACAGGCGCGGAAGTCAGCCACAGCGGTCTTGTCGTGTATACTCACTAGGCAGTATACATTTGCGATGTCAGGCAAAGGCGACACCACACGCGAGCAGATCGTCATCGCGGCGACGCGCCTGTTCTATGGCGAAGGCATCAGGGCGGTGAGCATGGACGCGGTCGCCGAGAAGGCCGGCGTCACCAAGAAGACGCTCTATTATCACTTCACCAGCAAGGACGAGCTCGTCGCCGAGACCATCGCGGCCAGGGACCAGCCGACGCTGGAGCTCTATATGCGCTGGTTCGCCGAGACCGAGGGCACGGTGGCCGACAAGGTCCGCGGTCTCTTCGCAAGGCTCGGACGCTCCGTGGATACGCCGCGATGGCGCGGCTGCGGATTCCTGCGCACCATCGCCGAGCTCGCAAACACGCCGGCACATCCCGCGGTCAAGGCCGGCGCGGCGCACAAGAAGCGTTTTGAAGCGTGGCTCGAAACCGAATTGCGCGGGCATGGCGTTGCCGGTGCAGCGGCGCTCGCGCGCCAGCTCGTGATCCTGCTCGACGGCGCCACGACCGTGATGCTGATCCATCGCGATCTCGACTATGTCGACACCGCGGGACGCTTGGCGCTCGGCCTGGTCGAGCAGGCCCGTAGCGCGCGATGATGGACGAGGCAGCCCTTCCCGAGCCGGCGACATCACCAATTCTTGTGCACCCGCCTGTCAGCCATCCCGAAACATGGGTTGTGCGGCGCAGCATAACCGATAGAAAAGCCTCTGATTTTCAGAGGTGAGCTTTGTCCGACGTCAATGCCGACGATTGGGTGTCCTCGGGACACCGGCCCATGGGTTTTCCAGAATTCGTCATCGTGATCGCGTCTATCATGGCGCTGAATCCGCTTGCGATGGACATGATGCTGCCGGCGCTGCCCAACATCGGGGCAGCCTTCGCCATTCCCAACGCCAACCATCTTCAGCTGGTGCTCTCGACCTTCCTGATCGGCTTCGGCGCCGGCCAGTTCGTCATGGGCCCGTTGTCGGACCGCTTCGGCCGCCGCCCGGTGCTGCTCGGCGGCATGGCCGTCTATGCGGTAGCGAGCGTGCTCGCGGTCGCCGCGCCCTCGTTCGAGACGCTGCTGCTGGCGCGCGCGCTGCAAGGGCTCGGTACGTCGGCGACGCGCGTGATCGCGACCTCGATCGTGCGCGACTGCTATGTCGGCCGCCGGATGGCGAGCGTGATGTCGCTCGCCATGATGGTGTTCATCGCGGTGCCGGTGATTGCGCCCTCGTTCGGGCAGGCGGTGCTGCTGGTCACGCAATGGCGCGGCATCTTCGTCGTACTGATGCTCTACGGACTGCTCGCGCTCGCATGGAGCGTGCTGCGGCTGCCTGAAACCCTTCCCGAGTCCGAGCGCAGGTCGCTGGCGCCCGCCGACGTGCTCTCGGCGTTCCGGCAGACCGTGACCAACCGCCAGACCATCGGCTATGCGACGGCCGCCGGCAGCGTGATAGGCGCGCTCTTTGCCTATGTCTTCTCGGCGCAGCAGGTCTTCACCGGCGTCTATCATCTCGGCCATTATTTCCCGATTGCCTTCGCCGCGATCGCGGCCGGCACCGCGATCGCCGGCTTCCTCAATGCGAAGCTGGTCGGACGGCTCGGCATGCGCGTGATCTCGCACAGCGCGCTGACGCTCTACACCGCGGTTGCGGGCGTGATGCTGCTGACGGAAAGCCTCGGCATGCTGCCGCTCTCGTTGTTCATGGTGCTGTCCGCCCTGATGATGTTCTCGTTCGGCATGATGGTCGCGAACTTCACCGCACTCGCCATGGAGCCGCAGGGCCACATCGCGGGCACCGCCTCCTCGCTCTACGGCTCGATCACGACGCTGATCGGCATCGTCGTCGGCATGGCGATCGGGCAGAGTTTTGACGGCACGCTGCTGCCGTTCTCGGTCGGCTTCTTCCTGTCGACGCTGGCGGCGCTTGCGATCGTGCTGGTGGTGGAAAAGGGACGGCTGTTCAAGCCGCATCATCGTCCCATCGGTTGAGGAACTTCCCGGCCGCATCGATGTTGTACTGCAGCAATTCGAAAGGCCGCCTCATGGAACCGGAACATCGCGAAGACAGCACCACCCCGGATCGGGCGGAAACGGAACGCCCGACGTCGGGCGCCGACCGAACTGCGTTCACTCCCCCCTTCGCGAGCGAAGGCCTCGAGCGAATCCGCGACAGCCACTGCTGAGCGCAAAGCCTAGTCCGTCGGGCGCCTGCTGGCACTGAAGTCCTGCGCGGCGCTCTCGGGCGTCGCGCTGCTCGTTCGCGGTGGCACGATCAGCACGACCACGTCCCGCGTCAGGCCGGGCTTGCCCCATAGCGTCGCCTGCACGGTGAACTGGCGTCTGACGAAATGCTCGGCGCGCGCGGACACCGACTCCATCCACCTGCCGCAATAGTCCTGGCCGCTGAAGCAGAGCGCGGCCCAACCGCGATCCAATGTCGTCTTTCGCGGCATGCCCCACCTGTACTGAAATTCGAACGGCCGCGCGTAATACGGATGGTCCGGACTGTAGAACGCGGTCGCAAAGGCAAGCGAATCGTCGCCACTGACGGCGCTGAGCGGTTCCCCGGTCAGCTCGTGCCATTCGCGAGTAATCTCGTTAGCTACCTGCGCGTAGAAATTCCGGCCCTCTTCGTAGCCGTGATTGTTGCGATAGACGGCGTGAATCGGGGCGGCGACGAAGACAGCGGCGAGCCCAACGATTGCGGTGATGACCGTGACATTGACGGTGTAGAATCTTTCGATCGGGTAGCGCGTGCCGCAAACGATCAGCACGACGAACAGGAACAGCCCTTGCAGCGCCCATAGCGACGGCAGATCGGTGCCCATCGCCAGCGACGTCAGGACCGGCAGTACGATCGTGCCGATCGCAACGTAAAAAAGAAGCCGCAGGCCGGAACTCATCGCGGCGAAGTCGGCCGCAAATTGTTTCAGCCGTGTGCCGGCGATGATCACCCAGAAGACGGCCGATACGCTGATGGCCGCCACGAGTCCGAGCAGGAAGTTCTGCACCTCGCCGAGCGAGCTCACGAAGTTGCCGTTGGCGTGCGCCATCGCGTAGGTGAAGGCCGACGCGCCCGTCGTCGCGAGCCAGTAGATATGCGGCGACAACACCGCGACCCCGACCACGACCGATATCCACGGCGAAGCGGACGCGAAATAGGCGCGGCGCGCGGGATGCGCCAGCGCGGCAAATGCAAAGCTCGCCACGAGGAAGACCGAATAATATTTGCCGACCATCGCCAGCGCCGTTGTGCATCCTACGGCGACAGCCCAGGCCGCGCTGCGGGTCTCGAACGCGCGCAGAAAACACCAGGTCGCGAGCGGCCAAAGCGCAAGCAGCACCGTATTGGCATTGAAGCGCTGGGCGTGGAATTGATAGGCCGGCGTCAGCATCAGGAGCAGCAGCACCAGGATGCGTTTGTGCCCGGTCACGAACTGCCGTGCGATCCGGTCGACGAAAAACAGGGCGAGCCCGGCATTGGCCATCGCCATCAATTGCAGCGACCAGTCGCTGAGCGGGAAGACGGAGGTCCACACCGCCGTAACCCAGCCCATCAGCGGCGGATGCTTGTGGTAGCCCCACGCGAAACGGCGCCCGAGCGTCCAGGCCTCGAGGGTATCAGGGTGCAGGCCGCTGCCGGCATAGGCGACGGCCAGATAGATCGTCCAGAGCGCGACAAAGCACACAATGAGAAGCGGCACGGCCCAGCCCGTCTCGACGCCGTCGAGCCAGCGCAGGAAAGGCCGCCGCCATCGCGCCGGCGCGCGATCGGACCGCTCGGCCATCGCCCGAAATGTAAAATCAATCGACACGGGACTCAAATGCAGGAAGGAAGTGATGTGCGAACTGCGCACATCTATTTCAAGTCAGAAACAAATAGCAATAAATGGACACTGGAAGAGCTAAAAGCTGACGCGAGGCTGACAAACGAAAACGGCGCCGCTGATGACAGCGACGCCGCGTAACGCTCGGGGAAGGCGCGCTGGCGCGCCCTCGCTTTACTCGGTCTTGTCGATGTTCCAGAACACCGGCGTCGCCGGGCCGTCGAGCACGCCGGTGAGCGACTTCCGCCACGCGCTCGGCGCCAGATACTGGCCGAGCGGCACGTAGATCACCTGGTCATAGGCTTCCTTCTGGATCTCGGTCGCGATCTTCTTCTGATCGTCGAGCGAGGCGGCGCGGACGAAATCGTCCTTGAGCTTCTCGATCTTGGCGTTTTCCGCCCAGCCGAACCAGCCCTTCTTGCCCTGCCCGCCGATCGACAGATTGGCGATCGGGTTGGACACGTCGGCGCTGACCCAGTTGGTGAAGAACATGTTCCAGCCGCCCTCCTTCGGAGGCTTCTGGCTGGCGCGCCGGCTGACCACCGTCTGCCAGTCGGTCGCTTGCGCGTCGACCTTGAAGCCGGCCTCGCGGAGCAACTGCACCGCGACCGTCGGCTGCGCCTTCAGCGTCACGACGTCGCCGGGCACCATGACCACGACGGGCGTACCGTCATAGCCGGACTCGGCGAGCGCCTTCTTGGCTTCCGCCATGCCGTTGCCCTTCACCAGCGATTCCGAGCCGACGTCGGTCGCGAACGGCGTATCGCAGATGAAGAACGCACCGCAGATCTTGTAGTATTTGGGATTGCCGACGAGCGCGTCGAGCACGTCCTTCTGGTTCATCGCCAGAAGTGCGGCACGGCGGATCTTCGGATTGTCGAAGGGCGGATAGAGGAAGTTCATGCGCCCAAGGGTCTGGTAGCCGAACTTGTTCAGCGTCTCGGTCTTGAGGTCGGCATTGCCTTCAAGGACGGGCAGCAGATCCCACGGCGGCACTTCCATGAAGTCGATGTCGCCCGATTGCAGCGCGTTCACTGCGGTCTGCGCATCCGGCATGGTGATCCATTCGACGCGATCGACCTTGACCAGCTTGCCTCCGGCAGTCCAGCTCGACGCCTCCTTGCGCGGCACATAGTCGGTGTTCTTGACGTAGACCGCCTTCACGCCGGGCTGGAATTCGCCCTGCACGAACTTGAACGGGCCGGAGCCGATCTGCTCGGGGATCTGCTTGTCTGGCGGCGTTTCGGCGAGACGCTTCGGCATCATGAAGGCGACGCGCGAGGACGGCTTGCCGATGGATTCGAGCACGAGGCCGTAGGGCTCCTTCAGCTTCAGCGTGATCGTCTTGGGGTCGGTCGCCTCGATGCTCGCAGTAAACTGCATCATCTGCTGGCCCATGCCGTCGACCGCGGCCCAGCGCTTCAGCGAAGCGGCGCAGTCTTCCGCCGTCACCGGCGTACCGTCGTGCCACTTGAGGCCGTCGCGCAGCGTGAAGGTGTAGGTGAGCTTGTCGTCGGAGATCTTCCAGTCCGCCATCTGCGGCTGGATCTTGAAGTTCGAGTCCGTCGCGATCAGCGTGTCGTAGACCATGTAGCCATGGTCACGCGTGATGTAGGCGGTGGTGAAAATCGGATCGATGATGCGCAGATCCGAATGCATCACCGCAGTGATGGTCTTGCTGGCGGCGGCAAGTACCGGCGAGGCCATCGCCGTCGAAAGCGCAACGACCGATAGCGCAAGTGTGGAGGCGAACGCGCGACGCCCCCGGCGCATCAAGCTCAACATAAAAGTTTCTCCTGACGTGAAACTGTTCAAAGGCAGGTTATTGGTTGAGCATTCGGTTCGTTCTTTAGGCGAACTAACCTCATGCGATGCCTTTGTCTTTCGAGACTTGCAGACAGTGTTGAGCGCGTCAATCCGGTTTCGCTGCAGCCCCAAGCGGCGCGCCCACGGGCTCCACAAAGATCGGTTTGGCTCTACAACGCTTTCCGCCAGTCCCGTCCGCGCCAATGCAATGCGCGTTCCATCTTTCGAAGCTTGAGAGACATTAAGATGAATCCAGCCAATCTTCCCTTCGATTCCGAGGCGATGCTCGAGGGCCTGCGCACCTGGGTGGAATGCGAGAGCCCGACCTGGGACGCGGGTGCCGTCAACCGCATGCTCGATATCGCAGCGCGGGATATGGCGATCATGGGTGCGACGATCGAACGCATCGGCGGTCGACAGGGCTTCGGCGGCGTGATCCGCGCGCGCTTCCCGCATCCGAAACAGGGCGAGCCGGGCATCCTGATCGCCGGCCACATGGATACCGTCCATCCGGTCGGCACCATCGAGAAGCTGAAATGGCGGCGCGAGGGCAACAAGTGCTACGGCCCCGGCATCTACGACATGAAGGGCGGCAACTATCTCTCGCTGGAAGCGATCCGGCAGCTGGCACGTGCGTCCTTCACCACGCCGCTGCCGATCACCGTGCTGTTTACGCCCGACGAGGAAGTCGGCACGCCCTCGACGCGGGACATCATCGAGGCGGAAGCCGCGCGCAACAAATATGTGCTGGTGCCCGAACCGGGCCGCGCCGACAACGGTGTCACCACCGGACGTTACGCCATCGCGCGGTTCAATCTGGAAGCGACGGGCCGGCCGAGCCATGCCGGCGCGACATTGTCGGCCGGACGCTCGGCGATCCGCGAGATGGCGCGGCAGATCCTCGCCATTGACGCGATGACGACGGAGGACTGCACCTTCTCGGTCGGCGTCGTGCACGGCGGACAATGGGTCAATTGCGTTGCCACGACCGCCACCGGCGAGGCGCTGTCCATGGCCAAGCGCCAGGCCGATCTCGATCGCGGCGTCGAGCGGATGCTGGCGCTGTCGGGCACGACCAATGATGTCACGTTCAAGGTGACGCGCGGCGTCACGCGCCCCGTATGGGAGCCCGATGCCGGCACCATGGCGCTTTATGAAAAGGCGCGCGGCATCGCCAAATCGCTCGGCACTGAGCTGCCGCATGCGAGCTCCGGCGGCGGCTCCGACGGCAACTTTACCGGCGCGATGGGCATCCCGACGCTCGACGGCCTCGGCGTGCGCGGCGGCAACGGCCACACGCTCGAGGAGTTCATCGAGGTCGAGAGCTTGGTTGAACGCGGGCGCCTGATGGCCGGCTTGCTAGCGGCGCTCGACTGACGACGCAGCCTTCGCACTGCACAATGCGTTGGCAGTCGCGGTTTAAATTTAGCCTTGTCTAAAAATGAGGCGCATCGTACTGCTCGATTGTCCACGCGACGATGCGGGAGAGATCGCAACGAGAGTTCAGGCTTTCGTTGCGGCGCCGACGGAGCAACCGCCCCGGAAACTCTCAGGCAAAAGGACCGTATCGTCAGGACGATCTGGAGAGAGGCGGCACGGCCAATGTGGTCGTGACGTCCACCGAAGGGGATAGTCCGGAGCTGACCTCGCCGAGGTCCTCGCCGGATCAAGCTCTCAGGTAACCGTGACAGATGGGGCGCCGCCAACGGCCTTTGGCCGGCGGTTAGCCGACTCTAACTCACGGGAGCCCCGAACCTGCCATGACCCATATCGCCATCATCGGCGCCGGCATCACCGGCGTAACGACTGCCTATGCCCTGCTCGAACGCGGATACAAGGTGACGGTGCTCGACAAGCACCGCTACGCCGCGATGGAGACGTCCTTCGCCAATGGCGGACAGCTCTCCGCCAGCAATGCCGAAGTCTGGAACAGCACCGCCACGATCCTGAAAGGCCTGCGCTGGATGTTCCGGCGCGATGCGCCGCTGCTGATGAACCCGCGGCCGAGCTGGCACAAATATTCGTGGATGAGCGAGTTCGTCGCCAATATCGGCAACTACCGCGCCAACACGGTTCAGACCACGCGGCTCGCGATCGAAGCCCGCAAGCATCTGTTCGAGATCGCGGAGCGCGAAGGCATCGACTTCGATCTCGAACGCCGCGGCATCCTGCACATCTATCACGACAAGAAGGGTTTTGAATCCGGCCTGCAGGTCAATGCGCTGCTGAAGGAAGGCGGGCTCGATCGCCGCCCGGTGACGCCGGAGGAGATCCGCGCCATCGAGCCGACGCTGCGCAAGGACTATTTTGGCGGCTTCTACACGCCGTCGGATGCGACCGGCGATATCCACAAGTTCACGCGCGGACTTGCGGAAGCCTGCAAGCGGCGCGGCGCGACCTTTATCCACGAAGCCAACATCGATTCCATTGCCCAGGCAGGTGGCGGCTTTGTCATCGGCTGGGCTGATCTTTCGGCCAGTGACACTGTCGCATCCGCGCGCGGCATGCTGAAGGCGGATGGCGTCGTGATCTGCGCCGGCGTGGCCAGCCGTCACTTCGCCGCCCTGCTCGACGAGCGCGTCAACGTCTATCCGGTAAAGGGCTACTCGATCACCGTTCAGCTCGACACTGCCGCAAGCCGCAATGCGACGCCGACCGTGAGCCTGCTCGACGAAGCCGCAAAAATCGTCACCAGCCGGCTCGGCGCCGATCGCTTCCGCGTCGCAGGCACCGCCGAATTCAACGACTTCAACCGCGACATCCGCGCCGACCGCGTGCAGCCGCTGGTCGACTGGGTGCGCAGCAACTTCCCCGGCGTCGAAACGTCCAAGGTCGTGCCCTGGGCCGGGCTGCGGCCGATGATGCCGAACATGATGCCAGTGGTGCGCGCAGGACGGATGCCAGGCGTTTTCTTCAACACCGGCCACGGCCATCTCGGCTGGACCTTGTCGGCCGCGACCGCGCAGATGATTGCCGGGACCATCGACGGCTGGCGCGGGCTCAACGCACCGCCGACCGCACCCTCACTCAGGGTTGAGCGCGAGTTCCGCCATGCATCCTGAGTGGCCGATATCGGAGGCTCGGCGGCCTCTTGCGACCGCCCTGCCCTTGGCACACAATTTGCCCCGAAAGGTCGGCTTCTCCGGCCGGCTTTCCAGCCCGAGTGACAGGCGTGCATGATAGACAGAACCGATTCCACGGGGGCCTCCCGGCCCCACAAGTTCCGCAGCCGGAGATAGGTGCATGCTAGGTTATCTCATTCGCCGCGTTCTGGCCGCGGTGCCCGTGATGGGCGTCGTCGCGCTGTTCGTCTTCCTGCTGCTGCGGCTGACGCCGGGCGATCCCGCCGCAATTCTCGCCGGCGATAACGCGACGCCGGAACGGCTCGAACGCATCCGCGACTCGCTCGGCCTCAACGAGCCGCTGATCGTACAATTCATCACCTGGGTGAACAAGCTGCTGCACGGCGATCTCGGGACGTCGCTGATCTCCAACCTGCCAGTCATGAAGATGATCAGCCAGCGCGTCGAGCCGTCGATCTCGATCGCGCTCTCGACGATCATTCTCGCCGTGATCGTCGCCGTGCCGCTCGGCGTCATCGCGGCGTGGAAGCACGGCACCTGGATCGACCGTTTCGTGATGGGCCTCTCCGTGCTCGGCTTCTCCGTGCCGGTGTTCGTGGTCGGCTATCTCCTGATCGAGGTCTTCGCGATCGACCTTCGTTGGGTGCCGGTGCAGGGCTTCCGCAGCATCTTTAACGGCTTTGGACCGTTCTTCGAACGCATCATCCTGCCGACCTGCGCGCTCTCCTTCATCTACATCGCGCTGATCGCGCGCATGACGCGTGCGGCGATGCTCGACGTGCTCGGTGAGGACTACGTCCGCACCGCCCGCGCCAAGGGCATCAACGAGGTCGCCGTGATGATGCGCCATGCGCTGCGCAACGCCGCGGTGCCCGTCATCACCGTGATCGGCACCGGCTTTGCGCTGCTGATCTCCGGCGTCGTCGTCACCGAGAGCGTGTTCAACATCCCCGGCATCGGCCGCCTCACGGTGGACGCGGTGTTGGCGCGCGACTACCCAGTCATCCAGGCGATGATCCTGCTGACGTCGCTGATCTATGTCGTCGTCAATCTCCTGATCGACGTCGCCTACACGCTGCTCGATCCCCGGATCCGGTACTAGGGCTAAGGATAGCAACAAAAATGTCCGTCGATAGCCTTCCCCAGTCGTCCATTCCGATCACGTCGCCGCTGCGGCCGCGTTTCGGATTCCTCACCTCGACGCCGATCATCGCGGCGGCCACGATCTTGCTCGCGCTGATCGTGCTGGTCTCGATCCTGGCGCCGCTGATCGCGCCGCATGATCCGGTCCAGCTTGCGCCCTCGCAGCGGCTGAAGCCGGCCTCGGCGCAGTTCCTGCTCGGCACCGACGCCTATGGCCGTGACCTCTTGTCGCGCGTCATCTATGGCGGCCGCATCTCGCTCCTGATCGGCATCGGCTCGGCGATCCTGTCGATCGTCATCGGCCTTGCGATCGGCCTCGTCTCCGGCTTCTTCAAGCTGGTCGATGCCGTCCTGATGCGCGTCATGGACGGCCTCATGGCGATGCCGAGCATCCTGCTCGCGATCGCCGTGGTGTCGCTGTCCGGCGCCAGCATCTGGACCGTGCTGGTCGCGATCACCATCCCCGAGATACCGCGCGTGGCGCGCCTGGTGCGCTCGGTCGTGCTGTCCGCGCGTGAGGAGCCCTATGTGGAAGCCGCGATCTCGGTCGGCTCCAGTCTGCCGAAGATCATGTGGCGACATTTGATGCCCAACACGATCGCACCACTGATCGTCCAGGGCACCTATGTCTGCGCCTCCGCGATCCTGACCGAAGCCATCCTCTCCTTCCTCGGCGCCGGCATCTCCCCGGAGACGCCGACCTGGGGCAACATCATGGCCGAGGGCCGCCAGTATTTTCAGCTCAAGCCGACGCTGATCTTCTGGCCGGGCCTGCTGCTCTCGATCGCCATCCTCAGCATCAATTTGATCGGCGACGCTGCCCGCGACGCCCTCGATCCCCGCATGAAGCAGCGGGAGGGCAAGTGATGACGGATCAAGTGATGACCAACCCAGTTCTCGACATCAACAACCTCGTCGTCTCCATCGGCAAGAAGCCGAAGGGCGCCAACATCATCGACGGGATCTCGATCCAGGTGCATAAGGGCGAGACACTGTGTCTCGTCGGCGAAAGCGGCTCGGGCAAGTCGGTGACCTCGCTCACCACGATGGGTCTGCTGCCGAAGGGCACGCTGGTTCCGACCGGCGGCAGCGTCAAGCTCGTCGGCGAAGAGATTCTCACCGCGACCGATCGCCGCCTGCGCCAGCTCCGCGCGACGCAGATGGCGATGATCTTCCAGGAGCCGATGACCGCGCTCAATCCGGTGGTGCCGGTCGGCCGTCAGATCGACGAGGTGCTGCGCGCCCACACCGATCTCGACGCCAAGGCGCGGAAGAAGCGCATTCTCGACATGATGGAGCAGGTCCGCCTGCCCCAGGTCGAGCGCATCTTCGCCTCCTATCCGCATCGCCTGTCCGGCGGCCAGCGCCAGCGCATCATGATCGCGATGGCGCTGGTGCTGGAGCCGAAGCTGCTGATCGCCGACGAACCGACCACCGCGCTCGACGTCACCACGCAGAAGCAGATCCTGACGCTGATCCGCGACCTCCAGCGCGATCACGGCACCGCCGTCCTGTTCATCACCCACGACATGGGCGTGGTGGCCGAGATCGCCGACCGCGTCGCCGTGATGCGGCAGGGCCGGCTGGTCGAGACCGGTCCGCTCGAGACCGTGCTGCGCAACCCGACCATGGAGTACACCCGCAATTTGCTTTCCGCGGTGCCGAGCCTGGTGCCGCGCGCGGCACGGCCCGAGACCAAGGAGCCGGTGGTGCTGGAGGCCAACGAGCTCGGCAAGGTCTATAAGGAGCGCGCCTTCTTCGGCAAAGGCCGCGAGGTCGTCGCCGCCGACAAGGTCACGCTGACGCTGCGCAAGGGCCGCACACTCGGCATCGTCGGCGAGAGCGGCTCGGGCAAGTCGACGGTGGCGCGGTGCATCGTGCGCCTGATCGATCCGACCTCCGGCGGCGTGCGCCTTGCCGGCCGCGAGATCGCCGACATCTCGCGCCGCCTGCTCCAGCCGCACCGGCAGAAGATCCAGATCGTGTTCCAGGATCCCTATCGCTCGCTCAACCCGCGCATTACCGTCGGCGAGAGCATCGCGGAAGGCCCGATCAATTACGGCACCCCGCATGCCGATGCGATGAAGCGGGCGCGCGAACTGCTCGAGCTCGTCGGCCTGTCCGCCGACGCAGTGACGCGCTATCCACACCAGTTCTCCGGCGGCCAGCGCCAGCGCATCGCCATTGCGCGTGCGCTCGCGCTCGACCCCGACGTGCTGGTCGCGGACGAAGCGGTCTCGGCGCTCGACGTCTCGGTTCAGGCGCAGGTGCTGGAACTCCTCGACGAGATCCAGAACCGGCTCGGCATCGCCATCCTGTTCATCACCCACGATCTGCGCGTCGCAGCCCAGATCTGCGACGAGGTCGTGGTGATGCAGCACGGCCGTGTCGTCGAACAGGGCCTGGCCGCCGAGGTGCTGACGCATCCGAAGGAAGCCTACACCAGGGCGCTGCTGGAGGCCGCACCGGGCCGCGGCTGGGATTTTGCGAACTTCCGACCGGTGTCGGAAGGCGTCGCGGCGACGGCTTAGGTTTGTCCACTCGTCATTGCGAGCGGAGCAAAGCAATCCAGAGTCCCTCTGCGGTGACGGTCTGGATTACTTTGCTTCGCTCGCAATGACGGGTAGCGACCATCATCATTCGAAAATGACTTAAAGCCATGCGCGGCGGCATGGGCTCCTCGCTTGCCCCCGCCTCGAAGCCAAGGCTAACGTCGCGCACTTTCAAACGCTGGACCAGAATTAATGACACGTATCGCCGTCGGCGGCTTCCTGCACGAGACCAACACGTTCGCCCCGACGAAGGCGACTTTCGCGGACTTCCAGCATGGCGGCGGCTGGCCGGCCATGACGGAAGGCGCCGACGTATTGAAGGTGATGCGCCGCATCAATGTCGGCCTCGCCGGCTTCGTCGACAGCGCCGAAGCCAATGGCTGGAACCTCATTCCGACGATCGCCTGCGGCGCAAGTCCGTCGGCGCATGTCACCAGGGACGCCTTCGAACGTATCGTGAAGGTGATGGTCGACGGTATCGCCGCCGCCGGTCCGCTCGATGCGGTCTATCTCGATCTGCATGGCGCGATGGTGACCGAGCATCTCGACGACGGCGAAGGCGAGATTTTGGCGCGCGTGCGCGGCGTCATCGGCAAGGACGTTCCGCTCGTTGCCAGCCTCGACCTGCACGCCAACGTCACGCCCGAGATGATGGAACACGCGGACGCGCTGATCGCCTACCGCACCTATCCGCATGTCGACATGGCCGAGACCGGCCGCGCCTCCGCAAGGCACCTCGCTTTGCTGCTGCAGACCAGGCAGCGCTTTGCAAAG
Source organism: Bradyrhizobium sp. LA6.1 (assembly GCF_040547805.1). Taxonomy (NCBI): domain Bacteria; kingdom Pseudomonadati; phylum Pseudomonadota; class Alphaproteobacteria; order Hyphomicrobiales; family Nitrobacteraceae; genus Bradyrhizobium; species Bradyrhizobium sp. LA6.1. The sequence continues at coordinate 498,995 of NZ_JBEPQK010000002.1, read as the reverse complement.
TCGTTTCGCCAATTGCCGTTCCTGATCGCGATCAGCTGGCAATGCACCAATGACTTTCCCACCAAGGGCATCTACGAAAAACTGGCCGCGCTGGAGAGCGACGCCGTTCCGACGCTGTCCTTCGCGCCCGGCTTCCCCGCCGCCGACTTCCGCGACTGCGGCCCGAGCGTGTTCGCCTATGGCAAGACGCAGGCCGATGCGGACCGCGCGGCCGATGCGATCGTCAAACTGATCGAAAGCCACGAGGACGATTTCGACGGCAAGATCTGGGCGCCCGACGACGGCGTGCGCCATGCGATGGAACTCGCCAAGAGCGCGAGCAAGCCGATCATCATCGCCGACACCCAGGACAATCCGGGCGCCGGCGGCGATTCCGACACCACCGGCATGCTGCGCGCACTGGTGCGCAACAAGGCGAGCGCCGCGACCGGCGCGATCTACGATCCGGCCTCGGCCAAGGCCGCACATGAAGCCGGCGTCGGCGCCACCGTGACGCTGTCGCTCGGCGGCAAGTCCGGCATTCCCGGCGACGAGCCCTATCGCGAGACCTTCATCGTCGAAAAGCTCTCCGACGGCCGCTTCATCGCGCCCGGCCCCTACTACGGTGGCCGCGAGATGGAGATGGGTCCCTCCGCGTGCCTGCGCATCGGTGACGTCCGCGTCGTCGTCTCCTCGCACAAGGCGCAGCTCGCCGATCAGGCGATGTACCGCTATGTCGGCATCGAGCCGACCGCGCAGAAGATTCTGGTCAACAAGAGCTCGGTGCACTTCCGCGCCGATTTCGAGCCGATCGCGGAAAAGCTGATGATCTGCGCCGCGCCCGGCGCGATGCCGGCCGACACAGCCACCCTGCCCTGGACGCGGCTGCGGCCGGGCATCCGCATCAAGCCGAACGGCCCCGTTTTCACGCCCCCATCACGCTAACCGGACAGGACACATGCCCACGATCGACCGCATCGACGGCTATGCCGACGAACTCACTGCTATCAGGCGCGACCTCCACGCCCATCCCGAGATCGGCTTCGAGGAGGTGCGCACCTCCGGCATCGTCGCCGACAAGCTGAAGAGCTGGGGCATCGAGGTGCACCGCGGTCTCGGCGGCACCGGCGTGATCGGCGTCATCAAGGGCAAGGGTTCGGGCAGCAAGCGCATCGGCCTGCGCGCCGACATGGACGCACTGCCGATGGAAGAGAACACCAATCTGAAATGGAGTTCGAAAATCCCCGGCCGCTTCCACGGCTGCGGCCATGACGGCCACACCACCATGCTGCTCGGCACCGCGCGCTACCTCGCCGAGACCAAAAACTTCGACGGCACCGTGCACCTGATCTTCCAGCCGGCCGAGGAAGGCCTTGGTGGCGCTCGCGCGATGATCAAGGACGGCCTGTTCGAGAAGTTTCCCTGCGACGAGCTCTACGGCCTGCACAACGCGCCCGACCTCAACCTCGGCGAAATCGCGATCCTGCCCGGCCCCGCGATGGCCAGCGCCGACTTCTTCGACCTGCGCATCACCGGCTACGGCGCGCATGGCGCGATGCCAGAGCGCTCCAAGGACGCGGTGATCATCGCGACCACGCTGGCGCAGGCGATCCAGACCATCGTCAGCCGCAACGTCGAGCCGCTGCAGGCCGCCGTCATCTCGATCACGCAGATTCACGCCGGTTCCGCCTACAACGTCATCCCTGGCGAGGCCCATCTCTGTGGCACCATCCGCACCTTCTCGGATGAAGTCCGCGCCCTGATCGCCGAACGCATCCGCACGATCTGCGCCGGCATCGCTAGCGCCTATCAGTGCGTGATCGAAGCCGACATCCGCGACACTTTCGGCGTGCTGGTCAACCAGGTCGAGCAGTCCAAGGTGGTCGAGGAGGTCGCGCGCACCGTCGTCAACCCCGCCAACGTGATCACCCGCGCCCAGCCGAAGATGGGCAGCGAGGATTTCGCCGACATGCTGCAAACCATTCCCGGCGCCTATTTCTGGATCGGCCACGACGGCTCGGTGCCCGTGCACAATCCCGGCTTCGTGCTCGACGACAAGATCCTGCCGATCGGCGCCAGCATGTTCGCCCGGATCATCGAAACGCGCATGCCGGTAGGTTAGCAATGCACAAAAAGAGCGTCGAAGAGGCGGTCACCTCGCTGCACGATCTCTCCGCGGTCGATCTGATCGCGGGCTATCGGGCCAAGCAATTCTCGCCGAGCGAGGTGCTGGAGGACGTGCTTGCGCACGTCGCTGCGTGGGAACCGCATCTCAAGGCGCTCTACGCGTTCGATCCCGACAGCGCGCGCGCGGCCGCGAAGGCCTCGACCGCGCGCTGGAGCGGGGGCGAACCTTCCGGCGCGCTCGACGGCGTGCCTGTGACGGTGAAGGACAACATCGCGACCAAGGGCGTGCCCGTCCCGCTCGGCGCTGCGAGCGTGAAGCTCGTCCCGGCCGAGAAGGACGCCCCGCCGGCTGCGCGACTGCGCGAGGCCGGTGCGATCATCTTCGCGAAAACCACCATGCCCGATTACGGCATGCTGTCCTCGGGACTCTCCAGTTTCCATGCGCTGGCGCGCAATCCCTGGGATCTCTCCAAGAATCCCGGCGGCTCCAGCGCGGGCGCAGGCGCCGCGGCTGCGGCCGGCTATGGCCCCTTGCATCTCGGCACCGATATCGGCGGCTCGGTCCGCCTGCCTGCGGGCTGGTGCGGTCTCGTCGGCCTGAAACCCAGCTTTGGCCGCGTACCGATCGACCCGACCTATGTCGGCCGTGTCGCCGGTCCCATGACCCGCACGGTCGACGATTGCGCGCTGATGATGAGCGTGATCGCAAAGCCCGACCGGCGCGACGGCATGAGCCTGCCCGCCGAGCCTCTCAACTGGAAGGGGCTCGAAAAGTCGCCACGCAAACTGCGCATCGGCCTGATGCTCGATGCCGGCGTCGGCCTGCCGGCAGAAAGGCCGGTCCGCGATGTTGCAGTGAAAGCCGCAAAGGCGTTCGAATCCGCAGGTAGCGTCGTCACCGAGGTCGACGGCATTCTGACCCGCGAGATGCTCGACGGGCTCGACAATTTCTGGCGCGCGCGGATGTGGGACGATCTGTCAAAACTGACGCCGGCCGAACAGGCAAAGGTGCTGCCCTACATCTTCAAATGGGGCGCGTCCGGCGCAAAGCTCTCGGGTGTGGATGTCATTCGCGGCTTCAACCAGACCATGGCGATCCGCGCCGCTGCGTCAAAGCTGTTCTGCGAGCTCGACTACGTGATCTCGCCGACCGCGCCGAACGTGAACTACCCTGCGGACTGGGCCTCGCCCACCAACGATCCCATGAGGCCGTTCGAGCACATCTGCTATACCGTGCCATGGAATATGTCGGAGAGCCCTGCGGTCTCCCTCAACGGCGGTTTCGACGCCAACGGCTTTCCCATCGGCGTGCAGATCGTCGGCCGCCGTTTTGACGATATCGGCGTGCTCGGCATGGCCAAGGCGTTTGAAGGCCTGCGCGGCGCGCAGAAGCCCTGGCCAAGCCCGCCGGCAAAGTAAGCATTCCGTCATGGCCGGGCTTGTCCCGACCATCCACGTTCTTGTACTGCTCGCATGCCCAGTCCGCGCAAGACGGACAACGGCGACCATGCGTCTCGTCTCATTGAGATCGCACTTAAGATGAGGAAGGAAACCACCATGGCGTATGAGACGATCAAATACGAGGTCGCCGAGCAGATCCTCACCATCACGCTGAACCGGCCCGACAAGCTCAACGCCTTCAATGCGCAGATGCAGGCCGAGCTGATCGACGCGTTCGACGCCGCCGACAAGGACGACGACGTCCGCGCCATCATCGTCACCGGCGCCGGCCGCGGTTTTTGCGCAGGCGCCGATCTTTCCTCGGGTGCGGATACCTTCGATCGCGATGCGCGGCGCGGGCCGGTCAAGCGTTTCGCGGACGGCAAGGTCGATTACAGCGATCCGCAGGTGCGCGACGGCGGCGGCCAGGTGACCTTGCGCATCTTCAAGTGCCTGAAGCCCGTCATTGCCGCCGTGAACGGCCCTGCCGTCGGCATCGGCGTCACCATGCAACTCGCGATGGACATCCGCATCGCCTCGGATGCCGCGCGCTTCGGCTTCGTGTTCTCCCAGCGTGGCATCGTGCCGGAGGCCGCCTCGAGCTGGTTCCTGCCGCGCATCGTCGGCATCTCGCAGGCGCTGGAATGGTGCTATTCCGGCCGCGTCTTCCCGGCCCAGGAAGCTCTCGCCGGCCGCCTCGTCAGCAAGGTCGTAGCCCCGGATGATCTGCTGCCGACCGCCCGCGCGCTGGCCAAGGAATTCGCCGCCAAGACCGCGCCGGTGTCGGTCGCCCTGATCCGCCAGATGATGTGGCGCATGATGGGTGCCGACGATCCCATGGAAGCTCACAAGGTCGACAGCCGTGGCATCTATACGCGCGGCCGCTCGGACGACGTCAAGGAAGGCGTGGTGTCGTTCCTGGAGAAGCGCCCGGCGCAGTTCAAGAACAAGGTGTCGAGCGATATGCCGGATTATTTTCCGTGGTGGAGCGAGCGGGAGTACAAGTAGAGGGATGAACGCACAATTGAAGGTATCAAAATACGCCACTAGTAGCGGTGAAGTCCTCGTGCTATTATAGATTGTTTTATTGGCCTCCGCACAAATAACGCATGTCGCATGGCCCGCAAGCGGATTTCGAAGAACAAGGGATTGCAGGACGAGCGCGCCGGCACGAACGAGGCGTCGCAGCATGATCGGGCGTCTACCGGTATCGAATTGCGCATTCCTGGCAAGAGCTTCCCATTGCTGCCGACCGCCCCAGCACGGCTGTCCTTTTACTGGTCCTACGTCGTTCGCAGCCGGGGTCGCTGGCAGGACGACCTCAGCGTGCGAAAAGGCCTGATAGACGAGGCTTTACGGCGCTTCCAAGAACTCGGTCTAACCGACGATGCACTCGCCGAAATTGCCCAGACAGGCACGGTCGAGATCTGCATGCCGTATGCTGATGAGGATGGCGGTTGGGCCGCCCGTATTTTGCCTTGGGAGTTCCTGCTCACGGAAGCCACACGCAGCCGGCGTGACGGTCGACCATTAACGGTGGTGCGCTACCTCAACTCAAGCCGAGCCGGCCCGCCCCGAGGAACACCGAGTTCCGCGCTGATGGTCGAGAACGCCGCCGGCCCGATCGGCCGCACGTACAGCTTCGAGGAAGAATTGCGATGGATGGAATCGCAGCTTGCTCTGGGTTCCGAGCGCTTGATCAACCCAACTGTTCGACAGCTCTCCAGCAGTCTCCTCGCGCATAAGCCCGACGTCATTCATCTGACCGGCGTCGATCTCCATCAGGGCCAGTCTCTCCGCTTGATCGAAAAGGCCGAGTCGGGGATCGATGGTCTGCTGATGGCGGGCGTAGATAGTCCGATCGATGAGGTTGATCATTCCCAGCTCGGTAAGGCACTCAACCCGCGAGGCTACGCAGGCGCGCAGCTGGTAGTGCTCAATTTCTTCAATTCCGCCGGACGCGTTGCGGCCGCGACTGTCGAAGAGGGTGCGCAAGCAGCTCTCGGATTTCAGGATCGCGTTGATGACGAGATCGCCGAACGGTTCCTCGCCGCATTCTATCGAGAGTGGCGCAGTCAGTCGTGGGATCTTCTCGACGGCTTTCGCAGAGCCTTTGAGATCATCAGACACTCCACGGTTCTCCATGGGGCCGGCATAGTCCTTTGGACCGCGAAAGGACTCATTTCGCCGGCCGCAGTGACGCAGAACAACCCAGAGACCATCACCGCCAAGACACAGGCAGCAGACACAGCGAAGAAATCCTCGGATAAAAGCGTCACAGTCAATCTGCACGAGTTCCTCGATGTCCGCGTGCAGGCCCCGAGGTCGGTCAACTATTCGACGATGCACGGCGGCAAGCGGTTGTTCACGACCTTTACTCTCTATCGCAAGGCGAAGGGTGCGCTTCCGCCGATCCACATCGAGATAGTGCTGCAGGCAGGTAGCGACAGCTTTCCGTTCCGAAAGACCGTGCGGATGGAAGACGCCGATTGGGAACTGCCGTTGGCGGATTATATCCACCTTCCGCTCATGTCGCAGGCCCTGCGCGAGGTTCGCGAAACGATGCGCACCGGCCTGTTCTACCGGGTGACTTGCGGAAACGAGGAAATCGTCTGCGACACGGCGGAGGTCATGATCTGCCCGATCGACGAGTGGCAGTGGGACCCCAAAGATGACTCGCGCTGGCTCGGCGCTTTCGTGCTACCGCGAGACCCGGCGGTGCTCGAGATCGTCGATGTCGCGCAGAAATATCTCGCCGCGCTTCAGGACGACAGCACTGCCGGCTTTGACGGGTATCAAAGCGTCGATCCCGAGTTGGATGATCCCGAGATCGGCGTCGAAATGCAGGTACGCGCGCTGTGGTGCGCGCTCGCATTCGAGATGAGCGTCGCTTACGTCAACCCACCGCCGGTCTTCTCCGAACAGTCGCAACGCCTGCGCTCTCCTTCCGAAGTGGTGCGCGGCAAGCGCGGAACCTGCATCGACCTTGCGCTAATGCTCGCGGCCTGTCTCGAATACGTCGACATCTATCCGGTCGTCTTCGTCCTCAAGGACCATGCGTTTCCCGGCTTCTGGCGCAGCGAGGAGGCTTATGAACGTTTTCTGAGCATGACGGACGTCACGGGGCCCGAGACACCAGACGGTGCCCCTGCCACCGCGGAGGAGTTCACGACCTACGAAGACGTGCTGCGCCACGTCCGCGCCGGCGACCTCGTGCCGATCGAGACCGTCCTGCTCACGCGCCGTATGTCATTCCGGGAAGCGATCGAGGAAGGCATGGAAAACCTGAAGGACAGAAACAACTTTGCGGCAATTCTCGATGTCCACCGCGATCGGCGCAAGATCACGCCACTGCCGATCATCGCGAGCCAGGCATGACTCCGCAGTCCGATCCTATCGCAGCCACCGACCGCGCCCGATTACGCTTGGACTTGCGCGAGGCGCTCAAATTCGATGGCATCCGCCCTCTCGATCTGGCGCCGCAGTCACCGCAGCTTGATCGCCTGCGGCGGCGCGGCCTGCGTCCGAAGTCGGCCTCAACCATCTTCACGCTCGCCGAGGTGAACGGCGAACTGCTCTGGGAAGAGGGTTTCGGGCTGCGCAGCGCCGGGTTACGGCGCGGTCGCAATCAGCGCGGCGGGGTGCGCAGCGAGATCATCGAGCGGGTGCAAGTGGACCCCCTGCCGCTTGGCAACGAGATCACGAAATATCTGGCCAGCCTCGATCAAGAATGGACACCCAAACACGGCCTGCGCCTTTGGGACGGCACTGTTCTTCATGACCCGATTGCGCCGGGCCGGCCGATCGTTTCCAAAGGACCTATCCTGGTGCTCGTTCACGGCACGTTTTCCAGCTCTGAAAGCCTGGTCAAGGAAATCGCAGCGGCACCCAACTTCGCTGCGTTCCTGCAGAAGGCCAGGAAGCACTACAATGCAATCTATGCCTTCAGCCATCCAACCGTGTCGGTCAGCCCGGTGTTCAACGCCATCGAGCTTGCCCGCCACTTTCGAGGGGTAAAGGCGGACGTGGACGTCGTGGCGCACAGCCGTGGCGGGCTCGTTGCCCGCTGGTGGCTGGAGGTGATGGAGCCGGCGGCGGCAGGTCGGCGCCGCGCGGTTCTGGTCGGTTGTCCTCTCGACGGCACCAGCCTGGCAACTCCAAGAAGCCTGCGCGCGGCTTTGTCGTGGCTCACGAACGTGCATCGGGCGCTAGCTGCGGCAACCGGACTCGCCTCCCCGTTGATCCCCTTCCTGTCGGTGGTCAGCGGTCTCTTGCGCATTGCCGCGACTGCTTCCGGAGTGCTTGCGAAGACGCCGATCGTCGACGCCGGAATCAGTCTCATTCCAGGCCTGTCGGCGATGACGAGGGTCAATCTCGAACTCGACCGTCTCAACATCGAGCTTGCGACGCGACCCGACTATTTCGCGGTCGTCAGCGACTTCTCGCCGCCCCCGACGGGACTGGCGGTATGGAAATTCCTGACCGAGGCCAAGGCCCGGGCCGCCGATGCTGCGGCCGATCTCGTCTTTCGCGGCGACAACGACCTCGTGGTCGACCGGGACTCGATGCAATTCCTATGCGGACGACCGAAAGCGGCGCAAATCAACGATATCCTGGATTACGGAAGCCAGGACTTGGTGCATCACACCAATTACTTCCGCCAGCCGCGAACACTCACCTTCATCGAGCAGTCATTCAAGCTCTGAAATCTCTGGCCACGCAGTCAGGTTCGCCAAACACCGTGTCGTTTGCATTAAAGCCTGGAAGCCGGTCTACGACCGCGACCGAATCACATCACCAGCGCCACACGCCCGATCGCCTTGCGGTCGATCAGCAATCGCATCGCTTTGGCATAATCCCCAAGCGGCAGGCGGTGCGAGACGTTGGGGCGCAGCTTGCCCTCCTCCGCCCATTGCAGCAGCGCCTTGAGCCGCACCTCGCCGAGCGCGGGATTCTTCCGTACCGCCTCACCCGCACGCACGCCGAGCACGCTGGCGCCCTTGATCAGCAGCAGGTTGGTCTTCGCCGAGCCGATGCCACCGGTGAAGCCGATCACCAGCAGCCGTGCGCCCCAGGCAATGCAGCGCATCGAGTTCTCGAACACCTCGCCGCCGACGGGATCGAACACGACGTCGGCGCCACGGCCGTCGGTGATGCGCTTGACGGCATCGCGAAACGGCTCCCGATCGTAGCGCACGAGATGATCGGCGCCGCGCGATTTCGCAATGGCGAGCTTCTCGTCGCTGGAGGCGGTCGCGATCACGGTTGCGCCCAGCATCTTGCCGATCTCGACCGCGGCAAGCCCCACGCCGCCGCCGGCGCCGTGCACCAGCAACACCTCGCCCGGCATGACCCGGCCGCGATCGATCAGCGCGTGATAGGCGGTGCCGTGACCGGCCAGATAGGTCGCACCTTCCGCGTAGTCGAACGTCGACGGCATCGGCACAAGCTGCGTCGGCGTCACCACCGCTTCGTCGGTGAAGGCGCCATGGCGCATCTTCACGATGACCTTGTCGCCGACGGACACGCCGCTTGCCTCTGCGCCCACCTCGGTGACGTCGCCGGCGGCCTCCATGCCGGGCGTGAACGGCAGCTCGGGCTTGAGCTGATATTCGCCGGCCGCCATCAGCACGTCCGGAAAGTTCAATCCGGCGGCGCGGATCGCAACGCGCACCTCACCCGGTTTGACGGCGCGCGACGGAAACTCCTCCAGCCGCAACGTCTCGGGCGCGCCGAGCGCGCGGCAGACGACAGCCCGCACCATCAGGCCGCACTCGCCTTGCTGCGTTCGAGCGCCTCGCGGATCAGCGGCAGGCGGTCGTTGCCGAAGTACATGTCGGTCTTGCCCACGAAGATCGTCGGTGAGCCGAAGCCGCCGCGTGCCACGACCTCTTCCGTGTTGGTCTTGAGCTGGTCCTTGATTGCCTGCTCGGAGATGCCGGCAAAGAACTTCTGCTCGTCGACACCGACCTTCCTGCAGATCTCGGCGAGCACGGCGTCCTGCGAGATGTCCTTGTCGCCGCCCCAATAGGTCTCGAACACGGCAGTGGCGAACGGCACCATGTCTTTCCCCAGCCAGATGCAGCCGCGCATGACCTTCACGCTGTTCACCGGGAACACCGTCGGCGGCATCTTGATCGCGAGGCCGGCCGAGCGCGACCAGTCGGCGAGGTCTTTTTTCATGTAGCGCGCCTTCAGCGGCACCGGCGTCTCGCGCTGCGCGTAGACGCTCGGATTGACCGTGTTGAAGATGCCGCCGACCAGGATCGGCCGCCAGATGATCTCGGCCCCCAGCTCCTTTGCCAGCGGCTGGATGTTGTGGAAGGCGAGGTAGGTCCAGGGGCTGGAACAGTCGAAGAAGAATTCAATCATGGCGTTTCCTTTGCGTCTTGTTTGTCGTGCTCTATCCCCGTCATTGCGAGCGACTTGTCCGCCATAGCTCGAAGAGCGACGGCGGAAGCGAAGCAATCCAGAATCTTTCCGCGGAACCAGTCTGGATTGCTTCGTCGCTTCGCTCCTCGCAATGACGATGGGGCGAGCAGCCTACTTCTTTCCCAGCACTTCCCTGGCACGCTGGCCGAACATGATCTTGCGTGATTCCTCGTCGAACGGCTCCTTCACGAACTTGCCGATCGCAAGCCCCGCCTGCACCTGCGGCCGTGCGCGCACCTCGGCGTACCAGCGTTTCACGTTCGGATAGTCGTCGAGCGTAAAGCCCTGCGCCTTGTGGGTCATGGTCCAGGGGAAGCAGGCGATGTCCGCGATGGAATAGTCGCCGGCGACATAGGCGCCGGTCTTGGCCAACTGCCGGTCGAGCACGCCATAGAGCCGCGCGGCCTCGTCGCGGTAACGCTCAATCGCATAAGGGATCTTTTCCGCCGCATACAGCGCGAAATGGCCGTGCTGGCCGAGCATCGGCCCGAGGCCCGCCATCTGCCACATCACCCACTGGATGGTCGTCGAGCGGCCGCGCAGATCGCTGGCCAGAAAGCGGCCGGTCTTTTCCGCGAGGTAAATCAGGATCGCGCCGGTCTCGAACGCCGAGAACGGCGCACCGCCGTCGGCGGGTGCGTGGTCGACGATCGCGGGAATGCGATTGTTCGGGGAGACCGCCAGAAATTCGGGGCTGAACTGCTCGCCGGCGCGGATATTGACCGGCTTCACGTTATAGGGGAGCCCGAGTTCCTCCAGCATGATCGAGATTTTCCAGCCGTTCGGCGTCGGCGCATAAAAGAGGTCGATCATCGCCCTTCCCTGTCGTCGCCAATGGAATAGAGAGCGACTTTTGTTGTTCTGTACCTTGACGTTAAGACATGGCAGGAAGGGGCGCAACACAACCTGCCGGGAGAGCCGCCATGCTGTTTCCAACCACGATCGCCGGCTCCTTGCCGAAGCCGGAATGGCTCGCCGAGCCGAACATGCTCTGGGCACCCTGGAAGTCGCAAGGCGACGAGCTTCTCCGCGCCAAGCGTGATGCGACCATGCTCGCCGTCAAGGTCCAGGAGGATGCGGGCATCGACATCGTCACCGAGGGCGAGCAGGCCCGCCAGCATTTCGTGCACGGCTTCCTCGAGAAGATCGACGGCATCGATTTCGCCCACAAGGTCGAGATGGGCATTCGCAAGGACCGCTACAAGGCGATGGTGCCGCAGGTGGTCGCGCCGCTTCAGCTCAAGGGTCGTGTCCATGCCGACGAGGCGCGCGTGGCGCGCACGCACACGAAGAAGAAGCTGAAGTTCACCCTGCCCGGCCCGATGACCATCATCGACACGATTGCGGACCGTTACTACGGTGATCGCGTCAAGATGGCCTTTGCCTTCGCCGATCTCCTCAACGAGGAAGCCAAGGCATTGCAGGCCGACGGCGTCGATCTCGTGCAGTTCGACGAGCCCGCCTTCAACGTCTACATGGACGAGGTCAACGACTGGGGCATCAAGGCGCTGGAGCGTGCCGCGCAGGGGCTGACCTGCGCCACCGCCGTGCACATCTGCTACGGCTACGGCATCAAGGCCAACACCGACTGGAAGGAGACGCTCGGCGCACAGTGGCGGCAGTACGAGCAGATCTTTCCGGCGATCGACGCGAGCCCGATCCAGCAGGTCGCGATCGAGTGCCGTAATTCCAAGGTGCCGCTCGATTTGCTGGCGCTGCTGAAAAACAAGATCGTGCAGGCCGGCGTGATCGACGTCGCCAGCGACACGGTGGAGACGGCCGAGGACGTCGTGCAGGTGATCGACGCGGTGTCGAAGTTCGTTCCCAAGAGCAACATCATCGCCACCACCAATTGCGGCATGGCGCCGATGCGGCGGGAGATCGCCGAGGCCAAGCTGATGGCGCTCGGCGCCGGTGCCGCGCTGGCGCGCGAGAAGCTGGGGTGATGGTGCTCCGAACGGCACTCGTCGTCACGGCTCTTGCGGGGATCACATTCGCTGTGCGCGCGGAGGATCGCTCCGTGCTGCTGAATTGCAAGGCCATGGTCGAGCGTGCGTCAAAGGATACGGGTACGGCAACCGAGGCTGAGCTCACCCGCTGCCGTCAGGTCATCCGCGAATGGGCGCTGCGCGATGCACGGACGACAGTGGATGAGCAAGGGCGCCCGCTGAAATAGCCCACGCTCGCTGCGTTCCCTCCCCCTTGCGGGGACGGTCAGGCGCGGTGCGCGCTAGGGTGCAATGTGACCTCATAGCCGGCGCTCATCGCGCGCAGCGTCGATGGCGGGGTCAGCAACCGCGCATCGTCAAGCTCTCGCGCGCCTTCAACATAACCCGCCGTCGACCACAGCAGCGCCCCGCCCTGCATCAGCAGAAAGCTTTCCTCGCCCTGCTGCAGCATCGCGCCGTCTGGAAGCTGGTCGAGCGGCACCAGCAGCGCATGAAGCCGCTTCTTGCCGTGATCGAGCCGCTCGTGGTGCAGCACCGTGTCGATATCGTGCATGCGGACATCACGGACGCGGTTGCCCTTCTCCCACGCAGCCCGGAAGCGATTGGCATCGTCACGGCGGCAGTAGAAGCAGGGGCGATGGCCGGCGGCGAGCGCGGTGGCCTCGTCGAGGAAGAACAGCTCGGTCCAGCTATGCGTCGTCATCACCTCGCGACGGCGGCCGCGGAATTCGCAAACACAGGTGAGCCAGGCCGGCGACGACCACCGCTTCTTGAGCAGCGTCCTGGTCGCGGGATCATGAATGATGCCGCGATTGCCGGTGAACAGGCCACGGTGCGGCGTGGCGATGATGTCGCCGGTCGGCGTGACACGGTTTTGCAGGGGCATGGCCACCTCCACCTGTCATTGCGAGCGAAGCGAGACAATCCAGAAATGCGTCTGCGGAAATAGTCTGGCTTGCTTCGTCGCTTCCCTCACGCCGCGCCGTCGCGCAGCGGCGGGTGGTAGGACAGCGCGGTGTCCCAGGGGAAGAAGATCCAGGTGTCCTGCGAGACCTCCGTGATGAAGGTGTCGACCAGCGGGCGTCCCTTCGGCTTGGCGTAGACGGTGGCGAAATGCGCATCGGGCAGCATGTCGCGCACCAGCCTGCCGGTCTTGCCGGTGTCGACGAGGTCGTCGACGATCAGAAGCCCCTTGCCGGTGCCGCCGCCGAGCTTCATCGCCGCCTCGGACATGCCCTTGAGGACCTGGAGCTCGCCCTGCTTGTCGTGGTCGTAGCTGGCGATGCAGACCGTATCGATGATGCGGACACCGAGCTCGCGCGCCACGATCGCGGCCGGCACCAGCCCGCCGCGGGTGATCGCGATGACGGCGTGGAACGGGCCGACCTCGTTGAGCCGCCAGGTCAGCGCCCGGCAGTCGCGGTGGAACTGGTCCCACGAAACAGGAAAGGCCTTGCCGGCCCGCTCCTGCGCGCTCAGTTCCGGTGCTTCGCCAGCCATTGTTGTCTCCTGCCAATCTTCATCCGGCAGCCATTCTGCTACCGGGTGATGTTCAATCCCGCCAGCATTTCCTTCACCGCCGCCATCGCCGCTGCCAGCTTGTCCGCGTCGCGCGAGCGCACCACCAGATTGGTGTTCGGCTTCTGATCTTCGTCCATGAACGGATAGCTGCCGATGATGGTGTCGGGATGGGCGGCGGCGATCGCGCGCAGCGGGCTGCCGATGTCACCCTCCCGCGCATTGGCGCGGACCGATTCGGACAGCATGCGCACGCCCGACTTCAGCTTGGGCGAGACGATGTCCATCATCGCCTGCATGATCGAGGGCACGCCTGCCATCACGATGACGTTGCCGATCTTGAAGCCGGGGGCGAGGATGGTCGCGCTCTGGATCAGCTCGGCGCCGTCGGGGATGCGGGCCATGCGCAGGCGGGCCTCGTTGAGGTCCTGCTCGCTCCAGCGCTCGCGGAAGCGGGCGACGACATCCGGATGGTGGTCGATGCCGACGCCGAACGCCTTGGCGACGCTGTCGGCGGTGATGTCGTCATGGGTTGGCCCGATGCCGCCGGTGGTGAAGACATAGGCGTAGCGATGCCGCAGTGCATCCAACGCCGCGATGATGTCGTCCTCGTCGTCGGAGACGACCCGGACTTCCTTCAGGTCGATGCCGATATTGGTCAGGTATTCGGCGATGAAGCCGATATTCTTGTCCTTGGTGCGGCCGGACAGGATTTCATCCCCGATGACCAGAATGCCCGCCGTGACGATGTCGCTCATACCTTAAGTCCCTCACCTGTCGGCCCGACTTTGCCGAGGTAACGCGTTGAAGTCACGCGGTTTTGCTGCCGAAATAAGCAGTCCTCAGCCATTTTTTGAGGCACCCTCCCGGCTGTCCCCGGCAAATGCCACAACTCCATGCTTATCGCGCTGGCCCAGCCCTTGCTACCTCCTCAGAGTCATGCACTCTTGCCGCATGGCCAGGACGTTGCGGTCTTCACCAAGGCCTGACGACCTGTCGAATGGCGCAATGCCTTGCGGAGACAAGTCGGGATCTATGGCAGTCGCGTTTGATGAAATGAACATTCCCGGCGGGGACCTTCGCCCCGCCTATCAGGAGCTGGCGCGCTGGCTCAAGGAGACGCCTCCCGAGGCGCTCGAATATCGCCGCCAGGAGGCCGAGCTCCTGTTCCGCCGCATCGGCATCACCTTTGCCGTCTATGGCGATTCCGAATCCACCGAGCGCCTGATCCCCTTCGACGTGATCCCGCGAATCATGTCCGGCAAGGAATGGGCGCTGCTGGAGAAGGGCCTGAAGCAGCGCGTGCGCGCACTCAACATGTTCCTGCGCGACATCTATCATGGCCGCGACATCCTGCGCGCCGAGGTCGTGCCCGACGACCTGATCTTCCAGAACCCGGTGTTCCGCCCCGAGATGAACGGCCAGCAGGTGCCGCACGACGTCTACGTGCACATCGCCGGCATCGACATCGTCCGGGTCGATGCCGAGGACTTCATCGTGCTGGAGGACAATGCCCGTACGCCGTCGGGTGTGTCCTACATGCTGGAAAACCGCGAGATCATGATGCGGTTGTTTCCGGACCTGTTCGCCCGCCACAGGGTGGCGCCGGTCGAACGCTATCCGGACGAGCTGCTCTCCGCCCTGCGTTCGGTGGCGCCGCAAGGCGCCTCCGGCGAGCCGACGGTCGCCCTGCTCACGCCCGGCGTCTACAACTCGGCCTACTACGAGCACTCCTTCCTTGCCGACAAGCTCGGCATCGAACTGGTCGAAGGCCGCGACCTCATCGTCAAGAACAACGAAGTGTTCATGCGAACGACCGAGGGGGTGAAGCGGATCGACGTGATCTATCGCCGCGTCGACGACGATTTCATCGACCCCCTCACCTTCCGCCCCGACTCCGTGCTCGGCGTGCCCGGGCTGATGTCGGCCTATGCGGCCGGCAACATCACGCTCGCCAACGCGGTCGGCACCGGCATCGCCGACGACAAGGCGATCTACTCCTACATGCCGGACATCGTGAAATTCTATCTCGGCGAGGAGCCGATCCTGAAGAACGTGCCGACGTGGCGTTGCCGCGAGCCGAAGGACCTTGCCTATGTGCTCGATAATCTCGGCGAACTCGTCGTCAAGGAAGTCCACGGCTCCGGCGGTTACGGCATGCTGATCGGCCCCGCCGCGACGAAAGCGACGATCGAGGCCTTCCGCGAAAAGCTCAAGCGCGAGCCGGAAGGCTTTATCGCGCAGCCGACGCTGGCGCTCTCGACCTGCCCGACCTGTACGGCAAGCGGCCTCGCGCCACGCCACGTTGACCTGCGCCCCTTCGTGCTCACCGGCAGCAAGAGCACCACGATCGTGCCCGGCGGGCTGACACGGGTCGCGCTCAAGGAAGGCTCCCTGGTGGTGAATTCGAGCCAGGGCGGCGGCACCAAAGACACCTGGATCCTGGACGAGTAGTCAGATGCTGTCGCGTACCGCCGAAAACCTCTACTGGCTCGCCCGCTATGTCGAACGGGCCGAGTATCTCGCGCGCACCATCGATGCGACGCTGCGCGTCACCGCGCTTCCCGCCGCCTATATCGGCAAGACCAATGAATGGGACTCGGCGCTTCTCACCGCCGGCGTCGCCGCGAGCTTCTATCAGCAATACGAAGTCGCCAACGAGCACAACGTCGTCGACTACCTCTCGTTCTCGGCAAGCAATCCATCATCGATCAGGAACTGCATCGAGGCGGCGCGGCTGAACTCGCGCTCGGTGCGCACCGCGCTCACCAGCGAGATGTGGGACACCATCAACTCGGCCTGGATCGAACTCCAGGAGGTCTGGAGCAAGGGCACCTCCACGCGCGAGGATCTCGCAAAATTCCTGCGCTTCGTGCAGGAGACTTCGCTGCGCTTCGACGGCTCGGCCTACCGGACCATGCTGCGCAACGATGCCTACTGGTTCTCGCGGATGGGCGTGCATCTGGAGCGCGCCGACAACACCGCGCGCATCCTCGACGTGAAGTACCATGTGCTGCTGCCCGAGGAGGAGCATGTCGGCGGCCCGCTCGACTTCTATCAGTGGAGCTCGATCCTGCGCTCGGTCTCGGCGCTGACGGCCTATCACTGGGTCTATCGCGAGACGCTGAAGCCGTGGCTGATTGCGGACCTGCTCATCCTCAACGACACGCTGCCGCGCTCGCTGGCAAGCTGCTACGGCAATCTCGTGCGCAATCTCGACCAGATCGGCGTCGCCTATGGCCGCCAGGGCCCCGCCCAGCGCCATGCCCGCGGCATCCGCAACCGGCTGGAACACAGCAATATGAACGACATTTTCCAGCACGGCGTGCATGAATTCATTCAGGAATTCATCACGGACAATTCCAGGCTGGGCGAAATCATCACAAAGCAGTATTTGATCTGATGTCCCCCGGCTGACGAAAACGGGATATCGTCATGGCCGGGCTTGTCCCGGCCATCCACGTTCTTGCTTTTGCGCGGCGAGGAAGATCGTGGATGCCCGGGACAAGCCCGGGCATGACGAGCTTCTTCGCAATAGGCAGCGGTCTAACCACTAACTTCACGGTCCACCATGCGCCTGCGAATCCTGCACACCACGACCTATCGCTACGAGCCGCCGGCCGCCAGCGTGATCCAGATCCTGCGCATGACGCCCGGCAGCCATGACGGGCAATATGTGGCGGAGTGGCAGATCGACGTCTCGACCGACACCAAGCTCGACACCCATGAGGACGCCTTCGGCAACGTCACCCATGTGCTGTCCTGCGGACCCGTCGGCGACATCAAGATCACCGCCGAGGGCCTGATCGAGACTCACGACACCGGCGGCGTGCTGCGCGGCGCCGACGAGCGCTTTCCGGCCGGCATGTTCTTGCGCGCCACCGACCTCACCACCGTCAATCCGGCGATGACGGCGGTCGCGCGGCAGTTGCGCAGCGAGGCCGAGAGCGACACGCTCGGCTTCCTGCACACGCTGATGACGCAAATCAGCGATCACATGACCTTCGACGAGGATCCGACCAACAGCGGCACCTCGGCGGCGGAAGCGTTCACGCTCAAGCGCGGCGTCTGCCAGGACTACGCGCATATCTTCATCGCCTGCGCCCGCAGTGGCGGCGTGCCGGCGCGCTTCGTCTCCGGCCATTTCCTGCGCTCGGACGGCACGGTGCACCAGGATGCCGGCCATGCTTGGGCAGAAGCTTACGTCGACGGTCTCGGCTGGGTCGGCTTCGATCCCGCCAACTGCATCTGCACCACCGACGCCCATGTCCGCGTTGCGATCGGGCTCGACTATCTCGGCGCAGCCCCCGTGCGCGGCACCCGCTATGGCGGCGGTGCGGAGACGCTGACGGTCGCGGTCAAGGTCGAGCAGGCCGGCCGCGGCGGGCAATCGCAGTCGCAGTCACAGCGGCAGAGCTAGGCGCGGCGGTATCTCGTCACGAGGCATCCGCGGCGCAATCACGTCGCAGCGTTACAGCTGTAATCGACGACGGCCCGCGCTGAAACCGTCCCGTAGCGCCATCTCTTCAACCTCCGTTGTGATCCGTTTCCGCAACAGAGGTTGAGACAGATGCGGCTTCACGAAAAGAACAAGAAGCATTCCGTGCCCCTGCGCGATCCCCACCAGGACATGCTTGCGGGGATCCGGGAGTTGGCTCCCGAGATCAAGGCCCGCGCCGCGGAGATCGAAGCCGCACGCCGCGTCCCGCCCGACCTCGTGGAACGGCTGCGGTCGATCGGACTCTTCCGGATGTTCGTTGCGCGGAGCCATGGCGGGCTGGAGCTGGATTTTCCGGCCGGACTGGAGGTCATCAAGGCACTGGCCCGTCTCGACGGCTCGATCGGCTGGATCGCGACTGTCGCCGGAGCCAGCAGCCTCTTCGTCGCAGCGTCACCCCCGGAATTGTACCAGCGCATCTATCAGGACGGACCCGATACGGCGATCTGCGGCTCATCCCAACCGGGTGGAACGGCAGAGCGCGTGGCCGACGGTTATCGCGTCAAAGGTCGTTGGCCGTTCGCCAGCGGTTGCACGCACGCCGACTGGATCGGCGGGTTCTGCATTGTCACCGAAAACGGCAAGCCGGTCCCCGGCCCGCAGGGCAAGCCGCTGCTTCGCGTCGTTGTGTTGCCGGCGCGCGACTGGGAGATCGAGGACACCTGGCACGCGGCGGGGCTCAAGGGCACCGGCAGCCATCACGTCACGCTGCGGGAGACGCTGGTTCCCGAGGCCAATTTCTTCGATCTCGATGCCGCCCCGCGCCAGTCGGGTCCGCTCTATCGGGCGCTGCGCCAATGGCTGCCATTGGTGCACGGCGCATTCACGGTAGGCATGGCCGAGGGCACCGTCGATGACCTGCTCGCGCTGGCGGGCACCGGAAGGCAGCAATTGTACGCGGCCGTGCCGATGCGGGAGTCCGAGATCTTCCAGTACGATCTCGGCCGGATCTCCGCCGACCTCGGGGCCGCGCAAGCGTTTCATGAGGTCCAGGCCGCCAGCCACTGGCGTCACGCGCTGGCGGGAACGCTGAACGACGAAGACCTCATGATCGAGGGGGCCCGGTCCGCGACCTGGCTCGCCACGACCTGCGTCGGCATCGCGGATGCCTGCTTTGCGCTGGCCGGCGCCAGCGTGGTCTATGACAGCTCGCCGCTGCAGCGGCGCCTGCGCGACCTTCACGTCGCAGCTCAGCACGCTCACGCGCAGCAGCGGCAATATGTCGATGTCGGCAAGCTGGCCTTGCGTCGTTCGGCCGGGCATGCCGGCTGAGTGCTCGAGCCGTGCTACACTCGCGGGATCAGACCTGACCCCGCGAGGTACCCCATGGCGACCGTAAAGCTGCTTTCGGACGATGAACTCTCCGCCGAGGCGCGCGCCGTTTTCGACGATATCCGCAAGGTGCGGAAGTCGGACTTCGTCAACAATTTCTGGCGCGCGCTGGCGCATGATCCGAAGACGCTGCGGCGGACCTGGGAGAGCATCAAGGAGGTGATGGCACCCGGCGCGCTCGATCCCAAGATCAAGGAAATGCTCTATGTCGCAGTCTCGATCGCGCATGGCTGCAGCTACTGCATCCATTCGCACACCGCGGGCGCACGGGCCAAGGGCATGACCGAGGCCGAATATGGCGAGATGCTCGCCATCGTCGGCATGGCCGCGGAGACCAACCGGCTGGTCACGGCGCTCGGCGTCCCCGTCGACGAGGCGTTTCTCGTCGATGCCGCTGACTGAGCGGCAGAGATAGCTGTTTCGCCGGAGAATGACGACCTCCCCCGGGGAATCGGGGGTTTCATGCCTCCCCGAAATTGGCTAGTAATTCCGCGCAAACGCGTTCGGGGACGGGAAATGACCTATTGTTGCGGAATCCTGGTTCGGGACGGTCTGGTGATGATCGCCGACACCCGAACCAATGCCGGGCTCGACAATGTCTCGACCTTCCGCAAGCTCCACATCTTCTCCAAACCCGGCGACCGCATCATGGCTATCGCCAGCGCCGGCAACCTCGCCATCAGCCAGTCGGTGCTGTCGACGCTGACCGAAGGCCTGGAGGACCCCACCACGGGCGAGGTCGAGACGCTGATGAACGCGCCGACCATGTTCCAGGCCGCTCAGCGCATCGGCCGGGCGATCCGGGCGGTGCACGCGACCGAAGGCCCGGCGCTGCGATCCGAAGACGTCTCCTTCGACGTCTCCTTCCTGTTCGGCGGCCAGATCAAGGGCGCGCGCATGCGCCTGTTCATGGTCTACACCGCCGGCAATTTCATCGAGTGCACCACGGACACGCCCTACCTGCAGATCGGCGAGCACAAATACGGCAAGCCGGTGCTCGACCGCGCCATGCATTACGACGTCGAGCTGTACGAGGCGCTGAAGACCGGCCTGATCTCGATGGACTCGACCATGCGCTCCAATCTCGGCGTCGGCCTGCCGATCGACGTGCTGGTGGTGCGCGCAGACGCCTGCGATGCCGATCTCAACCACCGCATCGAGGCGGGCGAGCCCTATTTCCACGACCTGCGCTCGCGCTGGTCGGCGGCCTTGCGCGCGGCGCATCAGAACATTCCGCGGCCGCCCTACAAGAACGAAAAAGAACCAAAAACCTGACAGCCAACTTGAAGAGAGAAAAGGCAGGAAACGATGAGTGAAGCAAACAAGATCGCAGTGGTGACGGGCGCGGGCACCGGTGTCGGGCGCGCGGCGTCGCTGGCGTTGATGAACATCGGCTTCACCGTGGTGCTGGTCGGGCGCCGGCTCGACATGCTCGAGGAGACCGCGAAGCTCGGCCCCGCGGGCAAGAGCCTGTGCGTCACCGCCGACATGACCAAGCCGGACTCCATTGCCGCGCTGTTCGACAAGGTGAAGGCGACCTACGGCCGGCTCGACGTGCTGTTCAACAATGCCGGCATGGGCGCGCCGGCGGTGAACTTCGAGGATCTCAGCCTCGAGCAGTGGCAGGCGGTGGTGAACACCAACCTCACCGGCCCGTTCCTGTGCACCCAGCACGCCTTCCGCATCATGAAGGACCAGAGCCCGCGCGGCGGCCGCATCATCAACAACGGCTCGATCTCGGCGCACGCGCCGCGGCCGTTCTCGGCGGCCTACACTTCGACCAAGCACGCCATCACGGGCCTCACCAAGGCCTCGAACCTCGACGGCCGCATGTACGACATCGCGGTCGGCCAGGTCGACATCGGCAATGCCGCCACGCCCATGACCGATCGCATGGTCAACGGCCCCGGCGTGCTGCAGCCCGACGGCACGACCAAGCACGAGCCGCGCATGGACGCCAAGGCGGTCGGCGACGCCGTCGCCTACATGGCCGGCCTGCCGCTCAATGCCAACGTGCTGACGATGACCGTCATGGCCACCAAGATGCCGTTTGTCGGACGGGGCTGAACTAAAAAAGTGAAAAACAACCCCATGCACAGTAGGCGGCGTGGGGTTGCGACTTGCCTTTGGCAAACGCGGTGACGTCGGCTAAATCCCCGCGCTGCCTCCACAATCGTCATTGCGAGCGCAGCGAAGCAATCCAGGGTGTTTCCGCGGAGAGATTCTGGATTGCTTCGTCGCTTTGCTCCTCGCAACGACGGATGATAGAGCGGAGCCCTACTCCAAACTCTCCACCTGCCGCAGGCTCGGAAACAGCTTCATCCACAGCAGCGCGACCGCGACGGTGCAGACGCCGCCGAGCACGGCAGCAGGCATCGCGCCGAGCAGCGCGGCTGCGACGCCGCTCTCGAACTGGCCGAGCTGGTTGGAGGCGTTGATGAAGAGGAAGTTCACCGCGCCGACCCGGCCGCGCATCTCGTCGGGGGTTGAGAGCTGCACCAGCGAGAAGCGGATCACGACGCTGATCGTGTCGGCCGCGCCGAGAATGGCGAGCGACAACACCGACAGCCACATCCACGACGACAGCGCGAACACGACCGTGGCGACGCCGAACACGATCACAGCCTGGAACATGCGCAGGCCCACATGCCGCGAGATGGCGTGACGCGCCAGCACCATGGTCATCAGCAGCGCACCGACCGCGGGCGCGGCGCGCAAGATCCCGAGCCCCATCGGACCGGTCTGGAGGATGTCGCGGGCATAGATCGGCAACAGCGCGGTGACGCCGCCGAACAGCACGGCAAACAGATCGAGCGAGATGGTGCCGAGGATCGCCGGGTTGCTGCGGATGAAGCGGACGCCGGCGAAGATGTTGTCGGCGTCCGTCCCCTCCTTGGAGACCGCCTGCGGACGCGGCCGGATGAAGCCGGTCAAAATCATCCCGAGAATCCAGAACAGCAGCATCACGGCATAGGCAAGATGCGGCGCGACCGCGTAGGCAAAGCCGCCGAGCGCCGGCCCGGTGATGGTTGCGACCTGCCCCGCACCGCTGGCGACTGCGGTTGCGCGCTGGAGCGATCCCTGCGGCGCGATCTGCGGCAAGAGAGCCGCGGTGGTCGGGCTCTCGAAGGCGCCGGCAATGCCGAGCACGAAGGTCGCGATGAAGATCTGCACCTCGCTGACCAGGCCGAGATAGGTGATGATTGCGAGATAGAGCGCGGTCGCGGCTTCCACGAGCTGGCAGAGCTGGACCACGCGCCTGCGCTCGAAACGGTCGGCGGCGTGGCCGGCGACGAACACCAGAAGCGCGGTGGGCAGGAATTGCACGAGGCCGACCATGCCGAGGTCGAAGGCCGAGCCGGTGAGATCATAAATCTGCCAGCCGATCGCGACCGCCGCGATCTGGCTGGAAAAGCGCGACAGGCTGCGCGAGAGCAGGAAGAACAGGAAGGCGCGGTGGGAGAGAAGTGCGCGGGCGGTGACCGGCGGATTCGAGGATATCGGCTGCTCTGTCATCGCCTCTTGGGTCACGCTTGGACCGTCCGCCCCCTGATTTCGACCTGCCCCGCGTGGCTGACGCAGACCTGCTTGTCAACAGCGGGCGGATCCGGCGGCCTTCCGGCATTGCGTTTGCAACGCACGCGCGGCCATAATCATTGAGGGTTTGGGGATATCATGCTTCGGCTGCAATCGGCACTCGGCGTTTTCGCATTGCTATCGATCGCCTGGGTGCTGAGCGAGAATCGCCGCGCGGCCTCGGCTCGCCAAGCAGCGATCGGGCTTGTCGCAACCTTCGTCACCGCGGTCGTGCTCCTAAAGGTGCCCGTCGTCGCGCGCGCCTTCGGCGCCATCAACGACACGGTCGGCGCGATCTCGGCGGCCTCGCGCGCCGGCTCCTCTTTCGTGTTCGGCTATGTCGGCGGCGGTCCCCTGCCCTTCGATCTGAAGGTGCCGGGCGCCGATTTCATCCTCGCGTTCCAGGCGCTGCCGATCGTGCTGGTCATGAGCGTGCTGACGACGCTCTTGTTCTACTGGCGCGTGCTGCCGCCGATCGTGCGCGGCATGGCCTGGCTGCTGGAGCGGACGCTGGGCGTCGGCGGCGCGGTCGGGCTCTCGACCGCGGCCAACATCTTCCTCGGCATGGTCGAGGCGCCGCTGTTCGTGCGGCCCTATCTGGCGCAGATGACCCGCAGCGAATTGTTCCTGGTGATGACCGGCGGCATGGCCGGCATCGCCGGCACGGTGCTGGTGCTCTATGCGACGCTGCTGGCGCCGCTCATTCCCGATGCCGCCGCGCATTTCGTCATCGCCTCAGTGCTGGGCGCGCCGGCCGCGATCCTCGTCAGCCTGATCATGGTGCCGGAGACGTCAGACAAGCGCACCGGCGGCGCGCTGGAGGATCCTGAGATGGACGTCTCCGGCCCGATGGATGCGATCGTCAAGGGGACGAGCGCGGGGATCGAACTGCTGATCAACATCGTCGCCATGCTGCTGGTGCTGGTGGCACTGGTCTATCTCGTCAATGCCGTCCTCGGACTGCTGCCCAATATCGGCGGCGCCGCGATCTCGCTGCAACGCCTGCTCGGCCTCGTGATGGCGCCGGTGTGCTGGCTGATGGGATTGCCCTGGGACCAGGCGGTGACCGCCGGCAGCCTGATGGGCACCAAGACCGTGCTCAACGAGCTGATCGCCTATGTCGACTTCTCAAAACTGCCGCCCGATACGCTCGATCCGCGCTCGCGCCTGATCATGCTCTACGCAATGTGCGGCTTCGCCAATTTCGCCAGCCTCGGCATCATGATCGGCGGCTTAGGGGTGATGGCGCCGGAGCGGCGCGAGGAGATCAACGCGCTGGGATTGAAGTCGATCGTGTCGGGGACGCTGACGACGTGTTTGATGGGCGCGGTGGTGGGGGTGTTGAGTTAGGCTCTCTCCACCGTCATTTCGGGGCGCCGCGAAGCGGCGAGCCCGGAATCCATCGGGCATCAGCACATGCGGAGAAATTGATTCCGGGCTCGCGCTGCGCGCGCCCCGGAATGACATCAGGCCTTCAACTCCACCGTCCTGAACTCCGCCGGCAGGATCACCTCCAGCAGTTCCACGTCATCCGAATAATCCAGGATCATGTGCTTGATCTTCGGCGGCTGGGTCCAGGCGCTGCCTTCCTTCATCAAGGTCTCACCCTGACCGTCCATGTAGGTCTTCACCCAGCCCTTGAGCACGTAGACCATCTGGAATTCGACGTCGTGGAAGTGCAGCTTCGACACCTCGTTCGGATCGCAGGGGCCTTGCAGGCGGATCACGTGGGCTTGCGCGAGGCCGTGGCTGGCTTCGGCGATGCCGAGGTCGCGATACTTTGCGTAGGCGCGCAGGCCGTCGGCCTTGAAGTCTTCCTCGCGGTGATGACTGATGGCGATGCGCTGCTTGGGACGGGCGGCCTTTTTCGGAGCGGCCTTTGCCGGTGTCGTGCGCGCCTTCGCCTTCACCGCCTTGCGCGCCGAGGATCGTGCCACGGCCTTGGCTCCGCTCCGCTTCTTCACTGCGGCCTGGGCTGCACTGCGCGATTTTGTTTTCTTGGCCATGGGTCGCCTCCCTGTTGTTATAGGCGGAGGCTAGCACAGAACGAGATATCGTAGGGTGGGCAAAGCGAAAGCGTGCCCACCATTGCCAGATGCAATCGTGGAGAGATGGTAGGCACGGCGCGAGCGCGCCTTTACCCACTCTACGATGCCGGCGCGCTGTTCAATGCAGCCGGAACACGCCATCCACGGCGCGCAGCTCGGCCGGCTTGATCAGCTTGGAATGCGCGACGGTCACCGAATGGAGCGGACCGTCGAGCTTCTCCTGCCAGAACGCCAGGAAATCCTTCAGCGCCGGAAATTTCGGAAACATGTCGTAGTTCTGCCAGACGTAGGTCTGGAGAAGCGAGGGATGATCGGGCATTCGATAGAGAATTTGCGCCGTCGTCAGCCCGTAACCCAAAAGCTGTTTCCGGAAATCTTCGGAAACGCCCCCACTCCGCAAGCCCATGCCAACCTCCTTTGCAGGAGCGCATTCAAGGGGCGGCTTGGTCGGTGTGCGCCTTACGAGCCACCCGGTACTGATGCGCTCACATGAGAGAAATGTGACGCAAACTGACAATCCATCTCAAGCCCAAAAGTTTAACAAGCTGTTGAAATTCAATGCTTTAGCAGCAGAGACGGCTCCGTGCTAATACGGTCACCGGGCGGGTTAACGATGGTAAAGAGATTCTGGCACCCGGGCCTTCAGAGTGCCGAATTTTCTGCTAGAAGCCCTTGCCCCCGCAAAATTCCTGTCCTATTTCAGCCTCGCCTGTGCTAGCACTCGCTGGCACAGACTGCTAACGCCAAAAAATTCCCATACCGTGCAACTACTTAGGAGGACTGCATGAAATTCCGTCCGCTTCACGACCGCGTCGTGGTCAAGCGTATCGACGCAGAAGAGAAGACCGCCGGCGGCATCATCATTCCCGACACTGCCAAGGAAAAGCCCTCGCAGGGCGAAGTCGTCGCCGTCGGCCCCGGTGGCCGCGACGAAGCTGGCAAGCTGATCCCGATCGACCTGAAGGTCGGCGACCGCGTGCTGTTCGGCAAGTGGTCCGGCACCGAGGTCAAGATCGACAACGTCGACCTGCTGATCATGAAGGAAAGCGACATCATGGGCGTCCTCGACGTCCCCGCTTCCAAGAAGAAGGCGGCCTAAGAGCCCCCTCTCCCCACCAGCTAAACACCTAAGGAAAAATCCAGATGTCAGCTAAAGAAGTCAAATTCGGCGTCGATGCACGCGACAAGATGCTGCGTGGCGTCGACATCCTCGCCAACGCCGTCAAGGTGACGCTCGGCCCCAAGGGCCGCAACGTCGTCCTCGACAAGTCGTTCGGCGCTCCCCGCATCACCAAGGACGGCGTCACCGTCGCCAAGGAGATCGAGCTCGACGACAAGTTCGAGAACATGGGCGCGCAGATGGTGCGCGAAGTCGCCTCCAAGTCGGCTGACGCGGCCGGCGACGGCACCACCACCGCAACCGTGCTCGCGGCTGCGATCGTTCGTGAAGGCGCAAAGTCGGTTGCCGCCGGCATGAACCCGATGGACCTGAAGCGTGGTATCGACCTGGCCGTGGAAGCCGTGGTCGCCGACCTCGTCAAGAACTCCAAGAAGGTCACCTCGAACGACGAGATCGCCCAGGTCGGCACCATCTCCGCCAACGGCGATGCCGAAATCGGCAAGTTCCTCTCCGACGCCATGAAGAAGGTCGGCAACGAGGGTGTCATCACCGTCGAGGAAGCCAAGTCACTCGAGACCGAGCTCGACGTCGTCGAGGGCATGCAGTTCGACCGCGGCTACATCTCGCCCTACTTCGTCACCAACGCCGACAAGATGCGCGTTGAGATGGACGACGCCTACATCCTCATCAACGAGAAGAAGCTCTCCTCGCTGAACGAGCTGCTGCCGCTGCTCGAGGCCGTGGTGCAGACCGGCAAGCCGCTGGTGATCGTCGCCGAGGACGTCGAGGGCGAAGCTCTCGCGACCCTCGTCGTCAACCGTCTGCGCGGTGGTCTGAAGGTCGCGGCCGTCAAGGCTCCGGGCTTCGGCGATCGCCGCAAGGCCATGCTGCAGGACATCGCGATCCTGACCGGCGGCCAGGCGATCTCGGAAGATCTCGGCATCAAGCTCGAGAACGTCACGCTCAACATGCTCGGTCGCGCCAAGAAGGTGATGATCGACAAGGAGAACACCACGATCGTCAACGGCGCCGGCAAGAAGGCCGACATCGAGGCGCGCGTGGCCCAGATCAAGGCGCAGATCGAGGAGACCACCTCGGACTACGACCGTGAGAAGCTCCAGGAGCGTCTCGCCAAGCTCGCAGGCGGCGTCGCGGTGATCCGCGTCGGCGGCGCGACCGAGGTCGAGGTGAAGGAGCGCAAGGATCGCGTTGATGACGCGATGCATGCGACCCGCGCGGCGGTCGAGGAAGGCATCGTCCCGGGCGGCGGCGTCGCTCTGCTCCGTGCCTCCGAGCAGCTCAAGGGTCTGCGCACCAAGAACGACGACCAGAAGACCGGCGTCGAGATCGTGCGCAAGGCGCTGTCGGCTCCCGCTCGCCAGATCGCGATCAACGCCGGTGAAGACGGTTCGGTGATCGTCGGCAAGATCCTGGAGAACAAGACCTACGCTTACGGCTTCGACTCCCAGACCGGCGAGTACGTCAACCTGGTCACCAAGGGCATCATCGACCCGACCAAGGTGGTCCGTACCGCGATCCAGAACGCAGCCTCGGTTGCCGCGCTCCTGATCACCACGGAAGCCATGGTCGCCGAGCTGCCCAAGAAGGGCGGCGCCGGTCCGGCGATGCCCCCGGGCGGCGGCATGGGCGGCATGGACTTCTAAGGTCCGGCCACCTCAAGAACTACGAAACCCCGGCAGCGATGCCGGGGTTTTTGTTTTAGGCAAACTCTCTCCCCCGTCATTCCGGGGCGCGCGGAGCGCGAGCCCGGAATGACGGGGCCTGTCACCAGACCTTCCCCAGCCGCTCCATGTGCGGCTCGCCGTCTTCATCGAGCGACCAGAAGATCCGGGTCACCCGCCCGACGAGGTTGTCCATCGGGATGAAACCCATCGTTGCCATCACGCGGCTGTCGCTCGAGTTGTCGCGGTTGTCGCCCAGCACGAAGAAATGGCCGGGCGGCACGGTGTAGACATTGGTGTTGTCGTAGTAGCCGGTCTCGACGCAGTCGTAGGTGATGTAGGAATTGCCATTGGGCAGCGTCTCGCGCCAGCGCTTGACCTTGACGCTGCCATCCAGACCGCAGGCGGTGCCGGCGAGCCCGTTTGCGAGCGCGACGCGCGTCACCGGTCTGTCATTGAGAACAAGCTGTCCCTGCCGCATCTGGATGCGGTCGCCGGGCAGCCCGACCACGCGCTTGACGTAGTCGACCGAGGTGTCCTTTGGCGCGCGAAACACGACGACGTCACCGTGCTCGGGCTCGGCGGCAAAGGCACGGCCCGAGATCCAGGACGGCGCGAAAGGAAAGGAATAGCGACCGTAGCCATAAGCATATTTGGCGGCAAAGACGTAGTCGCCGACCATCAGCGTCGGTGCCATCGAACCCGACGGGATGTTGAACGGCTGATACAGGAAGAAGCGAAACAGGAACGGCGGCGACCACAGCACCGGGATCAACAGGATCAGGACGACGATCGCTTTCCATTCCCGCGGCCGGGCCGTGGGGCGGATCGTTTGCTGAAGAGTGGTCATTCGCTTGCCATGATCGAGATTGTGGTCGTCACCGTGAGATTACGCAACCTTCGCGCGCGTGCAATACCCACTCATGGTTTGGTCGCACAGGCGCGCGCACGCGTTCATCGCAAGCGTCGACAATGGAAATGTGAAGGGCCGCCCGTGGGCGGCCCTTCTGCTTCATGCGCTCTCGGGCGCCTTCAGGCGCACGAGCCGGGTCAGGAGGGCATCGAGGCCCTCGCCGTTGCCGGCATGGAGGTCGATGCGGCCGACCTTCTCGACCAGCCGCTCCAGCGACTCCAGCTCCTTGAGCCGCAGCAGCAGGGGGTTCTCCTCCATCAGGCGGGCGGTGTTCAGGAGCGAACGCGTCGCCGCGGTCTCCTCCTGCCGGCGGATCAGGTTCGCCTTCGCGACCCGCTCCGCCTCCACCACCTTGTTCACCAGCTCCCGGATCTCGCCGGGCAGGATCACATCCTTGACGCCGAGCTCGGTCACCTCCACGCCGGACTCCGCGACGCGTGCCCGCACATAGTCGCGCAGCTCCGCATCCAGCGCCGCCTTCGCAGACAGCACCTCGTCCAGCGTCCGGCCCGCCACCGCCTCGCGGATCGCGAACTGCACCAGCCGATACAGCCACGCATCCACGTCGGGCACGGTCGCAACCGTGCGCTCGGGATCGACGATCCTGCGGAACGCCGTCAGCGTCACCCGCAGCGCGATGCGATCCCTGGTCAGCATCTCCTGCGCGGTGATCTCGACCGCCTGGGGCCGCAGGTCGAGGCGCTTCACCTCGATCTTGCGGCCGACGGTCCAGAAGGCGTGCCGGCCGGGCGCAAGCCGCTCCACGAGCCGGCCCTCGACATAGAGCAGGCCCGCCTCGTGGTTCTCGACCACCGCTTCCATCACGACGGTCGAGCGGTTGCGCTCGATCATGGTCAGGTGCCGCGCGCCAACCCGGGGATCGGCGGACACATCGATGCGCTCGACATCGATGCGGGTCGCGACCTTCCAGTAGACGCGCACCTGCCAGGGCGTCATCAGATGCACGGGCCGGCCGTCGAGGCTGACGATGGCGATCTCGTCCGCCTTGGTCTCGATCGCCTCGAACAGCTCAGCGGCCAGATCAGGCCGCGCGGCCTTCAGCACCGCGTAGCGATCCGCGGGGAATTCGCTGCGCACCACGTCGAGCACCTCGGCCTTCAGCTCGTGCAGGGGATCGAACAAGCGATGCTTGCCGGGCGCGAGCACGCGCACGAGCTGTCCGTTGCGCGTGAGCAACGCACGCTCGCCATCCTTCACCGTCACGTTCAACATCAGCAAGTGCCAGGTCTCTTTAGATGTCATGGCACACCTCCTTCGTTTGCGCCCGGCCGGATGCCGGACAACAGGTTTCGTTTGCAAAGGACGTGAGGACGCGGACGACGCTTCCCGGGAAATCAGCGGGCCGGGGCTTGAGCTTGCATGATGACGGGCGCACGCGCGCGATCGCTCGACGCGTGTCGAGCGGTCATGCGGAGCCACCCGGCATCAGCGCAAGCGGTATCGACCAGCGGCGCAAAACCGGTCTCACAGTGTCTAGGTTCGGACGGAAAGCCTTTCGGCAAAACGGCCGGACTGCGACTGAAGCGCGCGTCCGGTCCTCGTCAGAGGTATCAGCTTTTCAGGCTGAAACGGAGCGCTGGAGCGGGATTCGAACCCGCGTCACGATGATTAACAATCATCTGCTCTACCAAACTGAGCTATCCTTTGTGCAAGAGACCGGAATCGAACCGATGCCTTCGGGCGTTCAACCCGACGCTCTCCATGAGCTACGTCCTGCGTTTGCCCTTCATTCGGCGGAACACGAAACCGCAGAGCGGCTCGCGCCAGTCGGGATCTCAGAGAGCCCGAACCCATGGCCTAGCGAAGGAGGGCGCTAATAGACGAAGCACGTTCGGGTTGCAAGGGGGAAAGCCAAGATTTTTCGTCACGCACTCCGCACTGTGACGCGATGATCACAATGCGATGTGACGTCAACCGCGCGACGTTTCCTGAAAACACGCCCTCACCCAGTCGATCGTCACACGCGTCGCGGGATCGCGCTTGAGGTGGTTTTGCACCAGCAGCCAGGCGTCGCGCCGCTTCGGCAGCAGCGTGGCGCGCAGGCGGCGATCGCCGAGCAAGTCCGCGCAAACATACTCCGGCAACACGCCGGCGGCCCGATGCGCGCGGATCAGGTTACGGATGACGCGAACGTTGTCGGTGACGCAGCGCGCGCGGGCTTGCTTCATGCGCAGGAATTGCATCTCGGGAATGGCACCGAGTTCGTCCGGATAGGCGCACAGCACCGGCTCGCCCTCGGTCGCAACAGGCTCGAAATAATAAATGCGGATCTCGCCGAGCCTGGAGATCGCGAAGTCACCCTTGTCGGGTTTGCGCAGCCGGATGGCGAGATCGGCCTCCCAGCGCGAGAACTTGACGTTCTCGCTCGAGGTGAGGAATTGCAGCGTCAGGCCGGGATTGGCGCGCAGGAAGTCGCTCGCGCGCGGCGACAGCACCTCCTCAGCGAACGTGTTGGTGGAGGCGATGCGCAGGCGGCCCACCGGACCTGCCAGGCTCGCGCCGACGCGACCGATCTCGGCGGCATGTGCGGCCATCGCCTCGACATGCGCCAGCACTGCCTCGCAACTCCGCGTCGGCCTGCGGACGCCGTCGGCCGCCTCGAACAGACGCAAACCGAGCGCACGCTCGATGCGCGACAGCCTGCGCCCGACCGTGGTTTCGTCGATGCGCAGCCGCGCGCTGGCGCCCGCGTAGGTGCCCTCGTCCCTGACGGCAGCGATGATGCGCAGATCGTCCCAGTTCATTGCGTCAGGTTATACCGGCCGGGAGAAGCCTGCAATATCGCAGCCACCCGCTGCAATATCCCTGCATATCGGCAGGCATTCCCGGGGCTATGTTTGTCGAGCCTTTTGCCCCGGAGATTTCCAAACCATGACGACCGCAAAGACCCTGCTGCAGCTCGCCGGTGCCGATCTCAACCCGCCGCGTCTTGGCGACGCCGCGCTGGTGCTGATCGATATCCAGAACGAATATCTCGCTGGTCCCCTCGCTTTGCCCGACGCCCGGCCCGCGATCGCGCGGGCGGCCGCGCTCCTGGCACGGGCACGCGAGAGCGGAGCCGCGATCATCCATATCGCCCATCGCGGCAAGGCCGGCAGCCTGTTCGATCGCAGCGCCGACCGCGGCGCCATCGTCGCCGAGCTGAGCCCCCGTGCCGGCGAGCTGGTGATCGAGAAGGAGTTGCCCAATGCATTTGCAGGCACTGATTTGCAGGCGCGCCTTGCCGCAACCGACAGGAAGAACATCGTGCTGGCCGGCTTCATGACGCATATGTGCGTCAGCTCCACCGCCCGTGCCGCGCTCGACCTCGGCTTTCGCACGACTGTTGACGCCGATGCCTGCGCCACGCGCGACCTGCCCGACGGCCGCGGCGGCACGCTGGACGCCCGGACCATCCACGAGGTTGCGCTCGCCGAGCTATCCGACCGCTTCGCGATCATCGCGCGCGGCGATGCGCTGAAATAACGGAGCAACGCGATGCTGCAGCTCTATTTCTCGCCGATGGCCTGCTCGCTTGCGAGCCGCATCGCGCTGATGGAAGCCGGCCTCGATGCGCGCTATCATCTGGTGCATCTCCGGACCAAGACGGTCGCGGACGACGACGGCGATTTCCGCGGCGTGTCGCCGAAGGCCGCGGTGCCGGTCCTGGTGCTGGAGAACGGCGAACGGCTGACCGAAAGCGCGGCGGTGCTGCAATACATCGCCGATGCGAAGCCGGAGGCGGGCCTTGCGCCCCGGCTCGGCGATCCCGACCGCTACCGCCTGCAGGAATGGCTGAGCTTCATCGGCACCGAGATCCACAAGGCATTCCTGTTTCCGACCTTCTGGTACAAGGACGACGGCTCACTCGCCAAGCCGCGTGCAAGGATCACGCAGACGTTGGCGGTGCCATCGGCGCATCTCGCGGACCGCGAATTCCTCGTCGGTGACCGTTTCACCGTCGCGGATGCCCACCTCACCTGGGCCTTGCTGCTGCTCCGTCCCGCGGGCGTCGACATCGCGCAATGGCCAAGCCTGTCGGCCTATCTTGCGCGCATGCAGGCGCGGCCCAGCGTGCGGGATGCGATTGCGACCGAGATGGAGCTGCGCAAGACGGTGGCGGCAAACCCGGCGTGACAGGATGTCACGGTCGCCAAATCTGACGGGCCCACAGCGAGGGCATTGATACCGACGCGGCATGCGCTAATCTGGGGGATATTTTTCGATATTTCCCCTGGAAGGCATTCATGCGTGCTCCTTCTGGAATTTTGCGTCATTTTTTCCTGCCCCTCCTCGCCCTCTGGCTGAGCCTTGGTCCCGCATCGGCGGACACGCGGGTTGCGCTGGTGATCGGCAACGGCGCTTATGTCTCTACGGCGCAGCTACCCAACCCGTCGCACGATGCCGAAGACGTCGCAGCCTCGCTCAAGCGCAGCGGTTTCGAGGTGTTCCAGGGTATCGACCTGCGTCAGGCCGACATGCAGGACCTGACCATCCGCTTCGCGCGCGCCGCGAGCCGCGCCGATGTCGCGATGTTCTATTACAGCGGCCATGCGATGCAGTACAACGGCGTGAACTATCTGATGCCCGTCGACGCCGTGCTGATGGATGAAGCAGACCTCAAGCGCTTCGTGCGGGTCGACGACATCGTGAACGATCTGCAGCAGGCCAAGAATTTGCGCATCCTCGTGCTCGATTCCTGCCGCGACAATCCGCTGGCCGAAACCTTGAAGCGCTCTGCCGGCTCGACGCGCGCCGCCTCGATCGGACGAGGCCTGTCGAAAGTCGAGGCGCCGCGCGGCACGATCGTGTCATTCTCGACGCAATCAGGCCAGGTTGCCGCCGACGGCACCGGCCGCAACAGCCCCTACACGACCGCGTTCCTCAAGCACATCGAGGAGCCGCAGGAAATCGGCGACGTCTTTCGCGACATCAGCAGCGACGTCTATGACTCCAGCGGCAAGACCCAGCTGCCGGAGCTGTCGCTGTCGATCATCGGCAAGTTCTACCTGAACAGGCCTGTAACGGGCACGGTCGCGCCGGCGGCCCCCCAAGCTGCACCGAAGGCCGATCCCTGCGCGGCCGCAGAGGCGCATTGGAAGGCTGCTGAGGGCATCGGCACGCTGGGTGCCTTTGAGGATCATCTCGCGAGATTCCCGAACTGCATCTTCGCCACCCTCGCCAAGGCACGCATTGAAGGCCTGAAGCAGAAAGTGGCGGTCGCGCCGAGCGGTAACGCCAGAACCACCGGCAGCAAGGATTTTGACGGCAGCTGGGACGTGACGTTGAACTGCCCGGCTTCCGGCAAGGCGCAGGGCTTCACCAGGCCCCTGGTCGCCACCGTGACCAATGGCGTGTTTCACGCCGAGGTGCAGGGTCCGGGCGGGGTCAATCGGCTGGAGATCGACGGCCAGATCCCCGCGGACGGCAAGACGACGTTGAGCGCGCGCGGCACGACGGGGGCGAGCACCTACACACTCAACAACCTCGCACCCGGCTCGCCTTACGCCTTTACGGTCGACGCGCAGTTCGATCGCACCCGCGGCAGCGGTAAGCGCAACGAGGCGCGGGCCTGTAACCTGGTTTTCGTCAAGCGTTAAGCCGCGCGATCATCGCGCGGCCTCGCATGCAACGCCCGCTCACACGCCCGTCTGGCTGATGAACTTGGTGTTGAAGTAGCCTTCCATCGCCTCGGTGCCGCCTTCCGAACCATAGCCGGAATCCTTGATGCCGCCGAACGGCACTTCGGGCAGTGCCAGACCAAAGCTGTTGATCGACATCATGCCGGCCTCAACCGCCGAGCCGATCGCGGCCGCCGTCTTGGCCGAGCTGGTGAAGGCGTAAGAGGCAAGACCAAAGGGCAGCCGGTTCGCCTCCACGACCACGTCGTCGAATGACGAGAAGCGGGAGATCAGGGCGAGCGGGCCGAACGGCTCCTCGTTCATCGCGCGCGCATCCTTCGGCACATCGCTCACCACGGTCGGCTCGAAGAAATGGCCCTTGTTGCCGACCCGCTTGCCGCCGGTCTCGAGCCTGGCGCCCTTGCCGACGGCATCCTGCACCATGCCTTCGATGGCGGTGACGCGGCGCGGATTGGCGAGCGAGCCCATTTTGGACTCGGGATCGAGGCCGTTGCCGACCTTGAACGCCTTGGCGCTGTCGACGAATTTGTCGACGAATTCGCGGAACACGTCGTCCTGCACCAGCATCCGCGTCGGCGAGATGCAGACCTGGCCGGCGTTGCGATATTTCGCCGCCGCCAGGATCTTTGCAGCCGACGCGACGTCGGCATCCCCAAAGACGATCGCCGGCGCATGGCCGCCGAGCTCCATGGTGGCGCGCTTCATGTGCAGGCCCGCAAGCGCATTGAGCTGCTTGCCGACATGGGTCGAGCCGGTGAAGGAGATTTTTCGGATCACCGGATGCGGGATCAGATATTCGGAGATATCCGACGGCACCCCGTAGACGAGGTTGATGACGCCATCGGGCACGCCCGCGTCCGCAAACGCGCGGATCAACTGCGCGGGCGAAGCTGGTGTCTCCTCCGGCGCCTTGACGATGATCGAGCAGCCGGCAGCGAGCGCTGCGGAAAGCTTGCGCACGACCTGGTTGATCGGGAAATTCCACGGCGTGAACGCGGCGACCGGGCCGACCGGCTCCTTCATCGCGATCTGGTAGATGCCGGGGCCGCGCGCGGGGATCAGACGGCCATAGGCGCGCTTGGCCTCCTCCGCGAACCACTCGATCACGTCAGCGGCGGCCATCGCCTCCATTTTGGCCTCGCCCAGCGTCTTGCCCTGCTCCATCGTCAGCAGCGGCGCGATCTCGTCATTGCGCTCGCGCATGATCGCGGCGGCCTTGCGCATGATCCGGCAGCGCTCGAACGGCGCGACATTGCGCCAGATCTTGAATCCGGCGGAAGCGGCGGCCAGCGCCTCGTCGAGATCGGATTGGCCCGCATGCGCGACGGTGCCGATCACCTCCTCCGTCGCGGGATTGCGCACCTCGATCGCTTTGCCCGAATGGGCCGGGCGCCATTTGCCGGCAATGAAAAGCTGCGTGTTCGAATAGGCCAACGGAGTCTCCTTTTAGGTCGAGCTCTGACAGATGGCGTCCGCGGCGCGCGTCATCTCCGGTCCGAGATAGAGGCGGAAGCGCGGCTCGGCGGCGAGCGTGCGGAAGTCCGCCATCCGCGTCACCCCGCCGCCGGCGACGAACAGGAATTGCCCGGCGATCTCGGCGAGGATGTCGAGGTGCCAGCTAGCTGTCGGATGCATGCAGAGGATGACCAGCCTGCCCTCGTCGCGCAGCTTGCGGAAGAAATCGAGCATGAAGCCGATATAGCCGTCCTGCAGGTTGAACTGCGGTTCGTCGAACAAGTGAACCAGCGGCGTCCGGGTCGGCGACGGCGCCAGCAAGGCGGACGGAACGCGCTTGCGGAACCGCCTGACCTGATAGGACTGGTGATAGTGGATCGCGAGCCGGTCGCGCTCGCGATATTTGACGCCATGGATATCGGTGCCCGCGACCAGCACGCGCCCCGAGGTCGGCGCGTTGGAGCCGGTCATCATCTCGAACAGCGTCGTCTTGCCGGCGCCGTTCGGCCCGACCACGCCGACGATACCCGGCTCCTCCAGCGACAGGTTCGCCTGAAGCGTGAACGTCGGACGGCGGATGACGCGGCCCCTGGTGTAGACCTTGCGAACGTCATCGAGAACGAGCAGCGGTGCGGCCACTTATTGTACTCCCAGCAAGCGCTGACGAAGCGCGCGATCGTCGCGCAAGGCGGCGGCCTCGCCGGTCCAGACGATCCGGCCGCGATCGATCACCGCGGCATGGTCGGCCACCGACAGCGCGATCTCCGCATTCTGTTCGACAACCAGCGAGGCGATCCCCTCCTCTTTCATGCGCAAAATGGTGGCGAGCACGTCGCCGACGATCTTTGGCGCAAGACCCTGGCTCGGCTCGTCGAACAGGACCAGTCCCGGCGAGCCGACCAGCGCGCGCGCAATGGCGACCATCTGCATCTCGCCACCCGACAGGTTCTCGCAGTCGCGCTCCATGAGATATTCGAGCGGCGAGAAGATCGCGGCGGCCTCCTTGACGCTCCAGTTGCGAAAGCGCGTGCGCTTCTGCGCGATGGTGAGGTTGCGCGCCACCGACAAGGTCGGGCACAGCCGCCGGTCGTCGGGCACCCAGCCGATGCCGGCGCGCGCGATCTCGTGGGTCGGATCGCGCGTCACGTCATGCCCGTCGAAGCGAACCGCGCCGCGGCGCGGGCGGGTCAGCCCGAGAATCGAACGGAGCATGGTGGTCTTGCCGGCGCCGTTCGGCCCGAGCAGTGCAAACACCTTGGCGTGCTCGATAGCGAGCGAGGCGCCGAACAGCGCCTGGGTCTCGCCGTAGAAGGTATCGACCCCATCCACTTCGAGGATCATGCGAATTTCCCGAGATTGGAGCGACGCACCCATTCGTTCTGCTGCAGCTCGTGCGGCGTGCCGCGCGCCACCACCTGGCCCCAATGGATGACCGAGATGCGATCGGCGAGCGAGAACAGGAACTCCATGTCGTGCTCGATGGCGACGATGGTCAGCCGGCCCTTCAGGCGCGCCACCAGAGCGGCCAGCCGCTGCACGCCGTCGGAGCCGAGGCCGGAGGTGGGCTCGTCCAGGCACAGCACGCGCGGGGCCTGCGCCAGCGCGACCGCGATCTCGAGTGCGCGGCGGTCGCCATAGGACAGGTCCTTGGCACGGACATCGCCCTTGTCGGCAAGCCCGACCGCGGCGAGCGCTTCGGATGCCTGCTCGGCAAACCTGCGGTCACCGGCTGCGGCACGGGCGATATCGAGGCCTCGGGCGCGAAACGCGGGCAAGCCCATCATGACGTTGTCGCGGGCTGAGAATTCGTCGAACAGGGTCATGATCTGAAACGAGCGGGCGATGCCCTTGGCGGCGATGCGGTGCGGGCTCAATCCCGTGACATCCTCGCCGCCGAGCAGGACTCGGCCGCGGCTCGGTTTCACCCGGCCGGTGAGGACGTTGAAGAAGGTGGTCTTGCCCGCGCCGTTCGGGCCCATCACGCCGTGAAACTCGCCCTCGGCAACCGCGAGATCGACGCTTTCCAGCACGACGCGATCGCCGAAGCGAACGTGCACACCTGCGGCCTCGATCATGCTCATCGCCCGCCCCCGACCAGCAGTCGCATCGCGGACGTGCCGCGCCGCCGCAACGCGTTGAGTGAATGCTGCTGCACGGCGGCCGAGAGCGCGCCCGCGATGCCTTCCGGGCGGAACAGCACGATCGCAATGAACAGCAGACCGAAATAGAGCATCCAGGCATTGGTCAGCGCGCCGATCACGTCGCGCGCGGTGAGGAAGAGAAAAACGCCGATCACCGGCCCCCAGAAGCTGACGAGCCCGCCACCGACCAGCGTCATCATCACGACGTAGCCAGATTGATGCAGGCTCATGACGTCCGGGAATGCGGCGAGCTGCGCCATCGCGAACAGTCCGCCGGCAAAACCGGACACGGCCGCCGACAGCGCGAACACCGATGCCTTGTAGAGCCACACGTTATAGCCGAGATGGGCGGCGCGAACCTCGCTCTGCCTGATCGCAGCGACCACGCGGCCATAGGGCGAATGCACCAGCCGCCACAAGACGGCGGTACCGACCGCGAACACCGCGAGCACGAAATAGTAGAACGCAACATTGTCGGTGAGATCGAACGACACCAGCCCGAAATCGGCCGGCAGCCGTTTAATCTTGAGAAGCCCATCCTCACCGCCGGTGATGCGGTGCGACTTGATCGCCAGCGTCCAGAAGATCTGGCCGAAGGCGATGGTCATGAAGGCATAGTAGATGCCGCGCCGGTGCGAGATGAACAGCGCCACCAGCACGCCGGCAAGCCCCGCGACCACGGCCGCGGCAGCGAGACAGATCCAGAGATTGGCGACAATGTCGAGCTGGCAGAGCCCGAACGCATAGGCGCCGATGCCGAAATAGGCGCCATGTCCGAACGAGGGAAGTCCGGCCGTGCCCAGCACCAGGTTGAACGCAAGCGCATAGAGCGACCAGATCAGGATCTCGATCCCGAGATAGGGATAGAGCCCGATCCGCGTGATCCACAGCGGCACCGTTGCAAGCACGAGCCAGAGCACCAGCATCGTCGGCGTGACGAGGCGCGCAGCGTCGGATGACGATTTTGATCCCACAATCATTCCCTAGGCCTCGAGCACGCTCTTCTTGCCCCACAGGCCGCGCGCACGGAACGTCACGACGGCAACGAGCAGGATGTACATCGACAACAGCGACCATTCGGACGCGTAAGCGCCGGCAAGGCCGACACAGAGCCCGACCAGCAACCCCGCCACGACCGCGCCCCAAAAGCTGCCGACGCCGCCGAGCACGATCACCAGGAACGCGGGGATGACGGCATCGACGCCCATATGCGGACGAATGCCCCAGATCGGCGCGACGATGATGCCGGCAATCGCGGCCAGCATGGTGCCGAACACGAACACCAGCAGCCGCAACCGCGACAAATTGATGCCGAGCGCGCGGACGATCTCGCTGTCATGCGCACCGGCCTTGACCGTCGCCCCGAACGACGTCCTTTCGATCAACAGCCAGACCAGGCCGATGATCCCGGCCGCGATGCCCGCCGCGTAGAAACGATAGGTCGACCAGATCAGATCGCCGAACAGGAAGCCGCCATTGATGGCGGACGGCACCTGCAGCACATAGTCGCGCGTACCCCAGACCAGGCGGATCAGCTCCTCGATCACCATCGCCGCACCGAAGGTCAGGAGAAGCCCGTACAGTGGGTCCTTGCCGTAGGTGCGGCGCATGCAGAGCTCGATCAGCATGCCGACGATACTCACGATCACGGGTGCGATCACCAGCGTGGCGGCATAGCGCCAGCCCAGCGGGAGCGCGAGCCACGCTTTCGCGAGATCGGCCGGCAATGGCGGGCGCGGTCCGGTCAGTTGCATGGCGACATAAGCGCCAAGCGCGAACAGGGAACCATGCGCAAGGTTGATCTGCTCCATCAGCCCGACAATGAGCATGAAGCCGAGCGCGATCAGCGCGAACAGCAGGCCGAGCGTCAGGCCGTTCAGAAGATGCGGAAGAAGGTCGAACAAGGTCTTGGTCTCGCAGCTGGCATTTGCTCACTCGGGACACAGATGGCCCGGGCCTGCGGCGCGCAATACGCGCGCCGCTCGTTCCACGACGCGACGCACCGTCGCTAGGAGTCGACGGTCGGCACTTGCTCGTAGGGCGTGAGCTTGCATTTGCCGGGTGCGGCGTCATCGGCGGCGGATTTCGGCTCCGTCCAGCTGATGATCTCGAACAGATCGGTGTTGTCAGCCGGCTTGGCGTTGCGCCGCGCCAGATAGATCGTCTGCTGCATCTGATGCGTCATGGGATCCATGTAGGCGTCGAAATGCTGCATGCGGTCGGTCGCCGAGACCTTCAGGTTCTCTAGCTCTTTGATGATCTTGACGTTGTTGGTCGACCCTGCCCGCTCGATCGCACGGAGCAATTCGCGCGTCGACATGTAGCCGTTGTAGGAGACGTTGCCCGGCACCGGGATCGGACCGTCCTTGTTGGCGGCCTGCCATTTCTTGACGAACTCGGCGACGCCGGGCAGCTGCAGCTTGTGATACCAGGTCGTGCCGAACACGCCGAACAGGCTGTCAGGCGCGCCCCAGACATCGGGCCAGTCCTGCTGGTTGTTGATCCAGGCCGGCTTGCCGTCGAGCTTGAGCTGCGCGACCTGCTCGCGCAGCGCCTTGATGTCGTCGCCGCCGATCGCAGTTGCGACCACGTCGGGTTTTGCTTGCTGGATCTTCAGGAGGTAGGCGGTGAAGTCGCGGGTGTTCTGCGGCACCAGCAGATTGTCGATGATCTTGCCGCCGGCAGCCTCGACCTGCGCCTTGGTCGCGGCAGACGTGGTGTGACCCCAGACGTAGTCGTTGGTCAGCAGCATCCAGTTCTTGCCGATGGAATCGACTGCGTTCTTGACCGATGCCTTGGAGAAATTGGTGCCGTTGCCGTCCCAGACGAATTTCACGCGCGAACAGTTCTCCCCGGCCTCGCTCGGCGCGGAGGAATTGGTGTTCATGTAGATCACGCCGTATTTGCTGGCGACCTGGGTGATGGCGTTGGCGACGCCGGAATGCAGCGCGCCGATCAGGATGGTGCAGTCCTCGCGGGTGATGAAGCGTTCGGCGACGCGGCTGCCGGTGGCCGGCGTCGTCTCGGTATCCGCGGTGATGAACGAGACCTGGCGGCCAAGCACGCCGCCCTTGGCGTTGAACTCGTCGATCGCCATCTTGATGCCGCGGAAATCGTCCTGGCCGCTGTTGCCGTATTGGCCGCTGGCGTCGCAGGTCAGGCCGAGCTTGATCGGCTTGGCGCCTTGCGCCCACGCGTGATTCTCTTTCCACGGCCCAAAGAAGCTGCCGGTGCCGCCGATGACGCTGGCCATCAAGCTGCCCTTCAGAACGCTTCGCCGTGAGATCTGACGCCCTCTCATTGTTTCCTCCCGTTTTCGAAGTCTTTTGCTTTTTTCTGCGATTAGAATATTCATTCCATTTGTTATGTAAAGTGGAATATTTGATCCAAACGGTGAAATGCCGTTAAACAGGCGACCGATCCGGAGACCCGAGACGATGAACAAGGCACAAGGCGCGATGAGCTACGACGAGCTGCGCGGCGCCATTGCGCAGCGGCACCGGGCGCTGTCCGGCCGGCTGCAGCAGATCGCGGAGTTCGTGCTCGATCACCCGACCGATGTCGCGCTCGGCACCGTGGCGGAGGTGGCGCAGCGCTCGGGCGTGCCGCCCTCGGCGATCGTTCGCTTCGCCCATGCGCTCGGCTTCGGCGGCTTCACCGAGATGCAGCAGGTATTCCGCTCACGCCTCGTTGCCGGCGTAGCACCAAGCTACAAGGCGCGGCTCGCCCGCATGAAGAGCGAGGAGAAATCGGTACTCGGCCGCCAGCCGGCCGCGGTGCTGTCCCGCTTCGTCTCGGAGGCGCAATCGTCGCTGGTGACGCTGAGCCAGTCCGTGCATGCGCGCGAGCTCGACGCGGCAACTGCGATCCTTGCGAAAGCGCGCGACATCTATCTGCTCGGCCTCGGCGGCTCGTTTCCGGTTGCGACCCACCTCGCCTACGTGCTGCGCAAGCTCGGACGCCGCATCGTCCTGCTCGACGGTACCGGCGGCAGCATCCACGAGCAGTCGCATGCCGCAACCACGGAGGACGCGCTGGTCGCGATCAGCTTCCGGAACTACTATCCGGATACGGCGCGGCTGTTTCCCGAACTCGTTGCGCGCGGCGTGCCCACGATTTCCATCACCGACAGCCTCCTGAGCCCGATCGTCGAAGGCGCGAGCGTCGTGTTCGAGATCCAGGACATGCCCGAGCCGGCGCTGCGCACGCTGGTCGCGCCGATGTGCCTCGTGCAGGCGATGGCGATCGGGCTCGATCTCGCGGCAGACTGACGTTTCATAACAGGAGAAGATCATGGCTGCACATGACGGGAAAGTATTGTCAGGACAGGTGGCGCTGGTGACCGGCGCGGGACGCGGGCTCGGACGCGCCTTTGCAGAGAAGCTCGCCGCGCTCGGCGCCGATGTCGCCATCCACGGCATGCGCGAGAACGGGCCGGCGGAATATGGCGAGGGCACCACCCTCACCGCGGTCGCCGCAGAGATCGGCCAGCAATTCGGCGTCCGCAGCCAGCGCGTGCTCGGCGACCTCACCAGGGGCGAGGACATCGCGCGCGTGATTGCCGAGACGGAAGCAGCCCTCGGCCCGATCGGCATTCTCGTGCACAATGCCGGCGGCGACATCGCAGCCGCCGGCGGAAAGCCGGACCCGAACGACGCGGTAAACATCAAGGAGGCCGATGTGCGCGCGGTGCTGGAGCGCAATCTGCTCTCGACCATTCTGACCTGCCAGGCGGTCGCGAAGGGAATGATGGAGCGGCGCCGCGGCCGCATCGTCACGCTCGGTTCGGTCGCCGCGTTCAAGGGCCGCACCCAGGGCTCGATCTATGCGGTGTCGAAGGCCGGCGTGACCCACTACACGCGATGCCTGGCCGACCAGCTCCGCGCCTACGACATCGCCGTCAACTGCATCGCGCCCGGCGATACCCGCACCGGCCGTTTCCTCGGCACGCGCGCGGTGGATCCCGACAGGATGGTCGAGACCGGCACGCTCGACCGCATCGCGACCGTCGACGAGGTCGCGCGCGTCGTCGAGTTCTTTGCAGGTCCCATGGGCGCCTTCGTCTCGGGCCAGGTGCTCAGGATCGACGGCGGCGGACAATGCTGGCCGGGCTAAAGCAGAAAAGAAAAGGGCCGCTGCAAGCGGCCCTTTTGTATCATCCAGAATGAGCCGGGATCACTCTACCCGCGCCAGCACCGCGAGCTTGCGGATGCCCTTGTTACGGTAGGCGTCGAGGAACGCGTAATAGTCCTTGAACGACACGCAGCCGTTGGAATCGCCGTTCGGCCCGAGCATGAAGGTGTGGGCGAGCAGGCCGTCGCGGCCGTAGATCGCGCTCTCGCCGCCGATCGGGGTCAGGCGCAGCGCCGGCACGCCATGGAACAGCGCTTCGCGTGGCTTCAGCATGTAGATGTGCGGCGGCGTCACGCCGCGCATGCGGACACGCGAGGAGCGCGGATCGTCGAGATTGGAGCCGAGGCCGGAATGCGCCTCGAGCTTGGTGCCGTCGGGCAGGTAAACCATCTTGGCGGTGATGTCGTAGACCGCCGTGTCCCGCTCATAGGGCGCCGAACCGCCGAGCATGGGGTTCTGCTCCCTCGGCGCGATGGACGCGGTCACGCTGGCATCGGCCGAGGCATAGGCCAGCAGCCCGCCGGACGGCTCCCGCTTGCCCCATAGCTTCTCGACCATCGACTGGCGCGGACCGGTGATCGACATCACCGCGGCCTTGGCGCGATCGGCAAACGATTTCGGCTTCGCCTCAGGCGCCGGCACGATCTCGGCCGGATCGGCCGAAGCCAGTTGCATCTGCGCATCCGGCGCGCGCTTGGCCTTGTCCGCAGTTTTGTCGGCAATCTTGGCCGGCGCCGCCGGCTTCAGCGCGTCCGCGACCTTCGCGATCACGCTCTGCTTGGGGGCGTCCTTCGACGCTTCCTTGGCGACGGCGACCTGGGTTGCGGGCGCGGCGCTCGCATTCGACGCCACGCCCGGGGTCGCGGCCGCGGCAAAGCGCTCGTTGAACATCTCGCGCGAGATCGGGGCTGCGACCTGGAGCCGGTCGGGCAGCAGCGCAAAGGTGTCCCTGATGGCCTCGCCGGCCTCACGCAGCGCCACCCTGGGCGCGCGCTTGATCACGGGCTCGTCGTAGCCAACGCTGCCGACGGTCGGATAGACGCTGGCGCCGAGGACGTTGCTGTAGATGGTCCAGCCGGCGCCCATCACGACGCAGCCGATCGCCGCAGCGCCCAGCCAATTGGTGGTGGTCATTTTCCGGGAAGGCTTCCGAAGAGAATTCTTGGACTTCCGTGCCGCGTTACTCTGCGCAGCGATACTCGTACTCATTCGCCTTGCGTCCAGGACGGTGTCACTCAGTCCCCCTTCGAAGTGCCGCTGGTCACGATCCGGGATCAGCATCTCGCAGGAGGTCGGAGCGTCATTAAGGCGACTTTTAGTTAAATGCAGATTAAGTTCGGGCAGATGTGAGGCACCGCGTTAACGCTGTCCCATTTCGAGAAAAAAGTCCGCAGAACTACGGACTTAGCAGCATCTGTTAACTATAATTCTCGGCCGGTTCGGCGCGTTCGATGGACGTCACAGGCCGCCCCTCTAAGGCCATCCAACCAAGTCGTTTTCGTGGTCTTCAATACCCGGACAATAGCGGGGAAGCGTTGCGCGAGGCTGGTGCGCGGCGCCCTCTCCAGCGGGTGTCAGCAGGGTGGCGGCAGAGCCCGTCCCACATCACACAACGCGCACAGAGTGCTCACGCAGCACGGCGCCCTGACCGAAA
Organism: Bradyrhizobium sp. LA6.1; assembly: GCF_040547805.1. NCBI lineage: Bacteria > Pseudomonadati > Pseudomonadota > Alphaproteobacteria > Hyphomicrobiales > Nitrobacteraceae > Bradyrhizobium > Bradyrhizobium sp. LA6.1. Next base: position 454,356 of record NZ_JBEPQK010000002.1, on the reverse strand, counting down.
GTTGATCGCGCCGGACTGGAAAAGACCGCACCGAGGAAATAGCTCCGAGAGCGGCACTTTTCAGCAGCCTCTGCGTGTGATACGGTACCGTATCAACATCGCTTTGAACTGTGCCAAGCACGCAAACGGAGGCTGGCATGAGAGGGATCGCGGGCGCCGGTATTTTCGCTCTGGCGTGGTTGTTTCAGTTGATCGGGTCTGCGAATGCACAGCCGGCTGTCAATGTCGGCTGCATAGCATCGCCATCGGCTGCGGGCACGCAAGTGTGGCGCTGCGACAACGGCATCACCATCGTTGCGGAAAACGGCGCCAGATTTGAACTTAAGGACGCCAACCGCGACGGACATATTGACTCCGTGGAGTTGAGCAGCAAGGCGCTGCTGATCGAGGTGCCCAAGAAGCCCGGCGGCAATCCCTTCAAGGTGCTGACGCCGCAGGCGATCGCCGCAGTGCGCGGGACCAAATGGGCCGTCGATGTCGCTGAGGCCAAGACCGCGGTCTTCGTTGCCGACGGCCGTGTCAGTGTGAGCCGCAGGGCTCGTGGACGCGGCGTCGTGCTCGGACCGGGCCAAGGCGTCGATGTCGAGGCAACCGGCCCGTTGACCGTCAAGACCTGGGGCCAGCCGCGCGTCGACGCGCTGATGGCAAGACTGGGTCAATAAGGCCTGGACAATTAAGGCCCGCGCAGCAACGCCCGGGCGACAAAGAAGATTGCAGTACGTAATGACTAGACGCGTTCAGATCCTGGTGGCACTCGTCCTCACCGCGCTGTGGGGTGCCGGCATCTATGCCGGCCACGCCAACGGTCATCTGCGCTTTCTCGATCGGCTTGAGGCGACGCTGACGGATTGGCGGACCCAGGTCCGCGGCGTGCAGGCTCCGCCCGATCTCGTCACCATCGTCGCAATCGACGACACCGTCGTGAAACGCGGCGGCAGCTATCCGCTGCCGCGCGCCGATCTCGCGCGCGTCGTCGACACCATCGTGCAGTTCAAGCCGAAGGTCGTCGCGATCGACCTGCTCCTGGTCGACCGCAGCGCTGCGATCGGCGACGCGACGCTAGCAAACACGCTCGCCACCGGTCCCATAGTGCTCGCCGCCGCGGCGATCTTCCCGACCGCCAGCGAGACCGTGGAGCCGGGCACCCAAGGTCCCCTCGCCGCGCTGCCACAGGCCGAGCGCTTCCTGCTGCCTCTGCCCGCCTTCGCCGATCACGCCGAGGTCGGAGTCGTCAACGTCGCGACGGGGCAGTCGGGCTCGCCGCTTTCGGTGCCGATGCTGTTCCGGACCCGCGACAAGGTCGAGCTGTCGTTTCCCTTGCGCGTCGCGACGCGCGCGCTCGACAAGCCGCTGACGATCGCGCCGGATCATCTCATGCTCGGCGATCGCGCGGTGTCGACTGACAGCGATTTCGCGCTGCCGATCACCTATTACGGCCCGCGCCGCACCATCCGCACCGTCAGCGCGCAGAGCATCTTCGACGGTACGCTCAATCGCGCGGCGATCGAGAACCGCATCGTCGTGATCGGCGCCGCGGTCGCCGGCGGCGGCGACTTCTATCCAACACCGTTCGATTCCCTGATGCCCGGCGTCGAGGTGATCTCGACCGCGATCACCCATCTCGTCGCCGGTGACGGCATCGTGCGCGACCGCAAGGTCCACATCGCCGACGCGCTTTTCGCGATCCTTTTGCCGATGCTGCTGGTCGGCCTGCTCGCCTGGCGGCGCAGCGCGCCCGGCATCGTCGCGGCCGCCGCGGTGATGATCGCCTGGGCCGGGCTCAATCTGTTCGCCTTCACGCACGGCGTTTGGCTGAACGCCGCGACGACACTTGCCGCCGCGGTGCCGCCGGTCGCGGTCTTTGCCGGCGTGCAGCTGTGGGCCGGCGGCCGCCGCACGCAATATTTTGCCGCCAAGAGCAGGTCGCTGGCGCAATTCCAGGCGCCCGCCGTGCAGGAATGGCTGACGCGCGATCCGAATTTCCTGTCCAGGCCGGTCCGGCAGGATGCGGCCGTCGTCTTCATCGATCTCTCCGGTTTCACGACGCTCAGCGAACGGATCGATCCGGACGAGCTGCAGCATCTGCTGAGGGCATTTCACGCGCTGATCGACAAGGCCGCGGTCGATTGCGGCGGCCTGATCACCGGCTTTCTCGGCGACGGCGCCATGATCCTGTTCGGACTGCCACACGCGATGCCCGACGACGCCGCTCGCGCGCTGCAATGCTCGATCGACCTGTATCGCAGCGTCGATCGCTGGATCGCTTCGCTGCCGCCTGCCCTCCGCGGCCAGCTCGGTTTCAAGATCGGCGCGCATTTCGGCCCGATCATCGCCTCCCGCCTCGGCGAAAGCCACCAGCACATCACGGCGACGGGCGACACGGTCAACGTCGCGAACCGCTTGATGGAGGTTGCCGCCCAGAACTGTGCGCGGCTCGCGCTGACCGATACGCTGCTGGATGCGGCCGACTTCCACGGCGCTCCCGACGGCATTCTGTCAGGTCCCCTGCTCACGCAGGTCCGCGGCCGCTCCGGCGTCGTGACCGTCTGGTTCTGGCGCGACCAGAACGGGCCGAGCCAGGCCGCCGCCAGGGCCGAGATGATCGACTGATTTTTGGGGCCGCCTACCGCGCTTCCGGCGGCGGCGAGCGGTCGAGCACGTCGCCCTTGGCGCCTTCGAGCAGATCAATGCCGTAGGTCTCGACCACGAGCGGCCCGCGCTTGCGCTGCAATTGCGCAATTTGCGTCACCTTCGCGAAGAGCTCGTCGAGGGCGGGATGGCCGTCCGGGCGCAGCTCGTCGACAGAGATCAACTTGCCGGCAAGCAGCTTTGGATCGGGCTCGGGCATGTTGACCCAGCGGATGCGCTGGTTCTGCTGCAGCACGCAGGTGCCGCGCGGCAGATAGAAGGCGAGCCAGCCCGTGGTGCCGTAGTCCTGCGCGAGCACGCAGGTCGCGCCACTGCGCACGCGCGCCGCTTCGATCTCGGCGGCGAGCTCGCGCCAGCCGACCCCGACGCTGCGCACCGTCGCGTCGCGGCGATAGCCCGACAGCCAGCCGGTGTTGGCCTGCACGATCAGCGCCGCAAACATCACGATGCCCACGGGCGCGGCCCAGCGCAGGCAGAAATCCGCGAGGCGCCGCGCGCGCGGTTGCCACGGCACGAGATTGGCGGCGGCGGCCGCGGCAACGATGAAGGGCGGATAGACCGGCGCGAACCAGTTGGCCTCGACGCGGGCATGCAGCGAATGCCAGACGAAATAGACGACGATGGTCCAGAACAGCGTCTCGATCAGCAAACGCGAGGCCAGCGCGCCGGCCCGGCGCCAGGTCAGCGCGTGCAGGCCCATCGCGCCGAGGATGAAGACCAGCGGCGTTGCGAAGGCGATCTGGGTCGGGATCAGCTCGGCGATGAAGACGGGACGGAAGTCCTCGATCTTCGCGCGGCCGAGCTGCTTTACGAACGAGACCCATTGATGATCCGCATTCCACAGGATCACCGGTGAGAACAGCGCGAACGCAACGAGACCGCCGAGATAGGGCCAGGGCGAGAGGAACCAGCGCCGCAGTTTCGGCACGGCCGCAAGCCAGATCAGGATCGCGGCGCCAAAGAACATCGCGGTGTATTTCGACAGCAGCGCCGCGCCGACCGCCGCGCCGACGGCGAGCCACCAGACGCCGCGGCCGGTCTCCAGCACCTTGGCGAGGAAGAACAGCACGAAGCTCGAAGCAACGAGCAGCGGCGCATCGGGCGTGACGATCAGCGTGCCGACCGAGGCCATCATGGTCACATTGAGCAGGATGGCGCTGGTCGCCGCCACCCGCGCGCCACCGAACAGGATGGCGGCGGAGCGGTAGATCGCGTAGCTCATCGGCAGCGCGAGCAGGATCGAGAACACGCGGACGCCGAGCTCGGTGTCGCCGGCAATCATGGTGCCGGCGCGGATCACATAGGCGACCATCGGCGGGTGGTCGTAATACCCGCCGGCGAGGTTCTTCGACCACATCCAGTAATAGGCTTCGTCGAAGGTGATCGGCGTGAACGCGGCTGCAACCAGCCGCAAGCCGACCAGCGCGACGATCACCAGCGCGGTATTGCGGACAATCCGCGCGTCAGCCCCGCCCATGTCGAGCTATTTCTTGCGCCAGACGAACAGTCCGGACATCGCGTAGTTCCACACCACGCCCATCAGCGCGCCGGCCATGCCGGCCAGCCACCAGATCGGCTCCTGGTCGTAGACCGAGAAGGCGACGCCGACATTGGCGAGCAGGCCGACGCTGCACACGATATAGAAGGCGATCAGGCCGCGCAGCAGCGCAAAGCCCTTCAGCCGCTGGTCGCGGTAGGTGAGGAAGTTGTTGAGGACGAAGTTGCTGGTCATGGCGACGACGGCGCCCGCGGCCTGCGCCTCCGCGAACGGCGCCTTGAACAGCTGAAGGGCGATGAACAGCGTGGTCAAATGCACCACGAGGCCGATGCCGCCGACCATCGCGAACAGGATGAAGCGCAGCGAGACAGCATCGTTGGTGAACTTGGCCAGCACCAGGCCGAGAAAATCCAGCGCGACCATGGAATCGAGCTTGCTCTCGCCGTGCTGGCGCTCGCCGAACGTGTAGGGAATTTCAACGGCTCGCAACCTACCGTTCGCGCTCGCGACGAGGTCGAGCAGGATCTTGAAGCCGTGCACCGACAGCTTTGGCGCGAGCTCCTCGAAACGGTCGCGCCGAACCATGAAGAAGCCGCTCATGGGATCGGCGATCTCGACCCGCAACGCCTTCCTGGCGAGTTCGGTCGCAAGCGCGCTGGCGCCGGCGCGCTGCTTGTTGAAGCCTTCGCTCTTGTAGCCCTCGATGTAGCGGCTGCCGACGACGAGATCGGCCTGGTCGCTTGCGAGCAGCAACAGCATCTTCGGCAGTTGCGTCTCGTCGTGCTGGAGGTCGGCATCGATCACGGCCACATAGGGCGCGCTGGAGGCCAGGATGCCCTCGATGCAGGCGCCCGACAGGCCGCGGCGGCCGATGCGGCGGACACAGCGCACGCGGTTGTCGCGCTGCGCCAGCGCGCGCACGACGTCCCAGGTGCCGTCGGGCGAATTATCGTCGACGAACACGACTTCCCAGGCGACGTTGGCGAGCGTCGCCTCCAGCCGCCGGTACAGCACCGTGACGTTGTCGCGCTCGTTGAACGTCGGGACGATGACCGACAGTTCCGGCGCCTCTTGAGCCTGCGGGGGAGTGCCGGAGCCCGGTCTGATCGCTTCATTCATGACGGCAGCGTATATCCGCCGCGTCCTGCGCTGCCAAGACGTTGCGCTGCCAAGATCTACCGAGCCGGGGGTCTGTGGGGAAAGGCCCAAAAAGGGCCCAAAAATGCCAACGACCCCGGAACGGCGGACCGCGCGTACATCCGGCGCAAGCCCAAGCTATTCCAAGGTCGTTCCAGCGCCGGAGGTTTCACTCAACGTCGCCGTTAGAAGCTAGATAGGTACGGCAAAACCGCTTCGCAAGGGGGCATAGCGGCTCTTTTTCAGACCCTTGCTAGTTCGGGACTTCCTTGATCACCGGCCCACGCGGCACGGGGGCGGCCGGGACAGCGGGCGCTGCGGCCGGAGCCGGCTCGGCCTTTGCCGGCCTGGGCGGCTTGCCGTACTGGCCGATCGGCCCCAATACGACGGCGACCGCAAGCACGACTGCCGCGACGATCGCGCCCAGAATGCCACCCATCGACTCAGACGACATGGAAGCCCATCCCTGTTCCAGATGCCTCCAATGATACCATGGATGCGCGCGGAGCTGGAAGAGCCCCCCGCGGAGGGGCGAATAGCGAATGGCTCGTCGCGAATGAAGAGCGCCGGCTTACGTGCCCTCTTCGCGATTGGCCGTTCGCCACTGCCCTACTTTGCGGGCGGCCTGTGCTTGACGAAGGCCGTCACGATGTCCTTCTGCGCCGACTCGACCGCTCTGTTCGCGGTGGCGAGATGGGCGCCGGCATCGATGTTCGGATATTGCGTGGTGAGATAGTCGAGCAACGCCACCCGGTAATATTGCCGCTCCGACGGACAGGCGCCCGCGACCGAGCGGCCGAAATCCTGTTCCGACATTCCCTGATTGGAGTCGCGCGAATATTCCCGCGCCAGGCAATGCCAGTAATCGTCTCGGCCCTGCATGGCGAGCTTCTGCGCACCCTTGGCATCGTCGTCATCGTCGGCCATGGCACCAAACGTCATGGCAGCAGATGTCATCATGACAAGCGCCGCTCCCACCATCAGCATCCGCATTCTTGTTCTCCTTTTGCGCGGGTCCCGTTGCGACCTTAGACGGGACGGCGCAACTGGCCAATCACATCTGGTTTGATTAGGATGAGGTCCCTCCCCGTCGATGCGAGACCCTCCCGTGGCCAAAGCAAAAACCGCGTCCAAAAAATCCGGCAACATCTTCATCGGCGTCGGCGGCTGGACCTTCGAGCCCTGGCGCGGCGTGTTCTACCCGGAGAAGCTCACGCAGGCCAAGGAGCTGTCCTATGCCGCCTCGAAGCTGACCTCGATCGAGATCAACGGCACCTATTACGGCTCGCAGAAGCCGGAGAGCTTTCGCAAATGGGCCAGCGAAGTGCGCGATGGTTTCGTGTTCTCGGTGAAGGGACCCCGCTTCGCCACCAACCGCCGCGTGCTCGCCGAGGCCGGCGATTCCATCAAGCGGTTCTATGATTCCGGCGTGCTGGAACTCGGCGACCATCTCGGACCGGTGCTGTGGCAGTTCGCGCCGACGAAAAAGTTCGACGGCGCCGATTTCGGCAAGTTCCTGGAGCTGCTGCCGCGCAAGCTCGATGGGCGCGCGCTGCGCCATGTCGTCGAGGTCCGCCACGACAGTTTTTGCGCGCCGGACTTCGTCGCGCTGATCCGCGAGTTCGAGACGCCTGTCGTGTTCGCCGAGCACGGCAAATATCCGGCGATCGCCGACGTCGCCGGCGACTTCGTCTATGCACGGCTCCAGAAGGGCAATGACGAGATCAAGACCTGCTATCCGCCGAAGCAGCTCGATGCCTGGGCCAAGCGCTTTCAGGACTGGGCCGAGGGGAGTGAACCCGACGATCTGCCGAAGGTCGACGAGGCCAAGCCGAAGAAAGAGCCGCGCGACGTGTTCGCCTATGTCATCCACGAGGGCAAGGTGCGCGCACCGGCCGGCGCCATGGAACTGATCGCGCGGGTGAGCTGAGGATGGTTCATGGCAAAGGCGAAAAAGCTCTTCACCATCGGTTATGAACAGACGCCGCCCAAGGCGGTGCTCGACGAGCTGGTAGAGGCCGGCGTCAAGCTCGTGGTCGACGTGCGCGCGGTGACCTCTTCGCGCCGGCCCGGCTTTTCGAAGAAGCAGCTGTCCGCGGGCCTCGATGAGCGCGGGATCGCCTATGTCCATCTCGCCGCGCTCGGCACGCCGAAGGAAGGCCGCCTCGCCGCGCGCAGCGGCCAATACGAAGTGCTGGAGAAGATCTATTCAAAGCACCTGAAGACGCCGCAGGCCAGGGAAGAGATGGACGAGCTCTCGGCGCTGGTGATGAAGGCCGGTCCGGTTTGCCTGCTCTGCTACGAGCGCGATCACACCCATTGCCACCGCCAGATGATCGCGGAGATCATCGAGGAGCGCGATGGCGTGGCGGTGAGGAATTTGGCCGGACGACAGGTGTAGCGGCCTTCGGGCGGGAGGACGACTTTAACCGTAGCCGTCATCCTGAGGTGGCCGCTTCTTTAGCGGCCCTCGAAGGACGACGGCGTGCCCCGATGTAGCATCTCCGCCGTGCATCCTTCGAGGCTCGCAAGGGCTCGCACCTCAGGATGACGGATCTGGCGCGAGCTCGTCTTGGCGCGTGGAGAGAGTTCACCCCTCGCCCACCAGCCGAAACGTCCCTTCCATCATCTGCACGCAGCTGCCGCCGACATGAGCGGACGTGATCTTTCCATCCTGCTTGCGCACGCGCGTCCGGAGGATGCTTGGCCGTCCCATGTCAAAGCCCTGGCCGACGGTGAGCTTCAACTCGCCATCGCGCGTGGGATCGAGGTCGGCAAACAGCGCCGCCGCGGCGACCGTCGCGCTGCCGGTGGCGGGATCCTCGACGAGGCCGCTGGCGCCGCGCATGAACATCCGCGCCTGCCGATCGCAAGGCGCCTCCGCTGGCGGCACGTCGCGCGTGTAGAACCATACCGAGCGGGCGCCGTCCCGCGGCAAGACCTTGCCGTAGGCCGCCGCATCGGGCCGGGCGCGCTTGAGCGCCTCGCGCGAATGCAGCTCCATCACCAGAAACGCGTTTCCGACGCTGACGATCTGCGGCGCGTGGCTGTCGACCTTGATGTCATCCGCACCGAGCGAGACGCAGCTTGCAGCTTCAGCGGCAGACAATTGCGACAGCCGCGCCAAAGGTTGGGGCGCGGTGAGCTCGGTTCTGACCACCCGGCCCTGCTCTCTCACGATCTCGACCGGCACGAGCCCGGCCTTCTCCTCAAACAGCAGGCGCGGCTTCAGCTCTTTTGCCATCGAGGCCAGCACGAAGGCGGTGCCGACATTGGGATGGCCGGCAAAGGCAATCTCCAGCACCGGCGTGAAGATGCGCACCTCGGCGTCGTTGGCCCTGTCGCGCGGCGGCAGCACGAAGGTCGTCTCGGAATAGTTGAACTCTGTCGCGATCGCCTGCATCTGCTGCGTCGTGAGCCCGCCGGCATCGAGCACCACGGCGAGCTGGTTGCCGCCGAAGCCGCGGTCGGTGAACACGTCGACGGTGATGTAGCGGCGCTGCATCTTCACTTCCTCATGAAAGTCGCGGCCTCAACCGGCCGCATCGCCGGCAGTCTACAGGCCGGCGATATCGCTCGTCATGCCCCAAAATTCGGAGCATTCGGAGCAATCGCGCGAGGAGATCAGGAGGGAGAATCAGAAGCGGAACAGCTGATACGGCGATGCGAGCACCTGCGCGCGATCGCTGTCATCGACGATCAGCCCATCGAGAAACTGCCGGTTTTTCGCGTAAGCCTGCGACGCCTCGAACTGCGTGTGCGGCCAGTCGCTGCCCCACAGCAATCGATCCAGTCCGTAAGCCTTGCGCAGCAGCGGATAGGCCTCCTTCGTAAAACTCTCGCCGCTCGCGCCGTTGCGATACGGCGCCGAGATCTTGACCCAGACATTTCGCGTCGCGCCGAGCTTCAGCACCGACTGGAAGCCGTGATCGACGACGCCGAGTTTCGGATCCGGCAACGCATAGTGATCGAGCACGACGGTGACACCATGGTCGAGCAGCTGCGGCGCCAGCAGTGCGAGGTCGGACGCGTTGCGCTGGAGCTCGACTTGCCAGCCCATCGATTTCACGTTTCCGAGCAGCGCCTTCCATTCGCCGGCAGCGAGATCGGGCAAGGGCTGACCGACCAGATTGAGGCGGATGCCGACGACGCCGGCGCGATCGAGCGCGCGCAGTTCGTCCGCGGTCACGGAAGGATCGACCACCGCGATACCACGCAGGCGTCCGCCGGAAGTCTTCAGGCTCTCGACCAGATAGGAATTATCGGTGCCGAGAAAGCTCGGCTGCACCAGCACGCCATTGCTCATGCCATTGCGGTCGAGCTGCTCCAGATAGAGCGCCAGCGGCGCATCGTAATCGGGGGCATAGCGCCGGCCGGGCGCGAGCTTGAGGCCGCGGTGGAAGACATGGGCATGGGTATCGATTGTCGGCAAGCTCGTCTCACTCTTCGCTCGGCTCGCGACGGCCGTGGCCGACACGAGGGATACAAGGCCTGTGCCGAATTGGCGGCGCGTCAGGCCACGCTCGCGGGATATCATGGTGACTGCTCCCCATCCGGCGTCAGGCGCGCGTCGCGACGGCTTGTTCGAAAACCTTGCCGCGGGTTTCGGGCAGCAGCACCACCGCGATCAGCACCAGCGAATAGGCGAAGGCCGCATCGATGCCGATCGCCGGTCCGAGCCCGATGTGGTCGCTGAGATAGCCCACGAGGAAGGGGAACGCGGCGGAGACGATGCGGCCGAAATTGTAGCAGAAGCCGACGCCGGTACCGCGCACGCCGGCCGGATAGAGTTCGCTGAACAGCGCCGCCATGCTGGCGGGAATGCCGGCGGAGAAGAAGCCGAGCGGAAAGCCGAGCACCAGCATCTCGCCATTGGTCAGCGGCGCGAAGATGTAGATCAGCACGGTGACGATGCAGGCGCTGGCGAAGAAGGTGACATTGGCCCTGCGGCCGATGCGGTCGCTGATGATGCCGCTCGCGATGCAGCCGCAGAAGAAGGCAACGATGATGACTGCGAGATAGCCGCTGGAGCCCAGCACCGACAGATGCCGCACTTCGCGCAAGTATGTCGGCAGGAACGTGGTCAGGGCCGCGTAACCGCCGTGGGCGCCGATGCCAAACAGGCCTCCGATCAGCGTCGAGCGCAACACGTCGCGATGGAAGATGCCCGAGAGCGTGGCGAAGAATGGCGTCTTGTCGGCTGCGACCGCGCGCGGCGGCTCCTTCAAGCCGCGGCGGATGAAGATGATGAGGAGCGCGGGCAACAGCCCCAGCGCAAACAGCAGCCGCCAAGCGATGTCGGCGGGTGCATAAGTGAACACGAGGGCCGAGAGCAGCACGGCTGCGCCCCACCCCACGGCCCAGGCGCTCTGCACCGAGCCCAGCGCCTTGCCGCGATGCTCGGGGCGGATGATCTCGGCCATCAGCACCGCGCCGCAAGCCCATTCGGCGCCGAAACCGAGGCCCTGGATCGCCTTCAGGATCAGGAGCTGGGTGAAGGTCATCGCGAACGCGCAGGCGAAGGTCGCGAGCGCAAAGGTCGCAACGGTAATCTGAAGTGCCTTGACGCGACCAAAACGGTCGCCGAGTGCGCCGCCGAGCCAGCCGCCGAACGCGCCGAAGAACAGCGTGACCGAGCCGAGCAGGCCCGCGTCCGCCTTGCTGATGCCGAACGCCGCGATCAGCGCGGGGATGGCAAGGCCGAACATCTGGACGTCGAGCGCATCCAGCGCCCAGCCGCCAAAGCTTGCCCAGAACGTGCGCCGCTCCAACGGCGAGCTTTCGCTGTACCAGTTTGGCATTGTTTCTCCCTTGAATTCGTTATTGCTTGATGTCGTTGAAAGGTCGCTCTCACCTGATCTCGGCGTGGTAGCGGAACCGGTCGGCCGGCCCCCGCGACCTGCGCCATTCGATCGGCCGCCGCTCCAGATCGAGCGCGAGGCGCTCGATCACGATCAATGGTGCGTGCGCTTCGAGGCGCAGCAGGCGGGCCTGCATCTCGTTGGCCATTTCGACCGTCAGAATTTCCTCGGCCGACACCACCACCTCCCCGCAGCGCTCCTCGTAGAGCGGATAAAGCAGGTCGCCGAATTCGGCGGTGTCGATCTCCAGGATCGGCGCGAAGCGCGATTGCTGGAGCCAGATTTCTTCGGCGAGCAGCGGTACATCGTCGATCAGGCGCAGACGCGACAGGCTGATCACGGGCTCGCCGACAGGGATGCGCAGCGCCGACGCAACGGCCGAATTCGCCGGAACGCTCTTGCGCCGGATGATGCGGCTCTTCGGCACGCGCCGCTCGCCGCTCTCGGACTGGAAGCGGAAGAAGCGGAATAGCGAGGAGTTGAAGCGCGCCCGGCGCACGAAGGTGCCGCGGCCCTGCTGGCGCTCCAGCACGGCATCCGCAACGAGCTGATCGATCGCTTTGCGCACGGTGCCGATGGCGACGCCGTAATGCGCCGCGAGCTCGGCCTCCGACGGGATCGGCTCGCCCGGCCGCCATTCATTGCGGTTGATCCGCGCGGCGAGGTCGTCGCGCAGGCGCTGGTAGCGTGGCAGGCGGTCGTCGTGCGGGGCTGCATTCATATAGTCATATAGATGACTAGATGAAATAGGAGTCAAGCACTACCAAGGTACCGCAATCGAGAAACCGGCGATGCCCGCGGGGGACGCGAGGTCGGGCCGGCGGACGTTGCCAACCCGACCTCGCCTTGCGCGTTAATTCGCTCCCTTCGGCGTGCAGGGCGGCTGCTTGTAGGGCGCTGAGGCAAACGCGCCCTGTGCCGGAGCCCTCACGCAATCCGCAGCCGCCTGAGGCGAGGCGCGCCGCGGGGCGACGTCGCGAGCGGCTGCGGCCTGGGTTTGATAGACGGCGGCGGCGATCAGGGCGGCCGAGACAAGGGTCAATCGGGTCATGGGTTCTCTCCGCGTGGCAAACGGAAGCCGAGAGGTTTCGGCGTCCTGACAATATGAGCGGAAATCGCCGTGAGATATTTCATCACGCGCCTTCAACGAAACGCGAGCACCCTCACCCCAGTTGAAACACCGCCACCTTGTGCTCGTAGCCGCGAATCGCGACCTCGCCGAGTGCGACGGCGTCCTCACCGTCGTCGCCGAGCGCCTCGCGGACGGACGCGGAGATCAGCAGGTGCGAGCCGAACTCCTTGTTGAGTGCCTCCAGCCGCGAGGCGAAGTTCACGGTGTCGCCGATCACCGTGTACTCCTTGCGCCGGGGCGAGCCGATATTGCCGGCAACGACCTCGCCGAAATGGATGCCGATGCCGATCCGCAGCGGCCAGCTCGTTTGCGCGTTGATGCGGTCCATCGCGGCCAGCATCTCGCGGCCCGCGGCAACCGCGCGGTGCGCGGCGTCGGAGGCCTCCAGCGGCGCGCCGAACAGGGCGAGGAAGCCATCGCCCAAAAACTTGTTCACGATGCCGCCCTGACGATCGAGGATGTCGACCAGCACGGCGAACGCACCGTCGAGCCGGTCAACCACCTCCTGCGGAGTGCGCAACCGCGCGCTGGCGGTGAAGCCGCGGAAATCGACGAACATCACCGCGACGCGGCGAAGGTCGCCGCCCGCGCTGGGCCCCGCCGCCATCAGCCGTTCCACCACCTGCGGCGAGACGTGCTGGCCGAACAGGTTGGTGACGCGATCACGCGCGGTGGCGGCCGCGATGCTCGCGGCAAATTGCCGCCGCAGCCGCGCGCCGACGGAGCCGGCGAGCACGCCGCAGATCAGGATGATGGTGCTGCGCACAGCGTGAAAGTAGATCAGCGGTTCGCCAGCCTCGCTGGCCGAATTGTAGTACAGCGCGACGGCCAGGAGTTCGGCTGCGGCCACAAATCCCGTGAAGGTGGACAGCCAGAAATCGAGCCGCAGCGTCGAAAGAATGATGAAGATGAAATAGGCCAGTGGCAGCACGAAACCGAGCGCGGGCCCAGCGCCCATGCTGCGAATCTGCAGAATCAGGATGATCGTCGGCAGCGACGTTTCGATGAGAGCGCCGATATAGCGCCTGATCACCGGCAGGTCGCGATCGAGCTTGAGGTTTCGCCTGATCTGGCTGTGGACCCAGACCTCGAAGAGGATGAAGCCCCCCAAGAGCATGTATTCGCGGACCAAGCCCTCCGTCCCGCGCCAGACCCGGTTCACGATGGCAGGGTCGATCAGGTAGGTTGCGGTGAGGAACAGGATCATGACGCAGCCCGTCGTGATCAGCGCCCTCACCCGCAACAGCTCGGTGCGCAGCACTTCTCGCGTCAGCTCGCGCTCGAACTCCTCCGACATCACGGCATGTTGCCGGGTCTTCCTGCTGGCAAACCTGACCATTCCACGCCTCGATTCCGGGGCATTGTGCCTCAATCCAGCGTGCGGCGGAAGCGCGTCACCGCGATGGTCATGGCGACCAGCATCAGGATCGCCAGCGCCAGCGCGTCGAAGTGCAAATTCTGCATGGTCGCGCCCTTCAGCATGATGGCGCGGACGATCCGCAAGTAGTGGGTCAGCGGCAGGCATTCACCGAGATATTGCGCCCAGACCGGCATGCCGGCGAACGGGAACATGAATCCGGAGAGCAGAATGCTCGGCAGGAAGAACATCATGGCCATCTGCATGGCCTGGAGCTGGTTCTGCACCACCGTCGAGATGGTGTAGCCAATCGACAGATTGGTGGCGATGAACAAGGTCGACAGCAGCGCGAGCAGGAACAGATTGCCGAGCAAGGGCACGCCGAACAAGCCGACACCGATCCCGATGATGAGGAAGGCCTGAAGGAAGCCAACCAGCACATAAGGAACGATCTTGCCGAACATCACTTCGACCGGCTTGATCGGCATCGACAGCAGGCTCTCCATGGTGCCCCGCTCGACCTCGCGGGTGACCGAGAGCGCGGTGAAGATCAGCATGGTCATGGTGAGAATGGTGCCGACGAGGCCCGGCACGATATTGAGGCTGGACGACGCGGCCGGATTGTAGCGCGCATGCGCGCGGATCTCGAACGGCATCTCGGGCGGATTGCCGATATAGAGATCGTGCGCAAGCGCGGTCTGCACGACCATGCCGAGCGAGCCGAGCGCGGCGCTGGCCGCAACGGGATCGGTGGCGTCGGCCGCAACCAGCAGCGCCGGCCGGTCGCCGCGTCGCACCGCCCGCTCGAAGCCGCGCGGAATCTCGACGCCGAACAGCACCTTGCCCGATTTCAGCAGGTTGTCGAAATCGTCGACATCGTGCACCTCGTAGATGAAGCGGAAATAGGCGGTGTTCTCCAGCGCCTTCAACACCGAGCGGGCAAGATCCGAATCCTCCTGGAGCAGCACCGCGCTCGGCAGATTGTGCGGCGTGGTGTTGATGGCATAGCCAAACAGCAGAAGCTGCATCACCGGCAGCATCACGATCATCGCGAACGAGACGCGGTCGCGCTTGAGCTGGATGAACTCCTTGACCAGCATCGCATAGGAGCGCTTCCAGAAGCCGAAGCGCTCGCGGATCTCGTGCGCGGGTGCGGGATGATCGGCGGCGCTCATTGGAAATTATCCTTGGAACGGCTCATCAATTCGATGAACACGTCTTCGAGCGAGGGCGATGATTTGTGCCAGTGCAGGCCGCCCTTCTCGCGCCACGGCGCGATGCTGGCCTCGAGCGCGGCGACGTCGCGCCCGGAAACGTGCAGCGAAGTGCCGAACGGCGCCACCATGTCCACGCCGGGCTTGCCGGTGAGCGCGGCCGTGAGCCCGTTGAGGTCCTCGCCCGTCACGGTGTAGGTCGTCAGGGCGGACTTCGCGATCACCTCCTCGACCGTGCCGTGCGCCAGCAGATGGCCGTAGGCGATATAGGCGATCTCGTGGCAGCGCTCGGCCTCGTCCATGTAGTGGGTCGAGACCAGGACGGTGAGGCCGTCGGCCGCGAGCGCATGGATCTCGTTCCAGAAGTCGCGCCGCGCCTTGGGATCGACGCCGGCGGTCGGCTCGTCCAGCAGCAGCAGTTTCGGACTGGGCAGCGTGCAGGCCCCGAGCGCGAGCCGCTGCTTCCAGCCGCCGGAGAGCTCGCCCGCAAGCTGCTCCTCACGCCCCGACAGCCCGAGCCGCTTGATCATGTCGCGCGCGGCGCCGCGTGGATCGGCGAGGCCATAGAGTCGCGCGACGAATTCGAGGTTCTCGCGCACCGAGAGGTCCTGGTACAGGCTGAAGCGCTGGGTCATGTAGCCGACCTGGCGCTTGATCTTTTCGGCATCGCGCCTGATGTCGTAGCCGAGGCAGGTGCCCTCGCCGCTGTCGGGCGTGAGCAGGCCGCAGAGGATGCGGATGGTGGTGGTCTTCCCCGAGCCGTTCGGCCCGAGGAAGCCGTAGATCGAGCCGCGCTTCACCTGCATCGACAGATCGTGCACGACCTCGCGGCCGCCAAACGATTTGGTCAGGCCCTTGACGTCGATCGCGATGCCGTTGCCGCCGTTCATCGCTTGTCCGCCACCGGCGTTTTTGGATGGAGATAGACGTCGATCGGCTGTCCGACCCGCAGGGCATCGGGCCGCGAGGGCCGCGCCTGGATCAAATAGACCAGCTTGTTGCGCTCATCGAGGCTGTAGATGACAGGCGGAGTGTATTCGGCCGAGGTCGCGATGAAATAGATCTTTGCGGTGAGATCCGCCGCGCAATTGTCGCAAGAGATGCGCACCGTGTCGCCGATCGCAAGCTTCGGCAACTCGGTCTCCGGAACGAAGAAGCGCAGCTTCATGTTGCCGGGCGGCATGATCGAGAGCACCGGCCGCTGCGCCGCCACCATCTCGCCCTCGCGGAAGTAGATCTGCTGGATGGTGCCGGCAACGGGCGCAAAGCCCCTGCGCCGCGCCATTCGCGTCTCCGACGTCGCGACCCGCGCTTCGGCGACACGCAAGGACGATACGGCGGAATCGAGATTGGCCTGCGTGCCGGAGCCGGTCTTGTTCAGCGAGGCCGCGCGATCATAGGTCTGCTGCGCATTGGCCAGTGTCGCCTTGTTCTGGTTGAGGTCGGCAAGCTGGAGATCGTCGTCGACGGAATAGAGGGCATCGCCGACCTTCACCTCGTCGCCCTCGCGCACATTGAGCTTCGTCACCCGGCCCGCTTCGTCCGGGCTGACGAAGATCATGTCGGCCTCGACCCAACCCTGAAATCCGCGATCGCGCTTGTCCTTGCAACCGGCAAGGCCGGTTGCAAGGACGACAGCCAATGCAAACACAGAAATTGCTCGTGACGACCTCATGTCGTCCTCCGTTCGCCAAAAATCAGATCGAGATGGACGCGCAGCATGTCCTGGGCGTCGAGCGGCGCGTGCCGCGCAAACAGGCTCTGCCAGATCACCGCGATCATCGCGGGTGCGACCAGGATCTGCGGATAGCGCGCGAGGTTCTTCTCGCGGATCTCGCCGCGGGCAATGCCGAGCTCGATCAGCGCGCGCATGCCGGCGATCCCGCGCGAGACGACCTCGCGATAGTAGAAATCGGCGACGGACGGAAAGCGCGGCCCTTCCGCCACGATCAATCGCACGAGATCGCCGCGCCTCGTGCCGATGACCTCCTTGAGGAAGTTACCGGCAAAGGCCTCGACGAGATCGCGCACCGAGCCCGTCGGCGGCGGCAGCGCATTCAGCTTGGCCACCACAGGCACGATCACCGTGCGCACGAGCTCCTCGAACATCGATTCCTTGTCCTTGAAGTGCAGGTAGATCGTGCCCTTTGCGACACCGGCGCGCTTGGCGATGTCATCGAGCCGCGTCGCGGCAAAGCCGCGCGCGATGAACTCCTCCATCGCCGCTTCCACGATGGCCGACCGACGCTCGGCCGCACGCGTGGCACGGTTCGAAGCGGGCGCAGCGTCGGCGGGCACACGGCCCTTCGCATCGGCACGAGCTGCGGTTGGCGTGGCTGCTTTGGTTGGCTTCTTTGTCATCTCATGTTTATGACTGACCGGTCAGTCATAGTCAAGACAGCGATCCAGCCTTATGCAAGCCAACGAATTAGTATTGACTAATGCATTAGCACATGCTAATCGAATATCCATGATCGAAGCCGCCCCAAATCCCGTCACGACCGTGATGCGCGCCCTCGCCGATCCGACTCGCCGTGCCGTGTTCGAGCGCGTGTTCGAGAGCAAGGAGATCAGCGTCGCCGAGCTCACCCGCGGCAGCGGCGTGACGCAGGGCGCGATCTCGCAGCATTTGAAGTCGCTGAAGCAGGCCGGCCTCGTCGCCGAGCGCGCCGAGGGCCGCAACGTCTATTACCGCGCCGCGCCGCAAGGACTCGAGCCGCTGGTCACCTGGATGGACCATTACGGCGTGTTCTGGCGCGAGCGCTTCCAGAAACTGCGTGACCTCTTGAAGGAGATCGATCCGTGAGTGCAGCCGAGTTCAGAGCCGGGACAAAAGACAGCGTCCAAGACATTGTTTTGGAGGAGGTCTTCCCTCACGCGCCGGAGACGATCTGGAAGACGCTGACCAGCGCCCAGTTGATCGCGCGCTGGCTGATGCAGCCGACTGGCTTCGAAGCCGTCGAAGGCAAGGCCTTCACCTTCCAGACCACGCCGGGCGGCAACTGGGATGGCGTTATCCATTGCCGGGTTCTGGAAGTGATACCGAACCGGCGCCTTGTCTATGCCTGGAAGGGCGGCGACGAACGCAACACCGGCTACGGCGCGCCGCTCGATACCGTCGTGACGTGGTCCCTCACCCCGGTCGAAGCCGGCACGCGGATCCGCCTGGTGCATGCGGGCTTCGTCATGCCCAGGAACGAGTCGGCCTACACGGTTATGAGCGGCGGCTGGAAGAAGGTCGTCCGCCAGCTCGACGAGATCAGTGGCGAGAAGTGAGTGGGAGATCTTTCGATGACCAAGCCTTTTACCGGCGGCTGCGCCTGCGGCGCGATCCGCTATTCGATTCTCGGTGAGCCGCTGTTCAGCAATCACTGCCAGTGCCGGGATTGCCAGCGCGAAAGCGGCGGCGGCCACGGCTCGTACATGACCTTCGCGCGCGCCGGCGTCACGGTGACGGGCGAGGCGAAGCATTGGGACATGGTCGGCGACAGCGGCAATGTGAAGACGCGCGGCTTCTGCACGCAGTGCGGCTTGCCGGTCTACATGACCTTCGCCGCAATGCCCGACATCTTCACCATCCGCGCCGCAAGCCTCGACGAGCCCGCCCGCTACAAGCCGCAGGTGGTGACCTACGCTGCTCGCGGACATGATTGGGATCGTCTCGATCCGGACCTGCCGAAATTCGAGACCATGCCGCCAGCGTGAGGCACTAGAGCCACTTCCGTTCCGATGGAAGTTCCGATGGAATCGGAACGGGGCTCTAGATTTTTGTCTTGACGCGTTTTCCTTACGCGAACCGGTATCCACTTCGCTCGAAAACGCTCTAGCCAAAGTCGAGCACCATGCGGCCGTCGATCTTACCGGCCTTCATCCGGTCGAAGACGTTATTGATCTCCGCGAGCGGCACCTTGGCTACTTCGGCCTTGACCTTGCCGTCCGCGGCGAATGCGATGGCCTCGTCGAGATCCCTGCGGGTGCCGACGATGGAGCCACGCACGGTGATACGCTTGAGCACGACATCGAAGATCGGCGTCGGGAATTCGCCCGGCGGCAGGCCGACCAAGCTGACGGTGCCCTTGCGACGCACCATCTTCAGCGCCTGCGCGAACGCCGAGGTCGAGACCGCCGTCACCAGCACACCGTGGGCCCCGCCCCCGGTTGCTGCCACAACCTTGTCCACCGCATCGGCCTCCAGCGCGTTGACCGCGAGATCGGCGCCGGTCTCGCGTGCGAGCTTGAGCTTGTCCTCGGCGATGTCGACGGCTGCGACCTTGAACCCCATCGCCTTGGCGTACTGGATCGCGACATGGCCGAGCCCGCCGACGCCGGAGATGGCGACCCACTCGCCGGGCCGAGCGTCGGTCTCCTTCAATCCCTTGTAGGTGGTGACGCCGGCACACAGGATCGGCGCGACGGCGGCGAAATCGATAGTTGCCGGGAGCTTTGCGGCAAAGGCAGCCGAGGCGATGACATATTCGGCAAAGCCGCCGTTCACGCTGTAGCCGGTGTTGTGCTGGTGCTCGCACAGCGTTTCCCAGCCGGTCTCGCAATATTCGCAAGCCATGCACGCGTCGTGCAGCCAGGCGACGCCGACGGCATCGCCGACCTTCAGATTTTTCACACCTGGCCCGAGTGCAGCGACGGTTCCCGCCACCTCATGCCCGGGAATGAAGGGCGGAACCGGCTTCACCGGCCAGTCGCCGGAAGCTGCGTGCAGATCGGTGTGGCAGACGCCGCACGCTTTCACCTTGACCAAAACCTCGCCGAGACCGGGCTGCGGCACCGGCACGTCCTCGATCACCAACGGCTTGCCGAATTGTTTGACGATGGCGGCTTTCATGGTCGGCATGTGTCTGCTCCATTGCAATACAGAGGGCAGACTAGCGATGCCGGGCGGCGCCCCCTTGATTGGAGTCAAAGAACGCAAGTTTATCCGTCGCAGGAACCATCACGACACCGCGAAGACGAGGCCGCTTGAAGTACCGCTAGCTATGGAACTTCAGACCGTCGACGATCTTGTCGATCACCTTGCGCTCAGCGCGCATCGCGATGCCGACGAGATTGAGATCGGTGCGCTCAACCGCCCTCACCGCTTCGCGGTTGGCGGCATCGCGCGTGGTCTTGAACATGTCCTCGGTGTAAAGGGCCGCCGTCACATTGCGCGAGAGCGCACGGTCGAGCGCGCGTGACAGCGCGGCACCATCGGCACCGTAGATCAGGATCGGCTGGCCGATCAGCGCGTGGTACTTCGTGCCCGAACCGTCCTCATAGGGCTCGCCGATACAGTCCGGAAAGGCCGCGGCAATTCCGCTGGTGAGAAACGACGCGACGTTGAGCTTCTGCCAGACCTGAAGATCGGTGCGGATCACGACCGCGATCTTGGTGTCGAGCTGCATGCATACCTCGAACTGTCATTCCGGGGCGCGCCGAAGGCGCGAGCCCGGAATCCATCGGGCCACAGAGTCGGTGGACGAATGGATTCCCGGTTCGATGCTACGCATCGCCCCGGAATGACAGCAAGAGAAATTCAACCCTTGGCGTCGCAGGCCCAGGCGCGGATCACGCATTCCTTGCCGCCGTATTTGTAGCATTCGCGCGTGGCGGCGTTGAGCGAGGCCGATATCTTCGGCTTGACGGCATAGCCATACGCGCCGCACGGGTTGGCCATATCGACCGACATCGCCGCGCAGGCACGCTTCATGGTCACGGTCGTGCAGTCGCCCTTGCACTGCTTCTGTGCCGCTGCACGGGCCTCGCGCTCGGCGCCGTAATCAAAAGCCTGGCCATAGGCCCCGCACTTGCCGACCGCAAACGCACCGGCAGCATGCGCATCCGTGATGTAGCGAGCGCCGGCGACACAAACCGACAGCGCAAAGAAAAACATCGCGCAACGGCGCGCGACGACATTCGAAGCCATGGAAAAACCCCTCCCCCCAAGGCAGGTGGAAGGGACTCTAAGCGGTGGTCGTTTCCAGATGGTGAACGAGGGGTTGAAATCGAACGAATGAGAGTGCCGTAGGGTGGGCAAAGGCGCAAAGCGCCGTGCCCACCATCCATCCACACCATCATTCAAAATTGGTGGGCACGCTTCCGCCTTCGCTCTACGAGCTACGGCGGACAAGTCGCTTTGCCCACCCTACGGCACTATCCCCGCCGTGCCGCTTCCAGCGCCTGCGGCGTGTCGATGTCGAGGAAGGCGCTCTCGCCATCCACGGGGAGTTCGGCCACCGCCTCGGTGTGCTTGGCGATCAGATGGCGCGCGCCGACGTCGCCGTCGAGCGTCATCAATTCCCTAAAGAAGCGGCGCGACCACAGCACGGGATTGCCGCGGCGGCCCTCGCTGACGGGCACGACGATGAGGTTGCCCCGGTCCGGCGCAAAGCCGTCGATGAGACGGTCGATCAGGCCGGCATCGATCAACGGCATGTCGCCCAAACAGACCACGGCGCCGTCGCAAGCCTCAGGCACGGCCGCGATGCCAGCCTTGACCGAGCTCGCGATGCCGCCGGCGAAATCCGGGTTGCGGACGAACTTCACCTTCAAGCCTTGCAGCGCCTGCTCGACCAGCTCGGTCTGATGGCCGGTGACGACGATCACCTCGGAGGCCTTGGAGGCCAGCGCCTGCTCGGTCGCGATCCGCACCAGCTTCTTGCCGTCGAGCTCGGCGAGCAGCTTGTTCGGTCCACCCATCCGGGTCGAGCGGCCCGCCGCGAGCACGATGGCCGCGACCTGGCTGTTGCCCTCGATCGCGGGTTCTGCGCGCGGCTGCGGCCGCGTGACGATCTCCATCAGGAGGCCGCCGACGCCCATGCCCATCAACTCGGAACGCGTCACCTTGATGCCGGCGAGCAGCCGCATCAGCACCCAGTCAAAACCGTTCTCGACCGGCGAGCGTGCGCAGCCCGGCGCGCCCAGCACCGGCACCCCGCCGGCCCGCGCGATCAGCAGCAAATTGCCGGGATCGACCGGCATACCGAAATGCTCGATCTCGCCGCCGATCCCGGTGACGGCCGCCGGAATCACGTCGCGGCGGTCGGCGATCGCGGACGCCCCGAACACGATCACGAGCTCGGCGCCAAGCCCGAGCAATTCCTTGATCGCGGCCGACAGCGCCCGTTCCTCATGTTGCACGCGCCGCTCGGCAATGATGCTGGCGCCGGCCGGCGCGAGCCGCTCGGCGGTGACGCGCAGCGTCTTGTCGATCACCTTCGACGAGAGGCCCGGCAGCAGCGTCGAGACCACGCCGACGCGCTTGACGACGTAGGGCGCGATCTTCAGCACGTCCCTGCCCGCCGCCTTCACCGCGGCATCGCGCAAATTGCCTTCGACGCCGAACGGGATGATCTTGACGGTGCCGACCATCTCGCCCTCGACCACCGGCTTGTAGGCGGTGAGCGTCGCGAAGGTGATGGCCTCGTCGATATTGTTGATGCGGTCGACCGCGGCGCGGTCGATCACCAGCACGCCCGGGCGCGCGGCGAACAGATTGGCGCGGCCGGTGAAGGCGCGCTCGACATGAATGCCCTCGCCGCCGACGGCCAGCGCGATGCTGGCGGCGGCGACATCCTCGGAGACGTCACCCTCCTCCATGCGCACCACCACGACGTCCTTGATGCCGGCGCGCGTCAGCGCCTCGACCTCGGCCGGGCCGATCGTCGTGCCTTTCTTCAGCACCAGCGGACCCTGGCGCAGGGTGTGGACGGTCACCCCGCCGATCGCATCCTTGGGGCTCGCCGGTCCGAATTTCATGCCGCTTCTTCTTTTTCTTTGGGAGGCAGGCGCAGCACCGCCGTGATCTCGGCCATGATCGACACCGCGATCTCGGACGGCGAGACCGCGCCGATCGCCAGCCCAATGGGCGCGTGGATGCGCGCGATGTCGCTGTCCTTGGCGCCCTGCGCGCGCAGCCGGTCGCCGCGCTTGGCATGCGTCTTCCGCGAGCCGAGCGCGCCGATATAGAAGCAGTTGCGCTCGAAGGCGTGCAACAGCGCGGGATCGTCGATCTTCGGATCGTGCGTCACCGCGACGAAAGCCGTGTAGGCATCGACATTGAGCGGCGGCAGCGCCGTGTCGGGCCACTCGGCGACCAGGGGAATGTCAGGGAAGCGCTCCGCGCTCGCAAAGGCCGTGCGGGGATCGACCACGGTAACGTCGTAGCCGAGCGAGCGCGCCAGCGGCGCCAGGGCCTGGCTGATATGGACCGCGCCGACGATGACGAGCTTCGCGGTCGGCGCGTAGACGTTGAGGAACAGCTTTTTGCCGCCGGCTTCGACACTGGCGCTCTTGCCCATGCGAAGCTGCTTGTCCAGCTCAGTGCGCAGCGGGTCTTTTGCAAAATCCGCAGCCTTCACCAGGCGCTGCTCGCCGGTCTCGGTGTCGGTCACCAGGATCGCAGGCCGGCGCGCGGCGCGCTCGGCATTGAGTTCGTGCAGGATTGCGAGCTTCACGGCTAACCGACCTTCTCGACGAAGACGCGAATGGTGCCGCCGCAGGACAGCCCGACATTCCAGGCCGTCTCATCGGCAACGCCGAACTCCAGCATCCTGGGCTTGCCGCTCTGGATCACGTCCATGGCCTCGGTGACCACGGCGCCCTCGACGCAGCCGCCGGACACCGACCCCAGAAACGTGCCCTCGTCGTTGATGACGAGGCTCGAGCCCGCGGGGCGCGGCGCCGAGCCCCAGGTCTCGACAACGGTGGCCAGCGCGACGCCCCGGCCGGCCTTCTGCCAATCCTCCGCCGCCTTCAGAATATCCTCGTCGCGATCGAGCATGGCTTAACCTCTCAAGCTGCGGAACGGATCAGGCTGCGGTGATGCGGCGGCAGCGGCCGGGAGAGCGTGGTGATCAGCTCCTGGATCGAACTCAAATTATGTACCGGGCGGAATTCGTCAACGTGCGGAAGCATCATTTTGATGCCCTGCGCCTTGGCCTCGAAGCCGCCGAACCGCAGAAGCGGGTTGAGCCAGATCAGCCGCCGGCAGGACCGGTGCAGCCGGTCCATCTCGAAGGCGAGCTTGGAATCGGCCTCCCGCTCCAGCCCGTCGGAGATCAGTAGCACGATGGCGCCCTGGCTCAGCACGCGCCGCGCCCACAATTTGTTGAAGTTGTGCAGCGAGGCCGAAATCCGGGTGCCGCCGGCCCAGTCCTCGACCGAGGCCGAGCAGCTTGCCAGCGCCTCATCGGGGTCGCGCTGGCGCAGCGCGCGGGTGACGTTGGTTAGTCGCGTGCCGAACAGGAACACCGAGACGCGCTTGCGGGCATCCCCGATGGCATGCAGGAAATGCAGGAACAGGCGGGTGTACTCGCTCATCGAGCCCGAGATATCGAGCAACGCGACGATCGGCGCCGGCTTCTCGATGCGCCCGAGGCGATGGATGTCGATGATGTCACCGCCGGTGCGCAAGGACGCGCGCAGCGTGCGGCGCAAATCGAGACGAAGCCCGCGGGCATCGGGCCGGTGCCGGCGCGTCAGAAGCTCGGCCTGCGGCAGCCGCATCCGCTCGACGGCGCGGAGCGCTTCGGTAATCTCAGCCGCGCTCATCTGCGCAAAATCCTTCTTCTGAAGGATCTCCTTGTCGGAGACCGACAGGCGCAAATCCTGCTCCTGGTGCTGCGGCGTCTCCGTCATCCGCGGCTGCGACATCGCCTCCTGCACGCGGCGGGAGCCGGCCTGCGGCTTCTTCTTGGCCTGCTCCGGCAACGGCACCGAATCCAGCATGTGCTTCCACTCTTCCGAGGCGCGGAAGAACAGGTTGAAGGCCTGCCTGAAGATCAGCGCATGCTCGTGGCGCTTGACGAAGATCGCCTCCAGCGTGGTGAAGACGTCGGCGCGGTTGCCGATGTCGATCACCTGGAGCGCGCTCATGGCATCGATGACGGCGCCCGGCCCGACCGGCATGCTGGCTGCACGCAACGCGCGGGCGAAGCCGACGATGTTGTCGGCGAACTGCTCGGTCTGGTCGGGCGCAAGGTGGTTGATGGCCATGGTCTCGTATCCATCCCCTCGTCATTCCGGGGCGCGCCGTTAGGCGCGAGCCCGGAATCCATACTCCCGATCGTGGTTATGGATTCCGGGCTCGACGCTGCGCGTCGCCCCGGAATGACCGGAGTACTAGTGGCGCAAGATCAATTCTCGCTCGTCGCTTCCTTCAGCACCTTTTGCAGGGCGTCGCCCTGCATCCGGGTGATATCGTCCTGGTACTTGAGCAGCGCGCCCAGCGTGTCGCCGACCACTTGCGGGGTCAGCGAGCGGGCGTCGAGCTCCGACAGCGCGGTGGCCCAATCGATGGTCTCGGCGACACCCGGCGACTTGTAGAAATCCTGGTTGCGCAGCGCCTGGACGAAACGCACGACCTGTTGCGACAGCTTGGCGGAGATGCCGGGCACGCGCGTCTTGACGATCGCGAGCTCGCGCTCGGCTTCGGGATAGTCGACCCAGTGATAGAGACAGCGCCGCTTCAGCGCGTCATGGATCTCGCGCGTGCGGTTGGAGGTGATGATGACGATCGGCGGATGCGGCGCCTTCACGGTGCCGAATTCGGGAATGGTCACCTGGAAGTCGCTGAGAATTTCGAGCAGATATGCCTCGAACGCCTCGTCGGCGCGGTCGAGCTCGTCGATCAGCAGCACCGGCGGTCCCGCGACGTCGGGCTCCAGCGCCTGGAGCAAAGGCCGCTTGATCATGTAGCGGTCGGCGAAGATATCGGACGAGAGCTGATCGCGGTCGGTGTCGCCGGCGGCTTCCGCCATCCGGATCGCAATCATCTGTGCGGCGCTGTTCCACTCGTAGACGGCGGAGGAGACGTCGAGGCCCTCGTAGCACTGCAGGCGGATCAGCTTCCGCCCCAGCGCCGCCGACAGCACCTTTGCGATCTCGGTCTTGCCGACGCCGGCTTCGCCCTCGAGGAACAGCGGCCGGCCCATGCGCAGCGACAGATAGGTCACCGTCGCCAGCGATCGCTCCGCGAGATAACCGCGCGAAGTCAAGAGTTCGAGCATCGCATCGACCGATGCCGGCAGGGCCGTGAGAGTCATGAAAAAGCCAGTCTCGCTACGCCCTCACCGGGGACAAGTTTGGGCCGAGGCGTGAGGTTCACTCACTCCTTGGCGTTGGCGGCATCGAGGGCACGCCGCGTCAGCACCCCGATGAGATGCGCACGGTATTCGGCGCTGCCATGGATGTCGCTGTTGAGGCCTTCCGCCGGCACCTCGATGCCGTCGAGCGCCTTCGCGGCGAAGCGCTTCTTCAGGGCTTCCTCGAACGCGGTGACGCGGAACACGCCTTCGGAGCCGGCACCGGTGACGGCGACGCGCACGTCCGAAGGACGCCGCGCCACGAACACGCCGACCAGCGCATAGCGCGAGGCCTGGTTGCGGAACTTGATGTAGGCCGCCTTCTTCGGCAGCGGGAACATCACCTTGGTGATGATCTCGTCGGCTTCGAGCGCCGTCGTGAACAGGCCCTGGAAATACTCTTCCGCCTTGAGGCGGCGCTTGTTGGTGACGATGGTGGCGCCGAGCGCGAGCACCGCGGCCGGATAGTCCGCGGTCGGATCGTTGTTGGCGAGCGAGCCGCCGATCGTGCCCTTGTGACGCACAGCGGGGTCGCCGATCTGGCTGGCAAGATTGGCCAGTGCCGGGATCGCCTCACCGACGATCGCAGAGCTCGCGACCTCGGCATGCCTCGCGGTGGCGCCGATCACGAGCGCGCGGCCCTTCATCTCGATCGTGTTGAGCCCCTCGATATGGGAGAGGTCGACCAGATGCGGGGGGCTCGCCAGACGCTGCTTCATGACGGGAATCAGCGTGTGGCCGCCGGCGATCACCTTGGCGTCTTCGTTCTTCACCAGGAGGTTGGCCGCCTGGCGAACGGTCCCAGGGCGATGGTATTTGAATTCGTACATCTGAATGTCCTGATCGCAGAATGCGCGCGCGGTTAGGCGAGATCGGATTTCGCCATCGCCTTGGCGCCGGCGGAGATCGAAGCGACGATGTTCTGGTAGCCGGTGCAACGGCAGAGATTGCCTTCCAGCTCCTCACGGATGGTGTGATCGTCGAGCTCGTGACCCTTACGATGGACGATGTCGATCGCCGTCATGATCATGCCCGGCGTGCAGAAGCCGCACTGCAGGCCATGGTGCTCGCGGAAGGCCTCCTGCATCGGATGCAGCGGAGCGCCGTCGGCGGCCAGTCCCTCGATCGTCTTGACCTCGTGGCCGTCGGCCATCACGGCCAGCGTGGTGCAGGACTTCACGGCCTTGCCGTCGAGATGCACGACACAGGCGCCGCACTGCGAGGTGTCGCAGCCGACATGGGTGCCGGTCAGGCGCAGATTCTCGCGCAGGAACTGCACCAGCAGGGTGCGGGGATCGACGTTGGCCGTGACAGGATTGCCGTTCACGATGAGGGAGATTTTTGCCATAAGCACTCTCTATCAGCGCCCCGACGGGTCCCGTCGAAGCGGTTCTTATAATTATTCCAACCTATCATATGGGCCATTATGCCCGGGGGCAACATCGCCCCGGACGCAAGGCGCCATGCCGAAAGGCGATAGCCTTCAGCCCTGTACCGCTAGCCCTGTACCGCCTTGGCGAAGTTCGCGAAAAATTCGTCGGCCAGTTTCTTGGCGGTGCCGTTGATGAGGCGCTGGCCGAGCTGCGCCAACTTGCCGCCGATCTGCGCCTCGACCTCGTAGGAGAGCAGCGTACCGCCGTCCTTCTCCGCGAGCTTGACCACAGCGCCGCCCTTGGCGAAGCCGGCCACCCCGCCCTCGCCTTCGCCGGAGATCTTGTAGCCGTTCGGCGGGTCGAGATCGGAGAGTGTGACCTTGCCCTTGAAGCGCGCCGACACCGGCCCGACCTTCATTTTCGCCGTCGCGCGAAAGCCGCCGTCGTCGGTCTTCTCCAGCTCCTCGCAGCCGGGGATGCAGGCCTTCAGCACCTCGGGATTGTTGAGCTTCTCCCACACGGCCTCGCGCGGCGCCGCAAGCTGGACTTCGCCGTTCATCGTCATGGCCATGGGGTACCTCCCGGATGCTTCGCTATAATGTGCTCAAGTAACGCACGGAGGCCGCAAAGGAAAGGGCAGCCCCCGGCCACGTGCAATGCATATTCGCAACTGCAAAAAGCTTTGCGCCGATGGTTTGGGATTGGCAGAGCCGGGGCATGGTGATTAGGTCCCGCGCAACATGAGCACAGCCCTCTCCCCCCTGCTCGCGCCGATGCTGTCGAGCCCAGCCATGCGCGCGGTCTGCGACGACCGGTCGACCCTCCAGAACATGCTCGATTTCGAGGCAGCCCTGGCACGCGCCGAGGCCGCCACGGATGTGATTCCCGCATCCGCGGTGGGTCCGATCGAAGCTGCGTGCAGGGCCGATACCTTTGACATGGCCGCTCTGGGCGAGGCCGCGACGCGATCCGGCAATCTCGCGATTCCCCTGGTCAAGGCGCTGACCGCCAATGTCGGCAAGGCCGATGCGGAGGCCGCGCGCTACGTCCATTGGGGCGCGACGAGCCAGGACGTCATCGACACCGCGACCATGCTCACGCTTCGCGCCGGCATCGATGCGCTCGATGCCGATCTCAGCCGCGCCATCAAGGGCTTTGCCGCCCTGGCGCGGAGCCATCGCAACACCGCCATGGTGGCGCGGACCTGGCTCCAGCACGCGCTGCCGATGCCGTTCGGGCTCAAGGCCGCGGAATACGCATCAAGCCTCGCCCGCGCCCGCTGCCGCCTGCGGCGGCTCTCCCGCGAGGGCCTTGCGCTGCAATTCGGCGGTGCCGCCGGCACGCTCGCGGCCCTCGGCGACAAGGGGCTCGTCGTTGCAGAGCGATTGGCGCAGGAGCTCAACCTGCCGCTGCCGGAAGCGCCCTGGCACACCCATCGCGACCGGATCGCGGAAGCCGCATCATGCTTTGCGATTCTCGCCGGAAGCTGCGGCAAGATCGCGCGCGACGTCTCGCTGATGATGCAGACCGATGTTGGCGAAGCGTTCGAGCCCGCCGGCGAAGGCCGCGGTGGCTCCTCGACCATGCCGCACAAGCGCAACCCTGTCGCGGCCGCGAGCGCGCTGGGCTGTGCGACCATGGCGCCGCAGCTCGCCGCGACGATTTTTGCAGCCCAGGTGCAGGACCACGAGCGCAGCGCCGGCCCCTGGCACGCGGAATGGCCGACGTTGCCGCAATTGATGCTGGTCACCTCGGGCGCGCTCGCCGCCATCCTCGACATCGCGGAGGGCCTCGACGTCGATGCCGCGCGCATGCGCAGCAATCTCGATACGACGCATGGGCTCATCATGGCGGAAGCCGTTACGTTTGCGCTGGCCGACAAGATCGGCAAGAGCGATGCGCATCATTTGATCGAGGCCGCGAGCAAGCGCGCGGTCGCCGAAAAGAAGCATTTGCGCGAGGTTCTCGCGGCCGATTCGCAGGTCACCGCGCATCTGCCGCCGGAAAAAATTGCGGCATTGTTCGAGCCGATGGCCTATCAAGGGGCTTCCCAAGCCCTGATCGACCGGCTGCTCGACAGCCTCGAGCGAGATTAATTGTTTGAGCATGATCTTTTTCGGAAAACCGCTCCACACTTTTCCGGATCATGCTCCAGAACGGAGACGCCCAGCATGCCCATGATCGATGCCGACGGTTGCCTGATCAACGTCTCCGTCGAGGGCCGCGACGGCGGGCCGACGCTGATGCTGTCCAATTCGCTCGGCTGCACGCTTCAGATGTGGGAGCCGCAGATGAAGGCGTTGACGCAGGTGTTCCGCGTCATCCGCTATGACCGCCGCGGCCACGGCAAGTCCAACGTTCCGCCCGCCCCCTATACGATGGAGCGCTTCGGCCGCGACGTGCTGGCGATCCTCGACGATCTCAACATCGAGAAGGTGCATTGGTGCGGCCTGTCGATGGGCGGCATGGTCGGGCAGTGGCTAGGGGCCAATGCGCCGGAGCGGTTCGGCAAGCTCATCCTCGCCAACACCTCTTGCTACTACGCCGAGCCGACCAAATGGCTGGAGCGCATCGACGCGGTAAAGAAGGGCGGCATCGCCGCGGTGGCCGATGCCGTGATCGCGGGCTGGCTGACCCAGGATTTCCGCGAGCGTGAGCCGCAGATCACGGCGAAGATGAAGTCGATGCTGCTCGCCTCCCCCGTCGAGGGCTATCTCGCCTGCTGCGAGGCGCTGTCGACGCTCGATCAGCGCGAGCTGCTGCCCAAGATCAAAAGCCCGACGCTGGTGATCGCCGGCCGCCACGACATGGCGACGCCGATCTCGGCGGGTGAGCTGATCCGCTCGAACATTCCCGGCGCCAGCATGACCATCATCGACGCCGCGCACATTTCAAATGTCGAGCAGCCGCACGCGTTCACCGACGCGGTGGTGGGTTTCCTGACGCAGCGCTAGCCGGAGAAAAAACATGGACGACCAGAAGCGCCGCGATGCCGGCATGAATGTGCGCCGGAAGGTTTTGGGCAATGCCTGGGTCGACAAGTCGATCGCGGGCCGCAATGCCTTCAACACCGACTTCCAGGACATGATCACGCGCTACGCCTGGGGCGAGATCTGGACGCGGCCGCGTTTCGACGAGCGTACGCGGCGCGTGCTCGTGATCGGCACCATGGTCGCGCTGGGGCAATGGGACGAATTCCGCCTGCATGTGCGCGCGGCGCTCGCAGAGGGCGGCTTCACCCCCGACGACATCAAGGAAATCCTGCTTCAGCAGGCAATCTATTGCGGCGTGCCGGCGGCGAACCACGCCGTCAAGGAAGCCTCAGCCATTGTGCAGGAGCTCGGCCTGCTCAAGAGCTAGCGGCGCGGCGGTCTCGACGGTCTCCCGAACGTTCTTGGGCGCCGGCGCGGGCCGTTCAATCACCACCACGATGGCAGCGCCGAGCAGCAACAGGAGCTCGGTGGCATGCAGCCGGAGCGCGGCCATCTCGCCGACCTTCGAGGCCATCAACATGCTCGTAAACGAAATGAGGCTGCCGATCGCAAGCGCAATGCCGAGCGCCTCGTCGCTGCCGCCATTCTTGCGGACGCGGGGAATGCACAGAAGCGCGAGATAGATGGCAAAGAACGCCACCACCGTCAGCCGGCCCAGCGCCAGCAGCCAGGCGGCACGCACCGTGCTCATCCCCGCCATCTGAAGATGGTCGCTGAGGAACAGCGCCACCGCGACACTCGGCCGCTCGTAGAGGCCGTGCACCGGTGCCACCATGATGTTGAAGGCCACGAGCGTCCAGGCCGGGATGAAATAGGCCGCCAGCAGGGCGCCGTTGACCGAACCGATCCGCCAATTCCTGAACATGCCGCTTCCCGCTTCGCTCGCTGCGCGCCTTCCATCGGAAGGCTTTGCCGAGGAGCTAACTCGCATCAGACTATGGCGGCAATTTAAACCCTTTGTTTACCTTAACCGGCCCGCCGGGCGGCGCGCCCAAGGAAAAAGGCCCCGCCTCCCGGCGGGGCCCTCTTCACGTCCGGGCTCCGAAACTACTTGTCCTGACCGTGCTGGCCGCCCTGTTGCTGGCCGGGCTTCTCGCCCTGGCGCTGCGGATCCTGCTGCTGCTGTCCGGGTTTCTGCCCGCCACCCTGCTGCTGCCCGGGTTTCTGAGTCTGCTGGCCCGGATTCTGATCTTGCTGCTTCGACATTTGGGGGAACTCCCTTGTTGGACCTCAGAGGAGAGACAACGGCCGGGATTCAGTTTGGTTGCTTTGCGGAACCCGGTTCCTCGCACCTGCGGAACCGAAATGACATCCGTAGCGAAATGACCTCTGTACAAGCCTTTGTGTCGAGGCATGGCCAGTTGCAGCCACCAGTTCCCTCCTGTTACAAAACGAGAAGAATGCTTAGGGGCTGCCGGGGCCCGAGAAGAAACTCAATCACACTTTCTCTCGAAGAGCTCCCTTTGAGCCGCGTCAGGTTTGGTAACGGCAGCCCATGGATTATTTCGCCCAGCAGCTCATCAACGGTCTCGTTCTGGGCTCGATCTACGGCCTGATCGCCATCGGCTATACGATGGTCTACGGCATCGTCGGGATGATCAATTTCGCCCATGGCGATGTCTTCATGATCGGCGGCTTCATCGCCCTGATCACCTTCCTGATCCTGATCTCGCTCGGCCTGACCGCGATCCCGGTGATCCTGCTGGTGGTGCTGCTGGTGTCGATGGCGATCACCGCGCTCTATGGCTGGACCATCGAGCGCATCGCCTACCGGCCCCTGCGTCATTCCTTCCGCCTCGCCCCGATGCTGTCGGCGATCGGCATGTCCTTCGTGCTGACCAATTACTCGCAGGTCGCGCAGGGCGCGCGCGTCAAGCCGATTCCGCCCTTCATCACCGGCGGCTATACGCTGCACGAAAGCGCGGACGGTTTTGTGATCCAGCTCTCCAACATCCAGATCATGGTGGTTCTCACCACCATCGTGCTGCTTGGGATCTTCACCTGGCTGGTGTCGCGCACCCGGCTCGGCCGCGACATGCGCGCCTGCGAGCAGGACCAGACCATGGCGGCGCTGCTCGGCGTCAACGTCGACCGCACCATCTCCATGACCTTCGTGATCGGCGCAGCACTCGCCGCAGTCGCGGGCCTGATGTACCTGCTCTATTACGGCCTGGTGGATTTCTTCATGGGCTTCGTCGCCGGCATCAAGGCGTTCACCGCGGCCGTGCTCGGCGGCATCGGCTCGCTGCCTGGCGCCATGCTGGGCGGTCTTGCGATCGGCCTGATCGAGACATTCTGGTCGGCCTATTTCTCGGTCGAGTACAAGGACGTCGCGGCGTTCTCGATCCTGATCGTCGTGCTGATCTTCATGCCGACCGGCCTGCTTGGCCGTCCCGAAGTCGAAAAAGTCTGACGGTCGCCGCGTGACAATTCTCTCGAGCAATACGACCAAACCTGCAACGGACATCCCCGCTCTGCTGAAGACGGCCTTCGTCAACGCCCTGATCGCGCTGGTGCTGTTCTCGCTGATGGTCGGCGTCCGCACCGAAGCGGGTTCCGACGGCCAGCTCACCTATTGGACCCGCTTCGGCGAGGTCGCCTCCCTCGTTGCCGCCGTGTTCGG
Source organism: Bradyrhizobium sp. LA6.1 (assembly GCF_040547805.1). NCBI lineage: Bacteria > Pseudomonadati > Pseudomonadota > Alphaproteobacteria > Hyphomicrobiales > Nitrobacteraceae > Bradyrhizobium > Bradyrhizobium sp. LA6.1. The sequence continues at coordinate 421,444 of NZ_JBEPQK010000002.1, read as the reverse complement.
CGGCTCGATCGTGCTCGGGCTGTTGCGACAGTGGATCGGTTCCAGCGGCACCGACAAGCTGGTGCCGCCGGCTGTACGCAGCGGCATGTCGTTGCTGGGCCGTTACTTGGCGCCCGCACTTCTGATCTTCACGGTGCTTGTGCCGGTGATCTTCTATGATCAGCGCTATATCCTCGACCTCGCGATCCTCGTGCTCACCTATGTCATGCTCGGCTGGGGGCTGAACGTCGTGGTCGGGCTCGCCGGCCTGCTCGACCTCGGCTACGTCGCCTTCTATGCGGTCGGCGCCTATTCCTACGCGCTGCTGGCGACCAATTTCGGCTGGTCGTTCTGGGTCTGCCTGCCGCTTGCTGGCATCCTCGCCGCGTTCTGGGGCGTGCTGCTCGGCTTCCCCGTGCTGCGCCTGCGCGGCGACTATCTCGCCATCGTGACGCTCGCCTTCGGCGAGATCATCCGCCTCGTCATCATCAACTGGCAGAGCCTCACCGGCGGCCCCAACGGCGTCTCCAGCATTCCCCGCCCCTCGTTCTTCGGCATCCCGCTGGACAACAGCGACAACGGGCTCGCCGCCAGGCTCGGCATCGAATATTCGCCGACCCAGCGCATCGTCTTCCTGTTCTATCTGATCCTGGCGCTCGCGCTGCTCACCAACTGGGTGACGATCCGGCTGCGCCGCCTGCCGATCGGCCGCGCCTGGGAGGCCTTGCGCGAGGACGAGGTCGCCTGCCGCGCGCTCGGCATCAACACCACGACCACCAAGCTCACGGCGTTCGCGACCGGCGCCATGTTCGGCGGCTTTGCCGGTGCGTTCTTCGCGACGCGCCAGGGCTTCATCAGTCCGGAATCCTTCACCTTCCAGGAATCGGCGCTGGTGCTCGCCATCGTCGTGCTCGGCGGCATGGGCTCGCAGCTCGGCGTCGCGCTCGCCGCGCTCGCCATGATCGGCGGCTTCGAGCTGTTCCGCAGCCTCGAGACCTACCGCATGCTGGTGTTCGGCATGGCCATGGTGCTGATCATGATCTGGCGGCCGCGCGGCCTGATCGGCCATCGCGCGCCGACCGTGTATCTGACCAAGGCGCAGGCGATCTCCTCCGACCTCGTCAAGGAAGGGCACGGATGAGCGGCGACAAGATTAGCGACAAGATTCTTGGCGTCGACCAGCTGACCATGCGCTTCGGTGGCATCGTCGCCGTGCAGGATCTTTCATTCGCTGCCGAGCGGAAGAAGATCACCGCGCTGATCGGACCGAACGGCGCCGGCAAGACCACCGTCTTCAACTGCATCACCGGCTTCTACAAGCCGAGCGGCGGCGCCATTCGCCTCACCCATGACGACGGCAAGGTGATTGCGCTGGAGCGGTTGAACGATTTCCGCATCGCCAAACAGGCCAAGGTGGCGCGCACCTTCCAGAACATCCGCCTGTTTCCCGGCATGACCGCGCTGGAAAACCTGATGGTGGCGCAGCACAACGCGTTGATGCGCGCCTCCGGCTTCACCTTCCTCGGCCTCATCGGCGCGCCCGGCTACCGCGACGCCGAAAAGCGCGCGATCGACCTTGCCACCGACTGGCTGAAGCGGGTCAATCTGCTCGACCGCGCCGACGATGCCGCCGGCAATTTCGCCTATGGCGACCAGCGCCGGCTCGAGATCGCGCGCGCGATGTGCACCGAGCCCGCGCTTTTGTGCCTGGACGAGCCCGCCGCGGGTCTCAACGCGCGCGAGAGCGCAGCCTTGAGCGAGCTCCTGCTCTCGATCCGCAACGAACTCGGCACCTCGATCCTGCTGATCGAGCACGACATGTCGGTCGTGATGGAGATCTCCGACCACATCGTGGTGATGGACCATGGCGTCAAGATCGCGGAAGGCACCCCGCGCGAGATCCGCGACGATCCCAAGGTGATCGCCGCCTATCTCGGCACCGACGAGGAAGAGGCCGTAGCCGTGATGGAGAGCGGGTCGTGACGTCGGCGTCCACTCCCCTGCTCTCGATCCGGGGCCTGCGCGCGGCCTACGGCAAGATCGAGGCGCTAAAGGGCGTCGATGTCGAGATCAGCGCCGGCGAGATCGTCGCGCTGATCGGTGCCAACGGCGCCGGCAAGTCGACGCTGATGATGACGATCTTCGGCAAGCCGCGCGCCCGCGCCGGCCAGATCCTGTACGAAGGCCGTGACATCACCGAGGTTCCCACCCACGAGATCGCCCATTTGCGCATCGCGCAATCGCCGGAAGGCCGCCGCATCTTCCCGCGCATGAGCGTGGCGGAAAACCTCCAGATGGGAGCGGACGCCACCGGATGCACCGACGCCGAACGCGAGGCCACGCTGCAACGCGTGTTCACGCTGTTCCCGCGGCTGAAGGAGCGCTACGCCCAGCGCGGCGGAACGCTGTCCGGCGGCGAGCAGCAGATGCTGGCAATCGGCCGCGCCCTGATGAGCCGCCCCCGCCTGCTTCTGCTCGACGAGCCCTCGCTCGGGCTGGCGCCGCTGATCGCGCGCCAGATTTTCGATGCGATCCGCACCCTGAACCGCCAGGACGGCCTGACGGTCCTGATCGTCGAGCAGAACGCCAACCATGCGCTGAAGCTCGCCCATCGCGGTTACGTCATGGTCAACGGCCTGATCACGCTGGCCGGGACCGGCGCCGAGTTGTTGCAGCGCCCCGAGATTCGCGCCGCCTACCTGGAGGGCGGCCGGCACGGCTGAGGTTGCCGACGGGGAGCGCGTGCGGCCGAATGTGGCGAGATATCTCCGCCAATGCCCGTATTTTGCCGGTGACTTCTCCCGAGATTCATTCAAGAATGGCGCCGGTTTAGACCGGGCGTACCCGGCAACTTCCACAGTCGACCACCCGCGAGGTATCTCATGAAATCACTGAAGCTCATCGGTCTGGCATTCGGCGCGTCGATCGCGCTATCGAGCGCGGCTTTCGCGCAGGATGTCACCGTCGCAGTCGCAGGCCCGATGACCGGCGGAGAGTCCGCCTTCGGCCGCCAGATGAAGAACGGCGCCGAGATGGCCGTGGCTGACATCAACGCCGCCGGCGGCGTCAACGGCAAGAAGCTCGCGCTCAACGTCGAGGACGACGCCTGCGACCCGAAGCAGGCGCGCTCGATCGCCGAGAAGATCGCCGGCGCGAAAATCCCGTTCGTGGCCGGGCACTATTGCTCGTCGTCGTCGATCCCCGCCTCCGAAGCCTATGCCGACGGCAACGTGCTCCAGATCACGCCGGCCTCGACCAATCCGAAGTTCACCGATAGCGGACTCTGGAACGTGGCGCGCGTCTGCGGCCGTGACGACCAGCAGGGCCTAGTCGCGGCGCAGTACATCGCCAAGAACTACAAGGGCAAGAACATCGCGATCCTCAACGACAAGACCACCTACGGCAAGGGTCTCGCCGACGAGACCAAGAAGGCGCTCAACAAGGCCGGCATCACCGAGAAGATGTACGAGTCCTACAACAAGGGCGACAAGGACTTCAACGCGATCGTCTCGCGCCTGAAGCGCGACAACATCGACCTCGTCTATGTCGGCGGCTATCATCAGGAGAGCGGCCTGATCCTGCGCCAGATGCGTGACCAGGGCCTCAAGACGATCCTGATGGCCGGCGACGCGCTCGCCGACAAGGAGTACGCCTCCATCACCGGTCCGGCCGGCGAAGGCACGCTGTTCACCTTCGGCCCCGATCCGCGCAACAAGCCGACCGCGAAGAAGATCGTCGACGCCTTCAAGGCCAAGAACATCGACCCCGAGGGCTATACGCTCTACACCTACGCGGCGATGCAGGTCTGGTCGCAGGCGGCAAAGAAGGCCGGCACCACGGACGCCAAGAAGGTCATGGCGGCGATCAAGGCCGGCAAGTGGGACACCGTGATCGGCCCGATCGAGTATGACGCCAAGGGCGACATCAAGCAGCTCGACTATGTCGTCTACAAGTGGGACGCCAAGGGCGGCTACGCCGAGATCAAGGGCAACGGCACCTGAGACAGGATGCCTGACCTTTTAATCAGATCAATCCAACGCCCCGGTTCGCCGGGGCGTTTTCTTTCGCCTTGCGGTCACACGGCTGCGGAGAGCTCGCCGCCCGCCGCAGCCTGGGCCTTGTGGAGCGCTTGCAGGAGATCGTTCGGCCGAAATGGCTTTTGCAGGCATACCACGTCGGCCAGACCAGGCGCCTCGCCCATGAAATCCAGCGCGGTCATGCCGGAGACCGCGACGATCGGGAACCCGGGAACTCGCTCGCGAATGGCCGCCATGACGTCAACGCCGCTGGTGTCGGCCAGGAAAATATCGACGATCGCAGCATCGAAAGCGCCCTCGCTGAAGGCTTTCAGGCCCGCTGCGCCGCTCTCGGCTTCGACGACGTCAAAGCGGTTGACCCGAAGCACGATCGCGACCATGGCGCGGACCTCCTTCTGGTCGTCGACAACGAGAACACGGCGCATGGGAACAACTCCCGGATACGTATCATTATTTGGTTCAATTCACCGCAAGTGCCCGGCAAGGCAGTATGGGTCTGTCCCGGTAAATCACCTCTTACCAACTACCTGTTCCAAGTCCCACCCCAAGTTAAATAAGCTGTAACCTTCGGTTGAGTCGCATGCGCTTTCTGTCAGGATGCGCGCCCGGAGCGGGCTACCATGCGGGTAGCGGCTTCCCGGCCGGAAGAGATTGACGTAGGAGGTCATCATGCCGGCTTACGAGAGATCGACGTGCTAGCGCCTAACGACCGAAGCACATTCCTGTCGACCTTGCCGGCTACGCGAAGCGATCGCAGGGCTGCGTTGGCGATCGTCGGCATCTCCGCGATCCTGTTCGCACTGGCGGTACCGTTTGCGGGCTTGCCGCTCGCACAGGTGCCGGCCTTCGTGGCGAGCTACCAGTCGGCGCTCGCGGTCAGCGACATCATCACCGCCGTTTTGCTGCTGTCGCAGTTCGCCGTGCTGCGCAGCCGCGCGCTGCTGCTGCTGTCGATCGGCTATATGTTCACGGCGGGCGCCGCGGTGACCCACGCCCTCACCTTCCCCGGGCTGTTCGCCCCGGCCGGATTGTTCGGTGCAGGCCCGCAGAGCACCGTCTGGCTCTACATGATCTGGCACGCCGGTTTCCCGCTGTTCGTGCTGGCCTATGCCTGGCTCAAGGACGGCAACGGCGGCAACAGGGTTGCGGGCGCGACGGCTCCCGCGATCGCACTTTCCGTCGCCGGCGTGTTCGTCGCGTTGACCGTCTTCGCCTGGCTGGTGACTGCGCAGCACGGCCTGCTACCGGTCCTGCTCAAGGACGGCCACTACACCCCCACCATGATCGGCGTGGTGTCGTTCGTGTGGTCCCTGAGCTTCGCGGCGCTGGTCACGCTGTGGTTTCGCAAGCCGCACACGGTGATCGACGTCTGGCTCATGGTCACGATGTGCGCCTGGCTGTTCGACATCGCGCTGTCGGCGATCGTCAACGTCGCGCGTTTCGACCTCGGTTTCTATGCCGGCCGGCTCTACGGCCTCTTTGCGTCGAGTTTCGTGCTCGCGGTGCTGCTGATCGAGAACGTGCGGCTCCAGGCCAACACGGCAGGCATGGTCGGCGCGCTGCAGCGGCAGTCGAGCTCGGAGCGGAACTATTATGCCGAGCGCGAGCGGCTGTTCAGCGCCGTCGTCGAGTCCTCCAACGACGCCATCATCACGAAGTCGCTCGACGGCACCATCACGTCCTGGAACAAGGCGGCCGAGCACGTCTTCGGCTACTCCGCCAGCGAGGCGATCGGCCGCCAGGTCGATATCATCATGCCCGAGGGGCAGCGCGAGGAAGTCGCCGAAATGCTGGCCCGCACCCGCAACGGCGAGGTCATCGACCAGCACGAGACCGTGCGGCTGCACAAGAGTGGCCAGCCGATCGACGTCCTGCTGAGCCAGGTCCCGCTGCGATCGACCGACGGCAAGATCATCGGCGCCTCCAAGGTCGCCCGCGACATCACCGAGCGGAAGCGGGCGGAATCCGCTCTCAACCGCGAGATCGAGGAGCGCCAGCGCATCTTCGAGACCTCGCAGGACCTGATCCTCGTGACGGACGGTTACGGCAATTTCATCCAGATCAGCCCGAGCGTGAAGGACATCCTCGGGTACAAGCCGGAGGACATGATCGGGCACAGCGCCATCGAGTTCATTCACCCTGATGACCTCGACAACACCCGCAGCGAGATGCGCGCGGCGCGGCGTGGCGCGGTCAAGCGCAGCTTCGAGGCGCGCTACTACCACTACGACGGCCACGAGGTGACGCTGAACTGGATGGGGACCTGGTCGGAGCCGGTGAAGCGCCATTTCTTCATCGGCCGCGACCTCACCGAGAAGCAGGCCGCGGAAGCCCAGCTCAGGCAGGTCCAGAAAATGGACTCCATCGGCCAGCTGACCGGCGGCGTCGCCCACGATTTCAACAACGTGCTGACCGTCATCACCGGCACGATCGGCATCCTCGCGGACGCGGTGGCCGACCGTCCCGAGCTCGCCGCCATCACCAAGCTGATCGACGACGCCGCCGAGCGCGGCGCGCAACTGACCAAGCACCTGCTCGCCTTTGCCCGCAAGCAGCCGCTCCAGCCGCGCGAGATCGACGTCAATGCGTTGGCGCTCGAGGCCGCCAAGCTGCTGCACCCGACCCTCGGCGAGCAGATCACCATCATGCCGCAGCTCACCGAGGATGCCTGGCCGGCGCTGGTCGACCCGGGCCAGCTTTCCACCGCGATCCTCAATCTCGCGCTGAACGCGCGCGACGCCATGCCGGACGGCGGCACGCTGGTGCTGGAGACCCGCAACATCTTCCTCGACGACGGCTATGCCAGCATGAATCCCGACGTCGTCGCCGGCAGCTATGTGATGATCGCGGTCAGCGACACCGGCACCGGCATTCCACCCGACCTGATGGAACGGGTGTTCGACCCGTTCTTCACCACCAAGGAGGTCGGCAAGGGCACCGGGCTCGGGCTCAGCATGGTGTTCGGCTTCGTCAAGCAGTCCGGCGGCCACATCAAGATCTACAGCGAGGAAGGCCACGGCACGAGCGTGAAGATCTATCTGCCGCGCTCGAGCGGCGTGCAGGAGAGCGAGTACGAGTCGCTCCAGAACGTGCCCATCGCCGGCGGCGACGAGAAGATCCTGATCGTCGAGGACGACGCGCTGGTGCGCCAATATGTCGTGACCCAGATCAAGAGCCTCGGCTATGCCGCGCTCGAGGCCGCCAATGCGGCCGAAGCCCTCACCATCATCGATGCCGACAAGGGCATCGACCTGCTCTTCACCGACATCATCATGCCGGGCCACATGAACGGCCGCCAGCTCGCGGACGAGGCGGTACGGCGGCGTCCCGACCTGAAGACGCTGTTCACCTCGGGCTACACCGAGAACGCCATCGTCCATCACGGCCGGCTCGATTCCGGCGTGCTGCTGCTGGCCAAGCCCTATCGCAAATCCGAGCTTGCCAAGATGCTCAGGACCGCGCTGGCGAGTTGAGCGCGCGGCATCGGTGCGCTATCGCTGATGCCTGAAGCGCATGGAGTGCCGGCCTTGAAAAACCTGCTTACCGATATCGCCGGCGTCCGCGTCGGCCATGCTGAGGATGCGAAAGTCGCCTCCGGCACAACAGCGATCATCTTCGATGCCCCGGCGGTCGCGGCGATCGACGTGCGCGGCGGCGGGCCCGGCACGCGCGAGGATGCGCTGCTCGATCTTGCCAGCACGGTCGAGCGCGTCGATGCGATTGCGCTGTCCGGCGGCTCCGCCTTTGGCATCGAGACCGGCGGCGGCGTCCAGGCCTGGCTTGCCGAACAGGGCCGCGGCTTCCGGATTCGCGAGGCGGTGATCCCGATCGTGCCGGGCGCCATCGTGTTCGACCTGCTCAACGGCGGCGACAAGGCCTGGGGCCGCTTCGCGCCCTATCGCGATCTCGGTTACGCGGCAGCTGTGGCCGCGGGCCACGACTTCGCGCTGGGCAGCGTCGGCGCAGGCCTCGGCTGTACCACCGCGACCTTCAAGGGCGGGCTCGGCTCGGCTTCAGCGGTCCTGCCCAACGGCATCAAGGTGGCCGCCATCATGGTCGTCAACGCGGTCGGCAGCGCAACCGTCGGCGAGGGACCGTGGTTCTGGGCGGCGCCGTTCGAGGAGAACGGCGAGTTCGGCGGGCGCGGCCTGCCATCCAAATTCACGCCTGACATGCTGGCGATGCGCATCAAGGGCGGCCCGGCCGCGAGCGCGCGCGAGAACACCACGATCGGCCTCGTCGTCACCGATGCGACGCTGACCAAGGCCCAGGCCAAGCGGCTTGCGATGATCGCGCACACCGGATTTGCCCGCGCCATCTATCCCGTGCATGCCCCGACCGACGGCGACGTGCTGTTTGCGGCTGCGACCTGTGAGAAGCCGATCGAGCCGCTGGTCGGCCTCACCGAGCTCGGCACGGTCGCCGCCAACGTGGTCGCGCGCGCGATCGCGCGCGGCGTGTACAGCGCGACGGCGCTGCCGTTTGCGGGAGCATTACCGGCGTGGAAGGACCGCTTCGGCGCGTAAGCGGCACGCGCCTCTCACCGTATATCGCGCGTCATCGGCCGGCGAAGACCGGGCGATCCAGTATCCCAGAGACAGTTGTGATTGAACCGAGAAGCCGCGGCGTACTGGATGCCCCGGTCCCGGCTCCGCCAAGGCTACGCCGGGGCCACAAGGGTGCTCGGCCGCCGAAGCTTTAGCGAAGGCGGCAAGCCGGGGCATGACAGCGAGTGGGCGTCAGACGCTCATCGACATCGACGAGCCGGCGGTCGCTGAGGCGCCTTGGCCCTGCCCGCCTTGCCGCTGCATCAACTGCGCGAACAGATCGTAGGCCGAATTGCGAGAGGAGCTGGAGGCGCCCGGGACGGTCGTCGACATCTTGAAGCCGTCGGCATAGGTGACGGTGGTGGTGGTCGAGCCGTCCGCAGCGGTCGTCGTGGTCGAGGTCGACCCGCCGCTCGACTTCGAGGCGGAATCCGATCCATCGCCGGAGCCGCTGGCACCGTGGGCATGGCCGTGATGGCCGCTCTTCAGCGCCTTCGACATCTCATCCAGGCTGACGCTGCCGTCGGAATTCGTATCCATCTTCGAGAACACGTCGTCGGCCTGCGCGAGGTTGGTGCCGCCGGCCCCGAGCGCGTTCTCGAATTCGGACTTGGTGATCTTGCCGTCGCCGTCCCCGTCGATCTGCGAGAACAGGTCCTTCAGCGCGGCGTCGCGGCTCGTCGAGGTCGAAGACGTCGAGCTCGACGAGGTCGAGCTGGCCGTGCTGCCGGTGCCGCTGGACGACTGGCTCTGCGCGGCGAACAGCGCGTTCATCGTCTCCGGCGAGATTTGCGGCGTTTTGCCCGCGTTGACCGACGAGGTCGCGCCGCTGGTCGTGCTGCTGCCGCTGTCGATCGCGAACGGATTGATCGGCGCGTTCTGCGAAGACCCCGTCTTCTGGGTCGAGGAGGACGATTTCGAGTTCGTCAGCGACTGGATCGCGTCGAGCGCGCTCGATACGGCACCAAGGGCAAACAACATTGCACAACTCCAACCGATGCGGCACGCCGCAGCCAATGTTCTGGCGGTGATGTCAGCAAGCGTCGTGCCAGCGCAAAAAGCTCAATGAAATCCGCCTTCGCGACGCCTGGCGCGGCTCCGGAACACCGGCAATTCATGCCGGTCGCGGCAGAAATTTCCGCCCACAGGAAGCACGCCACCCCTGCATTGCCCGGCTGAGAGGCCCATGTTAGGCGAGCATCATCTTTCACGGCCGCCACGGGACACCGCGCCATGACCCAAGCCTTCACTCCCCGCCCCCTGGCCATCGCGCCCTCGATCCTGGCCTCGGACTTCTCCAGGCTCGGCGAAGAGGTGCGCGCGGTGGACGCGGCCGGCGCCGACTGGATCCATCTCGACGTGATGGACGGACATTTCGTGCCCAACATCTCCTACGGCCCCGACGTCATCAAGGCGATGCGCCCGCACACCAAGAAGATCTTCGACGCGCATCTGATGATTTCGCCCTGCGACCCCTATCTCGAGGCCTTCGCCAAAGCCGGCTGTGACCACATCACCGTGCATGCGGAAGCCGGTCCCCATCTGCACCGCTCGCTCCAGGCGATCCGCGCGCTCGGCAAGAAGGCCGGCGTCTCGCTCAACCCGGGCACGCCGATCAGCGTGCTCGAATACGTCATCGACCTCGTCGACCTCGTGCTGGTGATGTCGGTCAATCCCGGCTTCGGCGGCCAGGCCTTCATCCCGTCTGCGGTCGGCAAGATCCGCGACATCCGCGCGATGACGGCGGGACGTCCGATCGACATCGAGGTCGATGGCGGCGTCGGTCCCGATGTCGCGGGTCCCCTGGCCGCGGCGGGCGCCAACGCCTTCGTCGCCGGCACCTCCGTGTTCAAGGGCGGCACGCAGGAAGCGTACAAGACCAACATCGCCGCGATCCGTAACGCCGCCGCAGGCGCACGCGGCGAAGCGATCTGAAGCACAAGCAACATATTTGCTGAAAAGCTGCGGGTCTTACGGGCGTTGCGACGCGCAATGCCTAAATTGCACCTTGATCCGTACTCCTCCGGGCTTCCCTGATTCGTGCAAATCACCGCTAGTGATTCCTGCCTGTTTTCGCGGGAGCACATCATGACGACGACCCTGGTTTGGACTGGCGTGGCGTTGTGGCTTGGTTTCAGTGCGTTTGTTGTGTTTGGCCCATCGGCCGGACCGGCGAGGGTGCCGGCACGTTCGGCCCGCATCGTCCGTCGCGACTGGTATCGGGCCTGAGCCCATGCAGATCGCGCTCGTGAAGCGTCAAGCGAAGCGCAGGTGCCGCATCCCGCGGCGCCCGCATCCTGACCTCGACTATTTCTTCGGTCGGCTCGAACGCACCGAAGGCGAGAGGCGCGACGACACCGGGCCCGAGATGGCGGACCCGGATCACCCGCTCCGGTCACCGCGCCGGCATTGAATTCTGTTCTGGACCACGCCCGATGAAACCGCACTGCCCGAACTGCCTGAAGGAAATGACCAAGGCATCCGCGTCGCGTAACCTCTTCAATTGCGAGCCCTGCCGCGAGATCATCCAGTATTTCGGCGGCGGCGCGGATCACGGCGAGCCCGGCCCGCAATTCTGCTGGCCGATCCGCCGCAAGCGCTCCGTCCACGCCGCCCACGCGGCGTGATCTTTCCTAGCCCCACACGACGCCGGCGTCCGGTTTCGCCGCAGCCATCCGCGGCGGCCGCACCACGGTGACGGTGCAGGCCGCCTCCGAGGCCACCTTGGCCGAGACGCTGCCGAGCAGCGTGCGGCGGAACGAGCTCTGCCGTGCGCCGATGATGACGTGGTCGACCTGATTGATCTCGGCGAATTCCAACAGCGCCGCGGCGGGGTCGACGGCCTCCAGCACGTGAACCGACAGCCGGCTCTCGTCCAGCTTGAGCGGCGTCGCCCAATGCCGGAGCGCGACCAGGCGGTCGATATGCTTGTTGGAGCCCTGCTCGTCGAGCGTCCGGTCGATCGCGATGCGGTTGAGCTTGAGCACGTTGACGCAGGCAAGCCGCGCCGACGGCAGCGTCGCGAGAATGCGCTCGGTCGTCACGCGCAGCGCCTCGTTCAGCTCGCCCGCGCCTTCCACCGTGTCGAGCGCGACCGCGAGGATCGGGCTGGAGGCGATTTGCGCGGCGACGTCCGATTTCGCGCGCGGCGCCATGACGCCCAGGTTGAAGCGCCGCCGCCAGGCGACGCTCAAGGGGTCGCGCTTCAGCCGTTCCGAACGCGCGGTGAGCCTGACCTGGTCCGGATGAGCGAGATCGAAGGCGAGCTGGGACGCGGTCGGATAGCGCCGCACCGGCTCGATCTCGAGACAGCGCAGCACCACCTCCTGAAGCCAGGGCGGATAGTCCGCGCGCAATTCGCGCGGCGGATGCGGATCGCGCCACAGCCGGCGACGCATCGCGCGCAGCGTCTCGCCCTCTCCGAAGGGACGCTCGCCGGTGGTGAAGAAATAGAGCAGCACGCCCAGCGAAAACAGATCGCTGCGCGGATCGTCGCGTACCCCCAACAGCCGCTCGGGCGCCATGTAGGGCGCGGTGCCGTAAGGCAGGCGGAATTCTTCCTGCAACAGGTCCGGCAGATGGTTGTGGTGCGACAGGCCGTAATCGATCAGGACCGCCTCGCCGCTATCGCGGAACATGATGCTGCTCGGCTTGATGTCGTGATGGATCACGTTCTGCCGGTGCAGATCGGCCAGCGCGGCGGCGATCTTCGCGACGAGCTGCCGCGCCTCCTCATATGGGAGCGGCAGGTCGGGCAGCCGCTTGTAGAGCGTGGTCCCGGGAATGCGCTCGATCACGGCGTAGGCCTGGTGCGCGAAGTCACCGGTGCCGAAACACGAGGGCACGTGCGGGCCGGCGAGCCGCGGCAAGATCATCATCTCCATCTCGAACGAGACGATCGCGGCGGGGTCCTCGCCCTCCGACACCCGCGGAATCTTCATCAGCAGCGGCACGTCGATGCCGGGATGGGTGACGGTCCACAGCGTCGCCATGCCGCCGGCATGGACGCATTCGCCGATGGTGTAGCCGTCGATCTCGGCGCCTGATTTGACCAGGGATTGCGGCATCGGCCTCTAGCGTCCCTGCGACAGCCGGTCGGCGAGCCAGGGCGGCAGGCCGTTCTCGCGAATCTTGTTCGCCGCGCTCGCGATGTCATAGGGCGCGCGGCAATAGGTGATCTGGCACGACACGGTGTCGAACAGCACGAAGGCTGCGGATGGATCGCCATCGCGAGGCTGGCCCACCGAGCCGAGCACGGCCAGCCATTGCCGCCCGCGCAGCAGCGGCACGGAAACGTCGGTCTTGGGCACGAGGCCCGTCATCTTCGCCGTCACCGACATCGAATAGAGCGCCGGGCGATGGATGTGGCCGCAGAAGGTGACATGGGCGGGCGTCGATATCAGGCTCTTGGCGGCATCCGCCGTCGAACGGACATAGTGCCAGCGCTGCGGGCTCGAGGCCTCCGAGTGGACGTAAAGGCGCTCCTTCTCATCCACCAGCATCGGCAGCTCGGCGAGGAACCGCCGCTGCGCGACGTCGAGCCGCCCGCGCGTCCATTCGATCGCGATCTGCGCCTCCGCATTCATGGCTTCGGTCGTGGTGTTGACCGCCTCGTCATGATTGCCGCGGACGACGATGGCGCCCTCCCGGACCAGACCCATCACGGTATCCACGACCCATTCCGGATCGGCGCCATAGCCGACGAAATCGCCGAGCAGGACGAACCGCTCCGCGCCCTTCGCGCGGGCAACCTTCAGGCAGGCCTCGAACGCCTGCCGGTTGCCGTGGATATCCGAGAAGACAGCGAGAAGCACGCACCCTCCACCCCAAAGGCCTTATCGGAAGCCGATAAGGCCAAATTGAGGGACGTCAAGAAGATGCGCCAGTGCGGGTCCGTTTTCCACGTGCCCCTGTCGCGATGGTGAAGGGCCTATTGCTCGTCTTTCGGCGGCATCCGGGGCGGCGGAATCGGGGTGAACACCGCGCCTTGCGCGCCGGCGGGTGGTGCCAGGAATTCGCCGGTCGAGGAATCGCCGCCGCTGGTCTCCAGAATGGTCTTGGGCGTCACATATTCCCGGACCATGTCGATCAGGCTGCCATCGCCGCCGCCGAAATCGGCGGCGCGGCCGCCTTGCGGATGTCCCAGCGCGATCTCGTTCTCCGCCGCATGGGTCTTGTCGGCCAGCCTGTCATTGTAGGGCACACGAAAGGCGCGCGGGATGCCGCTCGGCCGATTGTCCTCGTCGAGCTGCTCGACCCAGAGATAGATCGAGCCGGGATCGCCCTCCAGCGAATGCGGCTCGACGATGCGGGCCTTCAGCAGCTTGAAGGTCGCCGGCAGCCGTTCGGAACTGGCCCAGCCCAGCAGCCCGCGCATCTCGGTGAAGCTGACGACATAGAAGGCGCTGGTCACGACCACCGCGACGGCCTTCAACGACCAGTGCAGCCGCGCATAGACTAGCACGACCAGCAGCAGCGCGCCGATGACGGCGTAGGCGACCGACAGCGTGAGGATGACCGTCTGCAGGCTAGTCACGGCGCACCCTCACAGCGTTCTTGCTCACCCCCGTCCGCGGGTCGAGATCGGCGCCGTTGCGCCAACTGCTGCGGAACGTCTCGAGCAGCGATTTCGGCCGCTGGTCCACATTGACGACCTTGCCTTCCGCATCGAGCCGGAACCGCACCGCGGTCTTCTCGTCGCCGGTGTGATCGAGCGTGAACTTGTTGTCGAAGACCACCTGCGCGGTCGGATTGAGTTTTTGTACCTTCACATTGGCCTGGACCGGCTCGCCCGTCGTCGCCACGAAATGCGAGACGTTGACGGTGTATTCGCCGGCGACGATGCCGCGCACCGTGACGATCTCCTCGCGGATCGGCGAGGCGATCTTCTTGCCGTTGACCATGATGAAGTCGTTGGCCCCGCCCCGGTCGTCGCGATCGAGCGTGAGGAAGCCGGCTTCGCGGTGGCGATACCAGGCGATGTTGCCGGCGGGATCCTGCACGAACAGGTCGAGATCGTCTGGATGGCTGTCCGGCCAGTCCAGCGTGATCATGAACTCGGCCTTGGAATCGATCTTGCCGTCCTTGGCATCGGGCGACACCGCGAGGAGCGCGAGAAAAAACAGGAAGGCGATCACCTGGAGCGCCTTGAACAGCATCACGCCCAGGGGATCGAACGGCTCCTCGCGCGGATAGAGACCAAAGTCATCCATCATGACGCGGTTCCAGCGCCTTTGCGCTCCAGCACCGGCGTCACGTAGGTCTCGGTCAGCACCACAGCATCCGAGAACACGCGCTGGGTCGCTGCATCCAGCATGTAGTACTGGATGCGGACCAGGATCGAGCCGACGAGGCCCGCGAGCGTCGTGTACATCGCGACCGCCATGCCGTCGCTCATCAGCCCCATCGATGAACGCATCGCGACCTTGTCGGCGGCATCCAGCCCCGCGATCGGCGCCAGCATGATGATGAAGCCGATGATGGTGCCGAGCAGGCCAAGCTTCATCAGCGTGTCCGAGACAAAGGCACCGAAGCCGTTGGAGCCGCGCAGCCGGTCGGCCAGTGTCCGCAGCAGCAGCGTCTGGTCGACCGCCCGGTAGTCCTGCGCGGACGCTTTCGTCACGAGGCTCTCGATGTGGTCCCGCACCAGCCCGCGTGGCAGCGCGGCCGCGCTGCCGTCGAGCACCTTGCTGCCCCCGGGCGCCGCGAGCACCGCCCGGCAGCGCCGCGCCGCCGCGCCTTCACGGGCGATCGCCCGTGTCCGCAGGAAGCAGTGGCCGCAGGTGACGACATAGAGCAACGCGATCACGCTGGAAATGTAGGTGCGATCCGAGGTCAGCATCAGGCGGATCAGGCCGAAGCGCCACAGCAGCACGACGGCGAAGATCGACAGCCCGGTGAAGATCATCCAGAACAGCAGCGCGCTGCGCTCGGATGGGTCGGCAGCAGACCCCGCGATCGGTCCAATCGTCATCGAACTCATGCTGCACTGCTCCTGGCTTGCAGGGATTGGCCTGCAACGATTCCACCCCGATTAGATCAAAGCCGCCGCGCGCGGTCCAAAGAGCCATGCCCAATCCGGCTTGGGAAATTTGCCCGAGCTGCAATCCGGCCCAAACCCCGCAATTGGCAAGGCGCGGCGGCGTTGTTAGGCTGACCTTACCAAACGTTGAGGGTGATCGCATGCGCCTCGTGCTTCAGCTTGTCGCCCGTCTGCTTCTCATCGTCGCGCTCTGCCTTGGCGCTGCGACCGTCTGGGCCACGTTCGACGCCTATCGCAGCGTCGACCGGGCGACCGCGGCCTCGGCGCAGCGGGTCGCGCAGGCGCTTCAGGCGCTGTACTGGCACGAGTTCTTGTTGCGCAGCAGCAGAACGCGCGAGCAGCTCTTGCCGGTTCCGGAGTGGCGCACCCTGGAGACGATGAAGCTGATCTCGCCCGGCGTCTGCGTCGAGTTCCAGCCGGCCATCGCATTCGAAAGGCCGCTCTGCGGCCAGAGCGTGGGGCTAGGCAAGACGCCGCCGCACTGGTTCACCGCGATCGTACCCATCTTCCTCGGCAGCCACGCCGAAGTGATAAGGCCCGTCAGTCCCCGCGCGGCAGCCGCCGGAACGGTCGTCGCGACGCCGGATGCCGCAGCGGCCATCTCGCTTGCCTGGGAGTATCTCCTCAACGTGGTCGATGTCGCGCTTCTGATGGCGGCGGCGATCGCTCTGCTGGCGTCGCTCGCGATCGCGCACGCGCTGGCGCCGGCGCGCACCATCGTCACCGCGCTCCAGCGCATGGCGCGGGGCCAGTATCGCACGAAACTGCCGCGCTTCCGTTCCATGGAGCTGGCGATGATCGGCAGCGCCGTCGGCGAGCTCGGCGGCCGGCTGGAGGAAGCCACCGAACAGCGCGCGGCGCTGACAAGGCGGCTGATCGAGATCCGTGACGACGAACGCCGCGCGCTCGCCCGCGAGCTGCACGACGAGTTCGGCCAAAATCTCTCCGCCATCCTCGCCTTCGCCAACACGATCGAGACCGCAAGCGCGAAGGAGAGCAAGGATAACGCAATCGCGCAGGACGCGCGCATGATCTCGCAGGCTACCCATCATCTGATGGCCTCGCTGCGCGATGCGCTCAAACGCCTGCGCAATCCCCTGCCCGAGGAGCTCGGGCTCGAGGCCAGCCTGGTCAATTTGGTGGACAGCTGGCGCTCGCAAAGCGCAGCGCAGCCGACCATCCGGCTCGATCTCAGGGGCGACCTCACCGACATCAGCGGCCCGGCCGCCACCACCGCCTATCGCGTGGCGCAGGAATGCTTGACCAACGCACTGCGCCACAGCTCGGCGCGCGAGATCTCCCTGCGCATCGAGCGGCGCACCGGTGACGACGACGCGTTGCTGATCCGTGTCGAGGACGACGGCGGCGGCGACGCCGCACGCGTGGCGCAGTCGGCCGGCTTCGGCCTCACCGGCATCCGCGAGCGGGTCGCGGCGGCCGGCGGTTCGCTGTCGATCCTGCCTGCGCGAGGAGGCCTCAGCGTCGCCGCCACCATCCCGCTCGCAGCGTGAGGCCGACATGAGCGAGGTCGCGGCAACAGGCATCTCCGTGCTGCTGGTCGACGATCATCCGATCGTGCGGCAAGGCTACCGTCGCGTGCTGGAGAGCCAGGGCGATCTCCATGTCGTGGCGGAAGCCGACAATGCCGCGGACGCCTACGGCGCCTTCAAGGCGCACGACCCTGATGTCGTCCTGCTGGATATCTCGATGCCCGGCGCGAGCGGGCTGGAGGCGATCCGCAACATCCGCGCGCGCAGCCCGCGGGCGCGCATCCTCGTCTTCACCATGCACAACGAAGCCGTGCTGGTGAAAGCCGCCTTCAGCGCCGGCGCCAGCGGCTTCGTCACCAAAAGCAGCGAACCCTCCGCGGTCGTCACCGCGATCCGCAGCGTTGCGCGCGGCGAGCGCGCCATGAGCGACGACATCGCGCATATCCTGGCCGAGGACAGCCTGTCGGCGGGCTCGGCGCTGGATCAACTGGGCGAGCGCGAGATCGAGATCCTGCGCCAATTCGCCGGCGGCGCGACGACTGAGCAGATTGCTGCTCATCTCAATCTCAGCGTCAAGACGGTGCAGAACTATCACTATTTGATCAAGACCAAGACCGGCGCGCGCACCGACGCGCAACTCGTGCGGCTGGCAGCGAGCTGCGGGCTGACGAGGATCTAGAGCTTGGCGGCTGGACGCCTATCTGGTTCCGGCCGGCCGCCCCAACGAAGGTCTCCAGTCGCTCTCGGATTGTGCTAGGCTCGATCGCAGCCACGGCATCCGGCACGAGACCGCCGGTGGATGTCTGTTGGGCTCCGATCTTGACGCGAGCCTCCCGGCTCTTTCGAAGCCGCCCTCGTTCCCGTTGTATGTTTTGCATGACAACAGGAGACGCTTCCATGAACATCAGGGACAGTCTTCTTGCCGCACTGATCGCCTTCAACGTTTTCGCGACCGGAACCACCGAGAGCGCAGCAGCCGAGGCGAAAGACCAGATCACCATTCTTTATGACGCCTTCGGCACAAATGACGCGATGACAAAGGACTGGGGTTTTTCCGCCCTTGTCGAAGTCGCGGGAAAACGCATCCTGTTCGACACGGGTAACGACCCCGAGATCTTCGCGGCAAACGTGAAGGCCAGGGGCGTCAACCTCTCGGACCTCGACTTTGTCGTTCTTTCGCACCGCCACTCCGATCATATGGCGGGCTTGTCCTACGTCCTGAGCGTCAATCCGACCGTCAAGATCTACGCGCCGAAGGAAGGATTTGGCATCTACGGCTCTTCGCTGCCCTCCGGCTTCTTCCGGAAAGACGAGGCCCTGCCGCCGGAGATGCGGTACTACGGAGGCAAGCCTCCAGCGGTGATGAAGTTCGGCTCGGCATGGGCCAACGCGAACTTCGAACTGATCGATCAAACGACCGAGATTGCTCCTGGGATCACGCTGATTTCGCTGATCTCCGACGCGCCCGGAACAAGAGAACTCAAGGAGCTGTCTCTCGCCGTCAACACCGCAGAAGGCGTAGTCCTTCTGGTCGGTTGTTCGCACCCCGGAATCGAGCGCATTGTCGAAGCGGCGACCGGTATCAATCCCAGGATTCATCTCATCGCCGGCGGATTTCATCTGGTCGTGGCGCCTGACGATGCAATCGCGAAAGTCGTTACCGCTCTGAAGGACAGGTTCAAGGTCGACGCCGTAGCACCAGGACATTGCACCGGTGAGCCGACTTTTGCCGCGCTCAAGAAGGCGTTCGGCGACAGCTATCTCTATGCCGGCCTCGGCACGTCGATTCCGGTTGGAACGAGTGGGAATGCCCGACGCGGGGAAGGTCCGACGCTTGACGACCTTGCGACATATCGGAAACTGGCCGGGCGCGAAGACCCGTTCGGCATCTTGCGGTCGCGCAGCCAGCGGTCGGGATCCGCGCTCTAGCGCGGCAGCGCGCAGTTCGCGCCTTTATCCAGCGCGTGAGGCGAGCGGAATGGAACCGACACCGTCGCGCTTTGGTTAGCAGCAGAGTGAAGGAGTTGCGCCATGAGTAAGGCCATGCACCGAACGGTCGTCGATCCTCCGCTCCTCACCGTGGGCGAGCTCATCGACGAACTCTGCCGCTTGCCGGATACGGCCGTCGTCCACTTCCGCTGCCCCGCACTCGATCAGGAGCTTACATTCTACCGCATTCGGAAGCGGTCGAAGGACGCCGTCGAAATCGCGGTGAACACATATCCGGAGAGCCCGCCGGTAGTCCCATCCGCCAACGGAAGGCAATCGACCCACTCGCCTGCCCTTCGCGAGGAGGCCCTTTTGCACAAGGCGAAAAGCTGAATCGACAGTTACACGCTTTGGCGGGACCGTGTCGGTCTAGGCCGCCTTCAACCCGCGCAGCACCAGCGCCAGGGTCGCATCGACACGGGCGGGCAGATCGGCGTCCTTCCACTCGTCGGCGTGGGCCGGGTGGTGAAAGCGGACGGTGGCATCGAAGACGGCGCGGGCGGTGGCCTTGACGTCGCCCACCTCGAACACGCCCTGCTTCACGCCATCAGTCAGGATCGACGCGATCTGGTCGATCATGGTGTCCTTGTGGCACTTGACGGCGGCGCAAGCCTCGCGCGCCAGCGTCAGATAGGTGTCGAACATCTCGGGATCGTCGAGCACACGCGAGCGCTTGGCGGCGAACAGCGTGCGCAGCCAGCGATCGAGTCGCGCCGGCGCCGGCCCCTGCTCCTCTGCGATCGCCAGCAACGGCGCGTCGATGCGATCCAGCCAGCGTTTGGCGACGGCCTCGCGCAGCGAGGCCTTGCTCGGGAAATGGCGATAGACGCTGCCGTGGCTCACATCGAGCGCACGGGCAACGTCAACCACGGTGGCCTTGGCGAGTCCGTAGCGCCGCAGAACGTCCTCGGTGACTTCGAGGATCCGCTCCGGCGTCAAGATCACGGCTTCATTCATGCCAGCACCATGTTCCCGTTGAGGGCTCAGTTACCCGGCGATGGAGCTGCTTCCGAAGCGCCCGTGCCGGTCGTTTCGGAAAGCTCTCGCCTTAATGAGGCAGTTTTGCAGCCTGCGCCGCGATCTGGCGCGCAACCAGTAAATTGAGCCAATGCCCAATCGTTCCGGTGAAGTTGATGAGTTCGGTCGTCATTGTCTTAAGTCTCCATTCGTCCGCGGTCCCAACCTCCTTATGTCCCGCGATCCGCAACTGTTTCGGACCTCGGGCTCCCCGGGCGGGTCGCCGCGGGACGCCCAATCGGAGCGTCCGAGAACGGATATACACGTCTCGCTGACAGATTTCAATATCTGTCAGTCAATGATCCGTGATTGACAGTTAATTTTTGCGGGCGGCGTCTCCTCGGCCTAGTTCCGGGGGCGGTGGATAGCTCGCCGATCCCCCTCGCCTGGGGTCCAGATCGTTTGTTTCGCCCTGCCCGCTCTGCTAAATCACGGCGTAAAAAGCATTTTGGCCGGTCGCCGCCCCCTTGGGCCGCCCGCCCACCTTCCTGGAGCAGTCTGATGATCCCCCGCTATACCCGCCCGGAAATGGCCTCGATCTGGGAGCCGCAGACCCGGTTCAAGATCTGGTTCGAGATCGAGGCGCACGCGGCGGACGCCCTCGCCGAGCTCGGGACCATCCCCAAGGAGGCCGCCAAGACGGTCTGGGCCAAGGCCAAGGACGCCACTTTCGACGTCGCCCGCATCGATGAGATCGAGCGCGAGACCAAGCACGACGTCATCGCCTTCCTGACCCACCTCGCCGAAATCGTCGGCCCCGAAGCGCGCTTCGTGCACCAGGGCATGACCTCCTCCGACGTGCTCGACACCTGCCTCAACGTCCAGCTCACCCGCGCCGCCGACCTCCTGCTCGCCGATCTCGACAAGGTGCTGGCCGCGCTGAAGAAGCGTGCCTTCGAGCACAAGATGACGCCGACTATCGGCCGCAGCCACGGCATCCACGCCGAGCCTGTGACCTTCGGCCTCAAGCTCGCTTATGCCTATGCCGAATTCTCACGCGCCAAGGAGCGCCTGATCGCGGCGCGCAAGGAAGTTGCGACCTGCGCCATCTCCGGCGCCGTCGGCACCTTCGCGCAGATCGACCCGCGTGTCGAAGAGCACGTCGCCAAGGCGATGGGCCTCGTCCCCGAGCCGATCTCCACGCAGGTCATCCCGCGCGACCGCCACGCGATGTATTTCTCGACGCTTGGCGTGATCGCCTCCTCGGTCGAGCGTATCGCGGTGGAAATCCGCCACATGCAGCGCACCGAGGTGCTGGAGGCCGAAGAGTTCTTCTCGGAAGGCCAGAAGGGCTCGTCCGCGATGCCGCACAAGCGCAACCCGGTGCTGTCGGAAAACCTCACCGGCCTCTCCCGCATGGTGCGCGCCTATGTGACGCCGGCGCTGGAAAACGTCGTGCTCTGGCACGAGCGCGACATCTCGCACTCCTCCGCAGAGCGCATGATGGGCCCGGATGCGACCGTGACGCTCGACTTCGCGCTGGTGCGCCTCGCCGGCCTGATCGACAAGCTGCTGGTGTATCCCGCCAACATGCAGAAGAACCTCGACCGCCTCGGCGGCCTCGTGCATTCGCAGCGCGTGCTGCTGGCGCTGACCCAGAAGGGCGCAAGCCGCGAGGACGCCTACAAGCTCGTGCAGCGCAACGCGATGCCGGTCTGGCGCGGCGAAGGCGACTTCCTCCAGCTCCTGAAGAAGGACACTGAAGTGAAGAAGTATCTCACCGACGCCGAGATCGAGGAGCAGTTCGACCTCGGCTATCACCTCAAGCATGTCGACACGATCTTCAAGCGCGTGTTCGGCGAGAGCTGAGCGCGCGTCCGTAGAAACTGCAGGGTGGTTAGCCGAGGCATAACCCACCATTCCTCGTGACAAGGCGGTGGGTTACGCTACGCTAACCCACCCCACGAACAAGAAACGGATCCCCTCATGCCCATCGTCAACCGCGTTGCCGCCCTGTCCGACGAAATGGCCGCCTGGCGCCATGACTTCCATGAGAACCCGGAGCTGCTCTACGAGGTTCATCGCACCGCCGGCATCGTCGCCGATCGCTTGCGCGAATTCGGCTGCGACGAGGTGGTGACGGGCATCGGCCGGACCGGTGTCGTCGGCGTGATCCGCGGCCGCAAGTCGGCCTCCGGCAAGACCATCGGGCTGCGTGCCGACATGGACGCGCTGCCGATCATGGAGACGTCGGGCGTCGCGTACGCCTCCAAGGTCCCCGGCAAGATGCACGCCTGCGGCCATGACGGCCACACCGCCATGCTGCTCGGTGCCGCCAAATATCTCGCCGAGACGCGCAATTTCGACGGCACCGCGATCATGATCTTCCAGCCTGCGGAAGAAGGCGGCGGCGGCGGCAAGGCGATGGTCGAAGACGGCTTGATGACGCGCTGGAACATCCAGGAGGTCTACGGCATGCACAACATGCCGGGCCTGCCCGAAGGCCATTTCGCAACGACGCCCGGCGCGATGCTCGCCTCGTCCGACAACATCCAGATCATCGTCCACGGCAAGGGCGGCCACGCCGGCGCCGGTCCGCACAAATCCGTCGACAGCGTGCTGATCGGCTCGCAGATCGTCAACGCGCTGCAGTCGATCGTCGCGCGCAACGTCGATCCGCTGAAGTCCGCCGTCATCTCGATCACGCAATTCCACTCCGGCACGGCCTTCAACATCATTCCTGAAGTCGCCGAGCTTGGCGGCACCGTCCGCACGCTCGATCCTGAAGTGCGCGATCTCGTCGAGCGCCGCATCGGCGAGGTCGCCGAGAGCGTCGCCCGCGCCTATGGCGGCTCGGCCGAGACCAAGTACACGCGGATGTATCCGGTGACGATGAACCATGCGCGCGAGGCCGGCCTCGCCGCCGACGTCGCCCGCGACATCGTCGGTGCCGAGCGCGTCAACGACAAGTTCATCCCGATGATGGGCGCCGAGGACTTCTCGTTCATGCTGGAAGCACGTCCCGGCGCGATGATCCTGGTCGGCATGGGCGACGGCAACGAGTGCCACCACCCGGCCTATGTCTTCAACGACAACATCCTCGGCCACGGCGCCTCCTACTGGGCGCGCCTGGTGGAGACGCGGATGCCGGCGGGTTAGCGCCGCTTCGCTGCAATCGTGGCCCCGGCGCCATTCGCGCCAAAGGGCCACGCCACGCGGAGCCCATCATCGAGCCGCAGAGCGTTGGCCCGTTGGCTCATCCGCCTCCAGCGGGCGAGATGCGGTCTCGTCTGAGGCGAGAGGCAGGGTGAACTGGAAGAAGGCGCCCCGCGGCTCGTTTGCGCCGGCCCACATCCGCCCGCCATGTGCCTCGATGATCGAGCGGCAGATGGCGAGACCCATCCCCATGCCTGTGGGCTTGGTGGTGTAGAAGGCTTCGAACAGGCGATCCACGTTCTTCGGATCCAGCCCCGGACCGGAATCCCGCAAGGTGACGTGGACGCCGTCGGATGCATCCCGACCGGTGCTGATCAGCAACTCCCGTCCCCCCTCGCCGACCGCGGCCATCGCCTCGATCGCGTTGACGATCAGGTTGAGCACCACTTGCTGAACTTGAACCCGGTCGGCCTGTATAGGCGGCAAGCCCTCGGCAAATTGCATTCGCACCGAGACGCCGTTCTTGAACGCTTCGCTGCGTGTCAGCGCGATGACCTCAAGCACCGCCGGGTTGATCTCCAGGGTCTCCTTTTGCGGGGGCGCGTTCCTGATGAGCGCCCGGATCCGGCCGATGATGTCGCCGGCTCGCATACCATCACCGGTGATCCAGTCGAGGGTCTGTCGAACCCGCTCCAGGTTTGGCGGTCGCGCCTCCAGCCAATTCAGCCCGGCCTCGGCGTTCGCCACGATCGCGGCGATCGGCTGATTGACTTCATGGGCGATCGAAGCGGTTAGCTGTCCCATCGTGGTGACGCGATTGGCGTGCGCGAGCTCCATCAGCGCTTCACGGTAGCGCCGCTCGTGTTCGCGGCCTTCGGCTTCCGCCCGCTTGAGAGCCGTCAGATCGAGGACGAAGCCGACGCCATGATCCGTACCTTCTCCGAACATGGTCCCACCGATCAGCACCGGAACGCGGCTTCCGTCCTTCCGCACATACTCCTTCTCGAATGGCTGGGCCGTCCCGACCCGCTTCAGTTCCGTCACGGTCTGCAAGTCGCGGTCGCGCCATTCCGGCGGCGTGAGGTCGGTCCGATGCAGGCGCCCTGCGGCGAGATCTTCCCGGTCGTATCCCACGATGCGCAGGAAGGCATCGTTGGCCTCGAGAATGCGCCCCTCGACTTCCCAGATGATGATGCCGATGATGTTGGCATCGAACAGGCGCCTGATCTTGATATCCCGTGCTGCAAGATCACTCTGGAGCTGGATGTTCTCCTCGGTCGCCTCCCGCCGCCGTTTCGCTTCGAGCCGCGCGAGCGCCAGCGCCGCTGCGGCCAGCGCGACGACGAGGACAACGGCGCCGGCGATCAGCCAGGTCCAGCGTTGCTCGAATGCTTCTGCGCGCGCCTCCCGGCCGGCGAGCCGAAAGCGCTCGTGATCCACCATCTGGTCGATTTGCGAGCGGATCTCGTCCATGCTGCGGATCATTGCCAGCGCGGCCAGCCCGGACGTGCCGGCCGTCTTCAGCAGCTCGTCGATCTCGCGCAGCGTGGCTGTAACGGTCAGCGCCAGATGTCCGGCCCGAAGGCCCTGCAACGGATCATCCGCCACCAACATCTGCAGCGCCTGAGCCTCGCGCCGTACGCTTTCGTCAGAGACGCCGTAGGCCTTGAGATAGGCGGGGTCGAGGGTCATGAGATACCCGCGCCTTTCAGTCTCCAGTTCCGCGACGATCGCCCGCAGCCGATCAAGCGTTTCGAGGACCTGGCGGCTATGCTCGATGAAGTGATGAGCTGCTTGCCGCTCCTGCCAATATTGCAGGCCGAGGAAGCTGGTCGCGGCAAACAGGGTCACAAGCACTGCGACCGCAAGGATCAGCGGACGAGCAAACCATCGCAGAGGCAGGGCCCGAACAGGAACGGACATTGGCCGTGGGTCTTCGATGCTCGTGTGACCGCGCGTGTTCTGGTGCCGACGCCAGAGCATGATGGGACAATAGCACGGATAAGGAGGTCGGGAACCCGACATTCATCGGATACGCCAGAGGTCGGGCCGTGATGTCGCAGGACTGCGGCACCGTGCGTGTGCTATGGATGAATGCCCTTGGTTAATTCAAGGAGCATCATCATGGCACAGGGTGAAAACTCATTGAGCCATCCGGCGAGCCGCCGCAGTTTCATCAAGGGACTGGGGGCGGCTGGCGCGGGCCTGACCGCGCTGCCGCGATGGGGCTTTGCCGAGGATTCCGCTGCGGCTAACGCCAACGCCGCGATCGACTGGAAGCAATTTGCGGGACAGACGATCGCACTTTCGGGTGCGATCCATCCGTGGTCGAACGCGATCGCGCCGCTGTTGCCGGAGTTCACCATCCTCACCGGCATCAACGTCACCATCGATTTCCAGCTGGAAACCACCTACCTCGGCGCGCTGCCGATCAGGCTCGCTCGCGGCAGTAGCACGCCCGACGTCTTCATGTTCACGACCTATGGCCAGGGCATCACGAACGGATGGGTGGAGCCACTGAACGGCTATTATTCCATGAAGTCGCTGACCGACCCCGCCTGGTATGACGAGAGCGACCTGCTCAAGACGGCCCGCGCCTTCCCGCTGTGGTCGGACGGCGAACGGTACGCGGTCCCGATTACCTCAGAGGCGACGACCCTGTTCATCAACAGCGATGCGCTGGCAGCCAAGGACCAGCCGGTACCCCAGACTTTCGACGAGCTGCTTGTCACCGCCAAGGCGGTCAAGAGCAACGGGATGTCGGGGATCGCGATGCGGGCCCAGGCGAGCGGCAATTCCTCCCCGCCAGCCATGGGCTTCCTGTTCTCCTACGGTGGGGCCATGGTCGAGCACAACAGGGTCGTTTTCGCGAGCCCGGAGGGGATCGCGGCCGTCGAGATGTACGGACAGTTGCTCGGTCAGGCCGGGCCTGCCGGCGTCGGCAGCTACGAATGGTACCACGTGCTGGACGACTTCCTGCAGGGGCGGACGGCCATGGCGATCGACAGCAGCAACTTCGCGACCGACATTTCCAATCCAGCGAAAAGCCGTGTCGCCAAGCAGGCCGGGTTTGCAACCTTTCCGCATCTCGCCGGTCGCGGCCCCGTCCCCTTCATGTCGCACTGGCAGGCGTGCATCAATTCCAAATCGCGAAACAAGCGCGCGGCTTTCCTGTTCCTGCTCTGGGCGACGAGCAAGGCGACCTCGCTGCAGACTGCTGCAGCAGGGCTGGCGACGACACGCGTGTCGGCCTGGTCGAGCGAGGGCTTCAGGAAGGCGTTCGGTTCGCAGGCCGCCGAGGCGGCGCTGATCAATTTGCAGAATGCCGACGTCGACCGCGCCAAGGCGATTCTTTTCCATCCGCAATCGAGACTGATCCTGGACGCCTTCATGATCGGCGTGAATGAAGTGGTCAACGGGGCGAAATCGGCCAAGGATGCGATGATGGGCGCGGCCGAAAGGGCCAATGCGGCGATCCGCGGGTAACGGCGAGGCGTCGCCCGATCGGAAGAGGTGGCCACGGTGGACAAGTCGCCGACTCCCGCTGCGCGGCAATTACCCCTGATATTGCAGCACGTGCATTCCGGCATTCCAGTCCGACACGAACATCAGCCCGTCAGGCCGGACATAGGAATCGCAGGTCTTGGCTGCGAGCGCGACGTTCGGCCGGGGATCGATCAGCTTCTTCGGTACCGGCGGCACCCAATACGCGATCTCCTTCGGCGCAAACTGATCCCTGACGTCAAACACCCTGACGCCGGCATTGTTGTAGGTCGCGAAAATCGTCTCCTCGCTCTGGAAGGAGCCGGGGCGGTTCTCATGCAGATTATGCGGACCGAAGGTGCCCTTCGCACAGAAGTCGCGATCGCGTGGCGTCGGCAGCGTCGCGATCGGCACCGGATTTTGCGGCGCGCGCACGTCAAGCACGAATGTATGAAACAGGCCCTTGGCGCATTGATCCGCATTGGCTTCATCCGCGACGATGGCGAGCTGACGCTTCGGCAGCGGCAGCGGCGTATGCGTGCCGCCGGCGAAGGGCGGCGACCAGTTGATGTGCGAGAGCAGCTTCGGATTGGCGGGATCGCCGATGTCGTGGATGGTGAAGCCGCCGTCGCGCCAGGCGGCATAGCCGCGATCGCCCGCCGTGATCATGTGATGCAGCGCAAAGCGCTTGCCCTTGGGCGTCGCCGGCTCGCCGGCCGCGCGGTTCATGCCCGGCAGCCACCATTTCGCGACGATCTCCGGCTTGGTGATGGTCTTGAGATCGACCACGCAAAGGATGTGGTCGGTGAAGCCGTCGAAATGCGCCGACACATAGGCATAGCGGCCGCCGGGCCACCACAGCCGGTTGATGCCGAAGCCCGGCATTTCGAGGAACGCGACCTCGCGCATCTCGCCCGGTTTCGAGATGTCGTGGATCGACAGGCCGGAGCGGAATTTCTTGGCCTTGGTGATGCTGTCGGCGAGCGAATTCTCGAAATAGCCGCGCATGCTGTCGTAGGACTGCATCGCGACGATGTTGGCGCCGTTCGCAAGCAGCAGCAGGTCTTCCGCCACCTGCAGATGGTGGGTGCGGGTGTATTGCCCGGCAGTGAAGAAATTGACCGGTTTCAGTGCGCGCGGATCGGACGCGTCCAGGATCGTCACGCCGTCGCTGAACATGTGTCCGACATAGACGTGCTGCCGGTTGAACATCACCTGCACGGTGTCGGGCCGGCCGCCGACGTCGCTGTACGAGATATGCTTGATGCCCTTGCCGATGCCCTCCGGCGGAATGTCCGGCTCTGACGCCCATACCGGCCGTGACAATCCGGACAGCGCAGCGGATCCGAACACGGCCGACAATTGTTGAAGGTGATGGCGGCGAGAGAGTTCAGGCATCGGCTTCCCCCCATTTTTTGAGAGGATGATGCGCGCTCGCGGCGAGGCGCGCAAGCCTCGCGTGCCCTTACCTACGCCTGCACCACCTCGTGCCGCATCACGAACGGATCGAGCAGCGTGTGCACCTCGCCAGCGACGAGTTCGCGCTGGTCTGCCGGCAGGCCCGCGAGCGTCACAGTGGCGATCGAGCCGTGGCTGCCATGCGCGCCGACCTTCACCTTGCAGTCGATGCCGCGCGCGATGATCGGCGACAGCACCTTGGTGAACACCCGCTGCGCGGCGTCCCAGCGCAGCTGCGGCTTGAACACCTTGCCGACGCCCGTGACCGGCATCGGGTCGATCGGAATGACCTGCACTGGAACGGCGGCGCGCTCCGGCGTCCGCTCGCGCACCCACGACTCGAGCTCGCCCGGCTGAATGGTCGCGCCCGGCTTCAGTTGCACGTAACCGACCGGCAGCTCGCCCGCATAGGCGTCGGGCTGGCCAACCACGGCGGCGAAGCCGACGGCGGGATGGCGAAACATGATCTCTTCGATCGGCGCCGGATCGATATTGTGGCCGCCGCGGATCACGAGATCCTTGGCGCGGCCGGTGATCCAGAGGTAGCCGTCGGCATCGAGACGTCCGAGGTCGCCGGAGTTGACCCAGACCT
Organism: Bradyrhizobium sp. LA6.1; assembly: GCF_040547805.1. NCBI lineage: Bacteria > Pseudomonadati > Pseudomonadota > Alphaproteobacteria > Hyphomicrobiales > Nitrobacteraceae > Bradyrhizobium > Bradyrhizobium sp. LA6.1. The sequence continues at coordinate 392,714 of NZ_JBEPQK010000002.1, read as the reverse complement.
CGTCGACGAACGCGCCCTTGTTGTGCTCGTCGTTGAGATAGCCGCCGAACACGCCGGGCCCGGCCATGATGACGACGCCGATCTCGTCGGCTGCGCAGTCGCGGATCAGGCGACCGTCGGCATCGAGCTGCACGATGCGCACGCGCGCGTAAGGCATGGGAAGACCGACCGAGCCGAGCCGGATCGGCCGGCTGGGATAAGCGAGCGTGTGCACGCTCGAGGTCTCGGTCATGCCGTAGACCTCGACCACCGGCAGCTTCAGCTTCTCCTGGATCGCCGAGCCGACGGCGACGGGAATCGCCGAGCCGCCGCCGGCGGCATATTTCAGGCTGGAGATGTCCGCATTGCCTGGCGGCACCGCAAGCGTCGCCGCCAGCACCGTCGGCACGCTCGACAGCGCCTCGGGCTTGAAGCGCTCCACCAGCCCCCAGATGTTCTTCACCGAATTCGGGTTGCGCCAGCCGCTCGGCGACAGCACGACCAATGAGCCGCCGGCGGACAGCGTCAGCAGCACCTGCGTCAGCGATCCTCCGACATGGAATAGCGGCATGCCGAACAGCATGTTGGCGCCGGGCTTCGACTTCAGCAGCAGATTGAGCGCCCAGGCCTGATAGACCTGATTGGCGTGGGTGTGCCGCACGAGCTTCGGCGTGCCGGTGGTGCCGCCGGTGTGGAAATAGGCGGCGATGTCGCCACCCAGAATCTTGCGCCCGCTGATAAGCCGGTCGGACGGCTGCTGCTTGATCAGGTCGTTGAAGGCGAAGATGCCCTTGTCCGGATCGCCTCCGCCGAACACCTGCACGACCGCCTTGAGATGTTTCAGCTGCGGGCGGATCTGCTCGACCTTCTGCCAGATGTCGGTGCCCGGCATCGGCCCGAGCGCAACCAGGACCTTGGTGTTCGCGGCCTCAAGGATCTCCGCGATCTGGTGCGGCTCGAGCAGCGGATTGACGGGATTGGCGATGCCCGCGGCCTCGGCGCCGAACAGCGTCACGAAGGCATCGGGCACCAGCGGCAGCATGAAGCTGACGACGTCGCCCTTCTCGACGCCGAGCGCGTGAAACATGTTGGCGGCCTGCGTGACGCGCGCGACGAAATCGCGATAGGTGACCACGAGCGGCGTGTCGGCCGGATCGGCGTTTTGCAGGAACTGGATCGCGGCCCCGTCGGGGTTGCGCGCCGCACCGAGCCTGATGGCGTCATAAGTGCTCTCGGCCGCGACGCGATCGGCGTAAGGGACCTGCTCGAAGGCCCGGACCTCTGCGTCCGTCGCGAAGTCCGGATAGTCGTTGCCGATGAACCGATCGAGCGCGTGGATGCCCGCCATGGAATTCCGTCCTCCCTCAGATGCATTTCCCCGCCCCCTGTCTTTTGACATTTTGGTCGGCGAGGCCTCGGCCGATAGCCGGTCGAGCGCCGACAGAATGATGGATGATTGAGCGTTCGTCCATGGCCGAACGGCTACGGTCGTAGCACTCGTATTCAAGGCCATTGAACCTCCCCGCCCGATCGGGGGACCAAGAACATGCATCGGACTCCCCTGCCAGCGTCCTGCCGCAAGACTTGAGGAAATCATGACTACGCCCCCGCGGCACCGCATCACACGGCTGATTGTCGCGCTCGCCGTGACTTCGGCGATCATGACTTCGGCGGTCATCCTGCCTCGCGCGGCACTCGCCGAGGACGGCCAGTTCGACAAGATGCGTGCCAGGATCGCCGCCTTCGTCGCCGACAAGATGGAGAAGCTGGGCGGCTCGCGCATCGTCTACAGGGTCGATACCGACGGCTTGCGCGAGAGCGTCGTCACGGATTTGCGCGACGATGTCTACAAGACCCTGCGCGAGGGCAAGATCGCCTTCTCCGGTCTTGCGATCCGCGACGCCGGCGTGGAGGTGAAGATCGCGGATGCCAAGGGCCGCGAACAGCTCGCACGCAAGCTCGCGTCGGCCGCGGAGGGATTGCCATCGCATGCGCTCAAGGTGACCGATAGCGGCGACGGACTGGTCAGGCTCGCGCCGACCGATGCCGCATCCGCGGCCCGGCTGCGCGATCTCGTCGAAGATTCCATCGCCATGATCGAGCAGCGCCTCAAGGATGCCGGCATCAACCTCGCCAGCGTCCTGCCGGATGGCACGGATCGCATCCGCATTTTCATCCCGGGCATGATGGAGCCCGCCCGCGTGACCGCGGTCTTCGCCAGGAAGGTCAAGGTCAGCTTCCGCCTGATCGACCTCTCGATGCCGGCGGAGCAGGCGCAATCCGGCACGCCGCCCACGGGCACCGAAGTCCTGCCCGGCTTCAAGGACGAGCGCCATTACCTGGTCGCCAGGGACAGCGCGCTCGACGGCGACGACATCAGCTATGCCGGCCCGGGATTTGCCAGCGGCACGAAAGACCCGATCGCCTCGTTCCGCTTCAACGGCCGCGGCACGCGGCGCTTTGCCCACGTCACCGAAGAGAACATCGGAAGGCCCTTCGCCATCGTGCTCGACGGCAAGGTGATCTCCGCCCCCGTGATCCGCGAGCCCATCACCGGCGGCTCCGGCCAGATCTCCGGCAATTTCACCCTGGAGGAAGCCAATAGCGTCGCGATGCTGCTGCGCGCCGGTTCGCTGCCGGGGCACCTCGACCTCGTCGAGCAGCAGGTCGTGCAGCCCGCCGCCAAGCCGTAAGGGCTGGTCGCCCTGCGCCCCCTCCCCGCCGGGGCGCCACGGTCGACGACGCCGAAGCCCGCGCCCCGGGGGCCCCGAATCACGGGCGCGCGACGGCCATGCGCACAACCAACGGGCAATTGCCGAAACGCCCGATCAGGCTAAAATTTGCCTCTTGCGGCATGGCGGCCGAAGGCTTCATTTCAAGCGGTCGTCATTCGATTTCGGCTATACGTGTCGAGCATACCGACCAGGACTGAAGGCCTTACGCGGGGTTAGTACATGCCGTCCGGCAGCGCAGACATTTCCTCGATCCTCGACCGCATTCTGGATGCGGCGACGGACAACCTCAGGATCGCAAAGATCCTGGTCCAGATGGGCCTCGATCCCAACAACGTCACCTACGACGCGATCTTCAACCGGTTGCTGGAGATCTTTGTCCAAAACATCACGCTGGCCAATCTGTTCGCCGCGGTCGGTGCCGGCTTCTTCGTCGCCACCCTCCTGATGCGGACGATGGTGCCGCTGCGCGTCGCCAACATGGTCGGCTGTGCGTTCTTCGCCGTCTTCGGCGCGCTCTCGGCCAACGTCTCGACCTTCCTCCTCTATCTGCTGCTGCTTCCGATCAACGCCCTGCGCCTGCGGCAGATGCTCAAGCTCGTCAAGAAGGCGCGCCATGCGGCCGAAGGCGACATGTCGATCGAGTGGCTCAAGCCGTTCATGACCGAGCGCAGATATCGCAGTGGCGATACGCTCTTCAAACTGGGCGATCCCGCCAAGGAGATGCTCCTCACGGTCACCGGCAAGTTCCTGGTCAAGGAGATCAATGTGGAGATCGGGCCCGGAGCTCTCATGGGAGAGCTCGGCTTCCTCACGCCGGACAACCGGCGCACCGGGACGATCGAATGCGTCGAGGACGGACAGGTGCTGACGATCACCTATGACCGCTTGCTCGAGATCTATTTTCAGGACCCGCAGTTCGGCTATTACTTCCTGGTGCTGACCAGCCAGCGCCTGCTGCAAAACATCGATCGCTTGCAGAAGCAGCTGGCGAGCGAGCGGTCAACGACCACGAACCGGATCGCGTGAACCGGCGCCGCGGCTCAGCTCAGCAGCTGCGCCATTCCCGGATCGCCCTTCTCCATCGCGCGCCGGTAGGCCGGGCGGGCACCGACGCGGCCGAGATATTTGATCACACTCGGGCAGCGCGACAGGTCATAGGGCTGGAAGTAGCGCATCGTGGTGAGCGAGAAGCCCATCATGATGTCGGCGGTGGTGAAGGTGTCGCCCGCCAGATATTCGGCGTCGCGGACGCGCGCATCGACCAGGTCGAAGGCACGGTCGGTACGCCCTCTGCTCGCGGCCAGCATCGGATTGTCCTCGGCGAGCTTGAGCCGGTTCAGGATCATCAGCCGGCCCATGCCGGCCTGCAGCGTGCCGTTGGCGAAGTGAAACCAGTACAGGAACTGGGCGAAATCGGGATGATCAGGGCGGAGCGCAAGGCGCCCATCGCCGTATTTGGCCATGACGTAATCGACGATGGCGCCGGACTCGGCGAGCACGAGGTCGCCGTCGGTGATCACGGGCGCACTCCCGATCGGATGCAGCGCCTTGTAGTCGGGCGGCGCCAGCATGGTGACGGAATCGCGCGCGTAGCGCTTCAGCTCGTAGGGAATTCCCAGTTCCTCGCAGAGCCAGACGATGCGCTCGGATTGCGACTTGCCGAGATGATGGACGGTGAGCATGGCGTCTCCTGCGACCGTGAGTTGGACCTGCCGTGATGTCCGCATCTTAACCCGTCATTGCGAGCGCAGCGAAGCAATCCAGACTGCCACCGCGGAAAGACTCTGGATTGCTTCGCTGCGCTCGCAATGACGACGTGGAGGGACCGCCCTACCCCGCCTCGTCCGTCACCATCCGCGCCACGACGCGGTCGCGGCGGATGAAGTGGTGCCAGAGCGCAGCGACCACGTGAATCGCGATCAGCGCCAGCAGCACATAGGCAAAGAGGATGTGGCGGTCCTCATAGGCGCCCGCCGCCGCACGGTCGGGAGAGGTGAATTGCGGCACGTGAAACAGGCCGACGAAGTCGGAATAATCAGGCGTACGCGCGCCGGAATGCGCCCAGCCCAGCATCGCGACCAGGATGACCACGAGATAGAGTGCGCCGTGGCTGACATGGGCCGCGATCTTCTGCCAGCGCGAGGTTTCAGGCGGCATCGCGGGCGTCGGGTTGACGGCGCGCCAGACCAGGCGCAGCACGGTCAGCAGCAGGATCACATAGCCGATATCGGCGTGGATCGAGCGGTAAAAGAAGCGGTCGGGACGCGCCGGGATGTGGTTCATCCACCAGCCGAAGCCGATCATGGCGAGGATGGCCAGCGCCAAAATCCAGTGCAGCCACCGGGAAACGCTGCCCCAGCCGTTACTGGTATTTCTGATCATGTCGGCTCTCCGGAGTTTTGCGGATATGTCCCCGTCCGCAGCGCAGCTGCTGATAGCGGGAACTTGCGGCAACCGTGAAATTGAATCGTTCCAAATTGGTCCCAAGCGGGCCCCGCCGCAAAACCGCCCCAAAAACCGAATGGTAACCATGGTGCCCTTAAGGTAGCGACGTGACCTATTCCCCGACGATCCTGGTGTTCGATTCCGGCCTTGGCGGACTCACGGTGCTCCGCGAGGTCGTGGCTGCGCGCCCGGACGCGCATTTCGTCTATGTCGCCGACGATGCCTTCTTCCCCTATGGCCACCACAGCGAGGACGAGATCATCGCCCGCGTCGTGCCGCTGATGGGCGAACTGATTGGCACCCACGATCCTGACCTCATCGTCATCGCCTGCAACACGGCGTCCACCCTGGTCCTATCTCACTTGCGCGCCGCTTATTCCCTGCCCTTCGTCGGCACCGTGCCGGCGATCAAGCCCGCCTGCGCGCAGTCGAAGACCCGCCGCGTCTCGGTGCTCGGCACCAAGGGCACGGTGAAGCGCGAATACACCAAGGCGCTGATCCGCGATTTCGCGCTGGGTTGCGAGGTGACATTGGTCGGCTCGCCCGAGCTCGCCTCGCTGGCAGAAGCCGCGCTCAGCGGCCATCCGATCAGCGACGGCGACATCCTCGCCGAACTCGCCCCCTGCTTCGTCGGTGATCCCGCGGACGCGACATCGCGCACGGACACCGTGGTGCTAGCCTGCACGCACTATCCGCTGCTGCTCGACCGGATGAAGACGCTCGCGCCCTGGCCGGTCGAATGGATCGACCCCGCGCCCGCCATCGCCCGCCGCGTCTCCGACCTGCTCGGCACGCAAATCGGCGGCATCGCGCAGTCCGGCGCCGAGATGATCTTCACCTCGAACCGCGTGCATGGTCTTTCGGCCACGCTGACGCCGTTCTTCGGCGGCCGCGCGCTGGCCTGACCTTGCGCCTCGACGGCGCGCTGCTAGGCTTCGCCGTCGCCATCTTCGCAGGTTCATCCCCATGCCGGTCCCCGCAACGCCGCTCAATCGCCTCCGCCAATTGTGGAGCGAGGGGCGCCCCGCCTTCGGCGCGATCGCGACGATCCCGAGCGTGCAGACCGTGCAGATCATGGCGCGCTCGCTCGACTGGATCATCGTCGATCTCGAGCATGGCCCGATTGGCTTGACCGAAGCGCATGCGATGATCGCCGCGACCACAGGCACGCCGTGCACGCCCCTGGTGCGGATCGCGGCGAACGAGCCGTGGCTTGCGAAAGCGCCGATGGACATCGGCGCCTTCGGCATCAATTTCCCGATGATCACCAATCGCGCTGAAGCCGAGAAGGCGGTGCGCAGCGTGCGCTATCCGCCGCGCGGCGATCGTCTCTGGGGTCCGTTCCACGCGCCGTTCCGCTGGGGCCAGTCGATGCCGGACTACATGGCCAGCGCCGACGACGAGATGATCTGCATGATCACCATCGAGCATGTCGAGGCCGTCAATCGCATCGACGAGATCATGGCGACGCCGGGCATCGACGTGGCGGTGATCGGCCCCGGCGATCTCGCGACGTCCATCAACAAGCGTGGCCAGATGGACGATCCGGAATTGCTGGAGCTGGTCGCCCGCGCCGAGGCCGGCATCCTCAAGAGCGGCGTGCCGATCGGCGGCGTGGCCCGCACCGCAGACCAGGCCAACGCCCTGGTCGACCGCGGCTACCGCGCGATCGCGCTGGGTTTCGACTGGTCGCTGTTCCAGCGCGGCATCATGGCGGCGTTCGAGGGGATCAAGCGCTGAACGAGCCGATCGCGGCCTTGCCGGGAACTGCGGCGCTGCTAGGGTCGGCGGTTCCAGGGAGGAAGAACCATGCTCAAAAAGACTTTGCTCGCTCTCGCCTTCACCAGCCTCGCCGTTGCGGCCTTCGCCCAGCAGACCGGCATCAAGCGGACCCCGCTGCAGAAGGTCGAATTTCCCGACGGTTACAACACCGTCACCGCCATCGCAGAGGTCCCGGCGGGCGGCGCGGCCGGACGCCATACCCATCCTGGGGTCGAGACCGGCTACGTGCTCGAAGGCGAGCTGAATCTCCTGATCGACGGCCAGCCGGAGAAAACCCTGAAAGCCGGGGATTCCTACCAGATCCCGGCAGGCGTCGTGCACGACGCCAAGGCTCATGGCGACAAGGCCATGAAAGTACTCGGGGTTTACATCGTCGACAAAACCAAGCCGCTGGCCTCGCCGGCGCCCTGATGCGGCGAACCGACCGGCGTCAGGCGGGTTGGTTCGTGCTAGAGCACGCGGCGAGCGGGCCACCCGCTCGCTGCACATATTTTAGTCCGCAGGAACCGAAAGACCCATGCGCGGGACGTCAAAGACCATTTCGCTGCCGCGCCGCCTGATTTGCGACCTCATGCGGGCGTCGATGGACGTGCCGTTCGTCTCGCTCTCCCGCCCCCTCAATATCCGCCCCCTGCTGGAGGCGCGTGCCGGAGCGATGGCGCCCTCCGGCTGGGCCGCAATGTTCGTCAAGGCCTTTGCCCTGGTCGCCAGGGACGAGCCGGTCCTGCGCACTGTCTACGCCAAATGGCCTTGGCCGATGCTCTACGAGCTGCCCAATAGCGTGGCGTCGGTGGCGATCGCCCGGGTCCAAGACGGCGAGGAATGCGTGATGCCGCAGCGAATCGCGGCTCCCGAAGCCATGGCGCTGGCCGCGGTGGACGCCGAAATCCGGCGTGCCAAGACGGCCCCGATCGACGATATCCCGATGTTCCGCAAGATCATGCGGGCCACCCGCCTGCCGCTGCCGCTGCGGCGGCTGTGCTGGGCGGTCGGGCTGAATTTCGGCCGACAGCGCGGCAATTGGTTCGGCAGTTTTGCCGTGAGCTCAGTGGCCGCCTATGGCGGTGGCGAGCTCCATCCCATCACGCCGGGCCCGTTCATCGTCAGCTATGGGGTGGTCGAGGGCGACCAGACCATCCATGTCGTGATCCGCTGGGACCACCGGGTGACCGACGCCGCCCCCATTGCCCGGGTCCTGACCCGGCTGGAACAGGTCCTGAACACTGAAATCGCTGCCGAATTGCGCGCGGCCGGGCCGAAGCCGATCCGGGCGGTCCGGACATGATTTCGGGGCTATTCGCATTGACAGAACGGCCCAAACTCACCTAAAAGCCGCCTGCTCGCGGGCCGATTTCGGCCCGCGAAGCGTTTCGCGACCCGTGGTCCTCCTCCCTTAAGCTTTGGGGATCGGACCTGTCAGTGCCGGGCCCAGCCCGTCACACAGGAGGGCGCGTTTCCTCAAACCATGTACCTGAAGAGGACGCGATGACTAAGCGCAGTGAGGCGAAGTACAAACTCGATCGCCGTATGGGCCAGAACATCTGGGGCCGCCCGAAGAGCCCCGTCAACCGCCGCGAGTACGGCCCCGGCCAGCACGGCCAGCGCCGCAAGGGCAAGCTCTCCGACTTCGGCGTGCAGCTGCGCGCCAAGCAGAAGCTGAAGGGCTACTACGCCAACATTTCCGAGCGTCAGTTCCACGGCATCTATGTCGAGGCGAGCCGCCTCAAGGGTGACACCGGCGAGAACCTGATCGGTCTCCTGGAGCGTCGTCTCGACGCGGTCGTGTACCGCGCCAAGTTCGTCTCCACGATCTTCGCCGCGCGCCAGTTCATCAACCACGGCCACGTCAAGGTGAACGGCCGCAAGGTGAACATCTCGAGCTACCAGCTCAAGATCGGCGACGTGATCGAGGTCAAGGAAGCCTCCAAGCAGCTCGCCCACGTGCTCGAAGCCAGCCAGCTCCCCGAGCGCGACACCCCCGACTATCTCGAAGTCGACCACGGCAAGATGACCGCCAAGTATGTGCGCATCCCCGGCCTCTCCGACGTGCCGTTCCCGGTGCAGATGGAGCCGCATCTGGTCGTCGAATTCTATTCGCGCTAACAGTTCGGCAGAACGACATTCAAAGGCCCCGGTTCACCGGGGCCTTTTTGTTTGAGCCGGCGATTCCCATGTCTCAGGCCATCTGTGCTATGATTGCACATCGCGGAGTTGAGCATGACTCATCTTCTGGAAGAGGCCTTCAGCAAAGTTTCCGGCCTGCCCGAATCAGAGCAGGACGAACTGGCGCGGACCCTGCTTGAGCTTGCCGGGGTCGATCAGCCACCAATCCAGCTGACGGCGGCGGAAGAGGCAGATCTCGCCGAGGCCGAAGCCGAAATCGCCCGCGGCGAGCTGGCCAGCGCCGACGAAGTCCGCGCGATGTGGGCTAAGCACGGCCTGTGAAGGTCCGCTATACGAAGCGGGCGCTCGCCCAAATCGACCAAATTCTGACCTACATCGAGGCGCACTCGCCCCAAGGCACAGGCCACGTGCGCGGCCGCATTGTCGCTCTCATAGCATTGCTAGAGACCTACCCCCACGCAGGTCGAACGACTACGCGTGCATACGTCCGTCGCTTGCCGGTCAACCCTTATCCCTATCTGATCGATTATCGTGTGACCTAGACAGAAATCGTTATTATGCGGTTTCGTCACGCCGCCCGGCGTCCACCCAGAGCTCGCTGACCGCGAGCGAGTGCCATTCCCCTCAGGGAGCAAGTTGATGCTCTATACCCCTCCCCCGATCGATCCCAAGGCGCCGCCGGTGCGCATCAATCTGCTTTCGGACACGCAGACCAAGCCGACGGCTGCGATGCGCGAGGCGATGGCGCGGGCGGAGGTCGGCGACGAGCAGGTCGGCGACGATCCGACCGTGAACGCACTGTGCGAGCGCGTCGCCGCGCTGCTCGGCAAGGAAGCCGCGGTCTACATGCCCTCAGGCACGATGTGCAACGTCACCGCGACGCTGGTGCATTGCCGTCCCGGCGACGAGATCCTCGCCCACGAGAGCGCGCACATCATCGCCCGCGAGGGCGGCGCGCATGCCGCGATCGGCGGCTTCCAGGTGACCCAGCTCAAGGGACCCGACGGCCAGTTCACGCCGGAGACCTTTCGCAAGGCACTGCATCCGCGGACGCGCTACCAGCCGCCGCAGACCGTCGTCAGCGTCGAGCAGACCGCCAATATCGGCGGCGGCACGATCTGGAAGAAGGCAGCGCTCGACGGGATCGTCGCGATCGCCAAGCAGCACGGCCTCGTCACCCACATGGACGGTGCGCGTCTGCTCAACGCCACCGTCGCAAGCGGCATCTCCCCGCGCGACATGACGGCGGGGTGGGATTCGGCGTGGATCGATTTCTCCAAAGGCCTGGGCGCGCCGATCGGCGGCGTGCTGGCGGGCTCGCGCGCCTTCATCGACGCGGTCTGGCAGTGGAAGCAGCGCCTCGGCGGCTCGATGCGGCAGGCCGGCGTCTGCGCGGCCGCCTGCATCTACGCACTCGACCATCACGTCGATCGCCTCGCCGACGACCACGCCAATGCGCGCGCGCTCGCCCGCGGGCTGTCGCAGATCGCAGGCGTCGAGGTGCAGGAGCCCGAGACCAATCTCGTGTTCTTCAAGCCTGATGGCGCCGGAATTGCCGGCGACAAGTTGGTCGCCGCACTACGCCAGCGCGGCGTGACGCTCGCGATGATGGACGGCCGTATCCGCGCCTGCACCCATCTCGACGTCAATGCAGCCCAGGTCGAGGAAACGATCGGGTACGTCAGAGAGATCGTGCGCGGGGCGTAAGTCCGTAGCCCGGATGGAGCGCAGCAAAATCCGGGGTCCTCGCCTCGCGGAAAGATTTTCCCGGATTGCGCGGAGCCTGTCATCGGGCGGCGCTTCGCGCCGACCCGTTGGCTCCATCCGGGCTACGAAGGCGGCTAGCTACCGCCCCATCGCCTGATAGATCAGCGTCTTCAGTGCGAGCTGAATGCGCCCGCGCTGCGAGGGGGTCTGCACCATGAAGATCCCGAACAGATCGTCTTCGGGATCGACGAAGAAGAAGGTGCCGCCGACGCCGTCCCAGCGATATTCGCCAAGCGGCCACGATGTCCCTGATGGCACCGAGGTGCGCACCGCGAAACCGAGGCCGAAGCCGGAGCTTCCGCCCGGATAATAATTCTGATCGCGCGCGATCTTCGTCCCGGGGCCGATATGATCCGACGCCATCAGCGCGATGGTCTCCGGCTTGAGATAGCGCCGGCCTTCATAGCTGCCGCCGTTGAGCAGCATCTGCGAGAAGCGCGCGTAGTCACCGACCGTACCAACAAGACCGCCGCCGCCCGACTCCCACCTCAGCGGTTTCCTGATATCGCGGACCTGCGTCATCGGACTGATCGCGCGATCCTGCGGCATCGGCTCGGCGATGCGCGGCCACTTGGCAGGATCGGCGACATAGTATGCGGTGTCCGTCATCCCGAGCGGATCGAGCAGCCGCTCCTTCTCGAACGCGAACAGCGATTTCCCCGATATGACCTCGACGATGCGGCCGAGCACGTCCGTGGAGTGGCCATAGTCCCAGTTCGTGCCGGGCTGTTCGGCGAGCGGAAGCGTGGTGATCTTCGCGACGAGTTCGGCGTTGGTCAAAGCTTTGTTGTCGAAGAGACCGGCGTCGGCATAGAGCTTGTTCACCAAGCCCCCGCCATAATAGCCGTAGGGCAGCCCGGCAGTGTGGCGCATCAAATCCTTGATCGTCACGGGGCGACTGAGCGGCTCCAGCGCCAGCGCAGCCTTGCCGTCCTCGGCCTTCGTCTCGACACCGACCTTCATCGCGCCAAAGGCCGGAATGTACTTTGCGACGGGATCGTCGAGCGAGAGCTTGCCCTCCTCGACCAGCATCATCGCCATAACTGTCGTGACCGGCTTCGACATTGAATAGAGCCGGAAGATCGTGTCCGCGCTCATCGAGATCTCGGTGGTGACATCGCGGACGCCGAAATTCTCGTAATAGACCGGCTTGCCGTGCTGCTGGAGCAGCAGGATCGCGCCCGGAAAGGTGCCGGCTGCGACCTCGCTCCTGATGTAGTCGGAAACCTTTGCCAAACCTTCTGGCGAGAAAGTGTGGGCGCGCCCTTCGGAGCCCGCTTGCGCACCAACTGCACCGAACAAAAGAACGAGCGCCGCAATCAGCGCGCGGCGCCCGAACATGTCAATTCTCCATGGCTTCATAGACCAACTGCTTCAATGTCCGCTGCACGCGCTGGCGCTCGGTCGGGGTCTGTTCCAGCAGCACGAAGAACATGTCCTGCTTGGGGTCGATGACGAAATAGCAACCGGAGGCGCCGTCCCACTTCAATTCCCCGAGATCGCCGGGCGGCGGTGGCTTGGCGTTGCCGGGATCGGTGCGGACCGCAAGGCCGAGGCCGAAGCCGAACCCGTCGCCGGGGAAATAGAAATAGTCGCGACTGACCCCCGAGGTCGGGCCGACCTGGTCAGTCACCATCAGCTTGAACGTCTCGGGCTTGAGGATGGTCTTGCCGTCGAGGCTGCCGCCATTGAGCAGCATCTGCGCAAAGCGCTCATAGTCCGCCATGGTCGTAACCATGCCGCCGCTGGCGAATTGAATTTTTTTGACAAGCGTCGGATCATTGATCCGGCCGACACGAAAATCGGCGTCATTCGGCACCGGCTGCGCCAGAAGCTTCTGCTTCTCGGGCGCGGTGACGAAGAAGCCGGTGTCGACCATGCCGAGCGGATCGAGCAGCTTCTCCCGCTCGATCTCGAGCAGCGGCTTGCCGGTTGCGACCTCCATGACTCGCGCCAGAATGTCGGTGGAATGGCCGTATTGCCACAGCGCGCCCGGCTGGTTGTGCAGCGGCAGTTTTGCGATGCGCTCGGCGAACTCGGCGAGATCGAAATCGCCGTCGTAGATCTTGGCGTCGCGATAGGCCTTGCGGACCAGGCTGTCGCCGTAGAAGCCATAGGTGACGCCAGACGTGTGCGTCATCAGATCCTTCACCGTCATCGGCCGGCTCAGAGGCACGAGTTCGAGCGACTTGGTGCCGTCGTCGGCCTTCTTCTCGACGCCGACCTTCACATTGGCGAAGGACGGAATGTATTTCGAGACGGGATCGTCGAGCTTGATCTTGCCGTCCTCGATCAACTGCACCGCAACGACGGAGGTGATCGCCTTGCTCATCGAGAACAGGCGGAAGATGGTCTTGTCCGTGATCGGCGCCTTGCTCACCACGTCCTGCACGCCGAAGGCTTCGTGGTAGACCGGCTTGCCGTGCTGCTTGATCAGCACGGTGGCGCCGGCGATCTTGCCGGTCGCGACCTCGTTCTTGAAGAACTCGCTGACCTTGGCGAGCTTGTCCTGATTGAAATGCGCGCCGGCCGGAATCTCGTAGGTGCCTTCGGCGCGCGCGAGCGACATCGCACCCAGCGACACCAGTGCGCCGCAAATCAACGCACGCAGTCCGAAATGTGAATTCATATCCCCTCCCCGGAAGGTGGCCGAGCGGAGTGTACTGACCACGTCATCAGGCACAAGGGCTGCCGTACCGCGCCAGAACGTCCGTGTGGAGCGCGGCGCTTGTCTCCGAGAAACAACAGAATATGACGCGGGTGACCAGCGGCGCAGCCGGCAGGGCTTCAATGGTCGTGTGGACCGCAATCTTCGCGGCCTGGTCGGCCGGAAAGCGATATACCCCGGTCGAGATCGCGGAGAAGGCTAGAGAGTTCAGTCTATTGGCCTGGGAGAGCTCAAGCGCACGGCGATAACAGGAACGCAGCGAATCCGCCTCGCCGCGGCTGCCGCCGTGCCAGACGGGGCCGACTGCGTGGATCACATGTCGCGCGGGCAGACGGTAGCCCTTCGTGATCTTGGCATCGCCGGTCGGACATCCCCCGAGCGTCCGGCACTCGGCCAGAAGCTCGGGACCGGCAGCGTCGTGGATTGCGCCATCAACGCCGCCTCCGCCAAGGAGAGACGAATTTGCGGCGTTGACGATGGCGTCAACGCCGAGTGTCGTGATGTCAGCGACGATAACCTCGAGCTCGGCGCCGCCAATGCGGCGCGTCAGCTGGGTCACACGATCAGGCCGCGACGGCGACGCCCTTCTCGGAGAAGAGCTGCTGCAGTTCACCGGCCTGGAACATCTCACGGATGATGTCGCAGCCGCCGACGAACTCGCCCTTCACATAGAGCTGCGGAATGGTCGGCCAGTTCGAATATTCCTTGATGCCGTTACGCAGTTCGGCGGATTCGAGGACGTTGAGGCCCTTATAACCAACGCCGATGTGGTCGAGGATCTGGACGACCTGGCCGGAGAAACCGCACTGCGGAAATTGCGGCGTACCCTTCATAAACAGAACCACGTCGTTCGACTTCACTTCGTTGGCGATGAATTCCTCGATGCTCATATCCATGTCCTTCCGGGGCGGAGCCCTCAACGATTCCCTCGGGCCGGCCCAGCCGATTTAACCCGATACCTGCCTATATATGTAGCCCAAACCGTTGTGCATCCAAAGTAAAATGGCGGCGAACAGCCCTTGAACACCCCTTGGGCGGCCGGTCCAGGCCACGCCGGCCCCATTACATGATGCCACGAATATCATCGCCGGGGAGGACTTTCATACCGTAACGGAGCCCCTATCTAGGACGAACCCAGGTTTTGGAACCGGGCAACGCCAACAACGTTCTCTTGTCCTGTCTGGAGAAAAACGTGACGAAATCAGCCTCGGCTACGGCCACCCCGCCGCTTTCGTCACCGTCGGCCGACCCGCGCGGCCTCGCCCAGGGGCTGGAAGAGGCATTTCTCGCCGTCCGCAACGAGACCGAGCGCCGGGCCGCGCCGCTGTCGCCCGAAGACCAGCAGATTCAATCCATGCCGGATGCGAGCCCCACGAAATGGCATCGGGCCCATACCACCTGGTTCTGGGAGCAATTCCTGCTCGGCGAGCACTGTCCCGGCTACCGGCCCTTCCACCCTGATTTCGCTTTCCTGTTCAATTCCTATTACGTCAGCGCCGGCCCGCGTCATTCCCGCAATCACCGCGGCGACATCACCCGCCCCAGCGCCGATCAGGTCGGCGCTTATCGAACATATGTCGATGCGGCTGTCGTCAAATTCTTCCGCGAGGTCGGCCCGGACAAGCTTCGCGAGATCGCGCCGCTCGTCGAGGTCGGGCTCAATCACGAGCAGCAGCATCAGGAATTGATGTTCACCGACATCCTGCATGCCTTCGCGCAGAACCCGATCCCGCCGGCCTATGATCCGGACTGGCGCTTCCCGGCTTCGACACGCGCGGGGGAGGATTGGCTGACGCTGAACGAGGGTATCCACACCGTCGGTCATGTCGACGACAGTTTTCATTTCGACAACGAGAAGCCGGCGCATCGCGCCCTCGTCGGTCCGGTCAGGGTCGCACGCAACCTCGTCACCAACGCCGAGTGGCTCGCCTTCATGCGCGACGGTGGCTACCGGACCGCAACGCTGTGGCTGATGGACGGCTTTGCCACCGTCAACAACGAAGGCTGGGACGCCCCCGGCCATTGGCGCGAGATCGACGGCCAGTGGCACACGATGACGCTCGCCGGCCTCAAGCCGGTCGATCTGGACGCGCCGGTCTGCCACGTCAGCTATTACGAGGCCGATGCGTTTGCGCGCTGGGCCGGAAAGCATCTGCCGACCGAGATGGAATGGGAGGTTGCTGCGCGTGCCGGCCAGCTCAACGACGCCTTCGGCATCGTCTGGCAGTGGACGCGTTCTTCATATTCGCCCTACCCCGGCTACCGCGCCATCGAAGGCGCGCTCGGGGAGTACAACGGCAAGTTCATGATCAACCAACTGGTGCTGCGCGGCTCCTCGCTTGCAACTCCCGAGGGCCACAGCCGTATTACCTATCGCAATTTCTTCTATCCGCACCATCGCTGGCAGTTCACCGGACTGCGGCTCGCCGATTACGTCTAGTTTTCATCCGACGATAAATGCGCGCCGGACAGCGCGTTCAGGAGAGTATCATGAATGTGCACGCCAGCGCTTTGGCCGAAGCCCATCTCCCCGACGAGCAGACCACCGCCTTCGCCCGCGAGGCCATCGAGGACCTCTCGCAGCAGCCGAAAAAGCTGTCGCCGAAATATTTCTACGACGCGACCGGCTCGGAGCTGTTCGAGGCAATCACGCGCCTGCCGGAATATTACCCGACGCGCACCGAGCTTGCGATCCTGAAGGAGCGCGGCAGCGAGATCGCGAAGATCATTCCGCAGCATGCGGCGCTGGTCGAGTTCGGCGCTGGAGCAACCACGAAAGTCCGCCTGCTGCTCGATCACTGCAAGTTCGCGGCCTATGTGCCCGTGGACATCTCCGGCGACTTCCTGAAGGCGCAGGCGAACGGCCTGAAGCGAGACTTCCCGACGCTCGGCATCTATCCGGTGGCGGCCGACTTCACCACGCCGTTCGAGTTGCCCAAGGCCGTCGCGTCGATGCCCAAGGTCGGCTTCTTCCCCGGCTCGACCATCGGAAATTTCGAGCCGCATGAGGCGCAGGCCTTCCTGAAGAGCGCCCGCAAGATCCTGGGCAAGGGCGCGCAGATGATCATCGGTGCCGACCTCGAGAAGGAAGAGCGCGTCCTCCACGACGCCTACAATGATGCCGCCGGCGTCACCGCCCGCTTCAACCTCAATGTGCTCGTGCGCATCAACCGCGAGCTCGGCGGCAATTTCGACCTGTCCGCCTTCACCCATCGCGCGATCTACAACCGCGAGCGGCACCGGATCGAGATGCATCTCATCAGCAAGAAGAGCCAGACCGTGCGCCTGCTCGGCACCAGCTTCTCGTTCCGTCCCGGCGAGAGCATCCACACCGAGAACAGCTACAAATACAGCCTCGAGCGTTTTGCTGCGCTGGCGCAGGGCGCGGGCTGGCAGGTGCGCGAAAGCTGGACGGACGCGGCGAAGATGTTTTCGGTGCACGCGCTGGAGGCGGCGGAGTAAGTGCTCCGTTGAATCTGAGAGCGGTTTCCTGCGGCACATCCTTCGAGACGCCCGCCTTCGGCGGGCTCCTCAGGATGAGGACGGAGCGCGCGGCAACAGTTTCAACGGGCGCCTATGCCGATTAGCCTCATCCTGAGGAGACCGCGCAGCGGTCGTCTCGAAGGACGAGGCGTGCGCTCAGACAGCTCTACGAGGACATGTGCGGCCGGAGCTCAATGCGCCTCTGCCTCCTCCGGCTTCGACCCCAGCGACAACGACTCCCAGACCGCGACCACGATCATGATCACGGTCGACGCGACCGACAGCCAGAGCGGCGAGAGATCGGCGGCGAACCACCACAGCACCAGTAGCAAGATGATGCCGATGCCGTGGGAGAGCTGGAGGAAGCCGCGGATCGCGTGCTTGAACAGGATGGTGCCGACCAGGAACACCAAGGGACCACCGACCGTGCTCACGATGGTCCTGATATCGGAATGGCCGGTCGGATGCTTCAGCACCAGCTCGTCCGACACCGCGGTCAGGATGATGCCGGCGACGATCGGCATGTGCAGATAGGTATAGGCCATCCGTGCCAGCCGGCCGGATTCGGTGGATGTCGAGAGCCGCTCGGAGCCGGCCTCCGCGCCCTTGTGGAAATAGACCCACCACATCGCGATGGCCCCGGCCAGCGCCGAGACGAAGGCCAGGATGTTGTCCGCGGTCCAGTCCAGTTCGGCAAAGGTGGCGCCGTTGACGACGACGGCTTCACCGAGTGCGATGATGATGAAGCCGGCGCAGCGCTCGGCCATGTGGCCGCCCTCGACGGCCCAGGCCTCCACCGACGAGAAGCCGAGCTTCGGGACCCAGAAGCGCACCGCGGGCGAGACGTATTCGATCGCGAGCGCCGCGATCCAGAACCACAGCCGCGCTTCGTCATGGGCGAGACCGCCGAGGATCCAGAAGATCGCGGAGCCAGAGAGCCAGACCAGAATGCGGATCGCGTTGTGCCGGACGGCCGTTCGATGGCGCGGGGTCGCGAACAGCCAGAAGGCGGTGCGTCCGACCTGCATGGTCGCGTAGGCGATCGCGAACCACAGACCCCGCCCCTCGAACGCGGTCGGGATCGTGGTCGACAGCACGAGGCCGCCCAGCATCATCAGGAAGATCAGGATGCGGACCGGGGTCAGCTCGGGATTGAGCCAGTTGGTGACCCAGGCGGTGTAGACCCACACCCACCACACCGCGAGGAACAGCACCGTGACGTGCACCGCGCCGAGCGGGGTGAAATGGTGCAGCAGCGTGTGCGAGACCTGCGTGACGGCGAAGACGAAGACGAGGTCGAAGAACAGCTCGGCATTGGTGACGCGGCTGTGCTGGTTCGGAGCGATGACGCGAAACATCGCGCCGCGAGGATTGTCCGCAGCCATCGTCATCCCCCCGTCGCGCGATCAGATCAGGCCCCCGGTACCCCGGTTTGCAGCGCCAGCGCATGCAGCACGCCGCCCATCTGGCCCTGCAGGGACTGATAGACGATCTGGTGCTGCTGGACGCGGGACTTGCCGCGGAAGGATTCCGAGATCACGGTCGCGGCATAGTGGTCGCCATCGCCGGCGAGGTCACGGATCGTCACCTCGGCATCGGGGATCGCTGCCTTGATCATCGCCTCGATATCGTGGGCGTCCATGGGCATTCGGGTCTTGCTCCTGTCTCGGCTTCGAATCGCTTGCCGGGGTCCCCGGACCGGCAGGGCCAAACTTAGCGTGAACGGCCTTCTACGTCACGCATTCCGGCACTATATCCCTGATCCCATCCGGATAAAGGCACGACAAAGTGCCGCGCGCGCAAGATTGATCGAAAAGGCGTGAAATCATGAAGCTTCCAGGGCCCGACCACCCCATCACCATTACCCAAAATCCCCGACGCGTCCGCGTCACGGCCGGCGACATCGTGATCGCCGAGACCAGCAAGGCGCTGATCTTGAAGGAGGCGAAATATCCGGCGGTGCAATATGTGCCGCGGGAGGACGCCAACATGGCGCTGCTGGAGCGCACCGACCGCGTCACCCATTGCCCCTACAAAGGGGACGCGAGCTATTACAGCGTCAAGGCCGACGGCAAGACGCTCGACAACGCGATCTGGACCTACGAGACGCCCTTCCCCGCGATGACGGAGATTTCCGGCCATCTGGCCTTCTATCCGGACAAGGTGAAGATCGAGGAAGTGGGATAGGCTCACCGCGCCGGGGCGATTGCAGGTCGCTTCCTCTCCGTCGACACAAGGCTCAAGATGCCGCGCAAAGCCGCAAGACTGATTGGGGTCTCGTTGCTGGGCGTGGCCGGTATCATCATCGTGGTGGCCGCCGCCGGACTGGGTTTTCGCGCTTATCGCCAGCATCTTGCCGCCGAAACCCTCGCGATCCGATCACCGAAGGGCGTGCAGGAAGGAGGGTTCGTCGACATCGGCGGAATCAAGCAATGGATTCAAATCCGCGGCGAGGATCGGGATAACCCGGTCCTCCTGTTCGTCCACGGCGGGCCCGGAGGCTCCAGCTGGCCAATGTCGTCGGGTTGGCGCCCTTGGGAAAAGCACTTCACCATCGTGCAATGGGACCAGCGAGGCACCGGCCGCACGTATGGCGCCACCGGAGACACGCTGGCACCAACCATGACACTGGAGCGCATGACGCAGGACGGCGTCGAGCTGGCCGAGCATCTGCGCACGCATCTGCACAAGGACAGGATCGTCCTGGTCGGGCATTCGTGGGGCTCGTTCCTGGGAATTCACATGGTGAAGCAACGCCCGGATCTGTTCTCGGCCTATGTCGGCACGGGCCAGGTGGTTGGCAGGACGACCTTCGAGAAGGCATTCGAGCTCACGATCGCGCGCCTGCAACGGCTTGCGGCATCCGCCAACAATCGTGAAGCCCTGGCGGAATTGGCGCCGGTCGCTTCACAGCCGACCCTCACCCCGGAAAATCGCCTGATTGCGGACAAATGGAGCAACGCGCTGGGTTTGCCGCCCGCCGGTGGCTTCCAGTTCGCCGGCCCCATCCCGCCGCTCTTCATGCCGGATGTCTCGCTGCTCGACTTGTACAACTGGCGCAAGGGAGTCGCCTTCTCGGCCAAATATCTGACCGGACGGAACGGGCCGATGTTTCAGAGCGACATGGTCTCGATGGGATTCAGATCTTCGATCCCCATGTTCTTCATTGAGGGCGACGCGGACGGCGTGACGCCGGGCGAACCCGCCGAGCAATATTTCAAGGAGATCACGGCCCCGCATAAGGAATTTGTGTGGGTTCGCGGCGGCGATCATTTCATTCCGTTCGATCGTCCTGATGAGTTCCTGGCCGAGCTGATGGCCCGCGTCATGCCATTCGCAGGCAATTGAGGGCCGGCCCCCGCGATTCGACCGGCAGCCCGGCTACGCCCTGAAGATCGTGAGCCCCAGTATCAGCAGCACCAGGAAGATCACGACGAAGATATAGAACAGGAAGCGGGCGACATCGGCCGAGGCGGCCGAGAGGCCGGTGAAGCCGAGCACGCCGGCCACGATCGAGACCAGGAGAAAGATCAGCGCCCATTTCAGGATCGTCATCGCCAACTCCGACTAAAATGCCGCATGTTTTGCGGCCCTCAACCCATTCGCGAACGCTAACTTCGCTGCACGGAACTGGTTCCTGAGGGCGCTCCGCGGGCAAGGCGCGGCACAAACTGCGCTTGCTGAATCCGGTTCCCGGCGGCACAGTCCGGCCAGGGCTGGAGCGCAATCGGGGCGACCATGATGACGATGTCACATTCCGCGACGATCGGCGCGGAGGCGCACGCCGCGCCGAAAGCCAAGGCGCGCAATCTGTCGCTCGATCGGACCCGCACCTTTCTCACGCTGGTGGTGCTGCTGCACCACGCCGTCATTCCCTACACCTATTTCGGTCACACCGACCCGGCGTCCTGGATCGGCTTCGACGTCGTCGTGCTCTGCACCGACAGCTTCTTCATGGCGATGTTCTTCTTCCTGTCGGGACTGTTCACGTGGTCCGGCATCGCGCGCAAGGCGCCACAGGTTTTCCTGCGCGACCGCCTGTTGCGGCTCGGGCTGCCGTTCGTGATCGCGGCCTTCACGGTCATCCCGATCGCCTATTACGCGATCGCGCTGCGGCACGATCCCGAGCTGACCTTCGCTTCGTTCTGGTGGAAGACGATCACCGTCGGGCCGTGGCCGAGCGGGCCGATCTGGTTCGTGTGGGTGCTGCTGGCGTTCGACCTGACCGCGAGCCTGCTCTACCGGGTCTCAACCCACCTGGTCGATCCGGTCAACCGCGTTTCGGTGCGCGGATTTGAGCAGCCGGCCGTGTTCTGGCTGCTGCTCGCCGTCGTCACTGCCGTCGTCTACGTGCCCGCGCTGGTCCATTTCGGGGCCAACAAATGGTTCGAGTTCGGACCGTTTTCGGTGCAGGCGAGCCGCGTCCTGCTCTACTTCGCCTATTTCTTCATTGGCGTCAGCGTCGGTGCCGCCAACTTCGATCGCGGTATCCTCAGCGCCGAGGGCCAGTTGCCGAAGAACCGATGGATGTGGGTGATCGCCACGCTGGTCCCCTACTGCCTGATGTGGTGCATGATCTACATCAAGCGCGCAATCCTCGGGAATCCCAACGTGCTGCCGGACTGGTATCAGGCGATCTACGGCACGTTCGTCGTGCTGTTCTCGGCTGCGATCCTGCTCGCGATCCTCGCCTTCTTCCTGCACCAGAAGTCGCCGGGGCCGAATCTGCTCGACCGCATGCAGGCGGACGCCTACGGCATGTTCCTGGTCCACTACCCGATCGCGCTGTGGATCCAGTATGTGCTGTTCGACTATTCGTGGCCTGCGATCTTCAAGGCCGCGATCGGCTTCGTGCTCACGGTGATGCTGAGCTGGGGACTGACGGCAATGTTGCGGAAGATTCCGGGCGCGTCGCACGTTTTGTGAGGCCGAGGTCTCTCCGCCTGTCATTGCGAGCGTAGCGAAACAACCCAGAGTCTCTCCGCGGAGACAGTCTGGATTGCTTCGTCGCTTTGCTCCTCGCAATGACGGAGTGTGTGGCGGCGCCTTACGCCGCCTTCCCGCTCATATATTCCGGCAGCCAGCGCTCGAACGATTTCCGCAGGCTATCGATCGCGACCGGCGCCTCGCCCGCGATCGCGATCGCATCGCCGCCGGTGGTGCCAATGCGCACGCAGGGCACCTCGCAGCCGCGCATCTTGGCCAGCACGCGGCCGGCTTCCGCTTCCGGCACGGTGACGAGATAGCGCGCCTGGTCCTCGCCGAACCAATAGGCCTGCGGCACGAGCGCCGCCGGCGCCGCCAGCAGTCTTGCGCCGATGCCGCTGGCCATTGCCATCTCGGCGAGCGCGATCAGGAGGCCACCGTCGGAGAGATCGTGCACCGCGGTCGCAGTGCCCGCATGGATCATGCCGCGCACGCAGTCGCC
The DNA here is from genome assembly GCF_040547805.1 of Bradyrhizobium sp. LA6.1. NCBI lineage: Bacteria > Pseudomonadati > Pseudomonadota > Alphaproteobacteria > Hyphomicrobiales > Nitrobacteraceae > Bradyrhizobium > Bradyrhizobium sp. LA6.1. The sequence continues at coordinate 370,303 of NZ_JBEPQK010000002.1, read as the reverse complement.
GTTGCGCTTCTCGGCGGCGAGGTCGACCGGCGGCGGCGCGCCCTCCTCGCGACCGCAGATGTCGCGCAGGTAGACCGACTGGCCGAGCCAGCCGTGGGTCTCGCCGACCAGGAGGATCGCCTCGCCCTCGGCCTTGAAGGCCAGCGAAGCGGACTTGGTGAAATCGTCGAGCAGGCCAACGCCGCCGATCGAAGGTGTCGGCAGGATCGCGCGGCCGTTGGTCTCGTTGTAGAGCGAGACGTTGCCGGACACGACCGGGAAGTCGAGCGTGCGGCAGGCTTCCGAGATGCCCTTCAGGCAGCCGACAAACTGGCCCATGATCTCGGGCCGTTCAGGATTGCCGAAATTGAGATTGTCGGTGATCGCGAGCGGCTTGCCGCCGACTGCGGTGATGTTGCGCCAGGCTTCCGCCACCGCCTGCTTGCCGCCCTCGAACGGATCGGCCTCGCAATAGCGCGGCGTGACGTCGACGGTCAGCGCCAGCCCCTTCGGCCCGTCCTGCACGCGCACCACGGCGGCATCGCCGCCGGGACGCTGCAAGGTGTTGCCGAGGATGACGTGGTCGTATTGCTCCCAGACCCAGCGCTTGCTGCACATGTCGGGCGTGCCGATCAGCTTCTCCAGCGCGGCACCGACGCCCATCGGCGCCGGCACCTCGCGCGCGTGCACCACAGGCAGCGCGGCGGAGGGAACGTGCGGACGGTCGTAGAGCGGCGCCTCGTCACCGAGCTCCTTGATCGGCAGGTCGGCCATGACGTCGCCGCCATGCTTGACGACGAAACGCTTGCTCGGCGTGGTGTAGCCGACGACCGCAAAGTCGAGGCCCCACTTCTTGAAGATGGCCTCGGCTTCCTTTTCCTTCTCGGGCTTGAGCACCATGAGCATGCGCTCCTGGCTTTCCGAGAGCATCATCTCGTAGGCGCTCATGCCGGTCTCGCGCGTCGGCACCGCGTCGAGATCGAGGTCGACGCCGAGGTCGCCCTTGGCGCCCATCTCGACCGCAGAGCAGGTCAGGCCCGCCGCGCCCATGTCCTGGATCGCGATGACGCAGCCCTTCTCCATGATCTCGAGGCAGGCTTCCAGCAGCAGTTTTTCGGCGAAGGGATCGCCGACCTGCACGGTCGGGCGCTTCTCCTCGGACTTGTCGTCGAACTCCGCCGAGGCCATCGAGGCACCGTGAATGCCATCGCGGCCGGTCTTGGAGCCGAGATAGACGATCGGCATGTTCACGCCGGAAGCGGCCGCATAGAAGATCTTGTCGGCGTCGGCGAGGCCCACGGCCATCGCGTTGACGAGGATGTTGCCGTCATAGCGGGTGTGGAAGCGCACCTGGCCGCCGACCGTCGGCACGCCGAAGGAATTGCCGTAGCCGCCGACGCCGGCCACGACGCCGGAGACGAGATGCCGTGTCCTGGCATGCTCGGGCGCGCCGAAGCTCAGCGCATTGAGGCAGGCGATCGGACGCGCGCCCATGGTGAAGACGTCGCGCAGAATGCCACCGACGCCGGTGGTCGCACCCTGGTATGGCTCGATATAGCTCGGGTGGTTGTGGCTCTCCATCTTGAAGACCACGGCCTGGCCGTCGCCGATGTCGATCACGCCGGCATTCTCGCCGGGGCCCTGGATCACCCAGGGCGCCTTGGTCGGCAGGCCGCGCAGATGGATGCGCGAGGATTTGTACGAGCAGTGCTCGTTCCACATCGCCGAGAAGATGCCGAGCTCGGTGAAGGTCGGCTCCCGCCCGATCAGCTTCAGGATGCGCTCATACTCGTCGGGCTTGAGCCCGTGGGCGGCAACCAGTTCGGGGGTGATCTTGGGTTCGTTCTTCATGGATTCGGGGCTTTCGGCGGCGTTTTGCCGTTCTTAGGAAGATCGGGGGCCTACGAAAAGCCCTTTATGGCGCATTTTCCCGCTGTCCCACGTTTTGCGGGCAGGCGGTCGGCGGGAACGGGAATTGCAAGGCGCTGACGGATCGGATTTAAGGACTAAAGACCCGTAATTGAAGGCCCATTTCCTTGCACGAATTGACCAAAGTCCCCTCCACCCGCCGCCCGGACCTGCACGTCGCCACCGATGGCGAGTTCACGGGCTGGCGGACCTGGATTCGCGACAGTTTTGAGAGCCATATCGGCCCGTTCTGGCACAAGATCGAGGACGACGGCAGCGTCCGCTCGGCGTTCCGGGTCGAAAAAAAGCACCTCAACGGCTCCGGGAACGTCCATGGCGGATGCTTCATGGCCTTCGCCGACTATTGCCTGTTCGCGATCGCCACCCATGAGCTGGATGGCCCGGCCGTGACGACGAATTTCGCCTGTGATTTCCTCGACGCGGCCCGCGAGGGCGAGCTGGTCGAATGCGTCGGCGAAGTGTCCCGCGCCGGCGGCTCGCTGATTTTCCTGCGGGGCAAGCTGACCTCGGCCGGGCGGCCGCTGTTTACCTTCTCCGGCACGATCAAGCGGGTGAAGCGGAAGCCCGCACTCCAGCCAAACGCATAGCTCGACGCCTTCCCTTTTCGCGCCCCCTCGCCCAGACTTGCTGAAAGCGCTTTTGCGCGGGGGAGCAAGAACAAGGTGCCGCAGAGCACATCCGGATCGGGCCACACAGCGCCCTCCGCGTCAGCGCCATTGCCATCCATGACCGCCGTCGGCGCCCGTAACTGGCGCGACTATGCGCTGCTGTTCGCGCTCGCCTGCTGCTGGAGCTCGACCTATCCGCTGGCGAAGCTCGCGCTTCCCACGATCCCGCCCATCACCTTCATCTCGGCGCGCTCGCTGATCGCGTTCGCCTTCCTGTTCGCGATCCTGTGGATGCGCGGCGTCAAGCTGCCGACCGACGTGAAGGCCTGGAAGCTGTTTGCGACCCAGCAGCTGATCAACTCGACCTTTCCGTTCCTGATCATCACCTGGTCGCAGCAATATGTCCCGGCCTCGAACACGGTGGTGCTGGCCTCGACGACGCCGATCTTCGCTTTCCTGATCACCTCGCTGATCACGCGGCATGAGCCGGCAACGCTTTTGAAACTCGCGGGCGCGATCCTGGGTCTCGCCGGCACCATCGCCATCGTCGGTCTCGATGCGCTGCGCGGCTTCGGCAGCGAGATCATTGCCGAGATCGCGATCCTGCTCGCCACCATCTCCTTTGCCTGCGCGACGATCTTTGGCCTGCGGCTCTCCGAATACGATCCGATGGTGGTCGCAACCGGCTCGCTGCTGTTCGGTGGCCTCGTGCTGCTGCCGCCCGCGCTCATCATCGACCAGCCCTGGACGCTGCACCCGACGCCGACGGCGATCGTGGCCACCATCGTCATGGGCATCGTCTCCAGCGCGCTGGGATTGATGCTGTTCTACGTCTGCCTCGGCCGGCTCGGCACGCTGACCACGAACGCACAAGGCTATCTGCGCATTCCGATCGGCGTCGGATTGTCTGTGCTGCTGCTTGGCGAGAGCGTGCCGTCGAACCTGGCGCTGGGCCTGCTGCTGGTCATGGCCGGCGTCGCCGCCATGACGGTGCCGGCGGAGAAGTTCAAGCTGCGCAAAGCATGATCCGGAAAAGTGCGCAGTGGTTTTCCAATAAGATCATGCTCAAACAATAAGACTGTTCAGATCGAAATCTGCTTCTCGGCGATCGAGAGCCACTCGGCCTGGGCGTCGCGCAGATATTTCGGAGCGCGACGCATCTGGATCAGGAGCTCGTTGAAGACCACGCGTGCCTCGGCGCTGCGGCCGACCATCTGGAGCAGCATGCCGTAGCGCACCCGCGCCTCGGCGCCGGGGAAATAGCCGGCGACGGCGTGATATTCCTCCAGCGCCTCGTCGAGCCGGCCGACCTCGGCGAGCGCGCGGGCGTAGAGCAGATGCGCGTCGGCGGAATCGAAGTCCGGCCATTGCTTCTGAAGATCGTCCAGCGTCGCCAGCGCATCGGCCGGACGTTTGGCGGAAAACTCGGCTTGCGCCTTGCCGAAGGCATAAGCGGGGTCGTGGCCCATCGGCAGGCTCAGGATGTGACCGTAATGCTGCTCGGCCTCGCTGAAGCGGCCGACCTTTGCGCATTCCTCGGCCAGCGCCGCACGGTTGGCGATGGTGTCGGTGGCCGCCAGCCGGTCGCACAGCTCGCGATAACGCTTCTCCGGATCGAGCCGATTGGCAACGCGCTGACGCGCCTGTCGCGCACCGGGGCTGGAAAACCATTCAGGGACGAGTTCGACCGCGATGTAGGCGAGCGCGCCGATCAGCGGCACCATCAGGATGATGAAGGCCCAGGGCTGCAACCGCCCGGTTCGCGACGCGTGATAAATCAGTGTGATATCGAGCAGCAGAACGACCAAAGCGACGGGCATGTGACATCCGGGAGCACAACGACAGCGCACGCTTCCTGATATCGCAACTCGCGCGGCGAAACAACTTTGAGTTGCTTTCACCCGCGCGGAAATCAGCGACCCCGGACACGCGCGCCTTGATGGCGACGAGGAGTCAGTCGTCTCAAACGCGATTGAGGTTCATGAGACAGCAAGCCCAAAACCGCTATGACTTGCTATGACTTGGGCGGCTGCTACTTGGCGTCGTCCGCCAGCATCTTCCGGTACTTCTCGACGTCGCGCGTCACGAGCTTCTGGAGCACGTCGGGCGTATGCTCGTCGGGATCGGGCGCAACGGTCGACAGATCCGCAAAACGCTTCTTCACCGCGTCGGTCTCCACGGCGGTGCGCGCGGCTGCATTCAACTTGGCGATGACGGCCTGCGGCGTGCCCTTCGGCGCGAACAGGCCGTTCCAGCCCTGCGCCTCGAAGTCCGGCAGGCCTGCCTCGGCAGACGTCGGCAGATCGGGCAGCGTGGCCAGCCGCACGGTCGAGCCAACCACGAGCCCCCGCACCAGCTTCTCGTTGATCGACTGCGAGACGGAGGCTGCGGCGTCGCAGACGCCGTCGATCTGGCTGCCGACCGCGTCGGTGAGCGCAGGCGCCGCGCCGCGATAGCCGACCAGCGTCGCATCGATCCCGGCGGCCGTCACGAAGCTCTTGCAAATGAGGTAATTCGACGAGCCGACACCGGCGTGGCCGAGATTGATCTTGCCGGGGTTCGCCTTGGCGTAGGCGACGAACTCTTTCAGGTCCTTCGCCGGGAAATCCTTGCGCAGCGCGATGATGCCGAACGTCTTCGCGACCATGGCGATCGGGACGAAGGATTCAGGCGTGAACGGCAGTTTTGGATAGATCGTGTAGGTCGCGGCATTGGTGCCGGCGTTGCCAATCGCGATGGTGTAGCCGTCAGGCTCGGCGCGGGAGGCGCGCGCCAGCGCGGTCGAGCCGCCGGCGCCGGCGACGTTCTCGATCACGATGGTCTGGCCGAGTGCGATGCCCATCTGCTCGGCGACCGTGCGCGCGATCACGTCCGACGTACCGCCAGCCGCGAACGGCACGATCATCGTGAGCGGGCGCTTGGGGAAATCCTGCGCGAAGGCGGCGGTCGCGAGCGAAAATGTCGCGAGCGACAGCGCCGCGATCGCGGCAAGAGCCCGCTTCCCCACGAACGCGATCACGCGGCCTTTTCCAGATGGGCAGTGAGGCCGGCGAACAGGCCGCGGCCATCGGTGCAGCCCATGATGTCTTCGACGTGGTTCTCCGGGTGCGGCATCATGCCGAGCACGTTGCCCCTGTCGTTGACGATTCCGGCGATGGATTGCGCCGCGCCGTTAATGTTATGGGCCTCGTCAACCACGCCGTCGGCCGAGCAGTAGCGATAGAGCACCCGCCCCTCGCCTTCGAGCCGCTTGATGGTCTCTTCGTCCGCCTCGTAATTGCCCTCGCCATGTGCGACCGGCACGCGGATCACCTGGCCCGCATTGTAGCCGCGGGTGAACGGCGTGTCGGAACGCTCGACGCGCAGATGCACGTCGTGACAGATGAATTTCAGCCGTGCGTTGCGCATCAGGACGCCGGGCAGCAGGCCGGACTCGCAGAGGATCTGAAAACCATTGCAGACGCCGAGCACGAGACCGCCCTTGGCCGCGTAGTCTCGCACCGCGTCCATCACCGGCGACCGCGCCGCGATCGCACCGCAGCGCAGATAATCGCCGTAGGAGAAGCCGCCGGGCACCACGACGAGGTCGGTGCCCGCGGGCAGAGACGTCTCGGCGTGCCAGACCATCGCGGGCTCGCTGCCGGAGATCAGCCTCAATGCGCGCGCCATGTCGCGCTCGCGATTGATTCCGGGAAAGACGAGGATGGCGGCTTTCATGGTTCGGGTTCCGACGGTGATGGGAATCGGGCTGGCCAAAGAGGGCCAAAATCGTGAAGAGACATAGCCATTTGACGGGGATTTTACCAGTGCTAGCCTCGCCGGGCGGCCTTGTACACAGGCCATAGCCACGGCACTTTTGCCTGACGATCTTGCCCGGGATTGACGCCATGAACGTCCCGTCGCTGCCCGCCTCCCCCTCCGAACCGGTGTCCACTCAGGGCGTCATCGCTGCCGGCGCCTATGTCGACGGCCGGCGTGTCGCCAATATCGCCATCAGCGAGGCTTCGAGCTGGCGGGCCAAGCCCGGCCACGTGGTGTGGATCGGGCTGCACGAGCCTGACATGGCGCTGCTCGGCGCCGTGCAGAAGCAGTTCGACCTGCACGACCTTGCCATCGAGGACGCCAACAACGCCCATCAACGGCCGAAGATCGAGCAATATGGCGAGGCCCTGTTCATCGTGGCGCGAACGGCGCAACTGCTCGAGGGCCGGATCGCCTTCGGCGAGACGCACATCTTCGTCGGCGAAGGCTATCTGGTCTCGGTGCGCCATGGCGCCTCGACATCCTACACGCCGGTGCGCGAACGCTGCGAAAGCTGCCCACGGGCGCTGGCGCGCGGCGAGGACTACATCCTCTACGCCATCCTCGATTTCATCGTCGACAACTACTCGCCCGTGCTGGAGAGCATCCACGAGGAGGTCGAGGGCATCGAGGACGACGTGCTCTCCAAGCCGATCAGCAAGGCACAGATCGAGCGGCTCTACATGCTGCGCCGCGACCTGTTGCGGCTCAGGACCGCGATCGGCCCGCTGGTGGAAGTCTGCCGTCGCCTCGAGCATGACGAGCTTGCGATGGTGCGTGCGACGATGCAGCCGCTGTTCCGCGACGTCACCGACCACGTCAGGAACATCCAGGAGCGCATCGATTCCATGCGCGAGGTGCTGGCCTTCGCCTTCGAGGCGAGCCTGCTGGTCGGACAGGCGCAGGAGACCGCGGTCTCCAAGAAGCTCGCCTCGTGGCTCGCGATCCTCGCCGTGCCCACCGCAGTCGCAGGCATCTACGGGATGAACTTCAAGTACATCCCCGAGTTGCAATGGGAGTACAGCTATTTCGTCGTCATGGGGATGATGGCGCTCGCCTGCCTCGCATTGTACTGGCGCTTCCACCGCGTCGGATGGCTGTGAAGCGCCGCGCGGGTTAGACGATCTCGACGCGATAGTTCTCGATCACGGTGTTCGCCAAGAGCTTGTCGGCGGCCTCCTTCAGCGCGGCTTCGGCCTTGGCCTTGTCGGCGCCGGCAAGCTCGATGTCGAACACCTTGCCCTGGCGGACGCTGGCGACGCCGTCGACGCCGAGCGACTTCAGCGCGCCTTCGATGGCCTTGCCCTGCGGATCGAGGATCCCCGTCTTCAGGGTAACGGTAACACGTGCCTTCACGTCAAATCCCTCTTAGCTCTTCACCAGCACCGGGCCAGTGCCCTGCGGACGCTCATTCTCCATGAGGATGCCGAGGCGTTTTGCGACTTCGGTGTAGGCCTCGAGCAGGCCACCGAGATCCCTGCGGAAACGGTCCTTGTCGAGCTTCTCGTTCGACTTGATGTCCCACAGACGGCAGCTGTCCGGCGAGATCTCGTCGGCGACGATGATCCGCATCATCTCGTTTTCGAACAGCCGGCCGCACTCCATCTTGAAGTCGACGAGGCGAATGCCGATGCCGAGGAAGAGGCCGGTGAGGAAATCGTTGACGCGGATGGCGAGCGCCATGATGTCGTCGATCTCCTGCGGGGTGGCCCAGCCGAAGGCGGTGATGTGCTCTTCCGACACCATGGGGTCGTTGAGCTGGTCGTTCTTGTAGTAGAATTCGATGATCGACCGGGGCAGCTGCGTGCCCTCCTCGATGCCGAGGCGCTGCGACAGCGAGCCGGCGGCAACGTTCCGCACCACCACTTCCAGCGGCACGATCTCGACCTCGCGAATCAACTGCTCGCGCATGTTGAGGCGGCGGATGAAATGGGTCGGCACCCCGATGTCGTTGAGGTGCTGAAACAGGTACTCCGAGATCCGGTTGTTGAGGACACCCTTGCCCTCGATCACCTGATGCTTTTTCGCATTGAACGCGGTGGCGTCATCCTTGAAGTGCTGGATCAGGGTACCGGGCTCCGGGCCTTCGTAAAGAACCTTTGCCTTGCCTTCATAAATACGACGCCGACGGCTCATGGGGATGTACCGTGTTTTGTTGAAATCCATGTATTTGGTGTGCTCCGGTTACCAGGCTACGACCCACAGCGGAGCTGCCGTGAACGGCTGGGAACCCGTCTATAACCCCTTGGAAACAGAACGGGAACCAAGCCTTCAGGCAACCTATCCGATTGGCTGTCCCAGCACAATCGATCCGGCCGCCCGGCATCAACTTATACCGTCTTGCCTGCGGCTTAACGGCTCGTTGTTTTGCCGATTCGTGCCCCCTATCTAGGCATGCGCCGGGGCCGTCGCAACGATGGCCACCGGATCCAGTCAGCAGGGAATTGGAAAAGCATGAGCAGTTTGGACAAGCGCGAGGAAGGCTTCGAGAAGAAATTCGCCCTCGACGAGGAGCAGAAATTCAAGGCGGAAGCCCGCCGCAACCGGCTGCTCGGCCTTTGGGCCGCCGAGAAGCTCGGCATCACCGGCGAGGCCGCCACCGCCTACGCCAAGGAGGTCGTCGCGGCCGATTTCGAGGAGGCCGGCGATGCGGACGTCCTGCGCAAGGTCATGGCCGATTTCGCCGCCAAGAACGTCGCCATCACCGAGCAGGCAATTCGCGCCAAGATGAGCGAATTGATCGCCGTGGCGGCGGCCGAGGTGAAGGCGGGCAAATAGGCGAATAGGGAGCGGCGAGTAGCGAATGAACCCCATTCGCTACTCGCGATTCGCCATTCGCGTCCCTCACCCCTCCTTGAAGCCGTATTCCGGCACATTGCCGCTGGCGCCGTAATATTTGTACGGCAGAAACTTGCCGCTCATGGTGATCTTGACGCGGTCGCCCTTCGGGTTGGCAACGCGCTCCATTGCCATGTCGAAGTCGATCGCCGACATGATGCCGTCGCCGAATTCCTCCTCGATCAGCGCCTTCCACGCCGGACCGTTGACCATCACCATCTCGTAGAAGCGATAGATCAGCGGATCGGTCGGCGGCATCGGCGTGCCGGTGCCGCGCATCGGCACCTCGTTGAGCATCGCGGTCTCGGCCTTCGACAGGCCGAACAACTCGCCGGCATTGGCGGCCTGCGGTTTCGTCAGCTTCATCTGGCCGAGAATCGCACCGACGATCAGCACCTCGGAATAGCCGCCGACCTTGTCGCAGATGTGTTTCCAGCTCCAGCCGTTCTCGCGCTTGATGTCGAGCAGCTTTTCGGTGAGGTCTTCGCGTTTCATGTCGGGGTCTCCCTTCGCCAGGCATCGTGTCACGTCGTTTGTGCCGCTTTGGGAGGCACGAAACGTGCCAATAAATGAGGCTTGAGGCGTCACCGCCTCGACCTCCCCTCACGCGGTAAAGCCTCCGTGAACCGCTTGATCGCCTCGAGCACCGGCTGCTGATCGCCGGCAAAGAACCAATGATCATTGCCGTCGAGCTCGACGAATTCTGCACCGGTGATCCGGCTCGCGATGTCGCGCCCGGCCGCGATCCGCACGGCCTTGTCGTCCCGACGATGCAGCACCAGCGTCGGCACCGCAATCCGCGCCAGAAGGTGTCGCACATCGGCGTCGCGAAAGGCCTCGAGCACGGCGGAGATGCCGCCGGGACTGGACGCCGCGCGCAACAGCCCCGCCCACCAGGCGCGCGCCTGCGGATCATTGGCAAGGCTCGGCGCGAAGGCTTCGATCCCGACCGGGCCGCCCCATTGCGCAATCAGGTGCTTGCTCCAGGCGTCATACTGGCTGGCGCGCAGCGCGTGCGGATAGTCCTCCGACCAGCAGCCCTTGGCCAGTGCGCCGAACAGGATGAGTCCGGCCACATGGCGGGATTCCTCGACCGCAAATTTGATGCAGGCCGGCCCGCATTCGGATGCGCCAAACAGCACGACGCGGCGCGAGTCCGCCGCCCGCAGCACCGTGCCGATATCTTCCGCAGTGACATCGATGCCGGGGGCCGATCCGACCCGGTCGGACAGCCCGATGCCGCGGCGATCAAAAACGATGAGACGCCCAAGCCTCATCAATGAGGCCAGAAACGTCCGGCTCGCCGGATGCTCCCAGGCGCGCTCCACATGCGAGACGAAGCCGGGCATGACCAGGATATCGAGCGGACCGCTTCCATAGGTCTGATAGGCCAGATGCACGCCGGCGCCCTTCACATAGCGTGTCGCTGGAAGAGCATCGCGCAGCGGCGCGGCCGCGCGGCTCATGAGCGCCTCGGTCTCGGCTTCCGGCGCGACGCCAAGCTCGTCGCGCAGCCGCTGCGCCAGTGCAGCGTGACGCCGTTCCGCCGCGCTTCGGTCTCCCGCCAGCAGCAGGCTGCGGATCAGGTGCCGGCCATACACCTCGCTGAGCGGATCGAGCTCGACCAGGCGGCCCGCATGCAGTGTCGCGGCGAGATGATCGCCGGCAGCATTCCTGTCCTGCACCAGACGCTCGAGCGCCTGCACGAGCCGTCCCCGCAACGCCTCGCGGCGAAAGAACGCCCAATCGTCGAACTCAGGACAGTCGTCCGGAGAAAAGCCCGCCAGGAAGTCGCCGCGATAAATCCGGCAGGCCTCTTCAAATGCACCGCGATCGCAGGCGCGCTCGAACTGATGCGAGTCGATCTTCAGCTCGACCTCCGGAGACCAACGCAAGCTTGTGCGGTCGGTCTCGAAAACCGCCTGGCCGAGCGTGAGCTCGACGCGGTGAAGCAGACGCCGCAATCGTGCAAGGCCCGTCTCGCGGGACGTCTCGGGCCACAGCAGCGTGGCAATGAGGTCGCGCGCGACGGGGCCTTTGGCTTCCGCGAGATAGACCAGCAGCGCAAGCCCCTTGCGTAAGGCCAGCTTGATCGGGCGGTCGTCGGCATGGACCTCGGGGAACCCGAACGTGACAAGCGAAAAGGCCGTCATGGAGATCCTCCCTCCCCGGTCGGCGCCGCCGGGGGACGCGCAGGGGACGGTCCAGCGATAGCAGTCAGGCCAGATCGAGCCCACTCGCCAGCGAGCAGCTCAGGTTCCTGAATGCGGCACCGCCGCCATCGGCACAATAGGAAAAACCATGTTCACGCGCCTCGCAATCCTGCTCTACGCCATCGTGAGCTACGCCGTCTTCACGGCTTCATTCCTCTACGCGCTCGGTTTCGTCGGCAATTATGTCGTGCCCAAGTCAATCGACACGTCGATCGACGTCGGCGCGCCTGCGAATTTGGGTGAGGCCATCGTCGTCAACTTGCTGCTGATGAGCCTGTTTGCCATCCAGCACAGCGTCATGGCGCGCCCGGCATTCAAGCGATGGTGGGCGGGAAGCCTTCCCATCGCCTGCCAGCGCAGCACCTATGTGCTGCTCTCCAGCCTGATCCTCCTGCTGCTGTTCTGGCAGTGGCGTCCGATCCCGACGCCGATCTGGCAGGCCAGCGGCATTACGGCGTGGCTCCTGACCGGCGTACATTGGCTCGGCTGGCTGATCGCGTTCGCATCGACCTACATGATCGATCATTCCGATCTGTTCGGCCTGCGCCAGGCTCTCGTCGCGTTGCGCGGAGCCGAGATATCAGGTCAATCCTTCCGGACGCCGCTGCTCTACAAGATCGTGCGGCATCCGCTCATGCTCGGCTTTCTGCTCGCGTTCTGGGCGACGCCCGAGATGACCGCCGGCCATCTTCTGTTCGCGATTGCGAACACGGCCTACATCCTGGTCGCCCTGCAGTTCGAGGAGCGGGATTTGATCGCCGAGTTCGGCGCGACCTACCAGGACTATCGCCGGCGCGTTCCGATGCTGTTGCCGCGCATTTTCGGAGCGCCCCGATGAAAGCGGTTCTGTGCAATTCGTTCACTGGCCCTGCGGATCTGCGCCTCGGTGAGATCGCTACGCCGCGGCCTGCCGGCGACGAGATTCTCATCGACGTCCATGCGGCGTCCGTGAGCTTCATGGACCAGTTGCTGGTCTCGGGCCTCTACCAGATGCGGCCGCCGACGCCCTTCGTGCCCGGCACGGAAGCTTCCGGCGTCGTCGTCGCGGTCGGCGACAAGGTCACGATGTTCGCACCCGGCGATCGCGTGGCCTGCAGTGCCTGGACCGGCGGCTACGCCGAACGGATGATCGCGAGGGAATCGAAGAGCGTGCGGCTGCCGGATGGCGTCGCGTTCGAAGCCGGGGCGACGGTGCTGCACAATTACGGCACCGCCTATTATGCGCTGGTCGAGCGGGCACGGGCGCAACGCGGGGAAACGCTGTTCGTCACCGGCGCAGCCGGCGGGGTTGGCCTTGCCGCCGTCGACCTCGGGCGTCATCTCGGCCTGCGCGTCATCGCCGGTGTCGGCTCCGACGACAAGGCCGACCTGGTGCGCGGTTACGGCGCCAGCGAGGTCATCAACTATCGCAGCGAGGACCTGCGCAGCCGGATCAAGTCGATCACATCGGGAGACGGCATCGATATCGGCTTCGACAATGTCGGCGGCGCGATCTTCGAGCAGATGGCCCGATCGATGAAGTGGGGCGGACGGCTGATGCCGATCGGCTTCACCAGCGGCGAGATTCCACAGATCCCGATGAACCTGCCTCTCCTGAAAAATTACGCCATCATCGGCGTCTTTGTCGGCGCCTGGGCGGAGAAATTCTCCGCGGAAGCCGCGCGCATGAATGATACGCTGATGCAATTGCTGGCCGACGGAAAGATCCGCCCGCACATCGATCGCGTCCTCCCTTTGGAGGAGGCTGGCGACGCCATGCGCGCCGTCGCCAATCGCACGGTTCAGGGACGGATTGTCCTCAAGATCAGGTAGGCTGGGCCCGACGAGGAAGATTGGACAGAACCGATGACCGAGATCATCATCGACAAGCGCTTTTGCGGTCCTCCGAACTCCGGGAACGGCGGCTATGTCTGCGGCCGGCTGGCCCGCCACATTTCCGGCGGCGCGGAGGTGACGCTGCGCGCACCGCCTCCCCTGGACAAGCCGCTCGATGCTGTCGCTACGGACGACGGCACATGGGAGCTTCGCGACGGCGCCAAGGTCGTCGCGACCGGGCGAGCGGCAAGCGTCGAGCTCGCGCGCGTAGAGACAGCCAGCTTGCAGGAAGCACGCGCGGCCGAATTGCTGGCGCTGTTCAAGCCGCACGAGCATCCGCTGCCGAACTGTTTCGTCTGCGGTCCCGCAAGAGCGAAAGGCGACGGCCTGCGCATCTTCGCCGGATCGCTCGGACGTCGGGCGCAAAGCCCCGTTCTCGCGGCGAGTTGGACGCCGGACTCGAATCTGGCCGCCGAGGACGGCCTGGTTGCGCCAGAATTTCTCTGGTCGGCGCTCGATTGTCCCACCGGCTTTGCCTGCAATTGCGATCAGCAGAGCGCGACCTTCGACAAGACGCCACTACTGCTGGGCCGGATGTCGGCACGGATCGAGGCCCGGCCGCGCCCCGGAGACCGCTGCATCATCACCGCCTGGCCAACCGGCCGCGACGGACGCAAGCGTACTGCCGAGGCCGCGCTCCATAATGAATCCGGGAGATTGCTGGCCGTGGCGAGGACGACATGGATCGCAGTCGACCGCGAGGTGCAGCTCGGGCGTACTTCGTAGGGTGGATTAGCGGAGCACCACTTTGATGTCCGTACAAACTCGATCTCGTGGGGTGGGCAAAAGGCGCGAAGCGCCGTGCTCATCACTCCTATCTCAGCTCCGTTGAGCGACATGGTGGGCACGCTTGCTCTTCGAGCTACGGCGGACAAGTCGCTTTGCCCTCCCTACCTCTAATCACGTAACACATCCGTCGCCGCACCTTCGGCCTGCACCAATCCGCATTCTCCTGCACGCCCGCGGCCGCGCTTGCGACGGTTTACCTTGCGTCAAGCACGCCCGGCAATCGATGGCTGTCTTAAAAGGCTTGTTAGGAGCGGTCATCGTTGTTGGCGCCCGGAATACGGGGACGCTCTGCAATGCAATCGGACGAGGGACTCTACAGTGCGCCACGCTGGCGCCTGACACGCTGGCTCGCCGAGCCGGGGCTAGGTGTTCCCGACGACATCCGCGCCGCGCTCATTGTCCAGCTCTATGGATCGCTGCCGGTTTTTGCTGCCGGCGCCGTCAACACCATTGCCGTCGCCGCCGTGATCGCTGGCCGCAAGCAGACTGCACCATTCATTGTCTGGCTGGTCATGGAGATCGCGATCTGCCTGGCCCGCCTCGCCGTGCTCGTCAGCGCGCATCGCAGGGCGCGTGCCCACCGCCCGACGCCGACCGACCTTCATCTCCTGCTCGCGGTCGCCTGGAGCGCCAGCGTTGGATTTGGCGTCGTTGCCAGCCTGGCCAGCGGGGACTGGGTCGTCGCCATGCTGGCCTCGCTCTCGGCGGCGGCGATGGTTGGCGGCATCTGCTTCCGCAATTTCGGCGCGCCGCGGCTGGCCGGGACCATGATCCTGCTGAGCCTCGGTCCCATCATCCCCGGCGCTGCGTTCGCCGGCGAGCCGCTGTTCTACATCGTCTACCTCCAGGTGCCGATGTATCTGGCCGCGATGACGGCCGCCGCCTTCCGCCTCAATCGGATGCTGATCACCACCATGCGCGCCGAACGCGAGAACAGCCATCGCGCACATCATGATGCACTCACGGGGCTGCTCAATCGCGCGGGCTTCGTCGAGGCGCTCAGCGCCAGACTTGGAGCCCACGCCGAACGACGGTTCGCTGTGATGTTCTTCGATCTCGACGACTTCAAACCGGTCAACGACACGTTCGGACATGCGGCGGGCGACGAGGTGCTGAAAGCGGTGGCCGGGCGCGTGCGCCGGGCGCTGCCGGACGGCGCGGTGGTCGCCCGGATGGGCGGCGACGAGTTCGTCGTGCTCGTCGACGGCGTCACGGCCGAAATGGCCCAGGAGGCGGGATACCGCCTCATCAGCGAGGTTGCCGTCTCCTATGAGCTCGGCGGCGAGGTGCGCGCCGGTGTCGGCGCCAGCGTCGGCATTGCGATGTCGCCGGATCATGGCGCCGAAGTTGAGGAATTGCTCGCGGTCGCCGATGCAGCACTTTACGAGGCGAAGTCAGGCGGCAAATCGCGTTGCTGCCTGGCCTCGGTCGAGACCAACCTCGCCGCGTTACGTCGCCTCCAGCAGAGCGGCCCGAAAGCCCCGGTCGCAAGCGCCGCCTGACGCAGTACGACTAACGCACCCCACAAGCGCGATCTCGTGGGGTGGACAAAGGCGCGTAGCGCCGTGCCCACGACTTCTGTCTTGGCTTTGTCGAGCGACATGTTGAGCACGCTTCCGCCTCCGCTCTTCGAGCTACGGCGGACAAGTCGCTTTGCCTACCCTACGAGACCTATGCGCTTTGCTCGATCATCCCCTGCAACCGCACCAGCTCCGCCTCGAGATCGCGCTCCACATCTGCCGCCCGGATCTCCAGCACGCGATAGTCGCGCGCCTCCAGCCACGTCCGCCGGCCCGCGCGATCGGCCGCGATGGTCTCGCCCTCGCCCGGATTGACCAGCTCGATCGCGATCCGGTGTGGGAACGAGACGAAATCGGGAATGTGCCGGCCGACCGGGGTCTGGCGCTTGAACCCTCCTGCGAAGCGGCGGTCGCGGGTCAGGGCCTGCCAGAGCAGGCGCTCGGCGTCGGTCGGGTTGCGGCGGAGCAGGCGGGCGAGCCCGCGCACCGTCGAGCCGCTGTCGGGCACGCCGCCGCCCTGGCCGTGCTCGGCCAGCAGCGCGCGCAAGCGCGTGGCCTGCTCGCCGTCGAGCACGCCGCCCTTGGCCGGGCCCTTGCGCCCTTCCGCGATCGCCATCACCACCCCGTGCAGGGTGTGCATGTCCTGCTTGGTCGGCTCCATCCGGCTGAAGATGTTGCGCAGGTTGACCAGCATGGTGTCGCGCTTCTCGGCCGGGCGGAGGAATTCGACCCGGTCGAGCTCGCGGATGAGGTTGTCGAAGAAGGCCTGCATCTGGTGCTGCGAGGCGCGCTCGGAACGCTCCGGCATGCTGTGCGGCAGCTCGCCTGACGTTGCCCGCTTGAACCATTCATAGCCGACCAGCAGCACGGCTTGGGCGAGGTTCAGCGAGGCAAAGCCCGGATTGACCGGGAAGGTGATGATGCGGTTGGAGAGCCCGACCTCCTCGTTGGTCAGCCCCCAGCGCTCGCGGCCGAACAGGATGCCCGCCTTGCCCCCGGTCGCGACGTGACCCGAGATCTCGGCCGCGGCTGCCTCGGGCCCCACCACCGGCTTGGCCTGGTCATGGGGACGCGCGGTGGTGGCGAACAGCAGATCGAGGTCGGCGACCGCCTCGCCGACCGTGTCGAACAATTCGACCTTTTCCAGAATATAGTCGGCGCCGGCCGCGGCGCGCTGCGCGGCGATATTGGGCCAGCCGTCGCGAGGATTGACGATGCGCAATCGGTTGAGCGCAAAATTGCCCATGGCGCGCGCGGCCATGCCGATGTTTTCGCCAAGCTGCGGCTCGACCAGGATCACGATGGGACCGTCGAGGGAAAGGCCCGCCTTGCTCTTGTCAGTCCCCGACATCTCGCTTCGCTTTCACACTGGTTCTCAAGGCCTTGGCAAGGCGCTCTTCAGGAATTGATTCAAAGCCGGTCTGCCCCGATCCGTTGGGGCCGGCTGCCCGTTCGCCTGTCGTTTGCCTGTCCTGACGAAATTCTCAAGGGAAATAACGGGTTGGATTCGACTTTTGAATCTCTTCTGAAGCCTGAGGCCCGCCCCCGCGACAGGGCCCGCCCCGCCCCCCATCTGGGCAAGCTGGATGAGCTAAAAGTGCATAATCCCTTGGCTTTCGCCCGCTGCAGTCCGGTGCTAAGAGGCGGCGGATATTCCCGTGGCGCGCCAAAGCGCCGTTCCCAAGAGGCTTCCCCGATCATGGCAAAAATCAAGGTGTCCAACCCCGTCGTCGAACTCGATGGCGACGAGATGACCCGGATCATCTGGCAGTACATCAAGGACAAGCTGATCAACCCGTACCTTGATGTCGAGCTGCTGTATTTCGACCTGGGCATGGAGTACCGCGACGAGACCAACGATCAGGTCACCATCGACGCCGCCGAAGCCATCAAGAAGGTCGGCGTCGGCGTCAAGTGCGCCACCATCACCCCGGACGAGGCCCGGGTGAAGGAGTTCAACCTCAAGCAGATGTGGAAGTCGCCGAACGGCACCATCCGCAACATTCTCGGCGGCGTGATCTTCCGCGAGCCGATCATCTGCAAGAACGTGCCGCGCCTGGTTCCCGGCTGGACCAAGCCGATCATCATCGGCCGCCACGCCTATGGCGACCAGTATCGCGCCACCGACATCAAGTTCCCCGGCAAGGGCACGCTGACGATGAAGTTCGTCGGCGAGGACGGCACCGTCATCGAGAAGGAAGTGTTCAAGACCCCGGGCGCCGGCGTCGCGATGCAGATGTACAATCTCGACGATTCCATCATCGACTTCGCCCGCGCCTCGTTGAACTACGGGCTGCTGCGCAACTACCCGGTCTACCTCTCGACCAAGAACACCATCCTCAAGGTCTATGACGGCCGCTTCAAGGACATCTTCCAGGACATCTACGACCGCGAGTTCAAAAAGGAATTCGAGGCCAAGGGCCTGACCTACGAGCACCGCCTGATCGACGACATGGTGGCCTCGGCGCTGAAATGGTCCGGCGGCTATGTCTGGGCCTGTAAGAACTACGACGGCGACGTGCAGTCCGACACGGTCGCGCAGGGCTACGGCTCGCTCGGCCTGATGACCTCGGTGCTGCTCACCCCCGACGGCAAGACCGTGGAAGCCGAAGCCGCCCACGGCACGGTGACCCGCCACTACCGCGAGCACCAGAAGGGCAAGGAGACCTCGACCAACTCGATCGCGTCGATCTTCGCCTGGACCCGCGGCCTGTCGCACCGTGCCAAGCTCGACAACAATGCCGAGCTCGCCAAGTTCGCGAGCACGCTGGAGAAGGTCTGCGTCGACACCGTCGAGGAAGGCTACATGACCAAGGACCTCGCGCTCCTGGTCGGCGCCGACCAGCGCTGGCTCTCGACCACCGGCTTCCTCGACAAGGTCGCCGAGAATCTCACGAAAGCGTTGGCGTAAGCCCGCGCATTATTTTCGTCTGATCGGGGTTAGAGATCATTATGGGCCGCGCTTGGGCGCGGCCCATTCATTTTGACACCCTTGCGCGGAGGCCACCCATGTCCATCATCAAGTTCGCCGTCC
This sequence comes from Bradyrhizobium sp. LA6.1, assembly GCF_040547805.1. NCBI lineage: Bacteria > Pseudomonadati > Pseudomonadota > Alphaproteobacteria > Hyphomicrobiales > Nitrobacteraceae > Bradyrhizobium > Bradyrhizobium sp. LA6.1. The sequence goes on along the minus strand of NZ_JBEPQK010000002.1, from coordinate 351,717 downwards.
CTTGCCTGCTGCTCGCGGCCGTGGCCGGACCCGCCGCAGCCGCGGAGCCGCTCCCCGACGCCATCGCCGCCCCCGGCGAGACCGTCGTGCTCAGCGTCCATGCCGAAGGCGCGCAGGTCTATGACTGCAAGGCAGCCGCCGACGGCAAGCTCGCCTGGGCTTTCCGCGAGCCGGTCGCGACGCTGCTGTCCGAGGGCAAGACCGTCGGCCGCCACTATGCCGGCCCGAACTGGGAACTCGCCGACGGCAGCGCCGTGGCCGGCAAGGCCATCGGCAACGCGCCGGGCGCAACCGCCGCCGATATCCCCTGGCTCAAGCTGGAGGTCGCCTCCCGCCGCGGCAGCGGCATCCTGACGCCGGTCACCACCGTCCAGCGCATCAACACCCACGGCGGCAAGCTCGAGGGTTCTTGCGACAAGGCCGGCGATTTCAAAAGCGCGCCCTACTCGGCCGACTACATTTTCCTGAAGAAGGGCTGACCGCTCAGCGGTCGGTGTCGTCGCGCTCCGCCTGCGCCAATTCTGCCGCCGCAAGATCGCCGGTCTCCTCGAGCCGTGCCTTCGCGGTCTGGTGGACGTGGGCGGCGAGCGTCGGCATGCGCTCGATCAGCGCGTGAAAATCCTGGGCGTCGAGCACGAGCAGCCGCGTCTTGCGCGTCGCCGTCACCGTGCCGCTGCGCTTGGTCTTATGTAGCAGCGCGATCTCGCCGAAGAAGGTGCCGTCGGTGAGGCGCACCTGCTGGCTCGGCAGCGCGATCTCGACCTCGCCGGCAGTGATGAAATACATCGACGAGGCGGTATCGCCACGGCGCACCAATATTTCGCCCTGCTCGATGGTGCGGGCCCGGAGTAACCGCATGATGTCGGCGATCTCCGCGGCCGAAAGATGCGAGAACAGCGGCACCCGCGCCAGCATGCCCCAGGTCACCACGAAATCGCGCCGCCTCACCTCCTCGGCGAAGGCGGTTGAGATGATCGCGACCGGCAGCGCGATCATGGCAAAGCCTGAGATGATCGCGAACACCGAGATGAATTTACCGAGCGGCGTCACCGGCACGACGTCGCCATAGCCGACGGTGCCGAGCGTCACGATTGCCCACCACATCGCGTCCGGAATGGTGCCGAGCTTGCTGGGCTGCACATCACGCTCGATGGCGTAGAGCAGCGAGGCGAAGGTCAGTACCACACCGATCAGGATGACGATGCAGCCGATCAGCGCACGCCGCTCGGCATGGATGGCCGCGAGCAGCGAGCGCATCGCCGGCGAATAACGGATCAGCTTGAAGAACGGCAGCACGCCGAGCCCAGCCAGCGTCGCGTGCCGGCCGGTGGCCAGCACGATCGCGGCCGGCAGGAACGCCATGAGGTCGATGATGCCGAGCGCGGAGAAGGCATAAGAGAGCCGGTCGGACAGCGCGGAGCCGTTGCGCTGGGTGTGCCCCGCCACGGTCCACAGCCGCGCCAGATATTCGAGCGCGAACACGATGACGGCGAGGACGGCGACCGCGCTGAACAGCGTGTCGAACCGCGCGTCGAGCTCCGGCACCGAGGCGAGGATCATCGCGACCACGTCGAGCACGATGACGCTGATGATCACCTGGATGAAGCGCGATCCGATCGAGTAGGCGAGCGGATCGTGCTCCAGCAATTCGTACAGGCGATCCCTTAGGTTGGGATCGGCCGAGCCACGTCCTCGCGGAACGAGGCGCATGGCCGTTTACGCGCCTGCCATCGCTTTTTCGATCGCCGCGAGCGCCTCGGGCGCCTTGGCGCCATCGGGACCGCCAGCCTGCGCCATGTCGGGTCGGCCGCCGCCGCCCTTGCCGCCGAGCGCCTCGGAGGCGACGCGCACCAGGTTCACGGCATTGAAGCGCGCGGTGAGATCCGCGGTGACGCCGACCACGATGCCGGCCTTGCCGTCCTCGGTGACGCCGACGATGGCGACCACGCCGGAGCCGATCTGCTTCTTGCCGTCGTCCGCAAGGCTCTTGAGATCCTTCATCTCGATGCCCTCGACCGCACGCGCCATCAGCTTGACGTCGCCGACCTCGCGCACGCCTGCGGCTGCGCCGTTCCCGACGGATGTACCGCCGCCCATCGCGAGCTTCTTGCGGGCGTCGGAGAGCTCGCGCTCGAGCTTCTTGCGCTCCTCCATCAGGGCTGTGATGCGCGCCGGGACGTCGTCGATCGAGGTGCGCAGCTCGTTGGCCGCGGTCTTCGCCAGCGCCATGGTCTCGTTGGCGTGCCTGCGCGCGTAGTTGCCGGTCAGCGCCTCGATGCGGCGCACGCCGGAGGCGACCGCGCTCTCGCCGGTCAGCGTGATCAGGCCGATGTCGCCGGTGCGCTTCACATGGGTGCCGCCGCAGAGCTCGACGGACCAGCCGAGCGCGTTGGTGCCGCGCTCCCGCGCGGTCCGGCCCATCGAGACGACGCGGACCTCGTCGCCATACTTTTCGCCGAACAGCGCGCGCGCGCCGGCCTCGCGCGCTTCATCGACTCCCATCACGCATGTCGTGACTTCGTCGTTCTCCAGCACCACGTCGTTGGCGATGTCCTCGACGCGGGCAAGCTCTTCCGCCGTGATCGGCTTCGGGTGCACGAAGTCGAAACGCAAACGATCCGGCGCGACCATCGAGCCGCGCTGGGCGATGTGGTCGCCGAGCACCTGGCGCAGCGCCTCGTGGATGAGATGCGTCGCCGAATGGTGCGCGCGGATCGAGGTGCGCCTGCCGTGATCGACCTCTAGCTGCAGCGCGGTGCCGAGCTTCAGCTCGCCGCTCTCGACGGTGCCGACGTGAACGAAGAGATCGCCGAGCTTCTTCTGCGTGTCGGTAACGCGGAACTTGATGCCGCCCTCGCCGCTGAGCACGCCGGTGTCGCCGACCTGGCCGCCGGACTCCGCGTAGAACGGCGTCTGGTTGAGCACGATCGCGCCGGTCTCGCCGGCCTTGAGGCTCGCAGTTTCCTGGCCGTCCTTCACCAGCGCGGAAACCACGCCTTCGGCGCTCTCGGTCTCATAGCCCAGGAATTCGGTGGCCCCGAGCTTCTCGCGCAGCGGGAACCAGATTGCCTCGGAGGCCGCCTCGCCCGAACCCTTCCAGGACTCGCGCGCCTTGGCCTTCTGGCGCTCCATCGCGTCGGTGAACGAAGCTTGATCCACGCCGATGCCGCGCGACTTCAGCGCGTCCTGGGTCAGGTCCAGCGGGAAGCCGTAGGTGTCGTACAGCGTGAAGGCGACGTCGCCGTCGAACATGTCGCCCTTCTTCAGGCCGGCCGATTTCTCGTCGAGAATCGACAAGCCGCGCACCAGCGTCTTGCGGAAGCGGGTCTCTTCCAGCCGCAGCGTTTCCTCGATCAGATTTTCCGCGCGCATCAGGTCGGGATAGGCCTGGCCCATCTCGCGCACCAGCGCCCAGACCAGGCGATGCATCAGCGGCTCTTTCGCACCCAGCAGCTGCGCATGGCGCATCGCGCGGCGCATGATCCGGCGCAGCACATAGCCGCGGCCCTCGTTGGAGGGCAGCACGCCATCCGCGACCAGGAAGGCCGAGGAGCGCAGATGGTCGGCGATGACGCGGAACGAGGCGACGGTCTGCTCGTTCGGCCCGCTGCCGAGCGCGGACGCGGTCGCGTCGATCAGATGGCGGAACAGGTCGGTCTCGAACACGCTGTCGACGCCCTGCATGATGCAGGCCATGCGCTCCAGCCCCATGCCGGTGTCGATCGAGGGACGCGGCAGATCCACGCGCTCCTCCTTCGTCACCTGCTCGTATTGCATGAACACGAGATTCCAGAATTCGAGGAAGCGGTCGCCATCCTCTTCCGGCGAGCCCGGAGGTCCGCCCCAGATGTGATCGCCGCGATCGATGAAGATCTCCGAGCACGGGCCGCACGGGCCGGTGTCGCCCATCGCCCAGAAATTGTCCGAGGTCGGGATGCGGATGATGCGGTCGTCGGAGAAGCCGGCGATCTTCTTCCACAGCCCGGCCGCCTCGTCGTCGGTGTGGTAGACGGTGACGAGCAGCTTGTCTTTCTTGAGCCCGAACTCCCGGGTGATCAGGGTCCAGGCCAGCTCGATCGCCCGCTCCTTGAAATAGTCGCCGAACGAGAAATTGCCGAGCATCTCGAAGAAAGTGAGATGGCGCGCGGTGTAGCCGACATTGTCGAGGTCGTTGTGCTTGCCGCCGGCGCGCACGCATTTCTGCGAGGTGGTGGCGCGCTGATAGGGCCGCTTCTCGACGCCGGTGAAGACGTTCTTGAACTGCACCATGCCGGCATTGGTGAACATCAACGTCGGGTCGTTGCGCGGCACCAATGGCGAGGAGGACACGATCTCGTGGCCGTTCTCGGCAAAGAAGTTCAGAAAGGTCGACCTGATCTCGTTGACGCCGCTCATGTTCATCCAATCGGGTGTGCTTGGACCCGCGATACGCCATCCAAACCGGGCATTTGGGCTGATATCTGCGGGTCAAAGCGCTTTTAGACAAGGCCAGCTGCGCTGTCCAGAAACTGTGCAAGGAGATCAGTGAGTTGCCGCAGGCGCGCAATCCGGTTTGCAATCCCGTTGAAAGCCGCCAGGTGCGCGTTGACAGGCTTGGCCGGCCTGTGGTCTGTACCCATCTGTATCGTACGGCCACGTCGGGAGAGACCGGCTTTGGTGCCGGCGCCGAAGGAGCAACCGCCCCGGAAACTCTCAGGCAAAAGGACCGCGTGGCTTTGACGACATCTGGAAAGAGGCGCCGACGGGCATAGCCCGGACGACGTCCGCCGACGGGATAATACTCTCAGGCACAGCGACAGATGGGGCTTCGACTGGTTGCTACCGGGGAATCGTCCCCGGGGAACCGCCGAGGGCCCCGTGATGCTTGCGCGCGACGACCAAGATTCCCTCAAACGTACGCCCCTTCACGGGCTTCATGTCTCCCTCGGCGGCAAGATGGTGCCGTTCGCGGGCTATGACATGCCCGTACAGTACCCCGCGGGCGTCCTGAAAGAGCACCTCCATACCCGTTCCTCCGCGGGCCTGTTCGACGTCTCCCACATGGGCCAGCTCGCGCTTCGGCCGAAGTCGGGCAAGGTCGAGGATGCCGCCCGCGCGCTGGAGCGGCTGGTGCCGCAGGATATCGTCGCGGTTGCCCCGGGGCGGCAGCGCTACGCCCAGTTCACCAATGCCGACGGCGGGATTCTCGACGATCTGATGGTCGCCAATTTCGGCGATCACCTGTTCCTGGTCGTCAACGCCGCCTGCAAGGAAGTGGACGAGGCGCATCTGCGCGCGCATCTCTCGGATGACTGCATCATCGATTCGCTTCAAGACCGCGCCCTGATCGCGCTGCAGGGCCCGAAGGCAGAAGGCGCGCTGGCGAAATTGTGTGCAGAGGCCCCCGCCATGAAGTTCATGGACGCCGGCCCGCACAAGGTTGCCGGTCTCGACTGCTTCGTCTCGCGCTCCGGCTACACCGGCGAGGACGGGTTCGAGATTTCGGTCCCCGCGGCCGATGCCGAGCGCCTCGCCAAAACGCTGCTGGACAATCCCGATGTGATGCCGATCGGCTTAGGGGCCCGCGACAGCCTGCGGCTGGAGGCCGGGCTCTGCCTCTACGGCCACGACATCGACACCGCCACCACGCCGGTCGAGGCCGCGCTGGAATGGTCGGTGCAGAAGAGCCGCCGCAGCGGCGGCGCGCGCACCGGCGGCTTTCCCGGCACTGATGCGATCCTCGCTCATTTCGATCACGGCGCAAGCCGCCGCCGCGTCGGCCTGCGTACGGAAGGCCGCGCGCCGGTGCGCGAGGGCGCGCTGCTGTTTGCGGATGAAGCGGGCGGCGAGCCGATCGGAAAGGTCACCTCGGGCGGTTTCGGCCCGAGCCTGAACGCGCCGGTCGCGATGGGCTATGTGCCCACGGCATCGAGCGCGCTCGATACAAAACTCTTCGCCGAGGTGCGCGGCCAGCGGCTGCCGCTCACCGTCGCCGCCATGCCTTTCGTGAAAAACACCTACAAACGCTGAGGACTGAGAAAATGACCACGACGCTGTACACCTCCGACCATGAATGGCTGGCCATCGACGGCGACGTCGCCACCGTCGGCATCACCGACTACGCGCAGTCGCAGCTCGGCGACGTCGTGTTCGTCGAGCTGCCCAAAGCCGGCCGTGCCCTGAAGAAGGCGGAAGCCGCCGCCGTCGTGGAATCGGTGAAGGCCGCCTCCGACGTCTACGCGCCTGTCACCGGCGAGGTGCTCGAGACCAACGACGCGCTCGCCGCCGAGCCGGCGCTGGTCAACTCGGACGCGCAAGGCAAGGCGTGGTTCTTCAAGATCAGGATGGCCGACAAGAGCGAGCTCGGCGGTCTCATGGATGAGGCCGCTTACAAGGCACATACGGCGTGAGATGAAGCGAACTCTGACCTCATATTCGGTGTCATCACCCGCCTTGTGCGCACTGGGGCGGGTGATCCAGTACGCCGCGGCTTCTCGGCTCAAGCCGTGACGCCTGCGTTTACTGGATGCCCCGCCTTCGCGGGGCATGACGGCGACAGCGAAATCTAAAGCGAGGACCCATGATGACCGCGCACCGCAAATCCAATGGCGACACCGCCGCCACCTTCGTTCGCCGCCACATCGGCCCGTCGGCGCGCGACGTCACCGCAATGCTGGAGGCCGTCGGCGCCAAGAGCGTCGACGCGCTGATGGCGGAGACGCTGCCGGCCTCGATCCGGCAGACCGCCCCGCTCGATCTCGGCAAGCCCTTGAGCGAGACCGAGGCGATCGCGCACATGGCCGAGCTCGCGCGAGAGAACCAGGTCTTCACCTCGCTGATCGGCCAAGGCTATTCCGGCACGATTTTGCCCGCGGTGATCCAGCGCAACATTTTGGAGAACCCGGCCTGGTACACGGCCTACACGCCCTATCAGCCCGAGATCAGCCAGGGCCGGCTGGAGGCGCTGCTCAACTTCCAGACCATGATCTGCGATCTCACCGGGCTCGACGTCGCCAACGCCTCGCTGCTGGATGAAGCGACCGCCGCGGCGGAAGCCATGGCGCTCGCGGAGCGGCACTCACGGGTCGAAGCCAAGGCCTTCTTCGTCGACAAGGACGTCCATCCGCAGACGCTGGCTGTGATGCGCACCCGCGCCGAGCCGCTGGGCTGGACCCTGATCGTCGGTGATCCCCTCACCGATCTCGACAAATCCGACGTGCTCGGCGCGCTGCTGCAATATCCGGGCTCCTCGGGCGCCGTGCGCGACCTCAGGCCCGCGATCGCGACGTTGAAGGCCAAGGGCGCGCTCGCGATCGTTGCCGCCGATCTCTTGGCCCTGACGCTGCTCGCCTCGCCCGGCGAGCTCGGCGCGGACATCGCGATCGGCTCGGCGCAGCGTTTTGGCGTGCCGATGGGCTATGGCGGGCCGCACGCGGCCTATATGGCGGTGCGCGATGCGCTGAAGCGCTCGCTGCCCGGCCGCATCGTCGGCCTCTCCGTGGACTCGCGCGGGATGCCGGCCTATCGCCTCGCGCTGCAGACCCGCGAGCAGCACATTCGCCGCGAGAAGGCGACCTCCAACATCTGCACCGCGCAGGTGCTGCTCGCCGTGATCGCCTCGATGTACGCGGTCTATCACGGCCCCGAGGGGCTTGCGCAGATCGCGCGCAACGTGCATCGCCGCGCCGCCGTGCTTGCCGCCGGCCTACGCAAGCTCGGCTTCGCGCCGCAGTCGGATAGCTTCTTCGACACGCTCAGCGTGGACGCCGGTGCCAAGCGCGCCGAGATCGTCGCGCGCGCTACCGCCGAGAAGATCAACCTCGGCGTTGGCGAAACCGCGCTCCGCATCGCGCTCGACGAGACCACGACGCCGGCGACCGTCGAGGCGGTCTGGCGCGCGTTCGGCGGCACGCTTGTTTACGCCGAGATCGACGCGACCACGCGCGAGGCGCTGCCGGAGGCGCTGAAGCGCGGGACCGCCTTCCTCACCCATCCCGTGTTCCACGCGCATCGCTCGGAAACCGAGATGCTGCGCTACATGCGCAAGCTCAGCGATCGCGACCTCGCGCTCGACCGCGCCATGATCCCGCTCGGCTCCTGCACCATGAAGCTGAACGCGACCACCGAGATGATGCCGCTGACTTGGCCGGAGTTCGGCAGCCTGCACCCGTTCGCCCCGCGCGAGCAGGCCAAGGGTTACCACGCACTGTTCGCGCGGCTGGAAAAATGGCTGTGCGATATCACCGGCTATGACGCGATCTCGCTGCAGCCGAATTCCGGCGCACAGGGCGAATATGCCGGGCTGCTCGCGATCCGCGGCTATCATGCCGCGCGCGGCGAGACGCACCGAAAAATCTGCCTGATCCCCTCCTCCGCCCACGGCACCAACCCGGCTTCGGCCGCGATGGTCGGCATGGACGTGGTGGTGGTCGCCTGCGAGAAGAACGGCGACGTCGACGTCAATGATCTCCGCGCCAAGGCCGAGAAGCACTCGAAAGATCTCGCCGCGGTGATGATCACCTATCCCTCGACGCATGGCGTGTTCGAGGAGCACATCCGCGAGATCTGCGACATCGTCCACGACCATGGCGGCCAGGTGTATCTGGACGGCGCCAACCTCAACGCGCAGGTCGGCCTGTCGCGGCCCGGCGATTACGGCGCCGACGTCAGCCATCTCAACCTGCACAAGACCTTCTGCATCCCGCATGGCGGCGGCGGCCCCGGCATGGGCCCGATCGGCGTCAAGGCGCATCTCGCGCCGTTCCTGCCCGGTCACCCGGCGACGCAAGCCGAAGCTCCGGTCGGCCCGGTCTCGGCCGCACCGTTCGGCTCGGCGTCGATCCTGACCATCTCCTACATCTACATTCTGATGATGGGTGGCGACGGCCTGAAGCGCGCCACCGAGATCGCGATCCTCAACGCCAACTACATTGCCGCGCGCCTCGATGCGCACTTCCCGGTGCTCTACAAGAACGCGAAGGGCCGCGTCGCGCACGAGTGCATCGTCGATCCGCGCGCGCTGAAGACGACCTCGGGCGTCACCGTCGACGACATCGCAAAACGCCTGATCGATTACGGATTCCATGCCCCCACCATGAGTTTTCCGGTGCCGGGCACGCTGATGATCGAGCCGACCGAGTCGGAATCGAAGGCGGAGTTGGACCGCTTCTGCGACGCCATGATCGCGATCCGGAAGGAGATCGCCGAGGTCGAGGCCGGCCGCTTCAAGATCGAGGCTTCGCCTTTGCGTCACGCCCCGCACACCGTGCACGACATCGCGGACGACGATTGGAATCGCGCCTACACCCGCGCCGAGGGCTGCTTTCCCGCGGGCACCTCGCGCACCGACAAATATTGGTGCCCGGTCGGGCGCGTCGACAACGTCTATGGCGACCGCAACCTGGTGTGCTCGTGCCCGCCAATCAGCGATTACGCGGAGGCCGCGGAGTAAGGGATCGTAGCTTCGTAGGGTGGGCAAAGCGACTTGTCCGCCGTAGCTCGAAGAGCGAAGGCGGAAGCGTGCCCACCACCTTTGTGCGCGTTGGAATAGGGTGGGCACGGCGCTTGCGCGCCTTTGCCCACCCTACGGCCCCGAACGCATATCTAGGGTGCAACCAGCGAATGGTTCTGTCGGTCCCAACGCCACAGCCGTTCGTTGGTCAGAAGCGTTCCGCCCCACCAGCGTCTGATCGGGTTTTGACGGCGGAAATCCTCCCGGCCTTCAAGGACCGCTTCCCCAAATTCGGTGAGCGATAGCCGGCTTCGGCGAAAGGCGGCGTTGCGGCCTCGCGCATCGTGCGGGGCCAGCGTCGCGAGTTTCGGATCGAGACCCGTGATCACCGGCATTGGGCCGGACCCAAGCCCTTCGAGCAGCGGGCCCAATTCCCATTGATCGAGCACGCGCGTTTGCAGCGGACCGTCCGGTTGAAACAGCTCCTTGGTACGGTTGTGCCCCCGCGCAATCAGGTCGAGAAGCCGCGCTTCCGTCGTACCTAGTCCGGTGATTGGTGATGGCAGTTCTGCCAGCAATTGTTCCATCGCAGGCTTCAGGAAGGGCAGCCTGGGGAAATCCCTGCCGAGCAATCCGAAACAGAGCTCCGGCGTTGGCGCCCGGTAGGCTTCCCAGGCCATGTTGGCGATCTCGAAGTCGCAGTCCGCGACCTCCAATTCCCGCACCATACGATCGCGAAGCTCTGTGCCGTCCGCTCCGCGCAGATCGAAATTGACACGTCGCAATCTCAGACGATCGGTGATCGATGGATGGGACCGCAAATAATCGAGGATCCAGATCAGTTGCAACTGACTATTGGGCTCAGGGTCGAACCACAGCTCGATGAGATCGACGCCATAGGTCTCGCAAAACCAAATCAGGCCTGTCTCCTTGTGCGCGAGACCGGTCTGAGGCAACCGGCCAACAAGATCGGACCAACGCACCTCTGGATCGCCTCTGACATAGCCTCCCGTCAGGTATTGCTCGAGGTGATGCGAGGTAGGCAGTGGCCCCGAAACGAAGCGAAAGATGAACGGGACGACCATGTCGGCGCGATCCGCATGGGCAAGACCGACGCCGGACGAACTGGTCAGGATCACGCGTTTCATCGCGAACGCCCCCAAAACGAAACGGGCACTGACGACGTCGGCAACTCAACGTCTTCAGCGCCCGCTCCTCGCGAAAAATTTTCGCGTTAGGTCTTACTCGTCCGCCGGCTCCTCGCCGTCGGCGTCGCGCTCGGGGGTGCCGGCGAGAATCTGCTCGGCAATCAGGCCGGAGTTCTGGCGGATCGAGGTCTCGATCTTGGCGGTGATGTCAGGGTTGGCCTTCAAAAACGCTTTCGAGTTCTCGCGGCCCTGGCCGAGGCGCTGGCTGTCGTAGGAGAACCAGGCGCCGGACTTTTCGACGATGCCGGCCTTGACGCCGAGATCGAGGATCTCGCCCATCTTGGAGACGCCCTCGCCGTACATGATGTCGAATTCGACCTGCTTGAACGGCGGCGCCAGCTTGTTCTTCACCACCTTGACGCGCGTGGTGTTGCCGACCACTTCGTCGCGCTCCTTGATCGCGCCGATGCGGCGGATGTCGAGGCGGACGGAGGCATAGAATTTCAGCGCGTTGCCGCCGGTCGTGGTTTCCGGCGAGCCGTACATCACACCGATCTTCATGCGGATCTGGTTGATGAAGATCACCATGGTGTTGGATTTGTTGATGGAGGCCGTCAGCTTGCGCAGCGCCTGGCTCATCAGACGGGCCTGGAGACCCGGCAGCGCATCGCCCATCTCGCCTTCGAGTTCGGCCTTCGGCACCAGAGCCGCGACCGAATCGACCACCAGCACGTCCACCGCACCCGAGCGCACCAGCGTGTCGCAGATTTCCAGCGCCTGCTCGCCCGTGTCCGGCTGCGAAATCAGGAGCTCGTCGATGTTGACGCCCAGCTTGCGCGCATAGACCGGGTCGAGCGCGTGCTCGGCGTCGATGAAGGCGCAGATTCCGCCCTTCTTCTGCGCTTCCGCCACCGTGTGCAGCGCCAGCGTGGTCTTGCCCGAGGATTCCGGCCCGTAGATTTCCACGACGCGCCCCTTCGGCAGACCACCGATCCCAAGCGCAATGTCGAGCCCGAGGGAACCCGAGGACACCGCCTCGACATCCATCGACCGGTCGTTCTTGCCGAGCTTCATCACCGAGCCCTTGCCGAACTGGCGCTCGATCTGGGAGAGCGCGGCGGCCAGAGCTTTACTCTTGTCCATGGAAGATCCTTCGACGATACGCAGGGCAGTGTTGGACATTGGGTCGTGCTCCTTATGGCGAGGATTCGCTAGAGGGACAAACGATTGGCGGGGCGGGCCGGCGATAAAAACAATGTACCCTATTTGTTCCGGGTTCGCAATATGTTCTTTCACGGATTTGGGCGCTGGCCTGTTTCTGGCGACATTGGCCTGGTTTGAAATGACACGTGGCCTGTTTTGTTCTGGGCCAACCATGCGGTGTATCCGCGAGCGGAACGTCGCCGTCATAAATCCGCAATCCCTAGCGAATCTTTTGGGGTGTTTGGCCTGTCTGAGGATGGCGCCGCTAGTCGTATGGGAGCCTGGGTGATGACCGAAAACACGCAGCAGCAGGCGGACAGGCGCAATCGGCTATTGGAAGCCGCCACGCAGGAAATGATCAAATTCGAACAGAAGGAAAATGAATTCCGCAGGCGAGATCGCGAGGAGCGCGCGGCGGAGCTTCGTCTGCCTCTGGATAAGATCAACGTCCACTGAGCGGCGCCGACAGTTTCACACGACTGTCATGGCACGTTCCTAGCATTGTCATGCGACGGGGGTCCGGCGCGCGGCTCTCCGTCCAACCTCGGCCTAGACCACCAGATGGGCGGAGAGCTCGCCGACCTCCCGAACCATCGCGGCACGCCCGGCCCACAACGTCCTTTCATCCGGATATTCTGATGATCAGAAGATCGCGGCCGTTGCAGGCGGTGGCCCGATCCCCTCTCCCCTCTGAGGTGTCCCGCCGCGTGACATAAAACCTTGGCACAGGTTGTGCACACTCATCATCACCGGGGTTTTGCATCCACCTCTCCGGGGCTGGAAAGCCGCCGCCCGCGCGACATTTAAGCGGGCGGCGTTTTTATTAATGTCGCAGTCCGGCAGTCCCGCTGTCCTAATTGGGACGGCACCCGGATTTGGTACTTGCCTGTTCCCGCCGGGGCTGAGCGCGCCCCCCTACGCAAAGCGCGCACAGCCGAGACCGGCTCGCACATGAGCGAGTGGCTGACATCGCCGGGGCTTCAGCCGCCAAAGCCGGCCTAGAAGCAGACGGCGCCTGAGGTATCGCGTTGCCCGGGATAGATCCGGATTCGTCCCGGCGTGGTCATTCGCGTTGGCGGCATCAACGCTTGAGGGTGAAGGTTTTCCAAATTCTGCGGGCGTCCCGATGAACCTTGGCACGAGACGTGCTGACATAACGGTATCGGGATTTTGCAGTTTCCCTCCCGGGGCTGGTAAGCCGCCGTCCGCGCTTCATTTAAGCGGACGGCGTTCTTGCTTCTGAAGCCCAACAAGCAACCTGTCCTGACTTGATGTTCCGAGTGTCCTGATTGGGACAGCACCCGGGTTTGGGCACTGGCCTGTTTCCGACCTCACTGTCCGATTTTGAAACGAGCCGTGGCCGGATTTGAAGTCGTTCAATTGTCGCGAGGTGAGACAGCACGTCGCGGCAGGACGCAGTCACCCTCCACCTGTCACCGAGCGGCCCTTGGCAATCTACCGGTGATTGAAAACGCCATCACGCTCGCGCCTCGCTTCCCTCTTGGAAAGAAGCAACGCGGCAGAGCTTCGCGAAATCCTTCAGGCGCTCCGCAAGAAACTGAACCAACGCCGCCTCGATGGGCCGCCCCCGTCTTGATCCGTCACCGCGTTGGCGCGGCTGCTGCGGCGACAGAAACCGAGGGGAACCAGAACACTCTTTCACCAAGGCGGACAAGCGGCCGCTTCGAAACGTCGCGGCCTGCGGGAACAAAGTTCATGCGAATGGACGATGACCGTATCGAGATCGTCTCGCTAGCATTCACGCGCCTCGTTCGCTCGGTTCGATTCAAGATGTTCTGCGAACAGGCTCAAACCGAAGAAGGGTCTGCCACTTCCAGCCACGACCGCTTCGATCAACGAGGTACGATGAATGGATCAATTGTACGCCGAGCGGTTCGATAGCTCCCAGAGTTCGGAACACCGCCCATTCATTTCGGTGGCAATACCCACCTTCCGCCGACCGGAGATGGTGCGCCGTGCGATTGAAAGCGTGCTGCAGCAGGAGCACGCCGACTGGGAAATGGTGATCAGCGACGACGAAGGTCCGGAAGGCGCGACCTGGAGCATCCTGTCCGAGCACGCGCGGAGCGACCCGCGCATTCGCGTTATCGAGAACCACCGCGGCCGCGGCCAGGTTGAGAATACCAACAACGCGATGCTCGCATGTCGCGGCGACTGGATCAAAGTGCTGCACGATGACGACTGGCTCACGCCAGGATCGCTTGCGACTTTTGCGGAATTGGCGAGGACGTACCCCGCCGCTGCGTTCATGACCTCCACATCTCATCTCGTTCAGGACAGCGGCATAAGGTACCGGCGAGGACGCCAGGTTTATCTGTATTCGGGCCAGCAGTGCCTGGCGGATCTCTATCTGGCGGGCAAGACCCGATTGCTTGGGATTGTCCCGTCGACCCTGCTGATCAACGGCAAGGTCATCCGGGCCGGTTGCCTGATGCGAAACTACAAGTCGATCAGTTGGGGCGTGGACCAACTGTTCTTTCTCGATCTCGCCTGCCAGGGCGATATGGTGGCGATCGACGACGGTCTTGTGTTCTACGACACGACCAACCACGCGAGCATCACGGCATTGGGATCGTTCCCTCAGATTGACCAGGAGACCATCGAACTCAAGCACCTCGCCTGGAGCCTTCTGGAGGATAAGCGCGGACTTCCCGATCCTGAAACGATGGTGCGTGCATTGCGGGTTGCCCGGCTGCGCACACGGATCCGTCAGCAGCCCCTGAGCGCAACGATCCGCGATGCGCTTCAAATCTTGCGCCCCTCGGTTTTGAAGGCGGCCAACCTGGCGATCCGAGCCTGGGCGCGCGCACCGGGTGCGATTGCAACCTTACCGGGGATCGCTCATTGCACGGATTTCCTGTGAGCTCATTCGGCAGTCCCGGTGTCAGAGTTGCCACAGGTGCGTTTGAGACACCGAGATAGGTGACCGAAAATCAGTCCCTCCCAAAGCCGCTCCCGTCTCCCGATCCGGAGCGCACCGAGGAAGCCGGACGGGAGTATGCGCGGCCCATCGGTCGCGGGAATTTTTGGCAATGCGGCGGACTTGACTGCCGCGCGCCCGCATAGACATCGGGCGCAGCTGTTTCGATGATCGCCAGGCCCTTGCGCCCTCGGTCGGAGATCATCCAACCGATTCCACCCATCCGAATGAAAAAATCTGCCCTGCGAGGGTGCCGGTCAGGCAATACGCACGTCTCCGTGGTCTGCCAATCCAAGACGATAAGGAAACCGTGCCGGCCTCGAGATGCATTTGCGCATGCGAATGCGGGGCAGGAAAATTTGGCAATTATGTGCTGAAACGAACAGAGGCGCGGTGAGGGTCGACTAAACTCGGATTCGCTTGGTCTTTGCCAAGGGCCAAGCATCCCCAAGCGGCCCCGGCCTTCACCCCTATCAAGCCCCACCGGCCGGGGCCGTCTTCAGGGACGAGCCTGTTTCCTGGCGTGGTGGCCTTTGATTTCGGGAGTGACGCGATTTGTGGCGCAGAACACAACCTGACGACGAATAGCTGTGGTAGGATGCGAGGCATTGCAACGCCAAGGGTCGTCAGCGCCCCGCGTGGGAACCGTATTAGGGTTGAGCTGTTGACCTGTTTCATAGATGGGCTCAATTATGATCGACGCTGCTAAATGCGAGGAACTCGCAAATCACTACAAAGTCCTCTCTCAATCATCGGGGGTTTCGGCGGACAGGGCCTTCCTGTTGAAGAACATCGCCCGGAGCCTCACTGGCGTGGCGAGCCAATTGGACAGGCTGGCCGCCCTGACGAGAGACGAAGCAAGGGTCACGCCGCCACAGCTGTAGGCGGACGCAAGGCGGATCGAGACCGTCCGTAAAGACAGCTATGATTGACCTGGTTCAACGGCGCTCGGCGTCCAGGTCTACGATTGCCCAACCTGCAAGCGGCGGTCCTGGCATTCTCGCCGGCCAACGGGACGCCAACCGCGCCGCGGGGTTGGGACAGCACCCGGATTGCAGCGGCCGAAATTAAATAGGAACAGTCCTCACAAGGCAGGGTTGGCGCCGATACTCTCTCTGAGAGGCGGCGCCATGGTCCGGTACTTTTTCGATATCCGAGACGATACCGGCCTCTATGCCGACGAAGAGGGACTGGAGTTTCGAACCCAGCGCGAAGCAGAGATCGAGGCGACGCAGACATTGAGCGGTCTCGCGCGCGACCTGGCGGGACACGAGGATCGAACAGACGTTGCGATCGAAGTCCGCACCGACGCCGGGCGGGTGTTCCAAGCCGCCCTCATCTTCGAGCCGCCGACGACGAAGCAATAGGCCACCACGGCTCGCCACATTGGGCGTGCACGTCGCGACGGACCGAGGCCGCCTGATCGGTCCATTCCGCGGAGCGCTCGCCCCGCCTCATCTGCGATCTACCTCACTTTGCCCCATCTCGGTCCGCCGCGAGGACGGCGGTTCGTCGTCATGCCTCTGATCGAACTTGAATGTAGCGCTACAACATGTAACGCTCGCACCAGTAGCGCTACTTTGCGTACCGTTCGAACGACCTCAGGAGGCACGATGAAGGCAATCCTCAAGATCGCTCTGGCGCTGTCTGTCCTCGCCGGCTCGGTGCCGGCGCAAGCCCAGATTTCGAATGCCGCGACGGCATCAGGCGCCCCGAAGGTCGGCGCAAAGGTGACGAGGAAGTCTCAGTTGCACGACGGCTGCCACAGCCGGCATGCCCAGATGATTGGCAAGCCCTGTCGTTAGAAGCCCTGCCGCTAGAGGCCCTGCCGCTAGCGGGCAACCGATTCAAAGATCAAGTGATTCAAAGATGATGAGAGGCCGCCTCGGTTGGCGGCCTTTTTGATTTTTGCCGATCCTCCGCATTCGTCACCCTTCGACTGAAGATGACGCGCATCAAAGACGCAGCCGCCGTGCGCCGTCATAATTCCGCAATCCTGCGGCATCGAACCTTTTTGCGGTGTCCGGCTTTCTTCGGGATGCGATCGCAACGATGGGGACCAGGAACATGACGGAAGACGCGCACCCCAATGCTGTCAGGCGCACTCACCTCCTGGCGGCGGCATACGAGGAGATGGTGAAGTTCGAGCGGAAGGAAAACGAGTTTCGCAAGAAGGACCGCGAAGAGCGCGCCGCCGAACTCCGCCTTCCCCTCGGTGAGATCAAGGTCCACTAAGCCCGCCGACGGGCTTCTGATCTGACCAAGGCTGCGCCGCGATGGGCGGCTAGCCGCCGTACCGGCCGTCGGGAATGCGCGTCGCGGAATTGGGCCGGCAGAGCCAGCCCCTGTTCAGATCGAGGACCCGGCATTGCGCTTGGGGTGCGCCCCGGAGCCGTTGCGCGGCATTTAAGGTATCTAGATACCACAACTAAGCCATTGATCGCACAACGAATTCGTCCGACCCCCTACTGTGCATGGGGTTGTTTTCCATGTTTTGAAAGGGCGCGGCGGCGTCCTGGGTGCCCACCCAGGATCGAAGCGCCTGCTTTAGCCCGGTCCGGCCTTGGCTGCCGTCCGCCGGTACGCCTTACAGCAGTGCCAGCAGCACGAGGCCGATCACCAGCACGACGAAGCCAGCCGCCGTCGCGGCGGCGAATGACCGCTCTACGTTATCCATGATGCCACCCCGCTGCCGGCGCACCACGTTTCCCCCATGGCGTCGCCGACGATGCGAAATCTCGCCGAGGGGTGTGGCTCCAGTGGTGCGATCGGGTGGCCAAATTGGGACGCGTGCGGGGCCAGTCTGCGGCCTCCCGACGCGGATTTCGGTGCCGGCCGTCAGGCACCCGTAAGCCTGGTCTCCTAGTCTGGCTGTGCCCGGTGGACCAACACCGGGCCTCCATACACAGTCGAGGACCCCGCTCTGCCCCGAGCGGGGTTTTCTGTTTGCGGGCGCGGACGCGCGGCAGGTTGAAAGCCGATCTGCCGGCCCTGTCAGGCTGTCGTAAGCTCAACCGGCTAGGGTCGTCTGGCTACGGTGTTGCAGCCCAGCACCTCAGCCTCCAATAACCTTTCACCCGCTTGGCTCTCCCCAAGCGGGTTTTTTTATGCCTGCCGGCCGCTTCACCGAGCCCTCTCCTCTCGCGTCAGCCGCAGCGAGAAGGCGCGGATCGTAGGCGCCGCGAGCAGCACGATCGGCAGCATCGCGGCCCACGCGATCAGCCATGACGCCATCCAGTGCGCGAGGAAGACCGTCGCGCCAGTGGCGGGAAAGCTGGCGATGCCCGCGGCGATCAGCGAGGTCAGGCCGGATTGGATGACACCGAAGACGAAATGGGAGTAGCGGCTGGGAATGCCGAGCATGACGCGCCCATGTTGTTTGCCGTCACGAGGCCAAGCAAGGCATGTGCCGCAGCACGCATGGAGTGGACTTCGACGCACACCACCGGCGCTGGATCAGTGCCGCGAATCGGACAGCGGCGCGCGCCGCCTCGCCTCAGTGCAATCGGGCCGGCTCGATAGTCCTTCGAAACGCCAGAACGTGACGACGCTGGTCTCGCCGCACTCTTCGCAGACGAGCTTCTCGTCACCGAGCATGAAACGCGCGCGCTTGAAGCTCGATGAGGACGCGGGATGCCGGCAATGGGGACAGGTCAGCGAGAAATTCCGTGCACCCCAGCGCAGCACAAGATGTCTCAGCCAGCTCACACCTTCCCCTTCGTGACATCGCGTTCGAACCGTCGTTCACAAGCAGAGCATAGATACATGACACGCAAAAGTGGAAAAGTATCGACCGCACCTGTTCGCTTCGAAGGGCTGCGGCAGCAACACGCGCCGCTTTGGGTTCCACACGATACGGGATGGAATCCGGACCGCGCTTCGCAGCGATGTGTCAAATGCGCGGATCCCGCATTCCGGGGTTCTCCGTCCATGAACAGAGTTCCTCGGTGCGGATGGTTGCACGGCAAGACCGGATGAATTGGCCATGCCTTGCCCGGATTCCGTGCACGGTTTTCGGAACTCGATTTCGTTTGTTTCGGACCGCGCGCGGTTCCAAAGATTACCGTGAATTATCCAAGGCTTACCGCCAAATTTCGCTTGTCGCAGGAATAGGGTGACGCCCAACATGTTCACCGGTGATGGAGGGTGAATCGTGGAGGTGACCATGAATCACAGGGGCGTTGAGTTCACTGTTGCCGAGACGGCGCTTCCCGGGGTCTGGCAGTGGCAGTTCCGCATCGGTGACGAGACCAGGACGGGCAAGACCGAGACGAGGATCGATCTGTTGGCGATCCGGCGCGTGCAGCTGCGCATCGATCGGGAGCTGAAGGCGATCGGGCGCAAGACCGCATGAACAAACCACCCGAGCCGGGTTCAGCAACCACGCGCGCCCGCGAGGTGACGTCCGTAGCGGCCCGGAATTGATCTGTCCCTGGTTTGGGACTGCACTGCGCGCGCCCATGGCCCGGGAGGCGGGACCATCATGTGACCGGTGCCAGCCATGCCGCTCTACTTCTTTCGAATTCGGAACGGCCGCTATTCCGGCTGCGCCGACCAGGCGACGGAATTTGCCGATCGCGATGCGGCCTGGAAGATGATGACCAGCATCTGCGCCGACATGGCCGCCGGCCTCGCGCGCAAGCTCAACGAAAACTCCGAATGGCACATGGAGCTGCTGGACGAGGCCAAGGAGCCCGTGTTCCGGATCCGCATCATCGCCGAATCCTTCGAGGAGACTTGACGCCTAGTCGGCGCTGGGCAGCCGCCTCATGGTGAATTCGATCTCACCGCCCGGCAGTTCGCGCCAGGTCTCGACCGCGCTCATATAGCCGGCCTTGGGGTAGCGGGCGAAGAAAGCCTCCGCCCTCGCCCGCGCCGCTGGGCGCGGCAGAGTGAACGTCTCACGCAAGAAGCCGTCGCCGCCGCGCTCGCCCGGCTTGCCGCCCATCTTGCGCCGGCGCGCCATCCGCTCGGCGAGATCCCGCGGACGATCGGCCATGCCGTTCCTCCTCAACGCAATACGCTCTCGGAGATGTAGGAAGCAGGCGGCCGAAGAGGAGTCCCGGCCGGAGGCATCAGCCGCCTCCGATCGGGGACAAGGTCAATTGGCGGTCGTGCCGGACTTCTTCTTAGGCGCGCTGGTTGCGGCCGATGCCTTCGGCGCAGCCGCCTGCTTCGGCGGGTCGGAACGCATGTTGCCCCAGGGATCGTTGGACGCCTTGGAGTCCGGAATCTTCTTCAGCGTTTCCTTGTAGGCCTTGTCACGCTCGGCTTCCGCGGCCTTTTCCTCGGGGGTCTTGCCCGGACCTTCCTGCAGCAAATTGAGATTGGGCATTTGCGCGTAGGCCGGTCCCGCCAGCACGGCCAGCAACACCGCCGCCATACGGAAAAGCTTCATCATTGACTCCTTGATCATCCATGAAGGGCGGGTCAACCGCGCCTTGTCGTTCTTGTCAACGGCCCGCCAGGGCCGAATGGCGCGCTAAAGCCGGTCCGATCTGCACGATTTCGGCGCCTGCAGCCAGTCGTCCCAAATCGGGCCGCATCTGGTGCACCCGTCCAGCGCGAGACCCAGCGCTATCAACCCAAACACAAGGACACACCGACGCAACATCGCCCACCCGTTCCCAAGCCCATTATCATATCGGCCCAAGTCAGGCATTTTCAAGCCGACAGAGCCGACCGAAGACCGGGTGACTTTGCCGCGCCGATGCGCGCAGAATAGCCGAAACATCCAGCAACACAGGGGGGGACCGACAGCAATGCCATCGCAGCCAGAAGCCGGGTTCGGCATCGCTGAGGCCAGACGCATACTCGGCGAGGTCTTTGCGCCCTGGGTCCAGGATCTCAACCTCGCCGTCGAGCGCCTCGAGCACCTGCCGCCGCCGGACGAGCCGGACTGGCAGCCAGGCGCGCTCCTGCGCATGCCATTCTCGGAGCGACTGTGCCGCAACGGCGGTGTGGTGTGCGGCCAGGCGCTGATGGCGCTCGCCGATACCGCGATGGTGATCGCGAACCTCGCCGCCAATCGCGGCTATCGTCCGATGACGACGGTCGACCAGACCACGCATTTCATGCGCGCGGTCTCCTCCTCGGATGTGCTCGCCGACGCGCGCGTGGTGCGGCTCGGACGCATCATGAGTTTTGGCCGTGTCACGCTGCTTTCGGCCTCCGACAACAAGCAGGTGGCGATGGTGTCGAGCGCGTTCGCGATGCTGCCGGGCTGAGCATCATCCAAAAAGAAGAGAGCCGCGTGAGCGCGCAAGGCGCTCCGCGGCTCTCCAATCAATTTCGCATCGAAGCGAGGGACTGAAGCGCGATTGCGTCCGCGCTTCGGTCAGCTTCAGGAATTACTTGCCGAGAATTTCGTCAGCCGCGGTGACGACGCTGACGGTCGGATTCTTTCCGCAATAGGCACCGAACTTCTTGGCGTTCTCGATGAACACCTCGGTGTCGATGATCGCGTTGTCCTCGTCGCCCTTGTACCAGCCGTCCATCCAGGTCAGCACGACCGCGATGTTGTCTTCGCCGCTCTCGAGGAACTGCTTGCAGGTCATGGTCGAGAGGTCCCACTTGACGGCGTGGGCGGGCATCGATGACAGCGAGAGCGCTGCGGCGAACAGAAGCGAAAGCGTGGTCTTCATCAATATCTCCATCGGCGCGTAACGCCACAAAGGAAGGGCTTGTGAGGGAAGTCGGAGGGAAGTGACTCACCGCTCCAACGTCGTAAACGAAGTCTGAAGCGCTGTGCAAGTAGCGCCAGTATTGAGTTTATTTCAACGTAATTTCTATGCACTACTTCACAATCATCGTTATGGATTAATGCCGATGATCGAGAAACGTGCAGCGCAGCGTTACCGTGTTTTCAAGGGTGGAACGATCACCTTTGAAAGCAGCGGCATCGCGTGCACGGTGCGAAACATGTCGGAAGGCGGCGCGGCGATCGAGCTCGATTCCCCCGTCATATTGCCGAAATCATTCACGCTCTCGATCGCGCGCGACAATTTCGTACGGACTTGCCGCACCGTATGGCGCAATGACAGGCGCATCGGCCTCGCTTTCGTACGATAGCGTGCGCGATGTGAACAACCGTTCGCATCGCATACACAACGCAGCATCATGCTTGCTTTATACGACGTCGACGACGCCAGCGCAGGCTCGCGATGGTCAGCAGGATGATCGCGAACACAATTGCTGACGACGACACCCAAAATCGTCCGCCCGGACGATCGATGGTGCGCGACCATAGCGACGGCCCTTCACCCGGCCGCGCCAGGCGAAACGCAACGACGCTGTCGCCGATCGAGGTGCCGACCTCGGAGTGGCCGCCGGCGCCGATCGCGACATACTGCTCGCCCTTCCAGAGATAGGTCATGGGGTTGGCGACGCCGGGCACCGGCAGCCGGCCTTGCCACAACTCCCGGCCGCTTCGCGCATCGAAGGCGCGCAGATAGGCATCCATCGCGCCGGTGAAGACGAGACCGCCTGCGGTGACCGCGAGCCCGTTGACGAGCGGCGCGCCCCACGGCAGCGGCACGCCGAGCGGCGCAAGGTCTTCCGTGGTGCCGACCGTCGAACGCCAGAGGATCTTGCCGGCCTTCAGATCGACTGCGACCATCTCGCCCCAAGGCGGCTTGTTGCAAAGAAGCCCGAGCGGCGACATCACCACCGCGCGCGACATCGCGAACGGCGCGCCCTTCTGCTGGCCGAAATCATGACCGGGAGGCGGATCGAATCCAGCCGCCTCCGCACGCGGGATCAGCTTGATGAGATGAACGGCGCGGGCGGTGTTGGCGTAGAGGATCTGGTTGACCGGGTCGAAGGCTGCGCTACCCCAGTTGACGCCGCCGCCGGTGAAGGGAAACTCCGCCGTGCCTTGCGTCGAGGGTGGGGTGAACAACCCCTCGTTACGTGCCTCCGCGAACTGCCTTTCGCAAGCGGAGCGACCCAGGCCAGGGAGGAGCGAGAGCGCATCCTCAGTCGAGATTCTTTGCGATGTCAGCGGCGGCACATGCGTCGGGAATGGCTGTGTCGGCGACAGTCGTTCACCTTCCACGCCGCCTTGCGGCACCACGCGCTCTTCCACCGGCCACACCGGCTTGCCGGTATCGCGGTCGAGCACGAAGACAAATCCCTGCTTGGTCGGCTGAATCACGACATCGCGCTGGCCGTCTCCGGTGTCGATACGCGTCAGCGTCGGCTGCGACGCCAGGTCGTAATCCCAGACGTCGTGATGCACGGTCTGGAATGCCCACACGAACTCGCCGGTCTCGATGCGCAGCGCGACCACCGAATTGGCGTGCTCGTTGTTGCCCGGCCGCTTGCCGCCCCAAAAGTCCGGCGACGGCGAGGACGTCGGCAGGAAAACCAGCCCGCGCGCCGCGTCGACCGACATCGGCGCCCAGACATTGGCGTGACCAGCTTCGACACCGTCGCGCTCGAGCGGCTCGAAGGTCCAGCGCGGCTGGCCGCTGCGCGCATCGAACGCGCGCACCACGCCGCTCGGCGCGTCGACGCGGCGGTTGTCGCCGATCGCGGAGCCGATCACGACGACACCGCGGCCGACCGCCGGCGGCGAGGTGATCTGGAATTCGCCGGGCCAGTCCAGCTTCATGCCGATATCGGGCCTGACCTCACCGCCAGTGCCGAAACCGGCGCAGGGAATGCCTGTCTTTGCATCGAGCGCGATCAGGCGGACATCGTTCGTGCCCATGAAGATGCGCGATCGGCAGGCGGCATTCGCGGGCGCCTCATCGTCGATCCAATGGGTCACGCCGCGGCAGACATAGCGATTGGCGGGCCGCTGATTGGTCGCGATCTTTGGATCGAAGCGCCATTTCTGTGCGCCCGTGCCGGGATCGAGCGCGATCACCTCATTGAAGGGCGAGCAGAAGATCAGGCTGTCCTCGACGAACAACGGTGTCGCCTGGAATTTGGTTCGCCGCATCACCTCGGGCGGCCGCGCCGCGAGATCGCCGGTATGGAATTCGAAGGCCCGAACCAGATTGCCGACATTGTCGGGCGTGACCTCCCGCAAAGGCGAGAAGCGTGAGCCGCCGGGATCGCCACCCCAGCTCTCCCAGGCGATGCCTGGCCACGAGGAAAACAAGAGGAGCACGATGGCGGCGGCCGACTGACACAGACGGCTCGCCAACGCCCCCCTCATTTATTTGGGCTTCTTGGCAGGTTCAGCCGGACGGGCTCCGCCCCACGGGTCGTACTTCTCCTTGGGCTCCGGAATGCGCTCGAGCGCGGCCTTGTAGGCCTTTTCGTCGACCTTGGGCTTATTGTCCGACTTCGCTTCGTTCGGCTGGCCTCTGCTGCGGCCCTGCGCCTGCGCCGACGCAGCCGTTAGTGCGAGCACGGCGGCCGCGATGACCAAAATCCGCATTGATGCAATCCCCCTCGTCTGGGGCACAAATTAGCCTGCAATCCCGTAATAGCAAATGCCGGGGGGCCGGGATTTCAGCAAATCTTGATCGGCCGGGACTTTGCCGGATCGCATTCCTGCCTATCTGTTGGCCCGCAGGGGACCTTCACGGATGTTGCGGATTGTTGCTCATGCGGCGCTGCTGGCCAGCGCCCTCGCACTCGGTTCTTGCGGCTTCGCCGACAGCCGCGCGCCGGTGCCCGAGTTCATGCGCCTGAAGGAAGCCGAGCAGCCGCCCCCCGAACCGCCCCCTGACGTCAAACGCGTGGTCCGCGAGCAGATCAACGTGGTCTTCCTCAACACGTCCTATCCGCGCGAGGTGCACGTCGCCCCGCCCCATCGGGAGGTGCGGGGACCGGGCTGGACCGCCTGCGTCCGCGCGCAGCTCACCTCCGCGACCGGCTCCACGCTCGGCACCCAGATTTACATCGTGACGATCTCAGGCGGAAAAGTGGTCGATCGCCGCCGCGCGGAAGCCGACGACATCTGCGGGACGGAAACCTACGATCCGATCTAGGAACAAATCACGCCGACACGCGCTCCGGTTCCGGGAAAAACCTGTAATTCGACCCGGAACGATCACCGCCTCCCCTTCTTGTTACCCCCGAGGGCAGTTTCGGAGGAGGACACGATGAGGACATTCACGATCGCACTACTGGCTGGCGTCGGCGCCCTCGCTGCGGCGAGCGGCGCGAAGGCCGCCGATATCTATACGACCAGCGAATACGCTAACCCTGAGCTCGTTCAGGAAGTCCGGCTTGTCTGCGATGACGCTGGCAATTGCTATCGCACCCGTGGCGGCTCGCGCGTGATCGTGCGCGACTCCTACAACGCCATGCCGCGCGATCGCTATTACGAGCGCCGCACCTATCGTGACTGGGACGATGGTCCGCGCGGTGGCGTCGGCATTCGGGCGCCCGGCGTCAGCGTGGGCGTCGGTGTCGGCGGCGACCGCTGGTAGTCACTGAAGCTGTAACAGGGCAGGACCGGACGAGATCCACTCGCCCGGTCCTGTCCATGTCAGGTTTCGAGCGGATCGGCCGGCGCGACGAAGCGCGTTGACGACGGGAGCTGCGCGATGAAGCGGGCGAGCACCATGCCGGCAAACATCGCGGCGACGAAGATGAAAGCGGACGCCGAGCCGAATCCGAGCGCGGTGAGCGCAGGGCCCGGACAAAAGCCTGCGAGCCCCCATCCGATGCCGAAGATGGCGGGACCGGCGATAATTCTCGGATCGATGTCCTTTCGCGTCGGAAGGTAAAAGCGGTCCGCGAAAAACGGTCGCGCGAGTTTCAAGACACGGCTGAAGCCGATGAAGGTCACCGCGACCGCACCTGCCATCACGAAGGCGAGGCTTGCATCCCACGTTCCGGCGGGAATGCCGGCGACGTCCAAAAAGTTCAGCACCTTTGCCGGATTCGACATGCCGGAGACGATGAGCCCGATACCGAAGACGAGGCCGATCGCGAATTGAATGAGGATTGCCATCGTCGTCAGCCCCAGTGCCGCATCACGAAGACAGTGGCGATGCCCGCCGACATGAAGGTGATGGTCGCGACCAGCGACCGCAGCGACAGCCGCGACAGGCCACAGACGCCATGGCCGGAGGTGCAGCCGCTGCCCCAGACCGCACCGAAGCCCGTGAGCAATCCGGCGACGATCAGCACCGGCGTTCCCGCCGCGATCGTTTGCGCCGGCAGGCTTCCGCTGACAATGCGCACCAGGATGGGTGCGGCGACGAGGCCGGCGACGAAAGCGAGCCGGCCGGCGAACTCGCGGTCCTCGTAAGGCGGAAACAGCCGCGCCGCGATGCCGCTGACACCGGCGATCCGTCCCGTCGCCCACATCAGGAGCACGGCGGACAGGCCGATCAACGCGCCACCGAGGAGCGACGCCATCGGCGTGAAAGGTGTGGCGATCATTGTGATCCTCCAAGTCGAGAGCTCGATCATGGCACGCCGCGGCCTGCCGCCCGAATGCTCAATGAGACGTTAATATTACCATTCGAATTGAAGCGGTGTCCCAACGGAATTTTCCAATCTTTGCGCTAAGCATGACCTTCTGAACGGGGAACGACGGGACGTGGTCGATATCGCGCATCAGGCAGCGATCAATCCGGCATCGGCAAAGGCTGCCGCGGCGACGCGCGCGCTCGTCCCCCTCACGTCCATCGATCCCGGCCAATGGCGCGCGCTCGCCCAGCGCGTGATCGAGCCGAACGGCTATTACCTGCCGGGCTGGGAGCTCGCCGTGAGCGAGGCCGCACGCGGCCGCACCGACGCCTCGGCACTGCCCGCCTTCGACGGCTCGTCGGCGCGGCTGATCGGGCTGATGCCGGTGGTCTCGCTCTGGCGCGCCTGGAAGATCCCCCTGCCCGCGCTGGTGAGCGCGCATCCCTACGGCACCCTGTGCAGCCCGCTGATCGACCGCGACGCGCCGATCGAAGTGGCCACGCGCCTGTTGCAGCAGGCGCGCGAGGCCGGCGCGCATGCGCTCGTGCTCAACGACGTTGCGCTCGACGGCGCGGCGATGAGTTCGCTCAATGAGGTTCTCAATCGCGACGGCCTGAAGCCACGTGTCCTCTCCTCCTACATCCGCGCCAGCCTCGACGCGACGCAGGATGGTGAAACGCTGTTGCTTGAAGCGCTCGGCGCCAAGAAGCTCAAAGAGCTGCGTCGCCAGCGCCATCGCCTCGAAGAGCACGGGCTTGTCGCCTTCGAGGTCGCGCGCAAGCCCGACGAGATCAGGCCGGCACTCGAAACATTCCTGCAACTCGAAGCCAGTGGCTGGAAAGGCAAGCGCGGCACCGCGCTGATCCAGCATGCAGGCGATGCGACTTTCATTCGCTGCGCCGTTCCCGCGCTGGCAGAGACCGCGCAG
Source organism: Bradyrhizobium sp. LA6.1 (assembly GCF_040547805.1). Classification (NCBI taxonomy): domain Bacteria; kingdom Pseudomonadati; phylum Pseudomonadota; class Alphaproteobacteria; order Hyphomicrobiales; family Nitrobacteraceae; genus Bradyrhizobium; species Bradyrhizobium sp. LA6.1. The sequence continues at coordinate 324,685 of NZ_JBEPQK010000002.1, read as the reverse complement.
TGCGAGGTCATCACGCTGCGCGCCGGCACGACGCCGGTGGCAGCCGGCATCGTGCTACGCCACCAAGACCGCGCCTTCTTCTTCAAGCTCGGTATCGACGAACGCTTTGCAAGATATTCGCCGGGCGTGCAGCTCACGCTCGACCTTACTCGCCATCTCTGCGCCGATCCGGCCATCGCCAGCGCGGACTCCACGGCGAGCGCCGACCACCCAATGATCAACCCGATCTGGCGCGGACGCTTCGCCATCGGCGACGTGCTGATTCCGCTGCGGCGTCACGATCCGGTCGTCGCGCTCATTCACGCGGCGCTGGTTGGCCTCAACGTCGCGCACGAGGCCGCGCGACGCGTGGTGCGTCTGCTCCGCAAATAAGCGAAAGCTACTCCGCCGCCTGCGCGTTGATCTCCGCCGAGACCTCGCGGATGGCGCGGGCGAGCAGGTTCGGATCCTGCGCGCCGGAGACGGCATATTTTTGCGCGAATACGTAGGTCGGCACGCCGGAGATGCCCTTCTCGGCGGCCTCCTGCGCGTCGGCCGACACGCGCGCGACGTCCTCGTCGGTGGCGAGGCGCTTGCGCACGTCGTCGGCATCGAGGCCGACATCGGCGGCCGCCTGCACCAGCACGTTCACGTCAGTGAGGTCGCCGCCGTCGCGGAAATACAGCTCCATCAGCCGCTGCTTCATCTCGGGCGCCTTGCCGATCGCCTCGGCCCAGAGGATCAGGCGGTGACAGTCGGTGGTGTTGGGCTGGCGCGCGACCAGCTCGGGCTTGTAGACGAGGCCTTCCTCGCTAGCAGCCGCGACCACGCGGCCGGCAATGCCCTTATAGGCTTCGACCGAGCCGAACTTGGTGGTGAGATAGTCCTCGCGGCTGATGCCTTCGCGCGGCACCCACGGATTGAGGAAAAAGGGACGGAAATTGAGTTTGACGGGAACGTCGGGCACGAGCGCCAGCGCGCTCTCGATCCGGTGCTTGCCGATATAGCACCAGGGGCACACCACGTCGGAGACGACATCGATCTGGAGCGGTTTCAACGTGCTCATAGCGCCTCCTTCGGGCGATGCGGGTTTGACCCAAGATAAGCCGAAGATAAGCAGAACCCGCCCCGAGGCAAGGGCGCTAGGTCATAGCTGCTGCCATCTGCTTGAGCCGCTCGGCGGTGCGCTCGTCCGCCGGGAAGAACGTCTCCAGCGCCAGCTCCGACAGCGTGATGTCGACAGGTGTACCGAACACCATGGTGGTGGAGAAGAAACTTAGTATCTCTCCGCCATGGCGCAGCTTGAAGGGAATCGCGACATTGTCGCTCGACAGCGGCCCCGAGCGCGCCGGGATGGGATAGCTCTTGAGGTCGTTGTAGAGCTTGATCAGCTCAGGATCGGCCGTTGCCTCGCATTGCCGGTGCAGCCGCTCCAGCAGGTGCCCGCACCATTCCGCGAGATTGACCGTGCGCGGCGCCAGCGCTTCAGGGTGAAACGCGAGCCGCAGCACGTTGAAGGGCTGGCCAAGCAGCCGCTGCGGGATGCCTTCGAGCAGCGGCGCCAGCATGCGGTTGGCGGACACCAGATTCCAGTGCCGGTCATAGGCCAGCGCCGGATTGGGCTCATGCGCCCTGAGAACGAGGTCGATCGCCTGGCGAGCTGATTTCAAGGCGGGATCCTCCAGCGGGCGCTGCGGAAACGCCGGCGCATAGCCGGCCGCGACCAGCAGCACGTTGCGTTCGCGCAAGGGCACCTCGAGACGTTCGGCGAGCCTGAGCACCATGTCGCGCGAGGGCGCAGCGCGGCCGGTCTCGACGAAGCTCAAATGCCGCGCGGAAATCTCGGCCTCGCCCGCCAGATCGAGCTGGCTCATGCGGCGGCGTTGCCGCCATTCGCGCAAATGGTCGCCGATATGGACCGGCTGGCTGCGTTCGGCCTGTGCCGTGGATGCGTGTGCGTTCATGCTCGAAAACCTAGCATGCGGATATCAGCCCTTCCATTACCTGCGAGGTAATGAATATTGGCATGTAACCATCTGAGATCGCTTAATCTCTTTTCGCAGACTCTGCTCGACACCAATACCGGACGAGCAAAGTTTGCGAAGAAGGGTGCAACGTCGCCCGCATCACGTGCGAGCTCGCCGCAGCGCAAGTGACCGCGATGAGGCATGCGCACGCTGGAAGTAAAGATTAGGGATTACCTGCACCGCCAGAGGACCGCCGACTATGAAACGGTCGCCCCGGAAACCTTGTCGAAAAGGTGCGTTCGCTCCAGATCGATGGCGACATCTATTGGGCAATCGGGCGCCGCAGAAACACCGACTTGCATCTGCGCCGTGAATGGAAATGCGCCCACGGTTCCAATCACGAGAGTATGCGGCCCGAGCGGCTCCACGTCTTTCACCATCATGCGGACGGAGGAGCCCGATGGCGCATCTTGCCGCAGCACGTGGTCGGGCCTCACGCCGAGCACAACCGGCTTGCCGATGCTCCCTGCATAGGCCGCCTCTCGGGATTTCGGCAATCTCAACGCCGTACCCGAGGGTTCGGTGAAGATCAGTGCACCGTCGCGAGCGGCAATCTCTCCGTGGATGAAATTCATGCTGGGCGCGCCCATGAAGCCCGCGACGAAGAGATTGCTTGGTTTCTCATAGATCGTGATCGGATCAGCCGCCTGCTCGATGCGGCCGCGATTCATCACCACGACCCGATCGGCCATGGTCATAGCTTCGACCTGATCGTGTGTGACATAAACGATCGTCTTGGCGAGACGGCGATGCAACGCCTTGATCTCGGTCCGCATCTCGATGCGGAGTTTGGCGTCGAGGTTTGACAATGGCTCGTCGAACAGAAACACGTCCGGGCTGCGCACGATGGCACGGCCGATCGCCACGCGCTGACGCTGCCCACCGGAGAGCTGCTTGGGCCGACGGTCCACGTATTGCTCGAGGTCGAGAACCCGCGCCACGTCCTCGACGGCTTTCGCGATATTGGCGCGCGACTCGCCCCGCGCCTTCATGCCGTAGCCGATATTCTCACCAACAGTCATATGCGGATAGAGCGCATAGTTCTGGAACACCATCGCGCAATTACGCAAGCCTGGGCGCAGCTGCGTCACATCGCGATTACCGATACGAATGGTTCCGCTGGTGACCGTCTCCAGTCCCGCTATCATGCGCAACGTCGTGGTCTTGCCGCAGCCGGACGGTCCGACAAGCACGACAAACTCCTCGTCGGCCACACTCAGATTAAGCCCCTCGATGATCTCGTAGGGCCCATATGCCTTGCTGACGTTCTCGATCTCGACGTGCGCCATGGATTCCTTTTTCCGTCCCCTATATCGACGGCCAACAAAGCCCGGATGATGCTCACGCATCATCCGGGGCAGTCTCCGCGAGAAGCTAGTTCTTCGGTGACAGGCCCATCGCCGCGCGATAGGCGGCGAGTTGCTTCGCGCGGCCGAACTCGTCGGTCAGGCGATTCCATTCCTTCGCGACCGCGTCCAGCGCGGCCTGCGGCGTGGTCTGGCCGGCCAGCGCCTTGCCAAGCTCAATCTCCACAACCTCGGTGTAGGAGAAATAGCCGGGCAAACGCATGTCGAGCGCAACGTTCTTGCCGTTAATGGAGTCGGCCTGGGCGCCGAGATATTCCTTGGCTTCCGTCGGCGAGAAGATCTTGCTCCACAACTCCAGATTCGTGGTGTGCGACTTGCGGTATGGGTTGACACCCGTGCCACCGGTAATCGCGGCCTTGCCGGAGACTTCAGGGCTTGTCAGCGTCTTGACGAAATCCCATGCCGCCTGCTGGTTCTTGCCCACCTTTGGCACGGCAATCTGCCAGCCTCCGAACGCCATGAAGGGTGCCGGCAGCACTGCCGGAAACTTGTCCCACTTCTTGGTTTTGGCGTTCCATATCTCGTCAGAGCCGGGCAGCACTGCAGAGCCCACCTTGCCGGAAATCTTCGATTGCTTGGGGTCGGCGGCGATCACGCCGGTGTCGCCCCAACCGATCGACTCGGCCACCTGGCCGCCGGCCACGGCGGCATTGACCTCGCCGAACGAAAAGTTCAGCGCATTGGGCGGGCCAAGCTTGGAAGCGCGAATATATTCCTCCAATCCCTTCACCCAGCCCGGATTGTTGATCTGGGCATCCATCGTTTCGGGGTCGAAGAACATCGCGCCCGGATAGTTCGGGTTGTTGGTATAGGCCGCCGCGTGGCTGAAGAAGAACCAGAACTGCTGGCCACCGCGGCGGAAGGCCTCCGCCGTGCCCCAGAGTCCCTTGTCGGGGCGCTGAAAGAACTCCGCGATGTCGAGATATTGCTTCCAGGTCTTTGGTGGCGCCAGGTCGTAGCCGTACTTGGCCTTGAAGGCGTCCTTCTCCTTGGGGTCGCTGAACAGGTCGGTGCGATAGGTGTAGGTGTGAACGTCGCCGTCCATCGATTGCGAATAGATCTTGCCTTCCCACACCATCAGGCGCTCACGGTAGGCCGGCTCGACATCGTCCCAATCCTTGCCGGACTGCATCTCTTTCGGCATCTCACAGAGATAGGTGACGAAGTCGGGCAGCCAGGCCGGCGCAAAGCTGACCAGATCGAACGCCGCGTCCGATCCGGTAAGCGATGTAACGATCTTCGGGTAGAGCTCCGACCAGGGGAACTCGACCACATTGACCTTGCCGCAGGTCTTCTTGGTCCATTCGTCCGCACCGAGCTTGAGCGCGGAGGCGATATACGGTCCGGTCTGCGACGCCACAGTCAGGGTGACGCCGGAGTAATCCGGGCTACAAGCAGCGTTCGCCTGACTCGCGGTGCAAGCCATCGCGAGCGAGGTGGTCAGCATCAGAAACGTCCGTCGCAACATCGTCCAGTCCTCCCTACATAGGTTTTTGCTATTTGATTGCTCCGAGCAGCAGGCCCGACCGCATCATGCGGCTGAGCAGACCTGCCATGATCATCATCGGAATGATGGCGACGAGCGCCGCGGCCGAGATCGCCCACCATTCGTCGCCGCGCTGGCTGTTCTGTCCCGCCACCAGGATCGGCAGCGTCTGCCATCTGGAATTGGTCAGGAACAGCGCGAACAGGAACTCGTTCCAGACGAAGGCGAGCGTGATCATGAAAGTCGCCAGCAGTCCGTTCATCGACATTGGCACCACGATGCCGAGGAAGATGCGCCAACTTGGCACGTTGTCGACCATCGCGGCTTCTTCGACCTCGATCGGAATGGCCTCGAAGAAGTCGCGCATCAGCCAGACCACGATCGGCAGCGAGAATGCGACGTAGCACAGCGTCAGGCCGACATAGCTGTCGATGAGCTGGAAGCCGAGCCGGCCGATTTCGCTGTAGAGGAGATACAGCGCGAAGGCCGTGACGATCGGCGGAAACATGCGCTGGCTGACGAACCAGAACAGGATGTCTTCATTGCCGAGGATCGGCCCCGGCAGCGGCAGGCGGTTGGCCAGGATTGCAGCGGCAAGCGCGATCGGGAACGCCAGCAGCAGCGCCTGCGCGCGGGTGAATCCGAGCGAATTGTTGAACAGCAGATAGCCGCCGAGCGCGAGCAGGAAGAAGATCAGACCGGCGCCGAAGCGCACCCTGAATTCGAACCGCACCAGCGCATAGGCCGCCATTGCACCGACGGCAGTCGCGATCGCCGCCGCCGACAAGCCAACGATTGTCGAGTTCAAAAAGGTCCGGAAGAACTCGCCACGGATACCCTGATAGAGATCAATGAAGGGCTGCAGGGTCGGCGTGAAATCGACGAACGGAATATAGGTCGGGCCGCCGACCACGCCCGGCGGGGTCTTGAACGCCGTCACGACCACCCAATAGAGCGGAAACGCCGTGATCAGGCACCATGCGAAGACACCGGCCGCGACCAGGCGGCGGCTCCAGCGCGACAGTCCGGTAAGGCCCTGCCCGCTCATCGGTGCTTCTCCAGATGCGGCCGCAGCAGCGCCAGATAAGTGACGCCAATGATCGTGATGGCGATCAGGAACAGGAAGCTGAGCGCCGACGTGTAGCCGAGATTGAACTTCTTGAAACCCTCCTGATAGGCGAACAAGGTCAGGGTCTCGGTGTCCACACCCGGTCCGCCGCCCGTCATCACGAATACGGTGTCCATGATCTTGTAGCTCTCGATCAGGCGGATGAAGACGACCGCGGCGGAGATCGGCAGCATCATCGGAAAGGTGATGCCCCAGAACTGTTGCCAGGCGCTGGCGTTCTCGAGCTCGGCCGCCTCGTAGACATCTTCGGGGAGCGTTTGCAGGCCAGCTAGCATCATCAGGATGACGAACGGGGTCCACTGCCAGATCTCGACAGCGATGATGCAGGCGAGCGCCCAATGACCGTTGGTGAGGAACGGCAGGTTCGCCATGCCGAACATGGACAGGAACTGGTTGAGCGGCCCCATGGTCGGATTGAAGATCATGCGAGCAACAAGCGCGACGGCGACCGGGGCCAGAAGCATGGGCAGCAGCAAGGCCACGCGAAATAGCCGTTCGCCCGGAACGCGCGCGTTCAGCGCGAGCGCAACGCCAAACCCGATCACGTATTGCAACCCGACGGCAATGAACGCGATCAGCGTCGTCGTGAAGATCGCATTCCAGAAGCGCGGCTCTTGCAGGAGCGTAGCATAATTGCCGAACCACACGACCCGCGGCGGGATCGGCGGAACCAGGCGATAGCTGAGGAAGCTCGTGGTCAACGAATAGATCAGCGGAAAGATCGAGATCGCCAGCACGACGAGCACCGCCGGCCAGATGAAGACATGCTTGATCGGATCGTTCCGCTTCATGAGCAGATCATCCCTTCAACAGGGCTTCAATCTCAGCGCGCCGCGGCATGGCAGGCGCGGTCCCCGCGCGCGTCACGGAAATCCCCGCCGTGGCGGAACCGAAGCGCGCCGCTTCCAGCGGATCGGCGCCGCCCGCAAGCGCTGCAGCGAAGCCGCCGACGAATGCATCGCCCGCGCCCGCGGTTTCGACCACCTTGCCGGCGGCGAACGGGGGCACGTGTAGCGAGCGGTCTCGCCCGTGAAACAGCGCCCCGCGTTCGCCGAGCGTGATCAGCGCGGTGCCCGCTCCCTTGGCCACCAACGCTTCGCCGGCGCGGCGGGCGCCGGCAAGATCGCTCACCGCGATCCCCGTCAGCGCTTCCGCCTCGGTCTCATTGGGAACGACGTAGTCGCACAAGGCAAACAGGCCATCGTCGAATTTGACCGCAGGTGCCGGGTTGAACACGGTGATGCTGCCCGCAGCGCGCGCGATCTCGAGCCCGCGCTGCGCGGCCGCGACCGGTTGCTCGAGCTGGGTCACGAAGACGCGGCTGGTGCGGATCGCATCCGCCGCCGCATCGACGTCGGTGGGGCTGAGACCGTCGGCCGCTCCGCTCACCACGATGATGGCGTTGTCGCCGCGTGTCTCGTGGACATAGATGAAGGCCGCGCCGGTCGGCGCCTCCGCAGTCCTGGCGACGCGCGGTCGAATGCCCTCGGTTTCCCACGTCTTGATGGCAAGATCACCGAAGGCGTCGCGGCCGATCCGGGAGATGAAGGTCACATCTGCGCCTGCGCGCGCAGCGGCCACGGCCTGGTTCGACCCCTTGCCGCCTGGTCCCATGGCAAATCCCGAGCCGGCGATCGTTTCACCGATCGCGGGCATGTTGCCGGCCCGGAAGGCCAGATCGACGACGAAGATGCCGAGCACTGCGACGCCAGTCTTGCTCATGGTCGTCACTCTCCGTCCGGCGCGATGACGCCCTTGGAAAACAGGAAGCAGCCGTAGAAGCGCCGCTCTCCCGTGGCGATCACGCAGTAGGCCGTCTTGGCCTTTTCATAGAAGGCATGGCGCTCGACCCCGACCAGCGGCCAGGAGCGTCCCTCGGCGCGGTCGATCGCGGCCTGCACCTCGCGCTGCACCGGCGGCACCTCCTGGGGCTGGCCAACAATCTCCATGCGGATCGCGGCATCGTCGACGAACGTATCGAGCGGCAGCACCGAGAGGATGGCTTCGATCGCCTTTGCCGTACTGACGTTGTCGATGCGAAGCAGCTCGCCGAACACGGTCTGGCGCGCGATGGAGTCGGCTGGAAAATTGGTGTCGCACACCACGAGGCGGTCCCCGTGCCCCATTGCGCGCAAGGCATAAAGCACGTCGGCATTGAGCAGTGGATTGATGCCCTTGAGCATGTTGCGTCCCTCCCTTGTCTTCAAAATCGCCCGAACTCTGATGGTCCGGATGCCAACCCGTATCACCGCAAGGTGACGTCTTTAGTCCCCATAGGGAATCCAGATGTTCTTCACCTGCACCGCGTGGCGGAGCAGGATCGGACCTTCGCTCGCCACCCGGTCGTACCAATCGAGCGCCAGCCCGTGGTCGACCAGCGTCCGCTTGAGGTTGCCGATCGACAGCCGCTCCGCAGCAGTCGAGGCCTCCTGCGAGCCGAACACCCAGAGCGCATCGACGTCGTCATGCTCGGCAAGGACCTTTGCGAGCGCATCGCGCTCGCCGGTGACGATATTGACGACGCCTGCCGGCACATCCGACGTCTCCAGCACCTGATAAAAATCGGTCGCTGCAAGCGGATGCCGCTCGCTTGGGACGGCGACGACGCGGTTGCCCATCGCAATCAACGGTGCCACCAGGCTGATGAAGCCCAGCAACGGGGCCTCGTCCGGACAGGCCACCCCGACCACGCCGATCGGCTCGTGCATGGCAAGCGCCACGCCGCGCAACGGCGGTGCATGGATCGTCCCCTCGTATTTGTCGGCCCAGGCCCCATAGCTGAACAACCGTTCGATACTCGCCTCGACCTCCGCGCGCGCCTTGGCGGGCGAAACGCCGGTCATATCACCGATGCGCCGGGCGAACTCGTCGCCACGCGCGGACAGATTCTCGGCAAGGTAGTAGAGGATTTGGGCGCGATTATGCGTCGTCGCCCGCGCCCACCCCTCGGCCGAGCGCGCAGCGGCCACCGCGTTACGGATATCCTTGCGATTGCCCTCGCCGGCTTCGCCGAGGTGCTTCCCCTTCGGCGACAGCACCGCGCGCGAATAATTTCCGTCGGGACGAACCTGCTTGCCGCCGACGAACAGCTTGGCGGTCCGGTCGATCGACGGCGTGCCAAATCCGGCGCCGTCGTTAGAAGCCGCCGGTGATGGCGGCGGCACCTTCGCCCGCGCCTTCCGCCCGCTCCAGGCTTTCGGCTTGAGATATTCGTAGAGACCTTCCCGGCCGCCCTCGCGACCGAAGCCGGACTCGCGATAGCCACCGAAGCCGACGCTGGCATCGAACAAATTGGTCGCATTGACCCAGACCACGCCGGCCTGAAGCTTCGGCGCGATATCGAGCGCCAGCCCGATGGTTTCGCTCCACACGCTGGCGGCAAGGCCATAGCGCGTGTTGTTGGCGAGCATCACCGCCTCGTCCGGCGTGCGGAACGTCATCGCGACCAGCACCGGGCCGAATATCTCCTCGATCGCCACGGTCGATGACGGATGTACGTTCCAAAGCAAGGTCGGGGGATAGAAGCATCCCTCAGCGGGGATCGGCCCCGGCGCCTGATACTTCTCGGCGCCCTCCTTGACGCCGGTTTCGACCAGCGCCTTGATCCGCTCGAGCTGCACCGGTGCGACCACCGCGCCCATGTCGATCGCCTTGTCGAGCGGCGGACCCACGCGCAGCGTCTCCATGCGGCGGATGAGGCGCTTGCGGAATGTCTCTGCGATCCCTTCCTGCAGCAGAAGCCGCGATCCGGCACAACAGACCTGGCCCTGGTTGAACCAGATCGCATCGACCACGCCTTCCACGGCGCCATCGATGTCGGCGTCGTCGAACACGATGAACGGCGACTTGCCGCCGAGCTCGAGCGTCAGCGACTTGCCGCTGCCTGCGGTCGACTGACGGATCAACCGCCCGACCTCGGTCGACCCCGTGAAGGCGATCTTGTCGACACCGGGATTTTCGACCAGCAACGCGCCGGTGGCGCCATCACCCGTCACCACATTCAACACGCCGGGCGGCAGGCCGGCTTCCGCCGCGAGCTCGGCGAACAGCAGCGCGGTGAGTGATGTGAACTCTGCCGGTTTCAGCACCACGGTGTTGCCGGTCGCCAGCGCGGGCGCGATCTTCCAGGCCAGCATCAGCAGCGGAAAGTTCCAGGGGATGATCTGGCCGATCACACCGACCGGGACATGGTCGGCGAATTCGCGGTCCTGCAATTGTGCCCAGCCGGCGTGATACAGGAAGTGGCGCGCGGCGAGCGGCACGTCGAGATCGCGGGTTTCCCTGATCGGTTTGCCATTGTCGATCGCTTCCAATACCGCGAACAGACGAGCATGACGTTGCAGCATGCGCGCCAGCGCATAGAGATGACGGGCACGACCGTGACCACCGAGCTTTGCCCATGACGACTGCGCCGATCGCGCGGCGCCGACTGCAGCCTCGACATCCGCTGCGATGCCTTGCGCGATCTTGGCCAGCGTCTTTCCGGTGGCTGGCTCAATCGTCGCCAGATGCTTGCCCGAAGCCGGCGCGACGAATTTACCGGCAATGAAATGCCCAAACGTCGCGTCGTGCCGCTTCAGCCAGGCGCGCGCCTCGCCGTCCGCCTCGGGAGCGGGACCATAATCCATGGTCTCAAAATAATGTGCGATACTCATGCTCAGCCCACGGGATGACGGTTGAAGGCCGAGTAGCGGCCGGTGACGTGATGCTCGAGCTGGCGCTCGATGTCGGCGAGCAGGCTCGAGGCGCCGACGCGGAACAGATCCGGCTCGAGCCAATCGCGTCCCAACTCCTCCTTCATCAGGAACTGGTAGTTGAGCACATCCTTCGCCGTCGAGATTCCGCCGGCCGGCTTGAAGCCTATCTTGAAGCCCGTGCGCTCCTCATAGACCCTGATCATGCGCAGCATCGCCAGCGTCACCGGCAGCGTGGCATTGACGCCTTCCTTGCCGGTGGAGGTCTTGATGAAGTCCGCGCCGGCCATCATGCAGACCATCGACGCCTTGGCGACGTTGCGCAGCGTTTTGAGGTCGCCGGTTGCGAGGATCGTCTTCAGATGCGCATCGCCGCAGGCTGCGCGGAAATCCCGGACCTCGGCGTAGAGAGCGCGCCAATCTCCGGTCAGCACATGCTCACGCGTGATGACGATGTCGATCTCCTGCGCACCGTCCCTGACGGACGCCTCGATCTCCTTGAGTTTCAGATCGTGAGGCACGAGGCCTGCCGGAAATCCAGTCGAAACCGCAGCGACCGGGATGTCATGCCCATCGAGCGCTTCGACCGCGGTTGCGACGAAGCGGTGATAGACGCAGATCGCGCCCGTGTGCAGCCCGCGCCCGGCAAAGCCGAGTGCCTCGAGGAGGTCTCTTCGTATCGGGGCCCTCGCCTTGGCACAGAGGCGCTTCACCCGTTCGGCCGTATCGTCGCCGTTGAGTGTCGTCAGGTCGATGCAGGTGATCGCCTTGAGCAACCACGCCGCCTGCGCGTCCTTCTTGACGGTGCGCCGGCCCGGCAGGCTCGCAACGCGGCGCTCGGCGGCGGACAGATTGATCCGGATATCATCGACCCAGTCCATCTCGAGCGCGCGGCCGCTGTTGCGCGCGATCGGATGCGGATGATTGTGATCCCGCGCATGGGGCTGCGCCGGCACCGCGGATGGATTTGATATCAAGACGCCCTGCGCCATCGGTACTCCGCGCAATGCTAGCGAATCGGCTGAAACGGCAGATAGACTGAATGTGCCGATTGCAACATGCGATCCTCCCATCCCTTGGCCGCCGGCGCTTCTGCTGCTCCCGTCGCCGACAGCGAAACGCCTTTCGGGCCAAATGTTATTATTGTAACAGATTGACGTTGCTAAACTCACATCATTGTAAGATCATTGTCAACCGGATAAGCAAGCTCGGTGACGAAAATGACTGAAACACCGACCGCACGCCCCAGCGAGACCCGCGTCCAACGACTGCAACGGCTGCGACGCGCCGTCGAGACGAGCGGCGCACTGCATCTGAAGGACGCCGCAGAGCTGCTGAAGGTGTCGGAGATGACGGTCAGGCGCGACCTTGCCGGGCCCGAGGTGGCGCTCGCCCTGCTCGGCGGCTACGTCGTCAACGCGGCGTCGCCGACCGGGATCAAGTACACATTCGAACAGGAAATCGACCAGCACACACAGGACAAGCGCCTCGCCTGCCGATCCGCAGCCGCCTCGATCAAGGAAGGTGACACCATCTTTATCGATTGCGGCACCACGATGCAGTCGCTGGCGGATTGCCTGCCTGAGGACATGCCTCTTTCGGTGATCTGCTATTCGCTGAACGTCGCCTCGATCGTCACCCACCGGCCAGCGACGCAGGTGATGTTGATGGGCGGGCTCTACCATCCGTCGTCGCAGTCGTTCTCGTCGGATGACGGCCTGTCCTACCTGCGGCGGCTCGGGGTCAACAAGGCTTTCATCTCGGCCGGCGGCCTGCACTGGACCCGCGGCGCCAGCTGCTCGAATTTTCACGAAGTCGCCATCAAGCAGGCCGTCATCGCTACCGCGATGGAGAGCATCCTCGTGGTCGACGCCAGCAAGCTCGGCAGCCTCAAGCCGGCGTTCTTCTCCGACGTCAGCTCATTCTCGCGGATCATCGTCGGTGGCTCCGTGTCGGCAGACACGCGCAAGCACTTCCGCAGCCTTCCCGTCGAATACGTCACCAGCACGGCCTGATCCGGACGGGGGCTGGTTCGCCCGGATCAGGCTTACTGAGCGATGCGCGGTCTCGGTGGATCGCGCATCGCTGTTTCGGGCTAGTTGCAGGCGGGCTTCGCCTTTTTGCAGGCATCCGTCAGCTCGGCCGGCGGGTCCTTCTTGAATACGGTCTTGTAGGACTCCAGCACGTTCGACTGCGTCACCGGCAGCGACTGCACACCGATCCAGCCAGGCGTTTCCTTACCCAGCAGCGCGTTCATCATCGCCATCGCCTCGGCTACGCCCTGGTCGTAGGGACGCTGCGAGCCGGTCGCCTTCAGCGGCCCGCCCTTGGCAATCTCGATCGCCGATTGCAGACCGAGGTCGACCGTCGTCATGGGAATATCGATGCCCTGAGCCCGCATCGAGCTCAGCGTGTCGAGCGCCGGTTGATCCCACACCGCGTACAGTCCCTTGACGTCGGGATTGCCGGTCAGGAAGTCGCCCGCGATCTGCGAGACCTTCGGCGGATCGGTGAAGTCGACCTGCTTCATCTTGATGTCAGGGCGGTTTGCTTTCATCCACTCCCGCACGCCCTTGGTGCGCTCGTTGGTGCTGAAATAGTCGACGCCGAAATTGACGAGACCGATGGTGCCGCCCTGCGCAACGCAGGATGCCAGGATCTGTGCCGCGATCTGGCCATTGCCCTGGCTATCGGCCGAGACCATCGTCGCATATTCCTCGGGATGCTTCAGACCAGTCGGGATGCTGTCCATCAACACGAGCTTGATGCCGGCTTTGGCGATCTTCTTGTAGGTCGGCGCGGTCGCGGTGAAATCGACCGGAATCGAAATGATGCCGTCCGGATGCTGCTGGATCGTGTTCTCGATATCGGCGATCTGCTTGTCCACCTGATATTCGGCGGACGCGACGCCCGTCACCGTCACGCCGTACTTCTTCAGCGTATCGGTGATGCCCTGGATCTGAAGCTGCGACCAGTCGAGGTTGACCGTCTGCATGGAGATGCCGACCTTGAAGTTCTTCTCCTTGATCTTGGCGGCGTCGGCCTCCGACAGCGCGAGCACCTCGGGGGAAGCCGCCTTTTCGCCGTGGGGTCCCTGGCCGACGATCGATTTCGGCCCGAGCTTCGCGAGATCGACACCCTTGACGCAGGTCGCGGGCACTTCGGCGCGAGCCGACGGGATCATCGAGAGGGCGGCAGCGGCCACCAACGCAGTCAAAGGCAAGGTTTGTCGCAAGATTGGTTTCATTGTTTCCTCCATTTTTTGGTCGCCGATTCACCGGAGGGCCAGCGACCTTGCCCCTACCCGCGCAGCGCGATGAACTTGTTGTTCATGCGTCGCGCCAGACGTCGACTAGCGTTTCGTGAAAGCAACCGCGGCAACGATGATCGCGCCCTTGATCACGAGCTGCATCGGCGAGCTCACGCCGAGCAGAACAAGGCCGTTGTTGAGCGTGCCGATGATCAAGCTGCCGAACAGTGTTCCAAGGATGTAGCCGCGCCCGCCGAACAGGCTGCAGCCGCCGAGGATCACCGCGGCGATGACGTCGAGCTCCATGCCCTGCACGACGTCGGGCCGCGCGGCGTGTGAGCGCGCTGACAGCACCAGCGCCGCGAGACCAGCCAGCGTGCCGGTCAGGACGAAGGCTGCAGTCGTGACCCGTTTGGTGTTGATGCCGGAATAGAGCGCCGCGGTCGGGTTGCCGCCGACCGCATAGATGCGCCGGCCGAACACGTTATAGTGCAGCAGCAGGATGCCGATAATCATCGCCGCCAAAGTCCAGGCGATCGGAACCGGTATGCCGAGGAACGTGCCTTCGCCAAAGATCGCGAAATAGGTCTCGTTGGTGATGATCACCGGCTTGGTGTTGGTTACCATCATCGCCAGTCCCCGCGCCATGCTCAGCGAGCCCAGCGTCACCAGGAACGACGGGATCGATAGCTGCGTGGTCAGGATGCCATTGAGCAGCCCGACCAGCGCACCGGTGCCGAGCCCGGCCACGGCCCCCACGATCCAGCTGTTGTTGATCTGGCTCATCGCGAGAGCGGCCGCCATGCCCGACAACGCCAGCGTCGAGGCAACCGACAGATCGATCTGACGCGCGATGATAATAAAGGTCATGCCGACTGCGATGATCGACACCAGCGTGGTCTGGCGCCCGATGTTCAGGAAATTGTCGACCGAGAGAAACCAGGGCGAAGACAGGCTGAACACGACCAGCAGGATCACGAAGGCGATGTACAGCATGTACGGCCGCTCGCCCCGCAGCAAATTCTGGAGAATCTTGCGGCGGCGATCAGATCGGGTCGACGAGGCGACCACGTTGGGAGCAGTCAGTTCGGTCATGCGGGAAGCTCTTGCAAGTGGCCCGGCCCGGAGGCCTGGTACATCTGGAGGAGATGATGCAGCTCTTCGGCATCATCGATCTCGCCGCGCGACAGCGTACGAGCCACACGCCCGTTGACGATCACGGAGATGCGGTCGCAGAGCTCGATCAATTCGACGAGATCGGACGAGACGACCAGGACCCCGCTGCCGTCGCGGACGGCATTCCGGATCACGGCATAGATTTCCTCGCGTGCGCCCACGTCGACGCCGACCGTCGGTTCATCCAGGAGCAGCACGCGCGGCCGCGGATCATTCCATTTTCCGAACACGACCTTTTGCTGGTTGCCGCCGGAGAGCGTCCTGACCAGGCTGAACGCGCCTGGCGCTTTCACCGAAAGCCTGGCGACCGCGGTTTCCGCACGCCTGGCGGCGGCGCGTTGCTGCATCCAGCCCCAGCGCGAGAAGTGGGGAATTCGCGGCAAAGTGACGTTTCGCTCGATCGAATGGTCCAGGACCAGACCCTGCACGTGCCGGTCTTCCGGCACCAGCGCGATGCCCTGCTCGATCGCATCGGCAGGCCCTCTCGGCAGCCATCGCCGGCCCTCGATCTCGATTGCGCCGCTCTCGAGCGGCCGGAGGCCAAACACTGTCTCCAAAATCTCCGTGCGGCCGCTGCCGATCAATCCGGCGAGGCCGTGGATCTCGCCCTTCAGCACGGACAGATCGACGGCGCGAAGCCGGTCGTTGGACACGTCGGACAGCGACAGAACCGGCGACGGATCCAATTCACGCTTCGCGACAGGTTCGGTGCGCGGGCCCGTGGGTGCCGATCGATCGGTTCCGACGATCGCGTTCACCAGCCGCTTCATGTCGGTCTCGCCGGTGACAAACGTGCCTGCGTTAGCGCCATCGCGCAGCACCGTGACGCGCTGCGAGATCTCGAACACCTCATTGAGCCGATGGGTCACATAGATCACGCCGACTCCGCGGCGCGTCGCCTTCCCGATCGCATCGAACAGGATCCGGACCTCATCCGATGTCAGCGAGGAGGTCGGCTCGTCGAGGATCAGAAGCCGGACCTCGCCCATCAGCGCCTTGGCGATCTCCGTCATCTGGCGATAGGCGAAAGGCAGCGAGCCGACAGCCGCTCTCGCATCCAGGGGAATGCCGAGCGCGTTCAGGAATGCCTCGGCCCTGGCCATCAGCGCGCGCTGCCGGACGAAGCCGAAACGCGCACGCGGCTCACGGCCGAGCAACAGATTGTCCGCAACGCTCAAGGATTCGACGAGGCTGAGATCCTGATAAACGACAGCGATCCCCGCCTCGCGCGACTTCGCCGGGCTGTCGAATTCCACCGGCCTGCCGGCGATCTCGATCGTGCCGCTGTCGAGGGCATGAACACCACTGAGAATCTTGATCAGGGTAGATTTTCCCGCGCCGTTCTCGCCCAGTAGCGCATGGACCTCGCCGGCGCGAACCTCGAGGTTGACGTCACGCAGCGCTCGCACGCCGCCGAAGCGCTTGTTGATGCCACTGACCATCACAAGCGAGGTCGACGACCGAGGTTCTGCTGCAACCGAACCGGACAGTTCCAAACTTTCCTCCCGTCGCCCCGCAAGACGCTGGTACGATGGTGACATATTGTTATTTTTGCAACTTATACTGTTATAATTCTATCATCTCCGTCGACCTGTCAATGGCGGATCACGTCGCGGGGCCGGATCTAGCCCTGGCCCTATCTCGATTTGTGCGGTTGCGAACGTCAGTACAGCCGGCCATGCCAGCGCGGATCTGTTCAACATCAGGAACGGACCAAGGCATCACGACGCGCTCCATTCGCGTCCTGGCGGCAAGCACCCGATCATCAAATGGGGAGCGCGCTATCCCCAGGCCTTGAAATCAGCCTCGCTCATGACGTTCTGCCTCCCGATGATGACCGCGATGGAGAGCGCCAGCCCGACCGACGATGCGGCGGCGAATATG
The DNA here is from genome assembly GCF_040547805.1 of Bradyrhizobium sp. LA6.1. Lineage (NCBI taxonomy): Bacteria > Pseudomonadati > Pseudomonadota > Alphaproteobacteria > Hyphomicrobiales > Nitrobacteraceae > Bradyrhizobium > Bradyrhizobium sp. LA6.1. The sequence goes on along the minus strand of NZ_JBEPQK010000002.1, from coordinate 307,693 downwards.
GCGGTGCCGTCGTCTACGTTGCGGAGCACTCGCGTCCGGTGGCGCGGGCTGCTCACCGGCTGGAGCCAGATCGAAGTCGTACGACTCGAACACCGTGCCGAGGGTCGTGGCCATCAGTTCCGCTGACGAATTTTCGTTTCGACGTGCTCAGCGTCTCCCCTCTCTGAACTCGACCCATGATTGATTTTCGGATAGGCATCCTAGAATTCCGAAGATCTTCATTCGCCAAGGGCGCGTCGCGTATGCCAATCCGTCACTGATTGGAAAGCATACCCGGCGCGGGCAAGCGTATCTTCGGACAGATGCGGGCCGACGAGCTGCATGCTGAGAGGCAACCCGTCCGCCGCCATGCCGTTCGGTAGCGTGATGGTCGGGCTGCCCGAGAAGTCGAATACCGCCGTGAAGCGCAGGATGCTGAGCAGCACGTTCGGATCGGCGCCGTATTCGCCCATCTTGGTCAGCGTTGGGATCGGAACGGGCATGGTGGGAATCAGGAGCAGGTCAATATCGCCGAACAGCGCCGCGAGGCTGCCGCAGAACTTCAACCGCTCATGATGGATCTGAGCGATCTCGAGGCCGCTGATCGATCTGCCCTGCTCGATCAGCTGCGCCAGATCCGGACCGTATTCCGACTTCCGCGACGGATAGGTCTCGAGATGCGCCTCTGCGGTCTCGATGGAGCACATCGGAATCCACATGCTCACGAGCTTCTCGTAAGCTGGGAACTTGACCTCACGAATATCGGCACCGAGGTCCGCAAGCGTACGCTCCGCTTCCAGCAAGGCGGCGACCACCTGCGGATCGATCCCGTCCTGCGTGTAGCTACGGTCCACGCCAATCCGTAAGCCTCGCACGCCGTCACCGATCCCCGCCAGATAGTTCGGCACCGGCGCCTGAAGGGCGGTCGGATCATTGACGTCTGCGCCCGCGATGACGCCGAGCATGGCCGCGGCATCGGCTGCGGTCCGGCACATCGGCCCGACATGGTCGAGAGAGTCAGCCAGCGGGAAGACGCCGTGACGGCTCACACGTCCCCAGGTGGGCTTGATCCCGGTCAGCCCGCACGTCGCCGACGGAAACCGGATCGAGCCGCCGGTGTCGCTGCCGATCGAGCCAAAGCAAAGTCCCGCCGAAGTGGCCACGCCCGATCCGCTTGAGGAGGAGCCGACCCAGTAGTCGGCCCCCCAGGGATTGAGCGGCGCTTGGTCGTCGGGATGATGGCTCGTATAGGCGCCCTCGGTCATTTTTAGCTTGCCGAGCGTGACGGCGCCGGCGTGTTCGAGCCGGTCCACGATCGTCGCGTTGAAGGAGGGGACGAACTTAGCGTGGATCGTGGTACCACCAGCGGTCGGCGCGAAAGTGGTGTAGCAGAGATCCTTCAATCCGATCGGCACGCCGTGCAGCGGCCCGCGCCAGATGCCCTTGGCAAGCTCGGCGTCACAGCGCCTCGCCTGCGCCATGGCCCGCTCGGCGAGGACGAGCGCGTAGCCGTGAAACTTCTGATCGAGCTTCGCGATCCGGCCCAGCATCACCTCGGTCACTTTCGAAGGAAGAAGCTCGCCGCGGCGGAACAGCTCGGAGATTTCGATGATCGACTTGTAGTGAATTGGATCTGCTGACATCTGACTGTCCTGCTGTTGTCGGAAACGGCTTCGCCCACCGGCACCGCAGACGGCCCGGTTTCGTGACTGCGCTACTCAGGGAGCGCCTAGAACTGCACGCCGCGCGTGAGGGCACCGTCGACCACGAGGTTGGTCCCCGTGATGAAACTCGCTGCCTTGCTGGCAAGGAACACCGCACCGTTCGCCATTTCCTGCGGCGTGCCCATGCGGCCGGTCGGATTCAGCGCCAGCGCGGTCTTGTACAGCTCGGGATTGCCGTCCTTGATCTGATTCCAGACACCGCCCTCGAAATAGGTGTTGCCCGGCGACACCGAATTGGCGCGGATGCCTTTGCTAGCAAGCTGGAAGGCGAGACCTTGCGTATAGTGGATGATCGCGGCCTTGAACGTGCCGTAGGGGCCGCTCGCGAAGTCAACCTCCCGCCCTGAAACGCTGGAGATGGTCACGATCGCCGCGGCCTTGCTCTTCTCGAGATACGGCATCGCCGCATTGACCAGCCGCACGGTGCCCATCATGTCGGTGGAGAATTCCTTCTCCCAGCTCTCCTCGTCCTGTCCGATCGACAGCGCACTGACATTGGCGACCACGACGTCGATGCCGCCAAGCTTCGAGGCCATGTCCTCGACCCAGGCCTTGAGCGCCGGGCCGTTGGAGACATCGACCGAACGACCAAAGGCAGCGACGCCCTTCGCCTTGATCGCGGCGACTGCGCTATCGACGTCGGCCTGGTTGCGCGCGCAGATGCCGACATCCGCGCCTTCCGCCGCGAATGTGTCGGCGATCGCCCTGCCGATCCCCTTGGTGCTGCCGGTGACGAGAACCTTTGCTCCCTTGAGTCCCAGATCCATGTCCATTCCCTCCCTATTGACGACTTGAAAACATGCCATGCGGCCGTTCAGAGCAAGAGCTGCTCGCGGACATTGTCCTCGTTAACCTCGCCACCCGCCAGCGACTGCGCGATCTTGCCCTTCTCCATGATGTAACAACGCTCGGCGATTGCCAGGATCGTGTCCAGGTTCTGCTCGACGAAGATGATGGTGGTCCCGAGCTCGTTCCGGAACGATCTCAGCGCCTCGCAGATGTGCTGGACGATCGAGGGCTGGATACCCTCGGACGGCTCGTCCAGGATCATCAAGGACGGATTACCGATCAGCGCGCGGCCTATGGCGAGCTGTTGCTGCTCGCCGCCCGACATCGTGCCTGCGGCCTGCCGCCGGCGTTCCTTCAGTCGCGGAAAATACTCATAGACGAGTTCAGGCAGCTTCTTGCCGCCGGGACCGCCGATCAACTCGCCGACCTGCAGGTTTTCCTCGACGGTCATCTGCGGAAAGACATCGCGTCCCTGCGGGATATAGCCGAAGCCCGCCCTCGCCCGCGCGTCGGCTTCGAGCTTTGTTACGTCCTGCTCCATGAAGCTGATCGTGCCACGCCAGGTTTGCAGCAAACCGATCAGGCACCGCATCAGAGTCGACTTGCCGACACCGTTACGGCCGATCACGCCGACAATCTCGCCGCGGGAGACCGACATGGTGACGCCCTGCAAAATCGGCGTCGCACCATATCCCGCCCATAATTCCGATACGTCCAGAATCCGGTCAGTGGGATTGGGTTTAGTGAGCATGGGTCTTACCGAGATAGATTTCCGCGACCTTTTCATCCTGCAAAATGCTTTCGAGATCGCCGCGTGCGAAAATCTTGCCGAGATGCAGCACCGTGACGCGCTGGGCGACCTGGCGCACGAAGGCCATGTCATGCTCGACGACAAGGACCGTCATGCCCTCTGCATTGAACGACTTGATCAGCTCGCCGGTCTTGAAGGTTTCCTCCGGCGACATGCCGGCAGTCGGCTCGTCCAGCAGCAGGAGCTGCGGCTTCAGCGCCAGCGCCATCCCGATCTCGAGCCATTGCTGCTGGCCATGCGACAGCGCACCCGCGAGCTTATCGCTGTCCGGCCCCAGGTTGAGCAGGGTCAGCAGGCGATCCTCCTCGGCGATGCGTTCCGCGCCGGACAGTCGTTCCTGGAGCGCAGTCTGGATGTTTTGCCGAACCGGCAGCTCCTTGAACACGCTCGGAGCCTGCATCTTGATGCTCATGCCTCGCTGCACGCGTGCGTAGGGACGCTCCTTGGTGATGTCGACGGTATCGAACAGGATGCTGCCCTGGCTCGGCGGGTAGAGACCCACGATCAGCTTGAACAATGTGCTCTTGCCGGCGCCATTGGGTCCGATCAGGCAGTGGACCTCGCCGGCGTTGACCGTGAGGTCGACGTCGGAGACTGCGGTCAATCCGCCAAAACGCTTGGATACGCCTTTGACTTCGACCAGCGCCATGATCAGGACTCTTCCGACTGCAAGCGACCAGCCTCCGCCATGACGGGGCTATCATCGCGCCGCCGACGCCCGCTCCACCAGTCGGCAGCAAGCTTGCCGATGCCGAGCACAAAACCCTGCGGCGCCAGCATCACCGTGGCGAGCAGCAGCGCTCCCATCAGCACGAGTGCTGCCTGCTGGCTGTAGACCGTGATGGTCTGAAAGCCGAACAGCAGCAGGAACGATCCAACCAGAGTTGCGGTCAGATCGCTCCGTCCGGAGAAAGCCACCCATACGATGGGCATCGCCGCCGCAGGCAGGCCGATGCTGGACGGCGTGATGAATTGGCCCCAGGACGTGTACAGCGCACCACTCAGCCCTGCGAGGCCGCTGCCGATCACGAAGGTCAGGAGCTGGTATTTCCGGACGTCATAACCCAGCATCTCGGCGCGCTGCGGGTTCTCGCGCGTCGCCACGATGACGTTGCCGATGCCCGAATTCACGAGCATGCGCAGCGCGAGATAGACGATCACGATCAGCGCGATCATGACGTAGTAGAGCGCCGATCCCTCGATATAGAAGTCGCCGACGGCGAGCGGGTCCATGCCCTTCATGCCGTTGAAGCCATTCAGCCGCGCCGGGCCGATGTGCCATTCCGGCCCCGCCGTCTGGCCGAGGAAGAAGGCAAGCACCAGCGTCGCAGACAGCGTCACGATCCCGAAGAAGATGCCGTTGATGCCACCCCAGATCATGAAGTAACCGAGGATGCCCGCCGCCAGCATCGCAAGGACAACGGACAGCGCGAGCGCGGCGATCGTTGCGGTGCCGCCACCCATGTTAATCGCGAGCACGCCATAACCGTAACCGGCGATGCCGAAGAACAAGGTCTGGCCGAACGAAAGCATCCCGCCATAGCCCCACATCAGGCAGAGGCCGAGCGCCATGAATATCCAGATCAGGAAATAGGCGAAATTCCCTACATCATAGGAGTCGGCGAACAGCGGATATGTCAGTGCGCCCGCGAGCACTGCAAGGAAGCAGGACCAGAAGATCTTGCCACGTCCGAGCGTCTGCGGACCTTCCAGCAGCTTGAACATCACAAATTCCCTTTAGCGCCCACGACGAACCAGAACGCTGGAAAGCCCCTCGGGCAACACCCGAATGATCAAAATAACGGCGACCAGCATGCCAATCTGTCCGATGATCTGGCCGTAGCTCGCGTTCAGCGCCATCCGGATCATCGCCAGGAATACAGCGGCCGGCGCTGTTCCGAGCAGCACGTTTGCCCCTCCAATGACGACCGTAACGAAGCTTTCGACCACGAAGGTCGCCCCCATGGTCGGGATCAGCGTCATCGTTGGCGCGTAGAGCGCTCCACAAAGTCCGGCAAGGCCGGTGCCGATCCCGAAACTGATCGAATAGATTCGGCCCGTTCGCGCGCCCAGCGCCTTCGCCATCGCCGCATTCTGCATCGTCGCCCGGGCGATCACACCAAAGCGCGTCTTCATGAAAACGATGTAGAGACCGCCCAGCACGGCCACCGCGCAACCGAACAGAACCAGACGATAGGTCGAAAATGTATAGCCGCCGATTGCGAAGCTTCCTTCGGGCGTTCCGATGCCCCGCACGGCTGAACCGACAATCAGGAGCATCGATTGCGTCACGATGAGGCTGAGCCCCCAAGTGGCGAGCAGAGAATCCAGCGGCCGCTTGTAGAAGCGCCGCACGATCAGGAACTCGACGGCGACACCGATGAGCCCCGCCGTCAGCGCGGCCAGGATCTGGGCAATCGCAAGCGGAACGCCCAGATTCACCAGGCCGACGGTGACATAGGCGCCGCACATGATGAACTCGCCATGCGCCATATTGATGACGCCCATCATGCCGAACACGATAGCGAGACCCGCGGCCGAGAGAATGAGGAACGCGAACACGTCGGCGAACTGATAGAATACCGAGAATACTTCAGCCGACATCTTGGTCCCTTTGCCGATCCCGGCGCCGCATCGTTGCGGCGCCGGCCTTGTCCAAGAGCGCAACTCTCCAATACGAGCAAAATCCGTGCCCGTCAGGCGTCACGATTTCTTCGGGAGATGGCTCGGCGTGTATTGGTCCTTGTCGTTCTTCTTGGTGAGATCGCAACCGATTTCGCCAAGCCAGTACGGCTGGATCGTCCCATAGTCCTTCTCGACCTTCACCTCATGCTTCGGCCCGACCGAGATCAGGCGCATGCGGTGCGAGGTGTGCTGGCTCTTCGGATCGATGCACACCTTGCCTTCGGGAGCGTCGATGCATGCATCGCCGGTCGCGATGACCTTGCGCATGTCGTCGAGCTTGATCGACTTCGCCTTCTCGACCAGCGCCTTGTACATGTAGAGCGCATTATAGGCATTGTAGCCCATGTCGTTGATGTAGAGCTCGTCAGGGAATTTCGCGTGCCAGCGCTTCTTGAACTCGGTAGCCTCTGGCGTGTCGATCTCCTCGAACCAATTCGCAGTCGCATGCATGTTGTTAAGCGCCGGCGGCTTGAACCGCTTGTGCTCGAAGCCGAGCATGACCTTGATCGACGATCCCATCGGCAGATTGAGGTTGGCCGCAGCCGCCTGCTCGAAGAATGAATCCTGGGCAGCGCCGACATTGATCGTGAGCAACCAATCCGGCTTCGCCTTCTGGATGTTCTGGATGGTCTGCGCGAACTGCGACACGCCGAGCGGAATGAACTCCTCGCCGACGACCTCGCCGCCGAGATCCTTCATGATCTTGCGGTTCCACTCCGCCGAGATCTGACCAAAATTGTAATCGGCGGCGATGACATAGACCTTCTTGCCGAACTTCTCGACCATCCATGGAATCAGCGTCGAGAATTGCTGCTCCGGCACCGCGCCCATGCTGATCATGCTGGCGTCGCAGACGCCGCCTTCATACTGGTTGGTGTAGAAATAAGGCGTCGAGGTGCGGTCGACGATGGGACGCAGCGCCTCGCGCGAGGCCGAGGTGATGCCGCCGATCAGCACGTCGACCTTGTCGCGGTTGAGCAGTCGACGGCCGAACTCCTGATAGCGCGCGTTGTCGCCCTGCGGATCGAGGTGAATCAACTCGATCTGCCGACCAAGGATACCGCCGCTCTTGTTGATCTCCTCGACGGCCAGCTGAGAGCCGTGCAGCTTCGGCATGCCCATGAAGGCGAGATCGCCTGACACGTCCTCGAGCAGACCCACCTTCAATGGCGGTTCCGCCGCCCGAGCAACACTCACCCCCGCCGCTGTACCGAGCATAGCGCCGAGCAAGACCATTCCGAGCTTACGTCCCGAATTCATCGTGATATCCCCTGTTTCTGAAAGCGGCTGAATGTCATGGCTTGAGGTAATTCTTCAGGATCGATGCGCCCATCGTGTATTTTGGGTCGACCATGTTGCCGAGGCGCATGCGGCCGGCCTGGCTGAGCAGCATGTAGGCGTCGATCTCGTCGAAGCCGTAGTCGGCCGCCATCCAGCGCACGAGCTCGCGATAGGCGATACGCGCCGCGTCCTCGAGCGGACGCGCGCTGCCGATCGTCATGATGAAGTCCTTGGTCTCGAGCCGCGGCCAGGCAAAGCTCCAGTTCTTGATCAGGTCGACCTGCAGCGTGACGGTCGCGCGCTGCTCGAGCGCCACGCCGGAGAGCTCACCGTCGCCTTGCGTCGCATGGCAGTCGCCGACGTAGAGCATCCCGCCGTCGGTATGCACCGGGAAGTAGATGATCGCGCCAGGCGCGACGTCGGGCAGATCCATGTTGCCGCCGTGGTAGTCAGGCTGCAGCGACGAGATCGCCTCGATCTCCGGCGAGACGCCGATGGTGCCGATGAACGGCTCGTAGGGCAGCGTAATCTTGTCGTTCCAGCGCACGCCGTTCCTGTCGACATGCAGCTTTTTCACGCGCTCCGGCAATGGCGGATTGAGCAGTGCCGTCGAGCTTGTCCCGACGAGTCCGCCGAACTCAGGAATAATGCAGGTCGTGCCGGCCGGCTGCTCGCCGCGGGTCTCGACGTCGCGGATGTAGATCGCGAGGCAATCGCCCTTCTTGGCGCCCTTAACCGCGATCGGCCCGCATTGCGGGTTCAGATAGGGAAAGTTCAGTTTGGCGGTGGGGCTGTCGCTCTCGCTGGTGAGCACACCGCCGAAGGCATCCTCCGTCTCGACAACCACCACTCCGCCGGGGTCGATCGACAGGGTCGGCTTTGCATAGGGACCGTAGACGTAGTGGAAGCCGCCCTGCTCTTCGATCGTCAGGCTATGCGTCGCCCCGGTCGCGCCTTTGGCGACCGCACGCTTGGCCATGATGGAATTCTTCAACCAGTCTTCTGCGGGCATACGATTGGCTCCTCAACTCAGATCCCGGGATGACGCTTGTGCCAGTCGGTAACGCGCTGGAACGCATCGCCCGCGCGAACGAGGCCGGCCTCATCGAAATGACGACCGACGAACTGGAAGCCAACCGGACCGCCATTCGCGGCGAAGCCGCCGGGTAGCGTCACGGTCGGGCTTCCCGTCATGTCGAACGGGCATGTGAAGCGAAGCAAGCCTGCGATCAGCGAGGCGTCCTCGCCGAGCGACGCCATCTTGCCGAGCGTGGGCGCGGCGAATGCCTGGGCCGGCACTGCGAGGAGATCGACCGATTCGAACAGAAGGCGGACGGCGCCACGAAACGCTTCGCGCCGGAGCACGATCTTCTGATAGTCCATGCCGGACTGCTGCCGACCGAGATCGAGCAGGCCAGCGAGTGCCGGGCCGTACTCGTCCTTGCGCGCGGGATAGGTGTCCTCGTGTGCGACGGCGACCTCGATGCCGCACAGCGGGAACCAGTCGTCGATGACCGCCTTGGGATCGGGGAACGTAATCTCCTTGATCTTCGCGCCGAGATCGGCCGCTACACGCAGACCCTCGGTCAACACCCTGGCCGCATCGCCATCGGTGCCTTCGCTGGTCCAGCGCCGGTCGACGCCGATCGTCACGCCGCGAAGGTCGCCGGACAAACTGGCGAGATAGTCAGGCACGGGCAGCGGAACCGACGTCGTGTCCTTGGGGTCCTGACCCGCGATCACGCCGAGGATGGCGCCGCAATCGACCGCGCTCCTTGCCATCGGGCCGATATGATCCAGCGTCGCCGCAAGCTCGAATGCGCCGTAGCGGCTGACGCGTCCCCAGGTCGGCTTGAGCCCGGTGACGCCGTTAGCCGCGGACGGAAAGCGGATTGATCCGCCCGTATCGGTGCCGAGCGAGCCGAAGCAGAGGCCCGCCGCAGTAGCGACGCCGGAGCCGCTCGAGGATGCGCCGGGCCAGAGATCCGCGTTCCACGGGTTCTTCGGTGGGTCGATCTTCGGGTGATGATCGGCGTAGGCGCCCTCGGTTTGCTGCAGCTTGCCGAGGATGATGGCGCCGGCATCCTTCAACCGCGCAACTACCGTTGCATCCTCGGAGGGACGGAAATCTCGATGAATGGTCATGCCATGGGCCGCCGGCGCGCCCTTGGCCCAGCAGAGATCCTTGACCGCCACTGGCACACCATGCAGCGGCCCCTTGATCTTGCCGGAAGCGATCTCCTTCTCGGCCGTGGCAGCGTCCGCGAGCGCCGAGTCAGCCATCACATAAGCGAAACTCTTGAGCTTGCCGTCGAGATTCTCGATCCGCCCGAGCATCGCTTTGGTCGCTTCGACCGGCGACAGCTCCTTCGCCTGGATCTTCCGCCCGACGTCGACGAGTCCGAGATAGTGGAGATCTGTTGCCGCCATCGTTCTTCATCCTCACACTCGATGTGACGCGCGGTCGTCTCCGCGCATGCGTCACCGTTCTGGCGACGCGGACGCATCGCCAGCTTCCTTGGCGGCAAACGAAAAAAGCCACCCGTCCCTCCCGAATGAGGCGACGAATGGCTCAAATGCCGCGGCTATGATCTATCGCTTAGGGGCCGCAATCGAACGAAGCACTTAGTGCAAGGAGCTGGACGTCATCGGCCAGATCGGCGCACGCGAGGTTCGACAGGTAGCCCTGTAGGAGAAAAGTCTAAGTAACTGCCCATCGCATTGTCAACGATGCTCTCTGCCTAAATTTCGATAGTGCTGCGCAGCAAAACGGCAAGCGACTTGCACTGTCATCGCCGATGATGATTTCATATTCGCGTTGCACTACCGAAAGTCGTCAATGACAAAACCGTCTGTTCCCGTTGGCATCATCTGCTCGCAGTCCGGGCCCTATCAGGCCATGGGCCGCGAGATCCTCAAGAGCGCGATGATGGCGGTCGACGAGATCAACAACCAGACGGAGTTCGGCTTCTCGATTGCCGCTCATATCCGCGATCCTCGCGGCATCATCTCCGAATACCATACGGTCTGCGACGATCTCATCCGCAATGTCGGCGTCGAGCACATCATCGGCTGCTACACGTCGGCGTCGCGCAAACAAGTTCTGCCGATCGTGGAGCGCACCGATCGCCTGCTCTGGTATCCTGCGCGCTATGAAGGCTTCGAGTGCTCCGACAACGTCATTTATGTCGGCGCCTCGCCCAATCACAACGTCCTGCCGCTCGTCCGGTACGTGCTCGACAATCTGTCCCGGGAGATCTTCTGCGTCGGCTCCAACTACGTTTGGACATGGGAGACCAATCGCGTCACCCGGGAGTTGGTCAGCGCGGCAGACGGCCACATCCTGGCCGAACGGCTGCTCGAACTCGGCGAAAGCGCCGTCGGGCACATCGTCGACGAGATCGTCCGCCGCAAGCCGCCGATCGTCTTCAACACGTTGGTCGGAAGCTCGAGCTACGACTTCATTCGCGCCTTCCACGCCGGCACCAAGGCCGCCGGGCTCGAGATTCCGATGCTGAGCTGCAGCCTGTGCGAACCGGAACTGTCGATCGTCGGACCGGCGTCGGCCGGCTGCATCACGTCATCGGCCTATTTCGAGAGCATCCGCCTGCCGGAGAACCGCGCATTCGTTGCACGCTGGAAGGCGCGCTATGGCGACGACAGCAGCCCCTCGGTCGACGGGCAGTCCGCCTATGTCGCCGTCTATCTGCTGGCGCGCGCGTTGCAGCGCGCTGGCACATCGAGTATCGCCGAGGTGCGGCGCGCCGCGGCCGGCCATCGCTACAATTCGCCGCAAGGACCGGTCTGGATCGACGGCGGCAACAATCATTGCGTCCTTACACCGCGGCTTGCCGTTTCCAATCCGCGAGGACAGTTTGATATCTTCTGGGAAGCCGACGCGCCTGTTAAGCCTGATCCTTACCTGACGCAGCTCGACGTTGCCGTCAGCCCTTCGAGGGAGACCTCGGCGGGCGGCGCATTGCCGAATGCGCCGCATTTGCGGGTTGTAAAATGAGCAGACCGTCTTCATTTTCGCTGCGCGGGCGTAAGGCAATCGTCGCCATCAAGGACGAACGCGACGCAACCATCGTGCGACGCCAGTTCGAGCGTCTTGGGGTCGACAGCATCGCGTGGGAGCCGACAGAGGCGATCGACTTCGCGCCGGATCTGGCGTTGATCGATGACGAGTTCCTGCCTTTGACGCAACCGGCACGACGCGCGTTCCTGGGACGCTGCCCGGTCATCGCCCTGCTCGGCACCGAAACGCCGAGCCGGCTGAAGCTAGTGTTCGAGCTCGATCCAGCCTCGTTCCTGGTCAAGCCGTTGCGCTCGGCCGGCATCTACGCGGCGCTCGTCATGGCAATCGAGCGAAGCGAACGCACCAACGAATTGAAGCAGCAGGTTGTCAAGCTCGAGCAGCGTCTTCGGTCGCGTCGCGTCGTGCTCGCCGCCGTTCTCCAGGTGATGCACTCGCACGCGCTCGCAGAACCAGCCGCCTTTGCGCTGATCCGCAAAGCCGCCATGGAACAACGCAAGACGATCGAAGAGCTTTCGGCGGAGATTACCGCCAAGGGCATGCTCCCGCGCGCAACCGGCTAGCTCACTTCCATACGTGTGTATTCCTCACCGCACTTCGCCTGACCTACCGGCAATGGTGGGGCGTAGGCTGATCTACGCCGAATGGCTCAAGTTTCGCGAGGACATCGTGACCGGGTTCAGAGTTGCGGAGGCGAGCTTTGAGTCCAGTCTCTACAGACTGTACAAGACCTGAGCGGAGTCTATTCACGAGCTTGCCGGTCGAAATAGTGCCCTGCCCCGAACGGGGCGGCGTCAGGGAGAGCCTGTTTCGGCCGACGGCAGACTGATGATCCGCGGCGCGCCGACCTCGCGGGGCAATGGCGCGCCGAGCACAAGTGAGAGCCGATACGAGGCGTCGGTGAGCCGGGACGCCAGCGCCTGGAGGTCGGCCTGACGGATGCGTTCGATTGGGCCGCTCACGGTCATGGCGCCCACCAGCGCTCCGTCGTGGCCGAAAACGGCGGTGGAGAGGGAGGCCGTCACAGCGTCGTAGATTCCGGAACTGACGAAGACCTGCACGCAGCCATCCGTGCGGTCTGCCCAGCGCGCCGTCCGCAGCACTTGTCCCGTCGAGGTCAAATCGAGTGGCGCGAGATTTGTGGGCCGCGCGACGTCGCGCACGAGCTGCGGCGAATCCACCCGAAACAGACAGAGCCGGCTATCGCGTTCACGCACGTGGAACGCACTGCTCTCCAGCGTCTCCTGGCTTAGCCGCTGAAGGACCGGCAGCACATGCTGTTCGAGATTGAAATTGGCCCGATAGGTGGTGCCGAGCTGGAATGTCTTTGCGCCGAGCGAGTAGCGGCCGTCGCTGAGGCGGACGACGTAGCCGGCTTCATCCAGCGACACCAGCGAACGCATCACGGTCGGTTTCGCCAAGCCCGTGATCTTGGCTATGTCGGCCAGGCTGCGCGACCCGGCTCCAGCGAAGGTATCCAGGATCGCCAACGCCCGTTGCACGGCGGCGACCCCTTGCGTCTTGGGCATCGAAAATCCCTGTCCTGCCGATTTTCAGTTGACCTCGGCTCGTCACCGTTACACTATGCGTAACGGCGTTCCATTTTCAATGGGGTTGATATGGCCGTAGGGTTCAGGATCCTTTCCCGCAAGCGTGTTGTCGCAGGCGAATGGGTCGAACGGGCTCGCGCCCTTCCGGTCGCCAACATCAGCGATGTGATGTCGCGCATGGCCGCGGGCGGCCCCACGCTCCGGCCGATGCATGCGGCTGGCGGCATGGCCGGTCCCGCTTTGACCGTGAAGACGCGCCCCGGCGACAATCTGATGGTTCACAAAGCGCTCGACATCGCGGTTGCCGGCGACGTCATAGTGGTCGATGCGGGCGGCGACCTCAGCAACGCAATCTTCGGCGAGATGATGCTCGCGCAGGCCGCCCGGCGCGGCGTCGCCGGCATCGTTATCCATGGCGCGATCCGCGATGCCGCTGCGATCCGGGCAAACCCCCTTCCCGTTTTCGCGGCGGGTGTCACCCATCGCGGTCCCTACAAGGACGGTCCGGGCGAGATCAACGGACCGATCGCGATCGGCGGCATGGTCATCCAGTCCGGCGATTTGGTGCTGGGCGACGACGACGGCGTGCTAGCCGTCGCCATCGACGATTGCCGAGCGGTGATCGAGGCAGCCGAAGCCAAGCAGTCTGCCGAGACCAAGCAAATGGCGGCGATCGAAGCCGGTACGCTCGATCGTAGCTGGGTCGACGCCTCGCTCCGACGTCTCGGCTGCGAGATGCCAGAGGTCTAGCGATGGCCGGGCGTACGATCTCCGAGAAGATCCTCGCTCGAAAATCCGGGCAGGATGCGCACGCCGGGGACCTCGTGGTCTGCGAGGTCGATTGCGCGCTCGGCACCGACGGTTCGGTCCCGATGGCGCTCGACTATTTCAAGGCGATGGGCGGAGAGAACGTGCGCGATGCCGCCCGATTGGTCTTTGCGCTCGACCATTACGTGCCGCCGACAAGCCCGCAGACGATCGAGCTGCACCGCGTGATGCGGAACTTCGCCAGGCGGTTCAGCGTCACGCTGCATGAAGCCGGTGAAGGAATCGGTCACCAGCTCATCGTGGAGACGGGCCGCGCTCTGCCGGGTGGTCTGGTCGTCGGAGCCGACAGCCATGCCGTGACATACGGGGCACTGAATTGCTTTGCGACCGGGATCGGCTCGTCCGATCTCGCCGCGGTCATGCTGTGTGGCCGGATCTGGCTGCGCGTGCCGGATTCGATCCGCGTCGTCCTGACCGGACAACTGCCGAGCGGCGTCTATGCGAAGGATATCGCACTGGCCCTCGCGGGCATGCTCGGCGCTGACGGTGCCGCCTATCAGGCACTCGAATTCGCAGGACCGGGTGTCGCCACCCTCGCGCTGGAGGACCGCCTCGTCCTGAGCAATCTTGCGGTCGAGATGGGCGCGAAGACCGGCATCTTCCCGGCCGATGCTGAAACCGTCGCCTATCTGCAGGGCCGCACCGGCCAAGCTTTCGAACCGGTCGCAGCGGATCCGGATGCGCACTACAGCCGGACCGTGGAGATCGCGCTCGACGCCCTCACGCCGCGGATCGCGTTGCCGCATCTGGTGGATCAGGTCGTGGCGCTCGAGGATGCGGCCGGCACGCCGGTACAGATGGTCTATCTCGGCACCTGCACCGGCGGCAGGTTACGCGACTTCCATCAAGCCCTCGCCGTGCTCGAGGCGGGTGGAGGCGTCGCGCCCGGCGTGCAGCTCGTGGTCACGCCGGCATCGCGCGAGGTCCGCGACGCCATGGCGGCCGATGGCACGCTCGACGCCCTGGTCGGCTTCGGCGCAACCGTGGTCGAGCCGGGCTGCGGCTCCTGCTGCGGGACCTGCGGGGTGATCCCCGGAGACGGGGTTTCGGTGATCTCGACCGCCAACCGCAACTTCAAGGGCCGCATGGGCAACGCCAAGGCATCGATCTACCTCGCCTCCCCGGCAGCTTGCGCAGCCGCCGCGACCCGCGGTGTCGTGACCGATCCTCGCGAGGTGTCGCGATGACAGCCCTGCGAGGACGCGCGCGACTTGTCGGCGACGACGTCAACACCGACTCGATCATCAGCTCGACCCGCAAGCGGGAGAGCCTCGACCCCGCCGTTCTCAGGCAATTCCTGTTCGAGCATGTCGATCCGACCTTTGCAGCTTCTGTGCAACCGGGAGACATCCTGGTGGCGGGCAAGAATTTCGGTTGCGGCTCGGCGATGGAGGTTGCCGTCACAACCGTGCTCGGGGCCGGCATTCCGGCGGTGATGGCGCGAAGCTTCTCGCGCACCTACTACCGCAACGCGATCAACAACGGCCTGCTGCCGCTTGTCTGCGAAACCGGCGGGATTCGTGAGGGCGACATCCTGATCTCCGACGGCACCGGCGCGATCCGCAACGAACGCAGCGGCGAGACGCTCAGCCCGGAGCCGCTGCCGCCGATCATGCTGGCGATCCTGCGCGCGGGCGGCCTCGTTCCCTACATGCGTCAGAACGGTGACTTCAAGCTATGATCACAGACACTCCGAGCGCCATTGCTTCGACGGGATACCGTCTTCGGCTTCCCGGTCCAACCGAAGTGCCCGAGCGGGTGCGGCAGGCGATGGCTCGGGTGATGGTCAACCATCGCGGACCCGAATGCCGGACTGCAATCGGCGAGGCGGAGGAGATGATCCGCCCGATTTTGGGCACGACGAACCGCATCCTGTTCTTTGCGAGCTCCGGAACCGGCGTTATGGAGGCTGCGCTCGTCAACGTGGCCGGACCGGGCCATCGGATCCTCGTAGTCGAGCATGGTCAGTTCGGTGAGCGTTTCACCACGATCGCCAAGGCCATGAACATCACCGTCGACACGGTCGCGATCGAATGGGGCCAGGCGATCGATGTCGCCGCGGTGGAAGCCCGATTGCGCGAGCACACCTATCGCGCCGTCGTCGTCGTGCACAATGAGAGCTCGACCGGGATCGTGGCCGATCTCGCGGCGCTCGGCGCACTGGTGCGCGACCGGCCAACGCTGCTCATCGCAGACTCCGTCAGCGGTCTCGGCGGCATCGCGATGCGGCAGGACGAATGGGGCGTCGACATCGTTGTCTCGGCCTCGCAAAAGGCCTTGATGTGCCCGCCCGGCCTCGCACTTGCCAGCGTCAGCGCCAAGGTGTGGCGCGTGATCGGGCAGGACGAGCAGCGATCGGCCTTCTATTGGGATTTCCGTCGCGCGCTGAAATCCGCGGAGCAGAACGAGACCGCGTTCACGGCACCGGTGAGCCTCATCTATGGCCTGCGTGAGGCCTTGACGATGATGCACGAGGAAGGCTTCGCCAATGTGCTCGCGCGCCACAAGAAGCTCTCCGCCGCGTTGCGCGCCGGCGGCGCGGCGCTCGGACTCGCAGATTTTTGCCGCGATGAGCCACGCTCGAACACGGTCGTGGTTTTCAAAGTCCCCGACGGGCTCGAAGGCGGAGCCATCGTGCGGCAGCTCTACCAGGATCACCGCACGGTGATCGCAGGCGCCCGCAACCGTCTCTCCGGCCGTGTCATCCGGTTTGGCACGATGGGTGCTTTGAGCGCGGGGACCATTCTGACCGACCTTCTGCATCTCGAGGACGCACTCACGAAGTTCGGCCTGCCGATCGAACCCGGCGCCGGGCTCAAGGCGGCCACCGAGTACCTCGCCGCAACCGCATGAGCAATCGCTGAACCCACGAGGGCGAACCACGATGAGATCTCCTGCCTCCATCCTCGCCCGAGTCGTGACGCTCGCGGCATCGCTGTTCGCGGCCGAGCTGGCCTCGGCCCAGCAGAACGTCGTGCTCTATTCGGCCAACGACGACACCGTGAACAAGCTTGTAGCCGAAGGCTTCGCCAAGGCGACCGGAATCAAGGTCGACGTGGTCTCGACCGGATCAGGTGTGCTGGTGCGCCGCGTCGCGTCCGAGGCCGCCAATCCGCAGGGCGACGTGATCTGGGGCGTCAGTGCGACGCTGCTGCGGCTGGCGAGCCCGCACCTTCAGGCTTACGCGGCGAAGGGCCGCGAAGCCGTGCCGGCGCAATTTCGCGATCCAAACGACCTTTGGCTGGGCACCAACATCCAGGTCGTGGTGATCGGCCAGAACACCAAGGCGATCGACAAGGCCAGCGGGCCCAAAGCCTGGGCAGACCTCCTCGATCCGAAATGGAAAGGCAAGCTCGCCTTTACCGACCCTGCCAATTCCGGATTCTCATACGCGGCCGCGACCACGCTTCTCTCGCTGTGGGGCGCGGACGACGCAGCCTGGACCAAGATGGACGGGCTTCTTGCGAATGCGAAGGTGCTCAACCGCTCGACCCAGGTCTTCGACGGGATCGGCAGCGGCGAATATCCGCTTGGCATCACGCTCGAATATGCCGGCTTCCTGTGGGCCCATAACGGTGCGCCGGTGAGCGTCGCCTATCCAGCCGAGGGCACCTATGCGGGCGTCGAAGGCGCGGCCATCCTGAAAGGCGGACCGAACCCCGAGCCTGCCAAACGGCTGGTCGACTATCTGGCCAGCAAGGAAGTCCAGGAGATGTTGCTGAAGGCGACGTTCCGGCGCCCTGCCCGTCAGGATATCGAGCTCGAGGCAGTCGCACCGGGGATGCTGCCGTTTGCGGCGGTCAAGGTGCTGCCCTATGACGACACCAAATGGGAAGCGGCCCGTCGCGACACCCTCGCGCGGCTGAAGACCACGATCCAGAACACGCGCTGATCCGATGACCGCGATCCGGATTGAAAACCTGACCCGCACCTTCGGCGCGGTGCGGGCCGTGGACGACATCTCGCTCGACATCAAGCATGGCGAGCTGTTCACGCTGCTTGGGCCGTCAGGCTGCGGGAAGACGACGTTGCTGCGCATGATCGCAGGCTTCATCGACGTCGAATCCGGCTCCATTTGCTTCGACGGCCGGCGCATCGATGCTCTGCCCGCGCATCGCCGCGACACCGGCATGGTGTTTCAGAACTACGCGATCTTCCCGAACCACACCGTCGCCGAAAACGTGGCCTACGGGCTGAAGGCCAGGAAGGTTCCGGCTGCCGAGATCGCATCGCGCGTCGACAAGGCGCTCGAGCGGGTGCGCCTTGCAGGTTACGGTCCGCGATCACCACACCAGCTCTCCGGCGGCCAGCTGCAACGCGTGGCAATCGCCCGCGCGCTCGTGATCGAGCCCGCCGTGCTCCTGTTCGACGAGCCGCTGTCCAACCTCGACGCGCAGTTGCGCACCGAAATGCGGATCGAGGTCCGACAGCTGCAGCAGGCGCTCGGCCTGACTGCGATCTACGTGACGCATGATCAGGAGGAGGCACTCGCCATCTCCGATCGCATCGCCGTCTTGCGTCACGGCAAGATCGAGCAAGTGGACACGCCGGAGCGCATCTATCGGATGCCGCAGACTGCCTTCGTCGCCGAATTCCTCGGCTCGACCAATATGGTGCCGGGCATCGCGGGAGCTTTCGACGGCCGTAACACTCCTGTCGCAGCAGCCGGAACGGAATTCACGGTCAGAGGCGAGGTCGCAGCGCCGGGCGCGCCGGTGTTGCTGTCGGTCAGGCCGGAGGCCCTGCAGCTGCGAGACGGTTCCGGTGGCTCGCTTGTGCATGCGCGGCTGGCGCTGCGTGAATTTCTCGGCCCGGTACAACGCCTCCACGCAACCCTGCCGGACGGCACCCAGATTCGGATTGCGGCGCTCGGCGGCCAGGCGCTCGATCTCTTGCCCGGCGCGCCGCTCACCCTTGCCTACGACCCTGCCCAGATCACGGCGTATCCGGCGCCATGAAACGCTTCGCCACCATCGTGACGCTGGCGGCGTTGGTGCTGCTCGCGGTGTTTCTGCTCTACCCGCTGGCGCTCGTCCTGGATGCAAGCTTTCGGATCGACGGCACGGGCGGCCTGACACTTGGGAACTATGCGGCGATTGTGAAGAGCCGCTACTATCTTGGCAGCATCGGCAACAGTCTGCTTTGCGCCGCGCTCGCGACGGCCTTCGCATGCGCGATCGGCATCCCGCTCGCCTTCTGTCTTGCCCGGATCGACATACCGGGCCGTGCGCTGCTGCTGACGCTTGCGTCCTTGCCGCTGGTCCTGCCCTCGTTCGTCAGCGCCTACGCCCTCGTGCTGCTGTTCGGCCATGCTGGCGTCGTCACCACCGCCCTGCGCGGGATCGGCATCCCGATCGGATCGATCTACGGCGTGCCCGGAATCGTCATCGTGTTCACGTTGACGCTCTATCCATACGTCGTCATGCCCGTGCTGGCCGGATTCCAGGCAGTCGACGCCTCGATGGAGGAGGCAGCCCGCAATCTCGGCGGCTCACGGCCCTATGTGATCCGCACCGTGCTGCTGCCCATCGTGATGCCGGCGATCCTTGCCGGCGGACTATTGGTGTTCATTGAGGCACTGGAGAATTTCGGCGTGCCAGCGGTGCTGGCTGAGGACCGGCCGTTCCTGGCCGTCGACATCTTCAAGCTGTTCGCCGGCGAATCTGATGCCAACCCGGCCGCGGCGGGCGCACTCAGCGTGCTCCTGATCGCCTGCACGGCGATCGCGCTGCTCGTTCAGCGGCACTACCTCGGCAAGCGCCGGTTTTCGACCAATGCCCGCAGCGCGCCCGCGAAGCTGCCTCTGACGCCGGGACTGCGGCTCACGGCCACGATCGTGAGTTGGGGCATTGTGATTGCCTCGCTGCTGCCGTTCGCGGCTGTGTTGATGATCTCCCTCCTGCGCTTTCGCGGCCCTGTCCTGACCTGGGAGTTCGGATTGGGCAATTACGCCACCCTCTTGTCGGGCTCCTATCGGCCGCTGCTCAACACGCTGACGCTCGCCAGCATCGCGGCCGTCGCCACCATGCTGATCGGCGCTCCGATCGGCTATGTCGTGGCCCGGCACCGCTCGCGCCTGTCGGGATTGCTAGATTTCGTCGGCATGGTGCCGTTTGCGGTCTCGGGCACGATCCTGGCGATCGGGCTCATCATCGCGTTCAACAGCGGTCCCTTGATTCTGACTGGCGGCTGGCTGATCCTGGTCATCGCCTATGTCGTCCGCAAGCTCCCCTTCGCGATCCGGTCGTCCTCGGCAATCGTGCACCAGCTCGATCCCTCGCTTGAGGAAGCCTCGATCAATCTCGGGGTCTCACCAAGCAAAACCTTCGCGACCCTGACCGTGCCGTTGATGGCCAGCGGCCTTGTCGGCGGGCTGGTGCTGGTCTGGATCACCGCGGCATCCGAGTTGAGCGCGACCATTGTGCTCTATGCGAGCGGCTGGGTCACCACGACCGTCGTGATGTACCATGCCATCGAGGGCACCGGCGCGGGTCTGGCGGCCGCCGCGGCCGCGGTGCTTATCCTCGTCACCGCAATCCCGTTGCTCCTGATCAATCGGCGCATCAACAAGCAGGAATCAACCGTCATATGACGGCAGGACAGGACGGTATGAACGAA
Organism: Bradyrhizobium sp. LA6.1; assembly: GCF_040547805.1. Classification (NCBI taxonomy): domain Bacteria; kingdom Pseudomonadati; phylum Pseudomonadota; class Alphaproteobacteria; order Hyphomicrobiales; family Nitrobacteraceae; genus Bradyrhizobium; species Bradyrhizobium sp. LA6.1. The sequence goes on along the minus strand of NZ_JBEPQK010000002.1, from coordinate 287,392 downwards.
GCAGCCCCGACGCTCCCGAATTTCCGCAGCGACAATGTCGCGCCGGTCTGCCCCGAGATTCTGCGAGCGATCGCCGAGGCCAATCGCGGCCCCGCCGCCGCCTATGGGGACGACGATTATTCGAGATTGTTGAATGCGCGCTTCTCGGAGCTGTTCGAGACCGCGGTCACCGTGTTCCCGGTCTCGACCGGTACGGCGGCCAACGCCTTGTCACTCGCGAGCTGCGCGCGGCCCTATGGCGCCATCTATTGTCACGAAGAGGCGCATATCCACACCGCGGAAGGCGGCGCGACCGAAGCCTTCACAGGCGGCGCGAAGCTCGTCGCCATGTCCGGCCGAAACTTTCGGATCGAGCCGTCGAGCCTGCGCCAGGCGCTGGGCCAGGCGGCCTGGGGAGTCCGCAATCGCTCCCAGCCCGATGCGGTGTCGATCACTCAGGCCAGCGAATATGGAACAATCTATCCCCTCGCCGAGATCGCCGAAATCGGAGCAATCGCCCACGACAGGAATCTGTCGCTGCACATGGATGGCGCCCGGTTCGCCAACGCGCTGGCGCGGCTCGATTGCAGCCCGGCCGACATGACATGGCGCGCTGGCGTCGACATCCTGTCCTTCGGGGCGACCAAGAACGGGGCGATGTCGGCGGATGCGATCGTGGTGTTCGACCAGGATCTCATCGAATCCCTGTCCTATCGGCTTCGCCGCGCCGGCCAGACCTCGTCGAAGATGCGCTTTGCGTCTGCACAGCTGCTCGCCTACGTCGAGGATCGCCTTTATCTGCGGCTCGCGGCGAAGGCCAATGCCGTGGCCGCGCGTCTTGGAGCGGGCCTCGCTGCGCTGCCCGACGTTCAGCTCATTGCGCCAGTGGAAGCCAATCTGGTTTTCATCAGCCTGCCCGCTTTGGCCATCAACCGTCTTGCAGCGAGCGGGCTGCAATTCGCGCGACGGGGCCAGGACGTAATCCGGTTCGTGGCTCGCTTTGACAGCACCGAACAGGAAGCCGACGAGGTCATCGCGCTCGTCCATCGCGCAATTGCAGGAGGCTGAGAGCGATCATTCCTTAGCCGATCATTCTGCAGATAGTTGCCCCGCCCACCGTCACCCACGCGTCTACAGCCTTCCAAATTTTCGATTGCAGCTCCTGCGCAACAAGAGCATCGCTTGGCAAGCGGCACACGCTCAACCAACTGCCACGCCCGTTAGGGCGCGTGATGTCTGGCCGGTAGAGCCTGCCGAAACGCTTCTTCAAATAACCGGCCCATCTTTCTAGTAGAGCGATGGTCTCGGGACTGCGCACAATGACCAGCCTGCGCGCACCTCGCGCACAGCATCGAACACCTTAGGACTGTCGCGAACGGGCGCATTTTTTACCCGCGAGGTAATCGAATTGGTCCCCGCCACGGCGCATCTTCGGTCGCAACAGGAGATGACCATGATTGCGCTGCTGCTCTATCGGACCATCGCAGACCATCTTGTTCCCTGGGCCGTGACGCTCGCAACCCGCATGCTGGCACGCAGCCTCAACATGCCCGAGCCGCTGGTGCATTCGACCGGCGACTATGTCGTCGCGCAGGTCACAGCCTTCGAGCACGGCGTCGGCAAGAGCCTCTGCCCGCTCCGCCTCGCCCGCCTGTTCCGCGCCTGGTGGCGCGGACGGCACTGAATTCACCCCCAAGCCCAACCCAACCATGGAGACCACGATGATCGACGCATCCATCTTCCTGCGCCGCGCGCTTCTCGCCGACGCTATCTTCAGCGGCGTCGCCGCCGTCGGCTTCACCTTCGGCGCCGGCGCGTTCGCATCGCTGTTCAACCTGCCTGAAGCGCTGCTGCGCGAGACCGGCCTGTTCCTGATCGCCTACACCGCGCTGGTCGGCTGGCTTGCCTCGCGTGCCTCCGTGGCGAGGCCGCTCGTGCTGCTGGTCGTGGTCGGCAACGCGGCCTGGACGGTCGGCAGCATCGCGCTGCTGTTCTCGGGCGCAGTGTCGCCGAACATCAGTGGCGAGCTCATGGTCGTCGCGCAGGCGATTGCGACCGGCGTGTTTGCCGAGCTGCAATATGTGGGATTGCGGAAGAGCGGGAGTGTGGTGGCGGCGTGAGACCACGTCACTCGCTGTCGTCGCCCGGCTCGACCGGGCGACCCAGTATTCCGAGACAGTAGACGGATGCGGATGGGCTGCGGCGTACTGGATGCCCCGCTTTCGCGGGGACACCGCGGCTAATGGCTATGGCCCCGCGCGACCGTTCTTCTTGCCAACGGCATGGCCGTTGAGCTTCTTCTTGCTGGCCTTCGCGCCCGCCTTCTTGGCCTTGGCTTCCGTGCGCGTCTTCACCTTGGCGCGTTCGGCGCGGGCCTCGGCGCGCAACTTCTTGCGCTTGGCCTCGCAGGAAGGGCATTTGCAGCCGATCGGCTTCAGATAGGCTTTGAAGTAGTCGGTGCCGTAATCGTAGTTGATCTCGTCGCCCGGCTCGATGTTCCTGATGGCGCGGATGAAGACCTTGCGCTCGCGCGGCCGGACGTCGGACTCGGCGTTGGGCCGGCAGGAATGGTTGATGTAGCGGGCGAGGTTCTTGCGCACCGAACCGTCGATGGTCCAGCGGTTGTTGAGCTCGAACAGATATTTGTTCTCGATTTCGTCGTGCGCGGGAATCCGCGAGTCCAGGATCGGTCCGAAATAACGGATGATCCGGGTGCCCTTCTTGATCGGCATGGTAGCGAAGAGGCCAAGTCCGGTCTTGGAACGGCCGACGCGATAGGATTTGCTTGAAGCGATGGCTGGCATGATCGAATGAGATGTCGCGGACGAAGCGCGGTAAGCGCAGCGGAAGGCGCCCTTCTAGAACGATTCCGCGCCGCTGTCAGGTACATCCCGCCTCTGTTTGAACCTTGCCCACAATGAAGACGTCTGATGGAGCGAGTTCCCTCTGTATCGAGGCGTCGTCATGAGGCGTATCGCGCTCTTTTGCCTGACCGTGCTGCTGACTTGCCTGAGCGCGGGTCACGTCGCCGCCCAATCCATGGGCAGCACCTATTCCTCCACGGCGCCAAAAGACTGCCGCCAGATCGGCAAGCCCAGCGAGCTCGACGGCAGCACCACACGGGTCTGCCCGGGAAAAAACGGCCTGATCGTGCTGATCGCCGAGGATGATCTGCGCGAAATCGTCTCGATCGGCCGCAATCGCAAGGCCGCAGCGGAGGAACCGGCGGCAAAGATCTGGTTCGCGCCATTCAATTCATCGGAGGCCACGGTCGAATGGCGCAGCGCGGGCACGAAGCCGTTTGCCATGATCCAGCGCTGGCACATCGCCGATAGCACCGATCCCGACAAGCAGGGACGGCCGAACACCAAGGCCATGCTCGTCGTGACGCGGCTGCCGCCGGGGCCGGTCTGCCACGTCGCCTATGTCGATGCCATCGCCAACCCCACCGCCAATGAGCTCGCGCGCAAGGCGGCGGACGATTTCGCCCGCAGCTTCACTTGCGGCAAGGACGAGGTGAAGATTGTCGGCACGCGTGGACGCGCGGTCGAACTCGCGACGATGCGCTAGGGCAGCACCCGCCCGAAGGCGCTATGCCGGCAGCTTCGCCGTGATAGGCGCCGTCAGCATCGCCTCGAGCAACTGTTCGGCCGTCGTCCCCTCGGGCAGCCGTCCCAAAATGTCCTCGAGACGGCCGTCGAGCAACAGCATGGTGAAGCCGTGCACCATCGACCAGGCGCGCGCGATCGCGGCGCCCTGGTTCAGCGTCAGCGAATCTTCGCTGATCTGCTCCTGACGCATCATGCCGATGGCATTGGCGAGCCCGGCGAAGGAGGCTTCGGCCGCCTCGTGCAGCGAGGGCCTGGAATAGTCCAGCCGTTCGGTGCGGAACATGATGCCGTACATGCCGGGATGGGCCTGCGCATAGGCGACATAGGCCTTCGGCCGCGCCAGCGCGCGCTCCAGCGGCGTGGTGGCGGCGTCGCAGGACGAGGCCATCGCCGCGTTGAACTGGCGGAAGCCGACGGCCGCGAGCTCGCTGAGCAGACCGGTGAGATCGCCGAAATGATGGGTCGGCGCGGCATGCGAGACGCCCGCCTCCCGCGCCACCGCGCGCAAGGTCAGGCCGGAGAGCCCGTCGCGCTCCAGCACCCGTTCGGCGGCCTGGAGCAGCGCCTCGCGCAGGGCGCCGTGATGATACGGCGTCTCCGTCTTCGCTACTGCCGGACGGCGTGCGGAACGCGCCTGCGCGCTCGCGGCCGACGATGTCTTGCGCGGGGTACGCGGCTTGCGCGCTGTTTCGCTCTTGGTGTCGCTTTTGGCCATTTGCAAGCTATATGACGCAATATTGACAGTGTAAAGATTTCACTTGACGAATGCGGCGATCGGCATTATTCGATCTTTACGATGTAAAGATAGGGAGGGATACGCCGTGCAGCACGACGCCGTCACCGAGCGCCGCCACAACCTCGGTCCGATTCCATTCGAAGCCGATGCGCCATTCCTCAAAATCGTCGGGGAATTGCCGCGCGATCTGAATGGCGTGCTCTATCGCAACGGTCCCAATCCGCAGTTCGATGCGCCCGGTGCGCACTGGTTCGTCGGCGACGGCATGCTGCACGCCTTCCACCTCGAGAACGGCCGCGCCAGCTATCGCAACCGCTGGGTCCGCACGCCGAAATGGCTGGCCGAGCACGATGCAGGCCGCGCGCTGTTCGGCGGCTTCGGCCGCAAGCTGCCGGATGCCCCGCAAGACCTCACCGACGGCGGCGTCGCCAACACCAACATCATCTTTCATGCCGGCAAGCTGCTCGCGCTGGAAGAAGCGCATCTGCCGACCGAGATCGAGCCGGGCACGCTGGCGACGCGCGGCTATCACAATTATCAGGGTCGCGTCGCCGGCAGCTTCACGGCGCATCCGAAGGTCGACCCGGTCACCGGCGAGCTCGTGTTCTTCGGCTACAACGCCGCGGGTCCGCTGACCCCTGCCCTCTCCTACGGATCGATCGACGTAACAGGCAAGGCGACGCGCTTCGAACGTTTCGAGGCGCCCTACGCCAGCATGGTGCACGACTTCATCGTCACCGAGAACCACGCGCTGTTTCCGATCCTCCCGATCACCGGCAGCATGGAGCGCGCGATGAGCGGACGGCCGCCTTATGCCTGGGAGCCGGACAAGGGCGCCTATGTCGGCGTGATGAAGCGCAACGGCACGGCCAAGGACATCGTCTGGTTCCGCGGTGAAGCCTGCTATGTCTTCCACATCATGAATGCGTGGGAGGACGGCAACCGCATCATCGCCGACGTCATGCAGTTCGAGGAAGCGCCACTGTTTCCGCATCCCGATGGCCGGCCGACGGATCCGGAGAAATCACGCGCCCGCCATTGCCGCTGGACGTTCGATCTCTCAGGGAAGACCGACCGCTTCCAGCAGACCTACCTCGACGATCTCACGGGCGAATTCCCCCGCATCGACGACCGCCGCGCGGGATTGAAAAGCCATCACGGCTGGTACGCCTGCGCCAATCCGCGGCTGCCGATGTTCGGCGCGCTGTCGGGCATCGTCCATGTCGACGGCAACGGCAGACGGCTCGGTCATTATCTGCTGCCGGCCGGCGATACCATCTCCGAGCCGGTGTTCGTCGAGCGCGCGACGGATGCAGCGGAAGGCGACGGCTGGCTGTTGGCGGTGGTCTGGCGCGCGCGGGAGAACCGCAGCGACCTCGCCGTGTTCAACGCCACCGATGTCGAAGCCGGCCCCCTCGCGCTGGTGCAGCTCGGCCACCGCGTGCCCGACGGCTTTCACGGCAATTGGGTGGGCGCGCAGTAACTCTCGCCTCGTCATTCCGGGGCGCGACGACGTCGCGAGCCCCGGAATGACATCGCGGATGTCACCAAAGAGGCCTCGCATGCATATGCCCTCGATCACCGCAGATTGCCTTGCCGTCCTCGCCCTGGCCTGCGCAGCGCTCGCACTCCGGATGATCCGGCTGCGACGGAGCGGCCATGTCATCTTCAACGGCGGCATCTTGCTCTCGGTCGGCCTCCTGCTCGCCGCCGCGCTGCCGATCCTGTCGCGCCTGCCCTGGGCGGAATTCGCCGACGAGGCGTCCGACCAAGCCATTGCTGCCCTTCACTTTTTGGAAGTCACCTACGTTATTTTGACACTGTAAAGATTTCGCTTGACCCGGCATCGCTCGTGATTTATTGATCTTTACACCGTAAAGATTAGCCAGACCGAGGCGGCTCATGGCGATTTTCCTGATCCTCGCGCCCTACGGCGCCTACACTTTCCTGATGCTGGTGACGTCGGCCACGATCAGCGTGTTCGCCGCGTCTGCGATCTGCCTCGCCACCGTCACGGTCGATGTCGCGCGCGGCCGCTCCGTGAAGATCCTGGCGATGGGCTCGGCGATCGTATTCGCCGCAATCGGCCTCTACCTCGCGCTGATCGACCCGAAGCTCGGCACGCTGGGCGTCAAGCTGTCGGTCGATATCGGCATCTTCGTCATCTCGCTCGGCTCGATGCTGGTCCGCCACCCGTTCACGCTGCAATATGCGGTTGAAACGGTCCCGGCCGAAACGGCGGCGATGCCCGGCTTCCTCACCGCCAACTACGTCATCACCGGCGCCTGGACCGCCGCCGCGCTGTTGATGATGGCCGCCAACATCGCGCTGCTCTACGTCCCCGGCCTGCCGCTCTGGTCGGGCCTCGCGGTCGCCTTCGCCGCCCGCAACAGCGCGATCTATTTTACAAAGTGGTATCCCGAGTATCGTCAGATCAAATATGCTGCGCCCGCCGCCGCGCTGCCCCACACCCATTGAAGACAGGACAGACGATGAAAGACGTATTCCGCCGGCTCGTCTCTGATTTCCTCTCCACCATCGTCTTCCTGGCAATCTATCTCGCGACCGACAACGTCATCCTCGCGACCGCAGTCGCGATCCTTGGCGCCATCGGCCAGGTGGTCTGGTCGCGGATCAAGGGCCAGACGCTGGGCTACATGACCTGGGCGAGCCTCGGCCTAGTCATCGTGCTCGGCGGCGCAACGCTGCTCACCCACGACCCGCGCTTCGTGCTGGCGAAGCCCGCGATCGGGCATGTCGCGATCGGCATCATCATGCTCAAGCGCGGCTGGATGCTGCGTTATCTGCCGGCGATCGTGACCGAGACCATTCCGGAATACGTTACCTTCGCGGGCTACGCTTGGGCCGCGCTGATGTTTGCGCTCGCCGCGGGGACCGTTGCGGTTGCCATGACCGGCGACATGAAGCTGTGGGCCTTCTATATTTCGGTGGTCCTGATCGGCGCGAAGATCGTTGCGTTCGCGATCCAGTACGTGGCCTTCCGCCTGCTCATCGGCAGCCGTATTCGCGCAGCCCGCGCTTAAGGGCGCGTCAAAGAGAGCGTTAGGCACGTCACGCGAGTTAGGCTATAGGCGTCCCTGGCTCACCTTGCGGATTGTCGCGAGGTGCCGGGAAAAAGTTGGGAGACACGTATGGCCGTGGACGGCAACTGGACTCTGACCATGACGACGCCCATGGGCGAGCGCAAGGCCACGCTGACCTTGCTGAACTCAGGCGGCACACTGACCGGAACGCAGGGCGCCGACGGCAATTCGGCCGAGATCTTCGACGGCACCATCAGCGGCGACGCCGTCAACTGGAAAGTCTCGATCACCAATCCGATGCCGTTGACGCTCGAGTTCATCGGAACGGTCTCTGGCGACAGCATGAGCGGCGAGATGGGCATCGGCCCGATGGGCAGTTTTCCGTTCACGGGTGCACGCGCATAAGCACGTTGCGAACCGTGCGCGTGCTCCGTCTCATCGCGGCAACGATCCTGTGTGTCGCGACGCAAGCGGCGCGCGCGGATGACACCGAACCGGCGTGGCGCGCAAGCGCGCTCGCCATGGTGCCGGCGGGCTATGTCACCGGCACGGCCTACCGGACCGAAGGATCGACCGGCACCCTCGCCGTCTATCCGGCCTCGTCGAACGATCCGAAGACACCGGCAAGCGTGTTCGCTGCGCGCCAGGCCCTCGTCGTCACGCTGACGCCGGATGGGACGCGCGCGGTCTCGGCCGAGCTGAAGCCGCGCAGCGCGCCGGACCCTGATAACGACGACACTGACTTCGCAAAGCTCCACGCCGATCTCGCCGCCAGACGCGCAACGCTGCCCGATGGGACCGAGCCGTGTGATCTCGGCGCCTGGTCCATCGACAAGGATCCTGATGGCCTCAACGTCCGCGCCGAGCCCTCGGCGAAAGCGCGCGTGCTCGGCACGCTGCCCCCGCCCTATCGTCTGAAGCTTGGCGGCGCCGAGAACACGCCCGATGGCGGCTGGCTCACCGAATTCCGCATCATCGGCTTCAAGGACGGCTGGTTCCTGATCGAAGGCGCGAAGCCGCCCGGCAAGGATTACGAGGACGAGAAGAGATATCCGCGCAGCGCGCCAAAACCCTATGCGGGGCGCGGCTGGGTCGCGTCCAACAAGGTCGGCGCGTCCTACGCCAATGGCGCGACGCGCATGGGCGGACTTTTCCAGGCGCCGTTCGTCGATGCGAAATGGATGCCGGCCCAGCGCGAGCTCGGCGGCCCAATCGACACCGACGGAGGCCCGAAGCGCATCTTTGCCTGTAGCGGGCTCTGGGGCCTCGTCGAGAGCCAGGACGGCGTCCGCGGCTGGTGGCGCTCGCTGTGCTCGAACCAGGTTACGAATTGCAGCTAACGGGCTGCGGTCATTGGCCACGTGGCCAAGGCGCTCAGGTCGTTGACCACAGCCGGCTTCACGAGCAGGATACAGCATACAACTAAAGATTTTTATTGATCTCAACACACTTGCAGCAGAAGGGGAATTTGCATGGTCTCCCTCCCCGCTCGCAATCGCATCCACCTGTTCCTGACCTCCGCCGTGGCCGCGCTTGCTGGAGCAGCGCCGGCGAGTGCCGATGTGCTCGAGCCGCAGTCACCGGCGTGGCAACTGAGCGAGCCGTTCAAGAAGAGCGCGGATGCCCGCACCAACATCAGTGGAGCGGCGTGCGCGACCACATCCCCGCCCCTCAAATCCTGCCTCGTCGTCAACGACGAAAAGAAATACGCGCAGTTCTTTGCGATCGAAGGCACAACGATCAATCCCGGCAAGGTAATCCGCCTGCTGAGCGATCAGGCCAGCGGCGATCCGGATGCCGAGGGCACCGCTTACGATGACGGTTATTTCTACGTGGTCGGATCGCACGGCCGCAAACGTCATCATCCCGACGACAGCAATCCGACGAGCTATCACCTCTTTCGCTTTCCCGTCGACAAGCTCACTGGAGAGCCACCCTTCCCGATCTCCGCGGACGAGGTGATCGGCGTCGAAGCATCTGTGACGCGCCTGCGCGGTGCAATCAAGGACGCACTGCCCGCGGATTACGACAAGCCTCTCGGAGACAACGGCGCCAACATCGAGGGCATCGCGGTCAAAGGGGACCTGATGTATCTTGGTTTCCGTGGTCCGTCCAAAGGCGGCAATGCTTATATTCTCACGGTCGACGCAAAGGCCGTCTTCACCGAGAACATGCCGCTCAAGGCCAAGCTCATCGACCCTCCGCTGCCGCTTGGTACAACGACCGGTATCAGGGACATCGCCGCCGTGTCAGGCGGCTTGCTGCTCTTGACCGGGCCGGTCAACGAACAGCAGATCTCGCCCGCCGTCGTCTTCTACGATACCAGCAGCGGCAAGCTTGGAACGACCCACACGCTCAGCGTCGCCGACAGCACCGCCAAGGCAGAGACCCTGCTGGTGCTCAGCGACATCAGCGGCGAGCCATGGCGCGTGCTCGTGATGTTCGATGGGCCCGAAAATGGCGCGCCGACGCAGTATGTGGTGCCGCGCTAAAGCGCACCATCAGCGGCGGACCGCCGTTCAACTGCGCGGAGCGCTAGCCCAGATTCAATTCCTTGAAGAAGTCGTTCCCCTTGTCGTCGATGATGATGAACGCCGGGAAGTCGACGACTTCGATGCGCCAGATCGCTTCCATGCCGAGCTCGGGATATTCGAGCACCTCGACCTTCTTGATGCAGTGCTCGGCGAGGTTCGCAGCCGCACCGCCGATCGAGCCGAGATAGAAGCCGCCATACTTCTTGCAGGCCTCGCGCACGGCAGGCGCCCGGTTGCCCTTGGCCACCATCACCATCGAGCCGCCGGCGGCCTGGAACTGGTCGACGAAGGAATCCATGCGGCCCGCGGTGGTCGGGCCGAACGCGCCGGAGGCGTAGCCCTCGGGCGTCTTGGCGGGACCGGCGTAGTAGACCGGATGGTTCTTGAAATAGTCCGGCAGCGGCTCGCCTCTCTCGAGGCGCTCGCGCAGCTTGGCATGCGCGCTATCGCGCGCGACGATCATAGTGCCGGTCATCGAGACCCGCGTCTTGGTCGGGTACTTCGAGAACGTCGCCAGGATGTCCTTCATCGGCTGGTTGAGGTCGATCTTGACGACCTCGCCGCCGAGCGACTGCTCGACCTGCGGCAGATATTGCGCGGGGTTGTGCTCAAGCTCTTCGAGATAGACGCCATCTTTGGTGATCTTGCCGAGCACCTGGCGGTCGGCCGAGCACGACACGCCGAGCCCGATCGGCAGCGAGGCGCCGTGGCGCGGCATGCGGATAACGCGCACGTCGTGGCAGAAATACTTTCCACCGAACTGCGCGCCGACGCCGAGCGACTGCGTCATCTTGTGGATTTCCTGCTCCATCTCGACGTCGCGGAAGGCGTTGCCGTCGGGCGAGCCGTGGGTCGGCAGCGCGTCGAGATAGCGGGCGGAGGCGAGCTTCACCGTCTTCATGCACAGCTCGGCCGAGGTGCCGCCGATCACGATGGCGAGGTGATAGGGCGGGCACGCCGCGGTGCCCAGCGTCAGGATCTTCTCCTTCAGGAAGGCGAGCAGGCGGTCCTTGGTCAGCACCGAGGGCGTGGCCTGGAACAGGAAGCTTTTATTGGCGGAGCCGCCGCCCTTCGCCATGAACATGAACTTGTAGGCGTCGTCGCCCTCGGCGTAGATCTCGCACTGCGCCGGCATGTTGTTGGCGGTGTTCTTCTCCTCGTACATCGACAAGGGCGCGACCTGCGAGTAGCGCAGATTGCGGCGCAGGTAAGCGTCGCGCGCGCCTTCCGACAGCGCCGCCTCGTCGTCACCATCGGTGATGACGTTACAGCCCTTCTTGCCCATGATGATCGCGGTGCCGGTGTCCTGGCACATCGGCAGCACGCCGCCGGCCGCGATGTTGGCGTTCTTCAGGAAGTCGAGCGCGACGAACTTGTCGTTGGGGCTCGCCTCGCCGTCCTCCAGGATTGCGCGGAGCTGCTTCAGATGGCCGGGGCGCAGATAGTGGTTGATGTCGCCAAAGGCCGCCTCCGACAGCGCCCGCAGCGCCTCGCGCGATACCACCAGCATGTCCTTCCCCAGGACCTTCTCGACCCTGATACCCTCGGCCGTGATCTTCTTGTAGGGCGTCTCGTCCTTGCCCAGCGGGAACAGCGGGGTGTGCTTGTAGGGCGGAACGGGTTTTGCGGGATCGGGGAAGGCGGTGGGAGCGTTCATGGGCAAATCTCGGGGTTTTGGAGCCCTCGCGGGCCTCTAAGCGTAGAAGCGTTCTAAGCTTTTTTGCCGCGAATGGAAGGCGTTCTGGCGCGGCCGAGGCATCCCGATTCGGCGTCACGACGGCCCTTTTTGGTTGCCGTCGGCCGGACGCAAGGTGGCGACGACCGTCCCCGGCAGGCTCTGGGTGCACCCCTTGCGCTCGGCGCGCGACGAAGGTTGAATGCGCGGCCTAAGGGGCTTTTCATCATGATTTTCAAACTGAACGTCCGCGGCGCGATCCTGGTCGCCGCCGCCATCACCGGCCTTGTGACCCTCGCCTCGCCTGCCCGCGCGGATCGCTGCGATGACAGCGCCAAGGAGCTGACGAACCAGGTCGAGCGCCTCAAGGTGAATTTCCGGGCCGCCAACATCGTCTACCTCTCGCACCCCGCGGCCAAGGAGCTGTCCGTGGGTTGCCGCGGCGACAAATATTCCATCGAGCTCTATGCCAAGGGCGATCGCAAGCCGACACCGGAGTTCTTTTCACTGGTGGGGTCGATGGCGGCGATCGTCTTCACCGTCACGAAGGACGACACCACGACGGGCGCGACACGCTGCCTGAAGCGGATGGGACTGTTGCGCGGCGACAAGGTCGTCATGCGCTACCGCCGGCTCAACATGGAATGCACCCGTACCAAGACGGATGCGTCCATCGCGATCACGCGCGGCAAGGACGAGTAGACGGCACTCGCTCTTTCCACACGCTCCGTCATTGCGAGCGAAGCGAAGCAATCCAGAATCCCTCCGCGGTGACAGTCCTGGATTGCTTCGCTGCGCTCGCGATGACGAGGAGAGGTTCGTCCGCTCCCTCGTACAGCGCAAGGAGGCACAAAAGGCACATCCCACCGCACCAACTCCCTCGCATTTTAACGATTGGCTTGACGGAAGCTTCGCTCCTCGCAGCGCAAGGTCGATTGTTTCCATGTGTGAGGATTTGTGGATGAGCGTCTCTACCGTTGCGCCGCCGCCGATCGCGATCGTGGTGCCGAGCTACGACGCGACCAAGCAGCAGGACGACCAGAAGACCAAGGACAACGACCCGACCTACAAGCCGCCGCCGCCCGCGCCGCTGCCGCCGGGTCAGGGCACGCGGATCGATCAGCTCGCCTGATCAGACCGGTCAAAGATGAAACGCCCGAACCGGTCGATCGGGCTTTTCGCGTGTCCGGCCGCATCTTCGCCGGATAGCGGGACCAATATCGTGCGCGGCTGACCCGGGACCTGCGCATGATCGCAAAACTGCTGTTGCAGAACACGATCACCACCGCCGGCATGGGCGCGCTGCTGTTCGCTTGCGCCGGGACGATGCATTGGCCTTCGGCCTGGGTGTTCCTCGCCACCTGCGCCCTGCTCGGCCCGCTCTGCGGCTGGTGGCTTTATCGGGTCGATCCGGCGCTGCTCGCCGAACGTCTGCGGCCGGTCCTGCAAAAGGACCAGCCTGCCGCCGACAAGGCCTTCATGATCGTCTTCGCCATTGCGATGCTGGCCTGGCTGGCCGCGATGGGGCTCGACCGGCGCACGCAGTCCTCCGACGTGCCGGTTGCGTTCCAGGCGCTCGGTCTCGTGCTGTTCGTCCTCTCGACGCTGTTCATCCTGTGGGTGTTCCGCGAGAACTCGTTCGCCGCGCCCGTGGTGAAGCTCCAGGCCGAACGCGCACAGCGCGTGGTCTCGACGGGGCCTTACGCGCATGTGCGCCATCCCATGTACAGCGGCATGATCCTATTCTTCGCCGGCGTGCCGCTGCTGCTGGGCTCGTGGTGGGGCCTTGCGATAGCGCCGGTCATCGTCGTTTTGTTTGCTGTTCGCATCGGCATCGAGGAGCGCACGCTGCGTGAGGGCCTGCCGGGCTATTCCGACTATATGTCGCGCGTGCGCTATCGCCTGCTGCCCGGCGTGTGGTGAGCCGCTATCCGGACCGGCTAATTGTCCAATTCCTTGTAGCGGCGGAAAATGCCTTGCTCGTTGAAGGGAATGCGGCGCTCACTTTCGAGATAGGCCTTGATGTTCGGCCGCGCGGCGATGCGGTCATGCAGATCGACGAGGCCCGCGATATTTCCCTCGAACGCCTTCATGCGCTTGGGAAAGGCGTAGCGCAGCCCATCGACGATCTGGAACAGGGATAGATCGACGTAAGTCAGCCTGCGACCGGTGACATAGGCACCGCCATTACACGCGAGGAGCTCCTCGAAATAGCCGAGATATTTCGGCACGCGCTCGTCCCAAAACTCGGCCGTGCGCTTCTTCGCCGGCGCCTTCTGATCTTCATAGTACATCGAAGGCCCGAGCGGGTGATGGGTGTCGTGGATCTCGGTCACGAGGTCGGTGATGGTGAGCTGAAGCTGGTGCACCCAAAGCTTGCCCGCTTCCGTCTTCGGCGCGAGCCCATGACGGGCGCCGAGATAGAGCAGGATGTTGGCGGTCTGGCCGATGACGAGCTTGCCCGCTTTCAGGAACGGCGGCGCGAAGGGCGGCGTGCCGCCATGCGCGTCCATCATCTTCATCATCGCAGCTGTTCCGCGCGCCCCCCGCGCGACGTCGACATAAGCCGCCCCCGCCTCCTCCAGCGCCAGCCGCACATATTCGCCGCGGCCCTGGATCTCGGGCCAGTAGTAGAGCTCGTATTTCATGGGAAGGGTCCGTGAGCGTGGAAGCGGTCGGACCAATGTAATATGCGGCCGAAGGTTCCGTGAGAGCGAGACGGAACGGCGGCACCACATACCCCGTCATTGCGAGCGCAAGCGAAGCAATCCAGAATCTTTCCGCGGAGACAGTCTGGATTGCTTCGCTACGCTCGCAATGTCGCGGGGAGAGAGCTGCGCGCCCTAACTCAATTCGCCGCGAAACAAAACAGCAGGCCGTCGCCGCCGGTGCTCTTCAGATCGGCCTGCGAGCAGCCGCCGTCAGGACCGCGCGAGGGGTGAGAGCTGTTCCAGGACTTTGACGGCTCGTCGTCGCGCAGGCCCTTACGATCGGCATGGCCGACGACCGCCGCGCCCTGCGTGCTCGACGTCCAGTTCCTGCAGGTCTTGTCGTCGCCCGCGGCAAAAGCGGTGCCGTCCGGTTGCGATCCCGTGAGGATATCGTGCCGGTTCGGCGTGTCGCCGGCGCCGTTGATGACCTCGCCCTTCTCGCTGAGCGCTGTCTGCTTGGTGAGGTTATTGGCCGCGCCGTGCAGGTCGGCAACGTCCTTGGCAATCACCGCACCCTTGGCATTCTGCCACGGTCCCTTGCCAATGCGGTCCTTGGCATTGACGGCGGGCTTGCCGTCGGCGGCCTGCGTCGAGAGATAGGCGCGCCAGGTCTTGCCGCCGGCGCCGCCGGCCTGCGCCAGCTTCTGGCACTGCGCATCGGCTCCCTCCAGGCCGCCGAGATCGGCTCCCTTGCCCGGCCCGCTCGAAGTCACAAAGAAGGTCATGTCGGCTGACTGCGCCCACACCGATGGACTTGCGAAGACCGCGAACGCAACGCCTGCTGGCACGATGACCCTGGCAAGAATGCTCATCCTATCCTCCCGATTGTTCCTGCGATTGCGCCTCGCTGGACGGTCTTTGATCCGCTGACATGAACCCCGTCACGACAGACATTATTCCAGCGGCCATCCGCCGCACGCGCATCACCTCGAGCGGCGGCGCACGACCGGTCGCCCCGAGGGCCATGTCGATTAATTGCTTCCAGAGACCGTAGCGCCGGGCGAGCATACCAACGTGGGGCCGATCCTCAAGAGATCGCCCAGGAGGGGACGCGGGAGTCTGCTGCGGGGCCGTTCAGGGCGGCATCCGCGATCACATCGGGGCTGCCGCCGGGCGCGGCGCGAGGGGAGATCGTCATGCACTGGAACACCGTCCGCCCAATCGCGGCAATTGCCGGCTATGCCACGCTTTGCTGCCTTGCCATCAGTCCGGGCCGCGCCTCGGCCGCGGAATTGCTCAAAGCCCGGCTTGCGCAAAACCTCGGACCGATCTCCGGCCTTGCGATCGTCGCCAAATCGAAGGGGATTTTCGAAAAGAACGGACTGGACATCACCGTCTCGAACTTCACGTCCGGCAAGCAGTGCCTGGACACCGTGATCGGGGGCGGCGCCGACATCGCGACGACGGCGGAGGCGCCGGTCACCGCTTCGGCGATGGCAAACCAGCCCATCGCCTTCGTCGCCGGCATGGAATATTCCGACCTCAAGACGGTCGTCGCGGCCAAGGCCGGCGTCAAGACCAAGGCAGATCTTCGCGGCAAGCGAATCGGATTCACTGCCGGCACCGGCAGCGAGGTCTACACGGCAACTTTGCTGAAGTCGGCGGGATTGACTCCCAAGGATGTCACCCTCGTCAACCTGCGGCCGCAGGAGATGCTGCCGGCACTTGCAGCAGGAAGCATCGACGCGATCGACACTTGGGAACCCCACATCGCCAACGCCAAGAAGGCCCTCGGCGAAGCCGTCGCTGAGCTCGATACAACGGGCACTTACTCCGAGACGTTCAACATCGTCGTCACGAGACCCTATCTGGATGCCAACCCTGCACTGGTTGAGAAGTTCATCGCCGCGCTGATCGACGCCGAGGTCTGGATGAAGGCACACCCGGACGAAGCGATCACGGTCGTGGCGGACGCGGTCGGCATGAAGCGGGATGAACTCGCCCCCATCTGGGCCGACTATGTTTACCGGGTACGGCTCGACGACCGGCTGATCGAGATTCTCAAGACCCACTCCGCATGGCGCCTCGAGAGCGGCAACCATCCTCCGGGAGCGGCGATGCCCGACTTCAGCAAGGTCGTCGTCGCCGAGCCGCTGAAGAAGGTCGACCCCGCACGCGTCACGCTCTCGTGGAAATAGGCACCCGCACAGCCATGCAGGATGGCACTTCAGCAGGACAGGAGATTGCTCTCCGCACCGACGGTCGCGGTCGGCGGCCGGATTCAGCTCGTCTTCGCCGCCTCAATATTCTGATCGGGGCGCTTTCGCTTCCCCTGTTCGTCGGCCTCTGGGAACTGGTCGCCCGTTCCGGGGCCGTCAACATGGTGCTGTTTCCGCCGCCGACAGTGGTTGCTGCGGCGGTCCTTGAGTGGATACGAAGCGGACAGTTCCTTGGCGATCTGCTGGCCAGCCTCTTTCGCGTCACCACGGGGTTCATCGTAGGCGGCCTGCTCGGCATCCTGCTCGGTATCCTCACCGGCCAATTCCCTGTTATTTCGAGCTTGCTGTCCCCGCTATTCCATATCCTGCGGCCAATTCCGCCGATTGCTTTCGTGCCGATTGTCATCCTCTGGTTCGGCCTGTCGGAGGCGGGAAAACTGTTCCTCGTCGTATGGGGCGTGTTCTTCACGGTTTGGCTTTCGACCCACATCGGCGTGCAGAAGGTCGACCGCGGCCTGATTCGGGCGGCGTTGATGCTCGGCACGCCCCGGCGGCAGATGCTCCAGGAGATCGTGCTGCTGGGCGCGCTTCCCTACATCGTGGTCGGGTTGCGCACCGCCGTCAGCATCTCGTTTTACACGCTTGTCGCGGCCGAACTTGCAGGCGCTTTCGCCGGCATCGTCTACAGGATCGAGATTGCGCAGCAGAATTTGCAAACGGGCCAGGTCATGGGCGGGCTCGCAGCGCTCGGGTTGATTTCGTTCACTGCCGACCGGCTGTTTTCGGCTCTTGCGGAACGTACTGTCTGGTGGCGTTGATGTCTGGAGCTCGATCGACCATGAAACTGGCTCTGGCAAGTTCGCCAGCCTCCGTCGAATCGGCGCGGAAACAACCGGCCATTCAAGTCTCAGACCTGAGCATCGTTTTTGACACCCGCCGCGGGCAGACCATCGCGGTGGATCGCGTTTCCTTCGACGTGGCGCCTAGCGAGTTCGTTTGCATCGTCGGGCCCTCCGGCTGCGGCAAGTCGACGGTGCTCAATACGATCGCCGGACTGGAAGTGCCGTTTGAAGGCGACATCCTGGTAGAGGGCTCGCGCGTCTACAGCCCGCGACCCGATGTCGGCATGGTGTTCCAGCAGCCGCATCTCTTCCCCTGGAAGTCTGTCCGCAGGAACATCGCCCACGGCCCGAGGATGCTTGGGAAGTCCAGGACGGAAGCGAATGCCATCGCCGACGATCTGATCGCGATGGTCGGTCTCAAGCGTTTCGCCGACGCCTATCCGAACACGCTGTCCGGGGGCATGCAACAGCGCGTGGCGATCGCGCGAGCGTTGGCCAATCAGCCTCGCGTGCTGCTGATGGACGAGCCCTTCGGAGCCCTCGATGCGCAGACCCGGGCGGTGATGCAAGACAATCTGCTGGAGCTGCGCGACCGGATCAAGGCGACGATCGTGTTCGTCACGCATGACATAGATGAGGCCATCGTGCTGGCCGACCGTGTTCTCATCATGAGCGCGGGACCCGGCCGCATCCTGCGCGAAGTCGCGGTCAAGCTGCCGCGCCCGCGGTCGAGCTCCGTCATGGTCGAGCCAACCTATCTTTCCCTCAAGAAGGATTGTCTCGACGTCATCCGCGCAGAAGGGTTGCGGGCGTTCAATCAGTCGGACGCGAGCTGATCCCCCAGAACTTGGAAATCGCGAAGCAGCCCGCAGCGCGCTGGCATGGTTCTTGAATAATCGATGCCGGGTCTCACCGTGGAGCCGGCGATGCACAGGGCGAATAGCGCGATAGCGGCAGGCGTGATGCTGGCCGAGTCGGACAATCTCGTCAGGCCGCTGCCCGGCTTGCTGGATGGTCTCAACCGGGCTGATTGCAATCGGCTGCGCGCGATCGGACGCGAGAAGGCCCTGGAAGCCGGCCAACTGGTTTGGTCTCAGGGCGACACACAGGCTGGGATCTACCTGATCAGCGAGGGACGCATACGCAGCTACTATGCGGCGCCGTCGGGGCGCGAGGTCACGCTCGCCTACTGGTTTCCCGGCAACTTCGTCGGCGGCCCCGATATATTCGGAACGGGCCCGCACATGTGGTCATCGGTTGCGGCCGAACCCAGCCTGTTGACGTTCATGCCGGGACTGGCGCTGCGGCGGCTTGCGCTGGAATCGCCGGCGATCGCCGTCGCCCTGCTGGATGCCCTGGCATTCAAGGCGCGATGCTATTCGGCGATGGCCCAGATGCTCGGGACGCGCTCGGTGACCGAGCGGCTACATAGCCTGTTGATCTTCCTGTCGCACGTCTACGGCGTTAAGCGCGACGGCGAGGTCGTCATCGGGATGCCGTTTACCCACGGCGATCTCGCCAATCTCATCGGATCCACCCGCCAATGGGTGACAGTACAGCTCGCGCGGCTCCAGGAGGAAGGCGTGATCAGGTACGACAGATCCGTGATTTCGATCCTGGATCTTTCGACACTCGAGCAAGAGATGGAATAAATTCCGTCCGTCAACCGCCAGACTTCAATTCGAACGCCGCTCGGCCTGCACTGGCCTCGAACCGCCGCGCCAGTCCGATCAGCGCGCGATCATGCCAGGCCGGCGCCAGAAGGGTCACGCCCATCGGCATGCCGTTCGGCAATGTCGCGTTCGGAACCGCCACGCCGCAGAGATCGAGCAGATTGGCAAAGTACGAGTAATAGCCGAGGCGATTGTTGAGGGTGATCGGATCGCGATCCATCTCCTCCAGCGTGAACGGCCGCGGTGCGGTCGGGACCACCAGCGCATCGATACCCGCAAAGATCGCCTCGGCGTCGCGGCGAAGCCGGTGCAGCCGGTGAATGGCACCAAATGTGTCGATCGCTGAATAGCCGGCGGCCGAGCCCAGCACGGTCCTCGTGACATCAAGCAGGGAGCCAGAATCGATGTCCATCAGCGAAGCGATGGCCGAGTGCCGCTCCGCGACCCAGGGTCCGCTGAACATCAACTCCCCGGCCTGGCGGAACGGCGCGAAGTCCACCTCGATCGCCGTTCCCCCGATCTGCGTGAAACGCTCGCAGGCGCGCTCATAGAGCTCGCCGCATTCCGGCATGCCGAAGCATTCGAGATCGGCGGCCGCAATGCGGCCGAACCGGAACGATGGCACCGCCCCGCTGGCGAAAGAAAAGGCCCTGGGCAGGCGGCTGTAGGGATCTTCGAAATCGAACCCTTCGATAATTTCGAGGATTGCCTCGCCATCGCTGACGGTATTGCAGAACACCGAAACGCAATCGATCGTCGGGCAATTCGGCACCAGCCCGCGTGATGACACCAGCCCAACGGTCGGCTTGATTCCGACGATGTTGTTGAAGCCGGCAGGTATGCGGCCGGACCCGCCAGTATCGGTGCCGAGCGCGAACGCGACGTGCCCCGCCGCGACGGCGACCGCGGACCCGGAACTGGAGCCGCCCGCAATATAGCGCGCATCGGCAACCGACGCGCAGGGGCCATAGGGCGAACGCGCACCGGACAGGCCTGTGGCGAACTGATCGAGATTGGTCTTTCCGAGGCAAATTGCGCCGGCCGCGGTCAGGCGTTCGACGCTGTGCGCGGAATGCCAGGGCGTGTAGCTGAACGCGGGGCATGCGGCAGTGGTCGGCATTCCCTCGACATCGATATTGTCCTTCACACCAAAGGGAATGCCGAGCAGCGGAAGATTTTCGCCTGTCCGCGCGCGTGCCACGAGCTTCCGGCATGCTTCGAGCGCCTCCTCCCGCGGGCGGAGATAGATCCAGCAATTGCGGTCGCGCTCGGCCTCGATCCGGTCATACGCCGTTTCGATCGCCTCCAGCGGCAGGGACGAATTCCTGGCAATGGTTTCGTGATTTGTCCTGGAGCGCGCGACAGACTGGCTCACCGAATATCTCCCTCTCTAACCGGCAGGCGCGAAATTGCGGGAGCTCTGCGCGGGCAACAAGCAATTAAGTGCTTCGCGCAAAATGGTCGGCCGTATCAGGATATAAGCGGCTCAAAGAAAAAGGGCGCCGTGCCGAAGCACGACGCCCTTGTCTTTAATCTGCGTACGATCAGTTGGTCTGCTGGATCGCCGACAATTCCCAGCCGCTGCCCGGACGGCGGGCAAAGGTCCAGATCTCGGTCGCCTCGCCCGGCTGCTCGCTGCCGGCGACAACCGTACCGCTGTTGCGGTCCAGCGTCTTGTCGGTGAGGGCGAAGCGCAGCGCCACCGTGGCGTATTCGGTCTCGCCTTCGCGCCAGGCCTCCGCGAGGTCGCCCTGCAACAGCTTGACGTTGGTCACCTTGTTGACGACGTTGCGCGCGCGGTTCTGGCCAAGGTCCTGCTCGAAATAGGAGACCATTTCCGGCGTCGCGAGCGTGTGCAGCTTGGCCACGTCCTCGTTCGACCAGGCGGCCTGGACATCGCCGAGCAGGCGCTCGAACGCCTCATAGTCATCCGGCTTGATCTCGAGCGGCGCGTTGTTGGCGCCGCCGAAGCCGAAGCCGCCGAGACCACCGCCAAGTCCACCACCGACGCTACCGCCACCGAGGCCGCTGCGATAGTTCGGCTGCGGTCCCTGACCGCTGCCTGCATCAGCATTGGCATAGGCCGCCTGCTGCGAGTGGCGGCGCTGCCACCAGGACATCGCCAGCCGCACCACCAACACCACGAGCGCGATCTGGATGAGCAGGCCAATGATTGACGACAGGCCGCCGAGGCCACCGAACAGGCCGCCGCCGAACAGCATGCCGAGCAGGCCTGCGCCGAGGAAGCCGGCCGCAAGGCCGCCCATGAAGCCGCCGGCGCGGCCGAACAGGCCGCCACGCGCGGGTGCGGCGGCAGCCGAATTCATGCCGGCACCCGGCTGGGTATAGGTGCGGTTGAACTGCGAGGTCGAGCCCGGCGCGGTCGTGGTCGACGGCGGCGCCGAATAGGTGCGCGAACCGCGCGAACCCGACGACATGCCACCACCGACGCGGGCGTCGGCGGACGAAATCACCAGCGCAGTCGGCAGCGCAAGCGCCAGCATGACGGCGAGGGTCTTGAAGAGAGTGCGGGAGCGTTGCGAGAAAGTCATGTGCGTTTCCCAAATCCCCGGCATGGGGACGTGCTCCTAACATGGGCAGACTTCCCGAAAAGTGAAGCCGGTTTCGGAACTTATGGCTGCGGCCCTCAGTCGCGGGGATGTGGCAAAAGCCCATATTTGGCGGGGGTTTGGCCGGGGAGCCGGAGGAACCGCGGTCGCTGGTTACCGGCGGGTTTACGACAGGAATGCCGCTTTTTCCTCGTCATTTCCAGGAACTCTCGCAAATCGACAGTGGTAGTCGCCGTCATCCCGCCTTTGCCATCGTCTCCTTTACGGCCGCCACGAGCTGGCTGAGCGTGAACGGCTTTGGCAGGAAGTCGAATTGCTGGCCTTCGGGCAGGCTCTTCTCGAAGGCATCCTCGGCGTAGCCGGAGACGAAGATGAACTTGATGTCGGGATTCTTCTCGCGCATCGCCTTCAGCAGCGTCGGGCCGTCCATCTCGGGCATCACGACGTCGGAGACGACGAGATCGATCGCACCGCTCTGTTCCTCCAGGACCTCCATGGCCTCGACGCCGTTCTCGGCCTCGACCACGGTGTAGCCGCGCGAGCGCAGGCCACGTGCGTTCAGCGCGCGCAGGCCCTCTTCGTCCTCGACGAGAAGGATGGTGCCCTGTCCGGTGAGATCGGTCCGCGGCTTGGCCTCCGCCGCCGCAGGTGCGGTCTCCTTCGCGGCGCCATTGGCCGCGCCGACCACTGCTGCGGGCTGCTCTTGCACCTCGGGCTCGGCGTGATGGCGCGGCAGGAAGATATGGAACGAAGTCCCCTGCCCCGGTTCCGAGTCCACGTAAATGAAGCCGCCGGTCTGCTTGACGATGCCGTAGACGGTGGAGAGCCCGAGGCCGGTGCCCTTGCCCACTTCCTTGGTCGAGAAGAACGGCTCGAAGATCTTGTCGCGGATATCGGCGGGGATGCCGGTGCCGGTGTCGGCGACCTCGATCCGTACATAGTCCGCAGCCGGCATGCCCTTGTAGGCGAGCTTGGCCGCTTCTTCCGCGGTGACGTTGGCGGTGCGGATGATCAGCTTGCCGCCGTCGGGCATGGCGTCGCGCGCGTTCACCGCCAAGTTGACGATTACCTGCTCGAACTGGGAGACGTCGACCTTCACCGGCCAGAGATCGCGGCCGTGGATGGTCTCCTGCTTGACCTTCTCGCCGATCAGCCGGCGCAGCAGCATGGCGAGATCGGACAGCGCATCGCCGAGGTCGAGCACCTGCGGCCGCAGCGTCTGCCGCCGCGAGAACGCCAGCAACTGCCGCACCAGCGTCGCCGCGCGCGTCGCATTCTGCTTGATCTGCATGATGTCCTGGAACGACGGATCGGTCGGCTTGTGCGCGTTCAGCAGGAAGTCGTTCGCCATCATGATGGCGGAGAGCACGTTGTTGAAGTCGTGGGCGATGCCGCCGGCGAGCTGGCCGACCGTCTCCATCTTCTGCGACTGGTTGATCTGGTTCTCCAGCGCGCGCCGCTCGGTGGTCTCGAGCATGTGCACGATGGCGGCTTCGGCCTCGTTCTCGGCCGCATCCACCGGCGTGACGAAGAACTGGCCCCAGCGCTCCTTGGCTCCCTCGAGCGCCACCTCGACCGGCGCGACGTCGGCCTGGCCCTCCGCGGCCTGGTTGATGGCCGTGATCAAAAGTTGCCGGTCGCGCGAATTGACCGCGCGGAAGATCGACTTGCTGGCGCTGTCGAGCCCGAGCGCCTGCCCGAGCTTGGCGTAGCGCGCGTTGGCGCGCACGACGTTGCCGCCTCGGTCGACGGTCGCGATCGCCATCGGCGTATGGTCGAAGAAGCGCATGAAGCGCACTTCGGCGGCGCGGTCGGGATCGCTGCGCTCGTCGCGCGCGCGGCTGATGACGAGCGTGCGCGACGGCCCCGGCGCGCCGTCGGCGCCGAAGGCGAGCTTGTGATAGAGCCGCACCGGCATGGTCTTGCCGGTGCGCATGCGCAAGTCGATGTCGAAGACTTCCGTCTTCACTTCGCCCGGCACCGCCACGATCGCGGTGAGCAGCGAGGCGCCGTCGCCGGAGACGATGTCGGTGAGCTTCAGCCCGCCCGAGCCGATCTCGGCGAGATCGTAGTCGAGCCAGTTCGCCAGTGTCGCGTTGACATAGGCGAGTTCGCCGGCCGGATTGACCGAGAAGAAGCCGCAGGGCGCGTGATCGAGATATTCGATCGCGTGCTGGAGTTCCTGGAACACGTCCTCCTGGCGCTCGCGGTCGCGGGTGATGTCGGAGATCGACCACACCGCGTATTTCGCCTCGCGCTTCCCGGTGCCGAGCGGGCGTACCCGCATGCGCAGCCAGCGGCCCTGGCTGCCATCATGGCCGGAGATCCGCACCTCTTCCTGCTGCCGTTTTCCTTCGCGCGCGGCCTTGAGCAGGCGGAACACGGCTTCGGAGACGTCGGGGTTGCCGATGAAAACGCGCTCCACGGGCCGCACCTCCTGCGGTCCGCTGGCGCCGGTGAGCGTCAGATAAGCGGCGTTGGAATAGACCACGTGGCCGCGGGGATCGGTCACGGCCAGGCCGTCGAAGGCGTGGTCGGCAATGCGCCCGATCACGGGATCGTCGAGACTGCGGTCGACGAAGCGGATGATGCCGGCGGCGAAGGCGAACAGGTTGAACAGGCCAACCATCGCCAGCACGGCGAGGATGCCGAGGATATAGGGCTGCGCCTGCGCGCGCCCGAGCGTCATCAGCCCGACGGCGACGGCGACGAGGCCGGCGGCTACCAGCAGCACCAGCGCAATGCTGCCCGAGCGCGGCGACGGCTCGTGCGCCGCAACGGGCTCGCGTGTGAGGTCGTGGTCGGTCTCGGCAGTCATTTCAAGCTGGCACAGCCTGTCGGCAGAGAATCAACGCGCTACGGGGCGCGTGGGGTCCTCCCTGCCTGAATCGGACCCGCAGGCGCAAGGGTAGCAAGGGCGAAAGGTACGCTGATTCCCAGATTACGGCCATTTCCGGTACTTTTCGGGCATTTTATCCGCGTCCGGCGCCGAATCCCTGCTTCAGCCGCATGACGTAACCGATGACCTCGGCGACCGCATGGTAGTGCTCGGTCGGGATTTCCTGGTCGATTTCGACGGTGGCGTAGAGCGCGCGGGCGAGCGGCACGTTCTCGACGATCGGGATGTCGTGCTCGCGCGCGATCTCCCGGATCTTGAAGGCGAGGTTGTCGACGCCCTTGGCGACGCAGATCGGCGCAGACATGCCGCGCTCGTAGGACAGCGCGATCGAATAGTGGGTCGGGTTGGTGATGATCACGGAGGCCTTGGGAACCGCCGCCATCATGCGCTTCTTGGAGCGCTGCTGGCGCAATTGCCGGAGCTTGCCCTTGATGTGCGGGTCGCCTTCGGACTGCTTGAACTCTTCCTTGATCTCCTGGAGCGACATCTTCTGCCGCTGGAACCAGCTGCGATACTGGAAGAAATAGTCGCCGATGGCGATGATCGCGAGCGCCGCGACCACCGCGCCGAGCAGATGAATGGTCAGGCTGGTGCTGGCGCCCAGCATGGCGGCCGGATCGAGCCTGACCATCGCCTCCATGCGATGGCGCTCCGGCCACAGGACCACGGTCATGACCGCGCCGAGCACGATCAGCTTGCCGAGCCCCTTGAGGAAGTTCGCGGCCGCCTGCTTGCCGAAGATGCGCTTGAGGCCCTCGGCCGGCGACAGTTTGCTGAATTTGGGTTTCAGGGATTCGGCCGACCAGACCAGGCGATGCTGGAGCACGTTGCCGGCAATCGCCGCCAGCACCAGCATCAGCAGGGGCACGCCGATCGCCGCGAGCACGGCGACCTCGATCTGCTGCATCAGCGCGAGCAGAGCCCTGCCGTCGGTCTTGATCATCCAGGAATTGGCGAGCAGGTTGCGCATCGGCGTCACCAGCCCGCTGCCCACCGAGCCCGAGAAGGTGGAGACCACGAGCGTGCCGCCCGCGATCATGAACCAGGTGTTGATCTCCTGGCTCTTGGCGACGTCGCCGCGTTCGAGCGCCTCTTCGAGACGCTTTTGTGTCGGGTCTTCTGTTTGACTGTCGGGATCGTTGTCGTCTGCCATCGATCACCTATTTGAGCGGCATCATCTGGTGCATGACACCGATGAAATAGTCGAGATACGTGCCCATCATCGCGGTGAGCACCACGGCGAGCACCAGGAAGCCCACGAAGATCGACAGCGGCACGCCCACGAAATAGACCTGCATCTGCGGCATCAGCCGCGCCAGCACGCCGAGCCCGATGTTGAAGACGAGGCCGAACACAAGGAACGGTCCGGAAAGTTGCAAGCCCAGGCTGAACGCGGCGGCAAAGGCGCGCGTCGCCAGCGAAGCGACGTCGCCACTCGATACGGTCTCGCCGGGCGCGAAGATCGTGTAGCTGTCGTTCAGCGCGGCGATCACCAGATGATGGCTGTCGGTGGCAAACAGCAGCGTCACCCCGAGCATGGTCAGGAAATTGCCGACCAGCACGCCCTGCTGTCCCTGTGTCGGATCGACCGAAGTGACGAAGCCGAGCCCCATCTGCTGCGCAATCACGGCGCCCGCGACCTGAAGCGCCGACAACGTCACGCGCGCGGTCGCCCCCAGCACGACGCCGATCACGATCTCATGCAGCATCATGACCAGCAGCGGCGCGATCGAGCCCATGTCGACGTGGTAGGCGTTGCGATGCAGCGGCAGGATGATCAGCGTCAGCAGCAGCGCGATCGCCAGCTTGATCCGCGTCGGAATGTTGGTCTCGCCCAGCCCCGGCAACAGCATCACCATCGCACCGACCCGGGCGAAGGCGAGCATGAAGGAAGCGGCGAGCGCCGGCAGCAGCGAGACGTCGATGCGCATGACGGGCGCATTGTGCCTCAGCCGCCGATGATTCGCGACGAGATCCGCATCATGTGGGAATGGAGTGCGTCGGCCATGAACGGCAGCGCCAGCAGCATCGTGGCGAAGATGGCCAGGATCTTCGGCACGTAGATCAGCGTCTGCTCCTGGATCTGCGTCAGCGCCTGGAACAGCGACACGACGACGCCGACCACGAGGCCGACCACCATCAGCGGCGACGACACTATCACGATGGTCCAGATCGCATCACGCGCGACGTCGAGGGTTTCAGGTCCGGTCATGTTCTTTTTCTCACTATGAGTTGTTCGTCATTCCGGGGCTCGCGAAGCGAGAGCCCGGAATCCATACTCCCGATCGTGGTTATGGATTCCGGGTTTGCGACGTCGTCGCGCCCCGGAATGACAGGACCGATCAGATCGGCATCTTCATGATGTCTTCATATGCCGCGATCACGCGGTCGCGGACCGAGACCAGCGTGGATACCGCGACGTCGGTGTCGGCGACCGCCGTCACCACGTCCATCACGTTGGCCTTGCCGGCGGCCATCGCCACCGTCTGCGCGTCGGACTTGCGGCCGGACTCCATGACGCTGCCGACAGCGTCTTTCAGGAGCGACGCGAAGGACTGCCCGCTCGCTTCGCTGCCCTTGCCGGCGCCGCTGTTCTCCAGCACGCGGGCGAGGTTGGCATAAGCATTGGCTGCGATTGTCGGTGATGCCATGGCTTAATTGTCCTGTTCAGCTCTTGAGGATGTCGAGCGTGCGCTGGATCATCCGGCGCGTCGCACTGATGATGTTGAGATTGGCCTCGTAGGACCGCTGCGCGTCGCGCATGTCGGTCATCTCGACCACCGAGTTCACGTTGGGATATTTGACGTTGCCGGTCGCATCGGCGGCCGGATTGCTCGGCTCGAATTTGGTGCGGAAGTTCGACTGGTCCGGCTTGATCCTGCCGAGCGTGACGACCTGCGCGTCGAGCGTGCGGTCGAGCGCGGAGGAGAAGGTCGGCACCTTGCGCCGGTAGGGATCGCCGCCTGATGTCTGCGAGGTCGAATCCGCATTCGCGATGTTTTCGGAGATCACCCGCATGCGCCCGGCCTGCGCGCGCAGGCCGGAGGTCGCGATCGCCATCGAGCGGGCAAAGTCGCTGCTGTCATTCGCCATGATGCGCTTCCCTTAGCTCTTGAGCATGCTCTCCGCGCAAACGCTCCGCGTTTGTCGCGAGGGAAAACCGCCGCACACTTTTCCGGATCATGCCCTAGCCTTTGCCGATCGCGGTCTTGAGCAGATGCAGGCTCTTGGAATAGAGCGAGGTCGCCGCCGCGTAGTCCATCTGGTTGCTGGCGGCCTTCATCATCTCCTCTTCGAGATTGACGGCGTTGCCCGCGGGACGGGTCTCGAAACCCGCATTCCTGTTCTGGTCAAAGCCCGAGGCGGCGCCGGATGGCGCCATGTGGGAGCCGCTGGTGCGGGTCAGCGCCAGGGGGCCCATCGAGCCGGTGACGGCGCCTGATTTGTCGAGCTTCGGCTCGACCAGGTCGCGTGGCCGGAATTTGGGCGTGTCGGAATTGGAGACGTTCTCGGACAGGACGCGCTGGCGTTCCTGATGCCACTGCATCTTGGTGCGAAGCGCCGACAGCACCGGGAGGTCGTTGATGGACATCGTTGCGGCTCCTTCCGCCTCTCGGACCAAAGGCCCGAAGCTAGGCAGAATTTGCCGCGTGTATGGTTAACAGGTGGTTAAGGATGGCGTCGATGCATGTCCCTTGATGGAACACCACTTTGCGCCCCCCGTGATTCTACGCATCCAAAAGCGGCATTAACCCAACCGTTTGGCGAGCCATGCACAGGCCAAGAAGTCGTTTTGGATCGAGCGATTCATAGGTTATTAAGAGCTGGGGACGGCAAAACTTGCCGTGGGACGTTAAGAAATCGCAGTTTGGGGCATCCCACGCCGATGGTTGGCGCGTCTGACCATGGGCACGAGAAAAGCGCCATTTGTCGGGGACAAGTATGCAAGGCAGCCCAATCACCTTCATCGTGGCGTTCATCGTCGTTCTGGCGTTGATCGGCGTCGCCGCATGGTTGGTTCGCCGATTCGCCACCAGCCGGCTCGGTGCCAACACCCAGCGCGGCCGGATGCCCCGGCTTGCCGTGATCGATGCCGCCGCGGTCGATGGCCGGCGCCGCCTGGTGCTGGTCCGGCGTGACAATGTCGAGCATCTCCTGATGATTGGCGGTCCCACCGACATCGTCGTCGAGCCCAATATCGTGCGCGCAGCGCCCGGCCGCGACCAGCTTCCGCAGCGTTCCAATGCCGCCGAGCCGCCGCGCCTTGCCCCGATGCCCGATACCAGCAGCTGGACCGACGAAGCTCCGCGGCCCGAACTGCTCGATCATCCCGAACCGCAAATGCCCGAGCCGCCGCCGCGGCCGCGCCCCTCCTTCGCCGACGAGGTACGCCGGCCCGCTCCCGCGCTGGCCGAGCGCCGCAACGAACCGCCACTGGCCGGCTTTCCGCCTGAGCCGGTCCTGCCGCCGCGCCCCGAGCGCGAGGCACGCCCCGAGCCGGTTCCGCCGCGCATCGCCCGCAACGAGCCTCCGCTGATGCCACGTCCCCCGCGGCAGAGCGAGCCGGTGAAAGTCCCCCCGGTGCGCGCCGAGCGCGCGGCCGCGCCGCCGCCTCCCCCGCCCGTGCCGCAGGCTCCGGCCGTTCCGCCGCCGGCCCCCGCTCCTGCCGCGCCCTCGAACGCCGAGCAGAATCTCGCCGAGATGGCGCAGCGGCTCGAAGCCGCGCTGCGCCGCCCCGCCGGCGAGACAGTCGCGCCTCCGGTTGCGCCCGAGCCGCCCGCGCCACCACCGCCCCGCGCCGCACGCAGCGAGCCGCCGGCCCCCCCGGCTCCGCCCGCAAAGCCGGCCGCGGAGAAGACCAGCTTTGAAAATCTCGAAGACGAGATGGCCTCGCTGCTCGGCCGTCCGAAGCCGTCTTCGTGAGGCTGCCGGCCCTCCCGCGTAGAGTTGTTTTTCTTTCTGTTCTGATCGCCGCGGCTTCGCTCGCGATGCCTGCGCATGCGCAGGACATCAGCATCAATCTCGGCGGTCAGGGGGGCGGCGTCACCGAGCGCGCGATCCAGCTCATCGCGCTGCTCACGGTGCTGTCGATCGCGCCGTCGATCCTGATCATGATGACGTCATTCACGCGCATCGTGGTCGTCTTGTCGCTGCTGCGCACCGCGATGGGCACGGCGACCGCGCCGCCGAACTCGGTGATCATCGCGCTCGCGATGTTCCTTACCTTCTTCGTGATGGGACCTGTGCTGCAGAAGTCCTACGACGAAGGCATCCGCCCGCTCGTCGCCAACCAGCTTGGCGTCGAGGACGCACTCCAGCGCGCTTCCGTCCCCTTGCGCGGCTTCATGCAGAAGAACGTGCGCGAGAAGGACCTCAAGCTGTTCCTGGATCTCTCGGGCGAGCCGCCGCCGGCCACGCCGGATGACCTCGCGCTTCGCATCCTCGTCCCCGCCTTCATGATCTCCGAGTTGAAGCGCGCCTTCGAGATCGGCTTCCTGCTGTTTCTCCCCTTCCTGATCATCGACCTCGTCGTCGCCTCCGTGCTGATGTCGATGGGAATGATGATGCTGCCGCCCGCAACGATCTCGCTGCCGTTCAAGCTGATCTTCTTCGTGCTGGTCGATGGCTGGTCGCTGGTGGCGGGAAGCCTGGTGCAGAGTTACGGGGGCGGATAACTGCGGCTCCATCCGCCGTCATGCCCCGGCTTGCCGTCTTCGCTGAAGCTTCGCCGGCCGAGCGCCCTTGTGGGCCCGGCGTAGCCTAGCGGAGCCGGGACCGGGGCATCCAGTACGCCGCGGCCTTTCGATTTCATCACTGCGGTCTCTGGAATACTGGATCGCCCGATCAAGTCGGGCGATGACACCGAGAACGTGGCGTACAGTGAGACGGCGTCGACAGCGCCCCTACCCCTTCACGTCATACTGCTTGCTGAGGTGATCGCCGATCTGCACCAGCATGGCGACGCTTTCGGGGAAGCCCGGCTTATCCGTCGCGGCCTGGTCGGCATCGGCGCGGAATTCCCAGCTGTCGCCGTCGCGGACAATCGAGATGACGAGGTCATCCGGACCATCGGCATGGACCTTCAATTCGGCCCGCGCCATGGCGATGAGTTCGGCTTCGGTCTTGGCAGGCTTGCTCATATCGACGCTCTCCCGGCATGAAGACGCGCAGGTTGCCGCTTCAACGGGCACCTGTCGAGAGGCCTCGTGGTAGCAGGCTTCCTACCGCGTCATCTTGATCTGCCGCACGACGGGGATCGTGGGCAGCGAGCCGGTGTGGTCGGCCTCGTCCTTGGCTTGCGGCGAGGCCGGTGCGCGGGCGGTGGCGTCGGGGAAGCGCTGCTTCATCTCGCGCAGGAAGCCGTCGAGCGTGTCGACGCTGGCAGCGAGCTTGGCGATCTCGGCGAATTCGGCGCTGGAGGACGCTGCCGGCTTGCTCGCGATGTCGAAGGCGACCCGGTCCGCACTCTCGCTCATCAGCGGCGCGTATTTCTCGCGGAAGCGCGACAGGCCGATCGAATCGTCGGCGAGCGCATAGCCGACGGCGGCGCGGATGATGTCGCTCTTCTCCACCGCGTTGAGCGGCTTGAAGTCGCGGAAGCGGTCGCCGTAATAGAGCTCGATCTGCTCGGCGGATTCGCGCCAGCGCCGCGCCGCCCAGAAGATGTCGGAGCGCAGGCGGAGCACCTCGCGTCCGGAAACGTTGGAGACGATGTCGAGCGCGAGATCGTGGCGGCCGACGTCGCTCTGCGCGCGCGCCTCGAGCAGCAGCCGCTGCTGCCGCAGCTCGCCGGAGAGATCGCTGATACGGCTCGCGCGCAGCGCCGAGATCGCCATGTCGGGCTTGCGGTTGGCGAGGTAGATCATGGACAGGCGCGCCGCGACCTGGGCGCGGGCTGCGCCTTCGAGGCGATGGTCGACCTGGTACTGCAACAGCTCGGCAGCCTGGTCGAGCAGGTCGATCGAGGCGAGACGGTCGGCGAGGCGGCGGATCAGCTCGTCGCCGCGGCGGCCGATCGGCGTCAGCTCGCGGAACTCGTAGAACATCCCGAGCGCTTCGACCGGCGGCAGCTCGTCGCCCTTGGGCCCCAGGAAGATCTGCGTGAACAGGTCGGAGGCGAGGTCCTGCGCCTGACGCGAGGCCTCGGCGTTCGGCTGGAGCCTTGTCGCGGTGCGCGCCGCCCTGAGCGCGTCCCGGTAGCGCCCGTTCTCGGCATAGATCTGCGACAGCATCTGGAGCGTCTTGACCTCGATCGAGTCGCCCCGCCAGGTCATCGACAGCGTCTCGAGCTCACGCAGCGCGTCTTCCTTGCTGATCTCGTCGCGCTTCTGCCGCAGCGCCACTTCGAGCTGCTTGGCCTCGGCCGCCGCCTGACGATCGTTCGAGGCGACCGCGAATTTGTAGTCGTCGAGCGCGTCCTTGTCGTGGCCGAGCGCCTCTGCGAGCCGGCCGCGCAGCACGGCGAAGCCGGGCGCCGCCTCGGGCGATATGCCGACCACCTCGATCTCGCTGCGGCGCTTGGAGGCGCCGGCATAATCCTTCACCTCGAGCGAGGCGCGCATCGCCTCCATCGTCACGATGCGCTGGATGTCGATCGGCAGCGAGGCGATCGCGAATTCGACGTTCTTGAACTTCTCGCGCGCATCCGCCCACTTGCCCTGGCGCGCATAGGCGAGCGCCTTCCAGAGCTGGGAATCGTGGCTGTTGCCGATCACGGGATTGGCGAGGTCCTTCAAGCCCTGCGCTGGCCGGCCGATCAAGATGTTCGCGATCGCATGCATGATCAGCGCGCCGCTCTCCTCCTTGTTGAGGGGATCGGCCAGCATCAGGTCGGTCACCGACTTGGCTTCGTGGTACATGGCGCGCGACATGTAGAACTGCGCGAGATCGAGCCGCGGCAGCGAGCGCTGCGCCGGCTCGACGGCCGCGATCGCCGTGATCAGACTGCCCTGGCGCGTCCAGAAATCCTCCGACTGGCCCTTGCGCCAGCCTTCCGGACTGAAGACCGGCCGCACCGCGGTCGGTGCCCGCTCGGCGGAGATATCGACCGGCGACAGCGTCAGTCCACCCTTCTTGCCGAGAATGACCTTGTCGGATCCGACCTCGACGCCGACCTCGTCGGAGTTCGGCCGGATCGCGATGCCGTGCGCGGATTCCAGCAGCGAAAGATCGACGAGATCCTGCCGCTTGATGAAGCCGCGCACCGGCCGCTGCCCGGTGACGACATAGAGCGTGTCGCCGGCGTCGGGATCGGTCAGCTTGTGCAACAGGCCCGGATTGGCGAAGGGGATCGCGATATTGGCGAGCGCGGGGTCGGTGATGTTGCGCGACATCATCAGCGGCAGCGGCGTCGCCTGGATCTTGTCGGCGAGCGTCAGGAGCCAATTGGTCTCCTTGCCGACCTCCTCACTCGTCAGCGAGTAGACCAGCGGCCGGGTGAGACGGATGCGGACCGCCTGCCCCTTGTCGAGCGGCATGCGGCTGACCTCGCCGATCATCGCACCGCCCCGGCTGCGGATCGCCTCGACGTCGATCGGCTTCGGCGTATCGAACACCAGCCACACGGTGTCGCCGCGGCGGAACGCCGCCGCAGGCGTTGCCACCTGAAGCGGGAAGATCACGCGCAAGCCATCGCTGTCGCGGCGGACATCGACGCTGGCCACGGTGGGCTGCGGCGCGGCCGGCGCCTCGGCAGGTGCGGCCTTGACGCTGTCCTTGGCCGGCTCTTTCGCAGCCTCCTTGACGACCTCCTTGGGCGCTTCGGACATAGCGGGCTTGACGGGCGCGACCACAGCTTCCGTTGCCGTTGCCGGCGCCGCAGGCTTCGACACGTCCTTGGGCGGTTCCGCAGCATGCGGTGCTTCGGCCGCGGGAGCCGGCGCAGGCTTCGGTGCTTCGACCGGCGGCATCGCCGCCGGAGCTTCCGGCTTCACCTCGGGCTTGGCTTCGATCTTGGCTTCGATCCTGGCTTCGCGCGCGATCGTCTCGGACGTCGGCGGCGCGATCTCGCGATGGACCTCCTTCGGCTTCTCGGCTGCCGGTTTTTCCGGAGTCGGTCCATGGCCTTGGGCCGCAGGCTTCGCCTGCGCGATCACCGCCTCAGCCGTCGCGGCGGTCTTGCCCTTGTCGGGCTGGAAGGAGATGTCGACGACGTAATTCTTCTCGTCGCGGAAGGAGTGCACGTCCGAATCGCCGATCAGCGCGATCTCGACACTGGTCTGGTCGATGTCGGACTTCTGCTTGATCGAGGCGACATTCGGGGGCGCGGCGACGACGGCGTCCGCCAGATCGAAATTGAGGCCGGCATTGAACGCGAGCGTGAGCTTCTGCTCGTTGAGCACGGAGGACACGCCGACGCCGTCGGGCATCTCGAACACGAAGCGCACGAAAGTCGGCTGCACCGAGGCGCGCACGCGGATCTGCGGACGCTTCTTGGTCTCTGCCGCGGCGCGCTGGGCGCGCAAGGCACGTTCGGCGACACGCGCACGCTCGGCCAGTTCCTTGACCACGTCCATGGGCAGGCTTGGCGGCGGCCCCTTCCAGCCCTCCGGCAAGAGGTCGATGAAGGTGCGCTCGCCGGCGTTCATGGTGTTGACGGTGACGCGCCGCGCAAGCGACAGGCGGATGGCGCTGCCGTCGGGATCGCGGCGGGCAGAATTGACGTAGTCGGGCGCACCTTCCGGAACGCGATCGACGGGAACGTCGACCGCCCTATCGAAGCGAATGATGAGAATGGAGCCGGCCGTCGTCACCTCGGAGGGAACGTCCTCGCCGAGCTTGATCACCAGACGGGCAAAGCCGCCACCGGCCGAGAAAGTCGCCTCGCCCCGGACCACATCGGCGGCGCGGGCGGGCGCACCGAGGCCAATGAGCAGGCAGGCCGCCAGCACGGGTGCCTTGCGGACATGACGCGACAGCCCTCGCGCCAAAGCGCGGGCTCGCGACATAAATCCAGCGGCAGCCTTCTGCGCCATTGGCGGCGTTTCTTCCAATTCGGCGGTCCATGCCGGCACTGGCGCCGGCCCGTGCCGTCGACTGTAGGTTTTGCCAATTAAGGACTTGTTAATGCTGTAATGACGAATTCACCCGGCACAGTGCGTCGCGACGCCTGCCTGCGGGCTCGGGCGTTCGTGCTTCGAAATCTGGAGAGCAAGTGGTTAAGCAGGTGTTAACACCCCCTTCGTTCGCACCCGTCAGGAATGCCAATCAAACCCCGCGATTGGCCGGCGAGGCATTCACCTTGCCTCGCGCTTCGCGAATTGACTGCAAGGTCAATCGCTTTTCCGAGATTCGGCTCTCGATGTACTCACGCTCGATATCGGTCAGCTGTGTGTTCAACAACCGCTGATAGCGGCGAATGCTATCGTCGTGAGCTTGAATGAGCGCGAACCTTGCATCCATATTCACCTCCAATCGTTCCGCCTCACCGGGCCAACTCAGTCGTAATCGACGCCATAACGCGCGAACTCGTCACCGATGTTCTTCTGAATTGTCCTTGCAGTCGAAATGTCAGATTTTCCGCCGATCGCATCGCCTTGCTTCAGCTTGGCAAGCCCGCGGCCAAAAAGCGCGCTCGCCAATTCCGGGGCGGCTCGCAGGGCAGAATTGTAGTCATCGATCGCCGCACCGAACTCACCCATCTTCAGGTGGATCAGCCCACGCGAGTCGTACACGGCAGCGCTGGTCGATCCCGACTGAAGCGCTCTGTCGCAATCCGCCAGCGCTTCTCGCGAGGCACCGAGAACCGCCCTGGTCCAACATCGTCCGCTCCATGCCGCCCGCGAGGCGGGCTGGAGACGGATTGCCTCGTCGTAATCATGCGCCGCGCGCTGGTGGTCGTTTTTCTTCAGGTAGGCGCCGGCGCGGTTGACGAAGGCAGCGCCATAGCCGGGATCGAGCTTGATCGCATCATCAAAGGCTTCGATCGCGAGCTCATATTCGCGTCTCCTCAAGTGAGCCACGCCGCGGTTGTTGAAGGCCTTTGCGTATGTCGGATTGAGTGCGATCGACTGATCGAAATCGCTGATGGCGCTGTCGTAGTCGCCCTTTGCCGTGTAGGCGTTGCCGCGATTGTTGTACGCGATTGCCAGAGCTGCCGTCGAATCTGGACGCGCCTGTATGAAAGTCGTGCAGGCACCGATCCGGGCATCGAGCGAGGTGGTACCCGTCCCGTTGCACAGTTCGATATTGCTGAGATAGCTGTCCTTCACGCTGGAGTTCTGGGCCACGACCGGCAAGCCGACCAACATCAGGACGACAAGCGCCAGTCCGCCTTCGGCAACGGAGGATCCTGGTTTCATGTCAGGCTCCCGATCTTCTGAGATCTGGCGATTGCACGGGCTCGGACCAATTCTCTAGCAGCCGCGACAGATGTTCAGATTGAGCCTTTGCTCGGTCCTTTGCTCGGGTTGGCGTGGCCCCGCTGCGCCGGGCTTCTTCGTATATTTGTTCTTGCCCTCTTCGATCAGAGTGGAAAACCTGGTGGTTCCGTCGTCCGAGATTTCGACGTGAGGTGTAGTGCCTCGAATGCCCATCGTCGCGACCGGCGTTTCGATCTTCATGTCACCGGTCTTCGCAACCTGGCCGGCAACAAAAACGAACGTACCCTTGGTCAGGTTGAAGGCTGTCGAATTGGACTTTCCACCCGGCTCGTAGACGTATTCGTCCAATGTCATGCGGGCGTTGCTCGACAAGTTGAACGAAGTTCCATCGACGAAATTGATGCCGACCCGACTGTCGGCACCGGTTCGAACCACATCACCCAAATAGACGGGATCACCGACTTTCGTCTGGATGGATTCGGCCCCGACGTTTGCCTGGACAATGGCGGCGCCCGCATGCTCGATGATGACCGAGCCATCGGCTGTCACAACTTTCCCGATTGGCTTTGACGACGAGTCCAGCACGGCGCGCCGCGGAGAATCGTCCTGCGCCTGAACCGGGCGGGGTGACGAAGCGGCCAGCGCAAGGACGAGACCTGCCACGAGAACAATCGCTGCACGAGTGCCCATGGCTTCCTCCTTTTCGAAGATATGATCCTCGAGCATCCGAACGGCTCCGACAGCGCCGACGAAAGCCATCGGGGATAATGGCAGACCAGCAACAGCAAACCACGACAGCCAAAATGGTTATTCCGGGGTAATCCGAATGGCTGATCGCCGTGTCCAAAAGAGTCACTATCCGCGCCAGGCAATTTCAAACAGCTTTTAGCGCTGAAAGCGGTACCGTCGGGCGAAACGTCAGCAATTCTGCCGTGATCAGCCTGGGCGGAATTCTCAGAAACGACAACTTTTTAGCTGGCATAGCTGAGGTTGCCGGCACAAAATTGTTCCCGATCGCGTGACGCGGCAAGCCGGCCAAGACGCGGCGGCATAGGGCGACGCCTGAGGCCGACCGCTAGGGCAATCGAGGTTGAAAAATGGCCGTCACGTCCACTGCAGAGCACGGGGGCGAGCGCGAAGCCGCTGCGGGCCTGCATCGCCGCGTGAAGACGGCGAAGAGCAATCCTCCTGATGTACCCGCTATTCAATCTCATGAGCGAGCCTCTGCCGGCCGTTTCGGGATGCTGTCGCTCACGGCATTGCTCTTCTCGATGATCAAGGAGGTCAGGGCCGCAGACCCGAACGCAACGTTCCTGGACGACGATACGATTACATACAAGGACTTTGCACACGGCACGTTCGAGCTCACGACCAAGGAATCAATCCCGCGGCACATCATCGTCGAGGACCCCGGACAAACGGTCGTGCTGAGCAAGGTCGGCTCCGGGCTTACCGTGAATCAGCTCGACAACAGCGCGACCCGCATGGAGGAGCTGCGGGTGGCCCAGCAGGAGGCGCTCGAAAATTTCTCGAAGGGATTTGGCAAGAACGGGTCCGGCACGCCTCCGTTCGTCGAATCTCTGCCGCTGGAGCCGATCAATTTCATAGCGCCCGCGGCGCCAAACGCACTGCTACCGTTGCAGCCGATCATCGTCACGGTGCCCGACATCATCACACCCGTGACACCCGTGCGGACGCCGCCGATCTTGAATGTGCAGGCGGGCCCGCTTGAACTCGACACGGTCGCGTTCGACGTCTTCGCCGCAACGAGGGGAACCTTCAGCGCCAGCAGCTCCAGCGCCGCGCTGACTTTCGGCATCAGCGGAGGCGCTACGGGCGCTACCGCGCTGGAGGGAGCGATCTACGACGTATCGAAGACCAGCTCTTATGGCACGCTTTATCTGAACAGCTCGACTGGCGCCTATGCCTTCGTTCCCAACAGTGGCGCGATCAACGCGCTGAAGACGCCGACCACCGATAGCTTTGTGATCACCGTGTCCGACGGATCGCTTTCGGCTCAACAGGCCTTCACGATCAACATCAACGGAGCCGACGACGCGGCGATCATCTCCGGCACGACGACCGGCTTGTCAATCGAATCCGGCGGCGTCGCCAATGCTCCATCCGGCCCACCTGTCACAACCGGCCCACCCGTCACAACCGGCAAGCTTTCGGATATCGACGTCGACGACCCCCCCAACACTTTCGCGGCTGTCAATTCCCCGACGAAGAGTGCGCACGGCTACGGCACTTTTACGATGACCGCCGACGGCGTCTGGAGCTACACGCTCGATCAATCCAACAGCGCAGTGCAGGCTCTGAACGTCGGCAAGACGCTGACAGACACCTTCACGGTGACCAGCATCGGCGGCACCCCGCAGTTGATTACCATCACGATCAACGGCTCCAACGACGCTGCCATCATTTCCGGGACGACGACCGGCACCGTGACGGAAGCCGCGTGTTGGAAGCCCGGGACTCCGATCGCGACCGGCAAGCTTGCAGATACGGATGTCGACAATACTCCCGACAGCTTCACGCCGGTGACCTCGCCAAGGGCGAGCGACCACGGTTACGGCTGCTTCCGGATGACGGCCGACGGCGTCTGGACCTACACGCTCGATAACACCAATTGCGTCGTCCAGGCGCTGAACGTCTACGACACCCTGACCGACACCTTCACCGTGACCACCATCGACGGCACCGCGCAGGTGGTGACGATCACCATCCACGGCACGAACGATCCGGCCATCATCCACGGCTGCATCACCGGCTCGGTGACCGAGCCCGATTGCAGGGAACACGGCAAGCCGACGGCGAGCGGCAGACTGACTGACACCGACGTCGACAACACGCCGAACACATTCACGCCGGTCACTTGTGCGACACGGAGCGCGGGCGGCTACGGCGCTTTCACGATGACCGCCGCCGGCGTGTGGACCTACACGCTCGACACCACCAACTGTGCCGTGCAGGCGCTTCCTTCCTGCGAGACTTTGACCGACACCTTCACGGTCACCACCATCGATGGGACGGAACAGACCATAGCCATCACAATCCACGGCGCCGACGATCGCGACCATTTCGGCCACGCGGCAGCTCTCAATGCCGCCGATCCGCCCCACGCCACCGCGCCCCCCGAAGACAATGCGGCTGCGAGAGCCTTTGCCGCCGGTCCGACGGTGGCTGCGAGCACCCATGACGCGAACACGGATGGCATCGGCGCCTCCGGCGAAAGTCCGGATCATGGCAAGATCGGCACAAACGGCGGTCGCGACACCTCTCACGACGGGCACGAACAGACCCTTCTTGCCGGCGGCTCCAGAGACGATCATTTCGTCTTTGCCTCGACGTCGAATTCCAGTGCAGCGCGCCCTGATATCATCTCTGGTTTCAAGGCAGACTCTGAGCGGGGCGACCTGATAGCGCTCGGCGCGCTCACCCTCTCCGTTCTGGCACTCGACCCCTCCAGCACGACGGTGCCCGCACATACGATCGCCTGGCTCTACGACAGCTCGGCGAACCAGACCATCGTTTACGTCAATCCGACGGATCAAAGCCTGAGCATCGGCGATTCCAGTCTGGTGGAAATCCATCTCGATGGCTTCTCCACCGTCCAGACGTCGGATTTCATGCTCGCGCTGGAAACGTCGGGTCATGCGATGGCAGCCGCGCCGGCCAATCTGGAACCGGGCGCGGGCAACGACGCGACCGGTAGCCCGACGACGGCGACCAGCCCCTCATCGGGCGAAACCGTCCATGAGCGAGCCGCCCTGATCGACGGAAACGGGCCCGGGCAAGCTGCGAAGGCGAGCGGATGCAGGTTCGATGCCGATTGCGAACGGGTTGTCCGGGTCGGGCACACCCAGTTCGTTCAGCCCGACGACACGAACACGCGATCGGATGCGCCCACCGGCGGGCACGTGGCCTCCGCGGTGAGCCACGTGCAGCCCGTCAACCAGCTTCATCCCACGGCAGTCGCGGAGAATAGGTTCGTATTCGACAAGTTGACACCGTTCGACAACGGCAAGGAGATCGCGCCCGTTCCAGAGAGCGTGGCCGCCAAGGACAGCGGCCCGGTCATACCGTCCACGGTCGACCCAAGCATCGAGTCCGCCCCCGACTCCATCGAGACGTCACACCACGAAAATCACTTGCGCGAGCATCATCATGGGGAGCCGATAGCCGAGAACGGCCTTCCTCGAGTTGCTTCGGTTCACCTCGGGGACTCATTTCATTTCAAGCAGCACGGCTCTGACGGTTCGGGTGACATTGCGCCCGCACCCTGGCACGCGGCGGTCGGACCCTACGCCATCAAGGATGGCGCTTTGCATGGCCACCATTCAGAGCTCAGCGCAGGATGGGACGATCCTTCGGACCCGTCCGGTCATCACGAACATGCTGGCGTCGTCCACGGATTCAGGGCGGCGTCGATGCTTGAGCCGTCCCCGCCGCATATTGATCCGGCTCACGGCGCAGGCTCAGCTCACGCCCATGTGCCGCACGATCTGATCGTGTGAT
This sequence comes from Bradyrhizobium sp. LA6.1, assembly GCF_040547805.1. Lineage (NCBI taxonomy): Bacteria > Pseudomonadati > Pseudomonadota > Alphaproteobacteria > Hyphomicrobiales > Nitrobacteraceae > Bradyrhizobium > Bradyrhizobium sp. LA6.1. The sequence goes on along the minus strand of NZ_JBEPQK010000002.1, from coordinate 247,117 downwards.
GTCCGCAGGGCAATTGATCTTCAGTGTTGTTTCCCCGTGCCATCCGATGCGGCGGAGCTGTCCCGCTCGGGACAAGCATCGTCAATGTCGCCATCCTCTTCTTGCGGCGGCAATGCATGCTGATGGTCAAGCGCGGATGTCCAGGCCAACGTCATCGCCGCGATGAGCAGCCGATTGACGGCTTCGATTGCGCGTTCTGCTACGGACGAGTAATTCATGGCTTCCGCCCGCGCGGCTGATTGCCGATGGCGGGAGCCTAGGACGAACTCTCCAGCACCACTGTACTCCAGTTCACAGTTGCACGCGTCAACTCATCGCAGCCTCAGAAGATGCCGCTTGCTTCAGCTGCATCTGCAACGCGAGCCGACGAGCTTCGTGCGGCAAAGACATCAAGCTCGCGATCACCCCACTCCCCGGCGCGTTTGATCTGCGTACTTGGTTGCCGAGTAGGCTCGCACAACCTCAGAGGTGTTGCGGTCCATCAACGACTCTGAATCAAATGTAATCATTGCGATGCGAATGCGATTGGTCAACTTTTTTGGGGGAGCAATCAATGAGCGGAGAAGCCAACTGCATTGTATGTAGCCAGGCAAGAGCGGTCGTAGCCGTCTTTCCAATTGCGCGGGGCTATGCACTAAAGGTATACGAGTGTTCCTGCTGCCACAGCACCCTTCATCTCGTGACTCGCACGACGAAGGCTGCGCTGATCAGGCAGCACTGCGAGACCCTCCTTCCCGTCGAGAAGCCGCTGAGCGCGACGGGTCCCAGGGTTCAACAGCGGTTCGCGAACTAGACACGCAAGGCGTCCAGCCGCGTACAGGCCGAACGACCGCGCGATTGCGCGCAGGCTGCCGCAGCGCGCCGCGCCTCCGGAGCCTTCAATTCGGCTTTTGCGTCGGCTTGCCGTCGATCTTGGGGAGGTCACCGGCCGCGGCCGATTGATCGCCGCCGCCATTGGCCCGGCGGGCCATCTCGACCGTCAGCCGCTCGGCGGCCTCCGGCGACATCACTCCCATGATGTCCGACATCTTTCGCGGCGCGATCTGCGAGGCGATCTCGATCAGCACGCCCATCTCGAGCCGGTCGAACACCCGCGCGGCATCCTTGGGCTTCATGCCCTCATACATGGTCACGAGGCCCTTCATGCGCTGGGCCTCGGCGGCCTTCTGCTCGGCCTGGGTCGCGGAGATGCGGGATTCCACCGCCTTCATCTCCTCGACCTTGTTTTCGATGCGCTTCTCGGCCGACTTCAGCAGGCTCTCGCGGATGTCGATCTCTCGCTGGCGGGACTCGATCTCCTGGCGGCGTGCCTGCAAGCGCTCCAGGATCGCGCGCTCGGAGGCCGAGACCTGCGGCTGGGCCTCGTCCATCTTGACCACGGTGCCCTCGGGCTTGGTCTCGGGCGCGGCGGGCTTCGGCGCCTCCTTCGGCGCGCCGTGGGTAGATCCCGTGATATCGGGGTCTTCCCGCCCCGTCGGAAAGTTCAGATTCTCCTGCGCCCAGGATTTCTTGATCTGGCTCGGCTGGTAGTCGAAGACATAGCCGCCATTGATCACGAGGCCCACGACCTTGAGCGTGGCGAGCCCTGCGACGGCGACCAGGACGACAGGAATGACGCGGATGTTACGAAAGGATTTCATACCCTGACTTTATGCCGCAAGGCCGTTGGATCGTCGGCGCTCGGAGAAGGCTTCGGCCGCAGCCGCCACCGCCTTCGCCGATGAGGGCTTGGCCGCGGGCACCGCGGCCGCTTCCGGGCTCGCCGCAGGGCGCGCGGCGATCGCAATCTTGGACAGGCGCCGCACCACGTTGTCGGCTTCGCCGAGCTGCTTGTAGAGCTGGTCCGACATCTGCGTCGCCGCCGCCAGCTGGCTGCCGAGGTTCTCGTTGACGTCGCGCACGGCGAGCTTCAGCCCGCCGATCGCGCGCTCGGCGATCTCGGTGGCGGTGATCAGCTCGCCGATGACCGCCTTCAGCGAATGCTCGTCCGCCTTCAGCCGCGTCAGCCGCTTGTTGAGCATGACACAGTAAACGATGGTCAGCATCAGCAGGATAGCCACCAGCGTCTCGATCGCCATTCCCAGGGAGTGGTTCATGGGGCCTCCATCATCTTGTTCTGCTCGTCCACCTTCTCGAACATCGCAAGTGTCGTACTTGGCTTGCGCAGGGGTTTCGTCACCCGTATCGCGACGCGGTCGCCGACCCGGCCCATCCGCCCCTCGGTCAGAGTGACGTCGCCGCAACGCACGGTCACGTTGGCATCCGCGCGCATGTCGAGCGGCAGGGTGTCGCCGACCTTGAGCCGCATCAGCTGCTTGAGCGGGATTTCGGCCTCGTAGAGCACGGCATCGACCGCGATCTCGGCCTGGTTGATCTCGGTGGCGAAATGGCCCTCCCAGATCGTGTCGCGGCCGAATTTTTCGCCCATGAACATCTGGAGCAGGACGCCCCGGATCGGCTCGATGGTCGCGTAAGGCAGCAGCAGCTCGATATTACCGCCGCGATCTTCCATGTCGATGCGCAGGCGCACCAGGATCGCGGCGTTGGCGGGACGGCTGATCGCGGCGAAGCGCGGATTGGTCTCGAGCCGGTCGATCGTGAAGGTCACCGGCGACAGCGGCCGGAACGCCTGCTCGGCGTCGACCAGTACCACCTCGACCAGCCGCTTGACCAGCTCGGTCTCGATCGTGGTGTAGGGCCGGCCCTCGATGCGGAGCTGGCTGGCGCCGCGGCGACCGCCGAGCAGCACGTCGATCATCGAATAGATCAGGCTGGAATCGACCACCGCCATGCCGAAGTTTTCCCACTCCTCGGCCTTGAACACCGAGAGAACGGCCGGCAGCGGGATCGAGTTCATGTAGTCGCCGAAGCGCACCGAGGTGATGCGGTCGAGCGAGACCTCGACGTTGTCGGAGGTGAAATTGCGCAAGGAGGTCGTCAGCAGCCGCACCAGGCGGTCGAAGACGATTTCGAGCATCGGCAGACGCTCGTAGGAGACCATCGCTGAATCGATGATCGCGCGAATGCCGGAATGGTCGTCGAGCGTGACGTCGCCGACCGCGAAGCCGAGAAGATTGTCGATCTCCTCCTGCGACAGCACCCGCTCGCCGGAATTCTTGCCGGCGCCGAGATCGCGGCTGCCGTCCTCGACCATGGCCGCCCATTGCAGGGCCATGGTCTCGGATAGTTCGTTTGCGGCAGCAGCCTTCGCGGCCTCCGCGGGATCCTCGGAATCAAGCGAGGCCTCCCATTGGGCGGCAATTGCATCCTGGTCTGGTTGGTCGGTGCCTGCCATGATCCCTAGCCCGTCATGCTCACTGGATCACGACTTCCTTGAACAGCACCGCGCTGACCTGGATCGGGGAAACCGCCGCATTGACGCGCTTGGTCAGCTCTTCCTTGAGGCGGAAGACGCCGGCGGAGCCGTTGAGGTCGGAGGAGCGCAGCTCGCGCACATAGGTCTGGAAGATGTCGGTGATGCGCGGCATCGTCGGCTTGATCGCCTCGATCTGCTTCTCTTCCTTCAGCTCCAGCACGACCTTGAGCTTGAGATATTGCACGCGCTCGCCGGGCGCGCCGGCGAGGTTGACCATGATGTCGGGCACGTCGACGAAGGCCGGCGGCTTCGGCGGCGGCGCCGCCTCGGCGTGATGCTCGTCGTCGCCATGACGGAAGAAGAAGAAGAACCAGGTCGCGGCACCGCCACCGAGGACGGCGAGCAGACCGACGGCCATGATGATGAGCTTGAGCTTGTTCTTCGGCGGAGCGGCTTCCGCGCCTTCGGCGGCTGCGCCGCCTTCCGCTTCATTGTCTGCCATGGTCGATAGGCTCGCTCATCTCATAAAGGGTCGAAAGAGCGAAGCCTCCTGGCAGACAGTGACGCGATACAAATGCCCCAGCGCAGTGCGCTCCTCTTACACGCAAACGCTACGGTAATAATGGTTAACGGAATCTTTCGATTGGGCCTCCACTAGGAAAAATCTGCCGGGCAAACATGGCTAACAGAACCTTTCTGCCGCCTTCCCGCACCCCTCAAAAATCGACAAAACATTGAAATTACATATTTTTTCGAGTTGGCACGGCTTTCGCTGAGAGAGGACCGAGGCCGGAGGGTTTGGGAGAACCCGGCGGTCTTGTTCACGGGTCGGCCAAGGCGCTTGGGAGAGCGAGGTGGCGGGCTCACTCAGGGGAGATTTCCGATGCAGAACGCGCTTCTGATCGGCTTGTCACGGCAGATGACGTTGGAACGGCAGATGGATGTCATCGCCAACAACGTCGCCAATGCCAACACCAACGGCTTCAAGGCCGACCATTCGCTGTTCGAGGAATTTCTCAACTCGAACGCGCGTGAGGACAATTTCATCGCGTCCGACCGCCGGGTCTCCTATGTGCAGGACCGCGGCACCTTCCGCGACGTCGGCCAGGGGCCGATGGAGCCGACCAACAACCCGCTCGACATGGCGATCGACGGCAACGCGTTCTTCGCGGTGCAGGCCAATGGCGGCGAACGCTACACCCGCGACGGCAAATTCTCGCTCAACAGCACCGGCCAGCTCGTCACCTCCGACGGCAACCTCGTGCTCGGCACTGGCGGCCCGATCACCTTCCAGCCCACCGACCACGACATCAATGTCGCACCCGACGGCACCGTCACGGTACTCGAGGGCACCGCCAAGACCGACTCGATCCGCGGCAAGATCCGCATGGCTGCGTTCGACGATGCGGCGAAGCTGACCAAGCTCGGCGCCAACCTCTACGACGTCGGCTCCGCGACCCCGCAGGCCATCACCAAGTCGACCGTGCGCCAGGGCTACGTCGAGAAGTCCAACGTGAACTCGGTCGGCGAGATGAGCCGCATGGTCGAGGTCATGCGCAGCTACACCGCCATCGCCAACCTGCTTCAGCAGCAGAGCGACCTCCACAAATCGGCGATCGAGAAGCTCGCCGACGTTCCGGCCTGATTAGGGGATCACTGACATGCAAGCGCTCCACACCGCTGCGACCGGAATGGCGGCCCAGGAACTCAACGTCCAGGTCATCTCCAACAACATCGCCAACCTGCGCACCACCGGTTTCAAGAAGCAGACGGCGGCGTTCCAGGACCTGATCTACGAGCACGTCCGCCGCGTCGGCGCGCAGGCCTCGGACCAGGGCACCATCGTGCCTGTCGGCGTCGACATCGGCGGCGGCGTCAAGACCGTCGGCACGCCGCGCAGCATGACGCAGGGCACGCTGTCGCAGACCGGCAACGATCTCGACCTCGCGATCTCGGGCGAAGGCTTCTTCAAGATCCTGATGCCCGACGGCACCTTCCAGTACACCCGCGACGGCACCTTCCAGATGGACAACCAGGGCCGCGTCGTCACCGCGCAGGGCAACCCGGTGCAGCCGACCATCACCATCCCGAACAACGCCTCCGGCCTCGCCGTCAACGAGCAGGGCCAGGTCTCGGTGACGCTGCCGGGTTCGTCGACGTCGGCCGTTCAGGGCCAGATCGGCGTGACCCGCTTCATCAACAAGGCGGGCCTCCAGCCCGTCGGCAACAATCAGTTCGTCGAGACGCCCTCTTCCGGCCCGCCGCAGGACGGCACCGCGAACTCCGAAGGCTACGGCAAGGTCACGCAGGGCAGCCTGGAGCAGGCCAATGTCGACGTCGTCTCGGAGATGAGCGACCTGATCGCCGCGCAGCGCGCCTACGAGATGAACGCCAAGGTCATCAGCGCCGCCGACCAGATGATGCAATCGACCACGGCGTTGTTCCGCTGAGGTATGACGATGATCCGCACCACCCTCGCCACGATCTCCGCTCTCCTGCTGCTGGCGCTGCCGGCGCAGGCCGCCGACGATTTCATCGCAGCGCCGACGCTGCGCGCGAGCGTCACCGTGACCTCGGACGTGGTGCGGGTCGGCGACCTCATCGACAATGCCGGCTCGGCCGCGCTGATCCCGGTCTACCGCTCGCCCGATCTCGGCACCACCGGCGCGCTGCCGGTCGCGCATGTGCTGTCGGTGCTGCGCGCAAAACAGGTCATCGGCGTGATGACCGGCGACATCAAGGAAGTCCAGGTCACCCGCCTCGCCCGCACGCTCGCCAACAAGGACCTCGAAACCGCGGTGGCCTCGGCGCTCGAGCGCCGCTTCGGCCTTGGGGAAGCCGCCAACATCGCCGTCACGTTCGACCGCGGCGTCGCCGACATGCGGCTCGACGCCTCCAACAGCGGTGCGCTCCAGCCAGTCGCAACCCGCTATGACGCCCGCAACGGCCGTTTCGACATCGCCTTCGAGATCAACAACGACAACAATCCGACGCCGACCAAGCTGCGCTTCACCGGCACCGCGATCGAGACGGTGGAAGTGGCCGTGCTGACGCGCGACATCGACCGCGCCGATCTCCTGAAGTCCTCCGACATCGCGCTGGAGCGCCGGCCCAAGGCCGAAATCACCGGCGAGCCCGCCTCGCGCGATCGCACGCTCGGCATGCAGCTGCGCCGGCCGATGCGGGCGGGCATGCCGATCCGCGTCGCCGACATCGTCAAGCCCGACTTCGTGTCGCGCGACCAGAGCGTCACCGTCATCTACCAGGTCCCCGGGATCTACCTCACCACGCGCGGCAAGGCGCTCGAAAGCGGCGCCGAGGGCGACACCGTCAGCGTGCTCAATCTCCAGACCAAGCGCACGCTGGCAGGCATTGTCACCGGTCGCGGCCAGGTGACGATCCAGGGCGCGAGCCAGTCCGCGCCGATGGCGCCCGCGGTCGAGCAGACCTCCTCGCTCAAGCGCGACGAAACGCCTACCCCCGCGGCCGCTGCTGCTGCGCTCGCACAGAGCCTGATCCAGGCCCCCGCGTCTCCGGCTCAGATCGCCCAAGCCCATATTCCGCAAGTTCGCGTCCCGCAAGCTCCAGCCAAGTCAGAGTAAGTCATGTCCAGGTTCAGTTCGGCTTCCCGCCTTCGTCGCGTCGCGATCTCTGGTCTGCTGCTGGCAGTTTGCGCGCTGGCGAGCGGCTGCTCCTCGATCGACCGCCTGTCGCAGATCGGCGAGCAACCGAAATTGTCGGCGATCGACAATCCGACGACGCAGCCCGGCTACAAGCCGGTGCAGATGCCGATGCCGAAGCCGGAAGTCGCCTCCTACAATCCGAACTCATTGTGGCGCAACGGCAGCCGCGCCTTCTTCAAGGACCAGCGCGCGACCCATGTCGGCGACCTCCTGACCGTGACCGTGAACATCACCGACAAGGCCAACATCGCCAACGAGACCCAGCGCAGCCGAACCGCCAAGGAGGATTCGGGGATTACCGATTTCATCGGCAGCAAGACGGTCACGCAGCCGCTCAAGATCCTGCCCGGCCGCCTTCTCACCACCGACTCGACATCCTCCGCCGACGGCAAGGGCTCGGTCAATCGCACGGAGGCCTTGCAGACCAACGTCGCCGCGGTCGTGACCCAGGTGCTGCCGAACGGCAACCTCGTCGTCGAAGGCAAGCAGGAGATCCGCGTCAACTACGAGATCCGCGAGCTCATCGTCGCCGGCATCGTCCGCCCCGAAGACATCCAGAGCGACAACACCATCGATTCCAGCAAGATCGCACAGGCCCGCATCGCCTATGGCGGCCGCGGCCAGATCACGGACGTGCAGCAGCCGCGCTACGGTCAGCAGGTCATGGACGTGCTGTTGCCCTTCTAAGCCTCTCCCGAGCTCCCACATCGTGTTCGCGAACCTAGGCGCGAACGACGATGTACTACGCGGCCCTCGCTAGCTCCCCTGGCGAGGGCCGCATGTATTTTGTAAAGCCGATTGGTACGACTGACGGCGGGGATTGCCGTAGCAGCCTCAAGTAAACTCCGCCTCGACCGTCCCCAGCCCGTCCAGCTCCATCCGCACCTTGTCGCCGGCCTTCAGCCACAGCGTTTTCACCAGGCTGCCCGTCAGCACGAGTTGCCCCGCGTGCAGACCCTTGCCTTCGGCGGCGAGGTGGTTGGCGAGCCAGGCGAGTGCGTTGTGGGGATGGCCGAGCACGTCGGCGCCGGTGCCGTGGCTGACCTCTTCGCCATTGACGATGGCGCGGCCCTTGACCGCCTTCAGATCCGGCACCGACGAGCGCGGCACCGCCTCACCCAGCACGCAGCCGGCGGCGAAGAAATCGTCGGCGATCAACGTCGGCGCACCCATCGACTCCCACTTCACATAGCGGTCGTCGACGATCTCGATCGCGGGATGATAGAACTCAACGGCCTCGCCGACCCATTCGGCCGTGAACGGCGCCTCGCCGGCGGCGAGGTCGCGCTTCAATCGCACCGCGATCTCGCACTCGACGCCGACACGGACATAGTCGGCAGCCGCGAGCTTGGCCCCGCTCTCGTACACGCCCTTCTGGAACACGCTGCCGCCGCAGGGATGCGGGATGCCGATATAGTCCTGCATCACCTGACTGGTGCAGCCGATCTTGTAGCCGACCAGCGGCCCGACATGCGGCAACAGGAGATCGTGCAGCGCGCGCTGGACCTGATAGCCCTCGGCTTCGTCAGCCGGCGGATGGTCCAGGGCTGCGAGCGGCGCACGGTTACGGCGCGCGAGTGCAATCGCCTTTGCGGCTTTGAGAATCTTGTCCATTGGCGCCGGCTCCCACGCTACGCAATTGAGGTCGGCACTTCAGCATCCCCGCCGCGGCGTGACAAGCGCGGGCCAAGGGACGGCCCACGGGGCGCCCTCAGCGCTTCACGAGGCCGAGCCGGATCAGGCTTTCGGCCGTCGCGAGGATCGCCTCGTCGTTGGAACGGGCCTGCCAGCCAAGCAGCGACCTCGCCTTGGCGCTGGTGGAATGCCGAACCCTCCCAAGCATCGGCACGACCGCGCGCAGCAGCGGAATCCGGTTCGCGGCCAGCCGCACCAGCCAGTCCGGGGCCTGGAGCCGCGGAACCCGGCGCGCCCTGGGTCCGAGTTCCCGCCGCAGCACCCTGGCGATATCGAGGATCGACATCGTCTCGCCGGAGACCGCGATGAAGCGCTCGCCCCTGGCCTCCGGCGCCGTCATCGCGCGCAGGTGCAAATCGGCCACGTCGCGCACGTCGACCACGCCGAAATAGACCCGCGGCACCGCCGGCATGGCGCCGTCGAGCAGCGATTTGACGATCTCGATCGAGCCGGAGAAGTCCGGCCCCAGTACGGGGCCAAAAATGCCGGCGGGATTGACGACGGACAATTCGAGCCCGCCGCCCTCGCGCGCAATGAAATCCCAGGCCGCCCGCTCGGCCAGCATCTTGGATTTGATGTAGGGCTGCACGTCGGCGCCGTCGAGATTGGTCCAGTCGGTCTCGTCGAACGGCCTGTCGCGCGCCGGATGGCCATAGCCGATCGCGCCCAGCGACGAGGTCACGACGGCCCGCCTGACGCCGGCCTCGCGTGCGGCACGCAGCACCCGCAGCGTGCCGTCGCGGGCCGGGATGATCATCTCGTTCTCGTCCTTGGGAACACTGGTCGACAATGGCGAGGCGACATGGAGCACGTAATCGCAGCCGGCGACGGCCTCGCGCCAGCCGTCGTCCGCGGTGAGATCGGCGGTGAAAAAGGACAGGCTTTCGGGCGACGCAGCCCCGCCCTCGCGCAACATCGCCAGCACGTCGGCCTGCCGGTCCGGGCGGCGCACCGTGGTCCGCACCTGATGGCCGGCGGCCAGAAGCTGCAGGACAACATGGATGCCGACGAAGCCGGACCCGCCGGTGACCAGAACAATGCTCATTGCCGAATTCCCCTCCTTGCGCAGGCGGGCGAATTGGTTCCGCCACCCTGCTCAAGGCCGCATCTGGTCACTATCTCCCGGGGAACAAGTAGAATGGATTTCGAGACCGGTATGGAAAACCTGACCATCGTTTGCGACGGCGACTGCGATTGCAACCCCGACCCTGCCCTGCTCGCCGACTTCAAGCGGGCCATTCATGCGCTTGGCGGCAAGTGGAAGCTGGAGATCCTGTTCGCGCTGATAAACGGCGCCGTTCGCTTCGGTGCGTTGCGGCGAGCGATCGGCGGCATCACCCAGCACATGCTGACCACGCAGCTGCGCGAGCTTGAGCAGGACGGCCTGGTGTCGCGAACCGTCTTCGCGGAGAAACCGTTGAGGGTCGAGTACGAGTTGACGGATGCGGCCTACGGCCTGTTGCCGGCGTTTAAGGAAATATTGAGCTGGTCCAGGCTTTATGGCGATGCGCGCCTTGTGGCGTCGCAGCAAGCCTGATTGCAGCCAAGCCTGATTGCAGCGATGTGTGAAGCTGCCGGATCGTTGCCTCAGCATTCGAGTCGATCTCGTTGATGCGACTCGCAAAACCTCCCGCACCTGAAGTGAAGGCTGTTTCTCATCGGAACTTACGTGAGCTCGGAGGAAGTGACTCCAGCCCATTGATCGTGATTCACTTTTCACGATCGCGCCTGCGCTGATGCGCGTCACGGCAAGCGGCAGACAAAATGCTGATCACGGCGCTCAAGCAGCACCGTGCGTCCAAAAACAAAGAGCCGCATCGCTGCGGCTCGGACTCTATTCGTCGCGGTAGACCTTCTCGCGTTTCTCGTGGCGCTCCTGCGCTTCCACCGAGAGCGTCGCGATGGGCCGGGCTTCGAGCCGCTTCAGAGAGATCGGCTCGCCGGTGTCCTCGCAATAGCCGTAGGTGTTGTCCTCGATACGCTGGAGCGCGGCGTCGATCTTGGCGATCAACTTGCGCTGGCGGTCGCGGGCGCGGAGTTCGATGGCGCGGTCGGTTTCGGACGATGCCCGATCGGCGAGATCGGGGTGGTTCACGTTCTCCTCCTGCAGAGCCTGCAGCGTGAGCTTGGACTCTTTGAGGATCTCATCCTTCCAGGCGAGGAGCTTCAAACGGAAGTACTCCTTCTGCCGGTCGTTCATGAAAGGCTCTTTTTCGGTCGGTCGGTAGTTTTTCAACTTTTCCAAGGGCGGCCTATCTGTCTAAGCAACGACTCGCAACGGAACGGGGTCCGTTAAGCCGGGCTTATATAGCGGCCTCCTGTGACAGACAATATTTCCCTGATCGTTCGGTTAGCGCCCCCAAGCCCTTGCACAGGAAGGTTTATCCTGGAGAACCCGGGGGCGGCCGAAGGCCTAGTAACCGACCGTGAAACGCTGCCTCGGATGGGCCGGTCGCTCGATCTCGTCGGCGAGCGCAATGGCGTAGTCGGCGAAGCTGATCCAGCTTTTCCCGTTCGCATCTGCGAGAAGCTGATCGGTCCCGAGCCGGAACTTGCCGGTTCGCTCGCCCTCGATGAAGAGGGCCGACGGCGAGATGAAGGTCCAGTTCAGGTCCTTTTCCTGTCGCAGCAGGTCAAGGAAAGCCCCGCCCGCCTCCGCTTCGGCCTTGTATTGGGCTGGAAAACCGGGGGTTGTAACCAGTTTGACGCCGGGAGCGACTTCCAGGCTGCCGGCACCGCCGACAACGAGGTAGCGACCAACGCCGGACGCCTTCGCCGCGCCGATCAGCTTGAGCGGGTCGCTGGCCAGGAAGTGCACGGAACTCACGGCGACGTCGTGCCCGGCCCACAGCCTGGCAAGGCCGGCCTGGTCGAGCACGTCGCCCTTGGTGGACGTGACGTTCGGCAGGGTCGCGATCTTCTCGGGGTTCCGGGCGATCGCCGTGACCGCATGGCCGCGGCGCGACAGTTCCTTGGTGATCTCCGACCCGGCCCGGCCCGAGGCGCCGGCGACTGCGATTTTCATGGAAGGCTCCTTTGCTTCTTTTGGTAACTAACAGTTACTAGATATCGCAAAGGATGCTGGTGTTAAGAGAGCACTTTGTGCTTACCTGATTACGCAAGAGTAACCGGGACCCGTCACGGGCGCGCGAGCCGGCAAGGGGCCAAACGGATCGTGAGGAGTTGACGATGAAGCCAGACGTCTATGCAGCGAACTGCCCCACGCGCCAGATCCTCGACCGCGTCGGCGACAAATGGGCGGTGCTGATCCTGCTGCTGCTGCGCGAGGAGCCGATGCGCTTCAATCAGTTGCGCCGAACGATTGAAGGCATTTCGCAGAAGATGTTGAGCCAGGTTCTCAAGTCGCTCGAGCGCGACGGCCTGATCAAGCGTCACGCCATCGCAACCGTACCGGTGACGGTGGAGTATTCGATCACGCAGCTCGGGGTGACGCTCGCGGCCGCCGTCGATCCCCTGCGCGATTGGGCCGAGCAGAATCTGAAGGACGTGCTCGCCGCCCAGCGCCGCTACGACGCGCAGCAGAAGGATGAAGCGGCGTAGGCGCTACGCCTGCCCGGCCTTTGCCAGTTCGACCTCGACGCGCAGCTCGATTTCGGAGAGCAAGGAATCGAGGCGGGGATCGCCCGAGGACGATTTCAGGTTCGCCGCGGCATCGCGCAGCCGCATCACGGTCGAGGCGTCGAGATTGCCGGACAGTAGTCCCATCTTGAGATCGTCGAGCACGTCGAGCGCGGTCCTGCCGCGGGCGACCGAGCGCTTGCGGCGCTCGACCGGATCTTCCTCGATGCCCTGCAGCGCGAGCAGCCCGTCGATGTTCGCGGCGGCCTTCGGTGCGGCAGCGCCCCGCGTCTCCTGAGCCGACGAGGTGTCGGGCAGCACGAAGGTGCCGGAGCTCGTCCGCCTGGCCTGGCTGGCCGGCGTACCAAGCGTGGTGCCGTTCGGTCCGTAGATGCGCATCGCAGGAATCCGGGTGATCGATGCCGTTACCTTCGCCGTCTTATGGTTAACGGCGCGTAAACGGCCCGGCAAAATCTGCCGAGAGGCGGCAGTTTCGCTCCTCAGGGAGAACGCTCCCTGACACCGGTGGAAACAGGTTTATTCAACCTATTCAATCGCGTAACCCCGCTGCCCCGCGTTGGCACAGCACTCGCAAGGAAAGCGTCGGACCAGCTCGTCATGGGAGTGTCGAGGATGGTCCGAGATGTGAGGAGCCTCGGGGAGCAGAGGATGCCAGGCGTTCGTTGGGTGAGGATTGTTGGGGTGGCCTGCGCCGCGCTGTCAGCGCTGGCGCTCTCGGTCACGTCCGCAAGCGCGACGTCGCGCATCAAGGACCTCGCCAATATCGAGGGCGTGCGGCAGAACCAGCTCATCGGCTACGGCCTCGTCGTCGGCCTCAACGGCACCGGCGATACGCTCAACAACATCCCATTCACCAAGCAGTCGCTGCAAGCGATGCTCGAGCGCATGGGCGTCAACATCCGCGGCGCCACCATCCGCACCGGCAACGTCGCCGCCGTGATGGTCACGGGCAATCTGCCGGCCTTCGCCACCCAGGGCACGCGCATGGACGTCACCGTCTCCGCGCTGGGCGACGCCAAGGATCTGCGCGGCGGCACCCTGCTGGTCACGCCCCTGCTCGGCGCCGACGGCAATGTCTACGCGGTCGGACAGGGCTCGCTCGCGATCTCCGGCTTCCAGGCCGAAGGCGAAGCCGCGAAAATCGTGCGCGGCGTTCCGACCGTCGGCCGCATCGCCAACGGCGCCATCATCGAGCGCGAGATCGAGTTCGCGCTCAATCGGCTACCGAACGTGCGGCTTGCGCTGCGAAACGCCGACTTCACCACCGCCAAGCGGATCGCGGCCGCGATCAACGACTATCTCGGCGTCAAGACCGCGGAGCCGATCGATCCCTCGACGGTGCAGCTTTCGATCCCGCCGGAGTTCAAGGGCAACGTCGTCGCCTTCCTCACCGAGATCGAGCAGCTCCAGGTCGATCCTGATCTCGCCGCCAAGATCGTCATCGACGAACGCAGCGGCATCATCGTGATGGGCCGCGACGTTCGCGTCGCCACCGTCGCGGTGGCGCAAGGCAACCTCACCGTTACCATCTCCGAGAGCCCGCAGGTCAGCCAGCCCAACCCGCTGTCACGCGGGCGCACGGTGGTCACGCCGCGCACCGGCGTTAGCGTCGTCGAGGACGGCAAGAAGTTCGCCGTCGTCAAGGACGGCGTCTCGCTTCAGCAGCTCGTCGACGGCCTCAACGGCCTCGGCATCGGCCCGCGCGACCTCATCAGCATCCTCCAGGCGATCAAGGCCGCCGGCGCGATCGAAGCCGACATCGAGGTGATGTGATGCAGACCAGCATGATCAATACCCCGCACGTCGTCACCTCCCCGGCCTTCTCGGTGGAAAGCCGCAACGGCCGGCCCGACTTCGAGCTCGCCGCCGCGTTGCAGAAGGTCTCGCCGCAGCAGCAGTCGAAGGCGCAGAAGACCGCCACCGATTTCGAGGCGATGTTCCTCAACAGCATGTTCTCGCAGATGACCTCGGGCCTGAAGGGCGAAGGCCCGTTCGGCGACACCCCGGGCACCGGCGTGTGGCGTTCGATGCTGACCGAGCAATATTCCAAGAACTTCGCCAAGGCCGGCGGTGTCGGCGTCGCCACAGAAGTCTACCGCACCCTCATCATGCAGCAGGCGAAAACGATCCGCACGGCATAAGGTCAACCGAGATGAACCACTTCAACGCCTCACGTCAGCCGGCGCAAGCGCAGCGCCCCAACACCGCCCCCGGCAACACCGAGGCGCGCAAGGTCGCCGAGCAGCTGATGGATGCGATGAACGCCCTGCTCGGACTGGTCGAGCGCGAGACCGAGCTCGTTCGCGCCGGCCAGGTCCGCGAAGCGATGACGCTCGAGAGCAAGAAGCAGGAGCTGTCGCGAAACTATGTCAGCGCCGTCAGCGAATTGAAGACGAACCAGGCCCAGCTCGCGAAATCCGCGCCCGAGCTGCTCTCGACGCTGCATCGGCACCACGATGCGTTCCGCGCGATGCTCCAGGTCAATCTCACCGTGCTCGCGACCGCACACGCCGTCTCCGAGAGCGTGGTGCGCGGCGTCAACGCCGAGATCCAGAAGCGCAACGTGCCGAATACCTACACGGCGGCGGGACGCCGCGCGGCTCCGGGCCCACGCCACATCACCCCGCTCGCGGTCAGCCGCTCGCTCTGAGCGCGCGCAAAACTCCCTGCAATTTTACGAAAAACCGCGCGGCGATATCGTCGCGCGGTTAGGCACGTTTGCTTACCCGGTCTTCAATCCTGGTGTTCCATGGTTGCGTATTGAGAGGGGTTGGGATTTGACTCAGACAAGGCAACCAGGAGGCTGCCATGAGTACAGATTTCAGCATCAGGCCGGTGGGGATACCGGCCCCCGTGCAGATCATAACGACGTCCAATGCGGCGGCGAACGAGGCCGTGCAAACTGATTTGCCGGTGAGCCAGACGGTCGCCGCGAGCGATACGAGCGCGGCTGCGCGCAATGATTTGCAGAGCACCAACGACAGCGTTTCACGCCAGGTCGTTTTCAACCAGCCCGCCGCGTCCTTCGTGTTCCAGGTCGTGAACGAAAGGACCGATGCGGTTGTCGATCAGTTTCCGGATGAAGCGATGCTGCGGCGGCGCGCCTATTTCCACGCACTGGACATGAAGTCCGAGCCCCCGCGTCCACTCAGCACCGATCGCAGCGCCTGACGTTCACGCCGCGGGTCGCGACGGCCGTATCGAGGTCGTTCGAATCGGTCGCGTTACGACCGTCCCGAAAGACCGGCGGCGATGTTGCGATTGATCTCGATCAGCGGGCGGAAGTGATCGAGCTGCGGGCTCATCAGCAGCGCTGCAGTCTGGCTCAGCACGAACACGCTGATGTTGGCGATCCTCTGCCGAACGTCGAGCGGCTGCGGATTGGTGTCGCGCATCGCCTCGCTCAGGAAGATGGTCCAGAGCTTGCGGTTGAACATCAACGCCTGCGTCGTCTGCTCGTTGAAGGGATCGGCGCTGTTGATGGCGTCCTGCAGCTTGTTGGCGGCCTTCAGGAGCGTCTGCGCCTCGATATCGCGAGGAGACGCAGTGGTCGTGGCTACACGCGCGTAGGCCGAAGCAGCAGAACTCGACATCGATCACCCTGGAGGTTTCCTCGCCCGTTGTACAGGCTTAAGGATTTCTTTCCCGACCCTAGGCAGCACCGCTTAAGATTTGCTTACGTGAGAGTGCGGACGATCTCCGGACAATTACGGGTCGCGGCATCCACCTTCGCCTCAAGGCTAAATCCGAGTGCGCGCACTGTAAACGATTGCATCCATCATGCGCTGATCTGAGCTAATCGACAGTTAGCGATCTCGCTCAAAACAACGGCGAAGCCTAGGCTTCGCCGTTGAATGATTCATCGTGTACGTCAGCGTCGCGCTTAGCGGAGGAGCTGAAGCACGCTCTGCTGCGACTGGTTGGCGAGCGACAGCGCGGAGACTGCGATCGACTGACGCGTCGAGAGCGCCTGGCTGTTGGCCGCTTCCTCGTTGGTGTCCGCAAGCGTCAGGCTCGACGAGCCGGTCTGCAGCACGTTGATCAGGTTCTTGCTGAAGTCCTGACGGATCTGCACGATCGAGAGGTTCGAACCGAGCGTCGACGCCTCGGCACGCAGCGTGGTGCTTGCCGAGTTGAGCGAAGTCAGAATGGCGTTCGCCGATTTCGAGTCCAGGAAATCAACGCCCGAGGTCAAGGGAGCAAGGTTGAGGCCGGCGTCGTTGAAGGTGACGCCCTGAATGTTCAGCGTCGAACGCCCGGTTTCGTTGAACACGAGCTTGAGCGTATCGCCGTTCAGCAGATTCACGCCGTTGTAGGAAGAGTCCTGCGCCGTGGTGTTGATTTGCGCGAGCACGTTGTTGTACTGCCCGACCAGATTGGCGCGCGTGGCTTGCGAATCCGGGTCGACGGTGGGCGCCTGCGCGATCAGGCCATAGAAGGGCTGGCCGCTCGCCGCGGCCGTGCCGCCGATTGCGCCGATCGTCGAGGACGCCGAGTCGTTGGAGGTCACGATGTTGAGATGACCGGTCGTGTCGATCGTCGCCTGCAGGTTGTTCGCCGCCAGCGCCGCGTTGAGCTGATTGAGCGTGGAAACCTGCCCGACGCCGGCACCGAAGGTGATGCTGGTGGCGGTGCCGCCGCCGGTCGGACCGATCGTCAACGTCTTGCCGCTGAGCGGGGGCGGAACGCGGGCGGTGGTGCCGGCAGTGAGGCCGAGCGCCGTGAGCACGTTGCCCGAGCCGGAGATCGCCAGATCCTGGCTCGTGCCGGTGCTGAGCACGAGCTTGCCGCCGGAAACTGTCGAGGCCGTGCCCGTACCCGTGATGCCGTCGATCGCGCTCAGTACCGACTGCACCGTGAGTGTGCTGCCCGCACCGATGCCGATCGTGACGTTGCCGAACGAGTCGGTGGTCGAGGTGGTTTGCGCGGTCGAGAAGGTGATCGTCTTGCCGTCGACAGTCAGGACCGAACCGTTGGTGATGGTCGTACCGAGATCGTCCGAACCTGCACCGGCGGTACCGACCAGCTTGGTCGCGCCCGTGATCGGCGCCGCGCCGCTCGTATCGTCATTGTTGACGACGGTGCCGGTGACCGTGTTGTTGGTGTATGCCGTGCCCAGCAGGTTGTTGGCGGTCGCACCGGGGACCGCGGCCGACGTCACGTTGGATTTGGGCGAGTACCCCGTCGGGCTCTGCAGTACCTGGCTGGCGATCGATTTGGCGCTGTCGACCAGCTTTTGCAGCGAGGTGATGCCGGTGTTGGCGGCCTGCAGCACCTGCACGCCGTTGCTGATGCCATCCAGGAGATTGCTGATGTCGCTGGCGCGATTGTCGAGCCCCTGTGCGGTGAAGAAGTTGGTGGGGTTATCAAGCGCCGTGTTCACCTTCTTGCCGGTCGAAAGGCGTCCTTGCGTGGTAGCGAGCAGGTCGGCTGTCGACTGCAGCGACAACAGGTTCTGGCGGACTGATGCCGAGAGAACGATGTTGGACATTGGCAGATCTTCCTCTTGGAGCGCGACGCGTACGGATCGGAGCCCGCCGGTCTGGCAAATGGGCTTTTGTCTAGTTCTAGACGCACTCCTTTAAATTAAGGTTAATGGCGGCTTAAGCCACAGGGTTAACAAGGTATTAACCGGTCAGGGTTCCCTGAAACCCGGCTTACGCCGCATCACGCGCAAAAAACGGCGGGGCAAAAGCCCCGCCGTAATGCCTTGTTTGACGATTTTCGCCGCGTATCAGCGCAGGAGCTGCAACACGCTCTGCTGCGACTGGTTGGCCAGCGACAGCGCCGAGACCGCGATCGACTGGCGGGTCGACAGCGCCTGGCTGTTGGCCGCTTCCTCGTTGGTGTCGGCCAGCGTCAGGTTGGACGAACCGGTCTGCAGGACGTTGATCAGGTTCTTGTTGAAGTCCTGGCGGATCTGCACGACCGACAGGTTCGAACCCAGCGTCGATGCTTCCGAACGCAGCGTGCTGCTGGCGGCATTGAGCGTGGTCAGGACCTTGTTGGCCGAGGCGTTGTCCAGGAAGTCGGTGCCCGAGGCGAGGGTCGAGATGTTGAGACCCGCGGTGTTGAAGGTCACACCGGTGATGCTCAGCGTCGACTTGCCGGTTTCGTTGAACGTCAGCTTCAGCGTGTCGCCGTTGAGCAGGTTGACGCCGTTGAAGGAGGCATCCTGCGCGGTCGTGTTGATCTGCGCGAGCACGTTGTTGTACTGCGCAACCAGGCCAGCACGCTGGGTCTGCGAGGTCGGATCGGCAACCGGAGCCCCGATGGCAACGCTGTGGAACGGACCGGTGGCGGTAAAGGCCGAGCCGCCGAGCGTGCCGATCGTCGAGGAGGCCGCGTCGTTCGTCGTCGTGATGGAGATCACGCCGGTCGAGTCGATCGAGGCCTGCAGGTTGTTGGCCGCCAGCGCCGAATTGAGCCCGTTCAGCGTGTTGACCTGGCCAGCGCCGGTGCCGAAGGTGATGCTGCTCGCGGTGCCGCCACCGGTGGCGGCGATCGTCAGCGTCTGGCCCGAGATGGCGGGCGGGACGCGGGCGGTCGTGCCGGCGGTGAGACCGAGCGCGGCGAGCACGTTGCCCGAACCCGCGATCGTGAGATCCGAGGTCGTGCCGGTGCTCAGCGTGAGCTTACCAGCCGCGACGGTCGAGGCGGTGCCGGTGCCGGTGATGCCGTCGATCGCGCTCAGCACGCTCTGCACCGTCAAGGTGCTGCCCGTGCCAATGCCGATGGTGACGTTGCCGGCGGTGTCGGTGGTCGAAGTGGTCTGCGCGGTCGAGAACGTGATGTTCTTGCCGTTGACCGTCAGGACCGAGCCGTTGGTGATGGCCGTAGCAAGGTCGTCGGACGTCGCGCCCGCGGTGCCAACCAGCTGGGTGGAAGCGGTGATGTTGACCGCAGTGCCGGTGTTGTCGTTCAGCACGGCGGTGCCGGCGACGGTGCTGTTGGTATAAGCGGTACCCAGCAGGTTGCTGGCGGTCGCGCCGGTGATGGCGGTCGAGGTCACGGTCGACTTGGTGGAGTAGCCCGTCGGGCTCTGCAGCACCTGGTTGGCGATCGACTTGGCGCTGTCCACCAGCTTCTGCAGCGAGGTGATGCCGGTGTTGGCTGCCTGGAGAACCTGAACGCCGTTGCCGATGCCATCGAGCAGATTGCCGATGTCGCTGGCGCGGTTATCAAGGCCCTGGGCGGTGAAGAAGTTGGTGGGATTATCCAGAGCCGAGTTCACCTTGCGGCCAGTCGACAGACGGGACTGGGTGGTGGCGAGGAGGTCAGCGGTGGACTGGAGGGAGAGCAGGTTCTGACGAACCGAAGCGGAGAGAACGACGGACATACTGTTACCTTTCTGGTAGCTACGCGTCCTATCTGACCATAATTGATCAGACGACCGCCGGACCGTGCGTCCAAGCCTCTAACAATCCGTGAAATGAAACCCGCACTTTTTTCGCCGCGACGCCGGAAGCCCCCTTCGAGGCCGCGGCCGACGGCAGGACATGCCGCTATCGGCCTTGAAATTGTTGCATTTTCCGTCCCCGACGCCGTCGTTTACGACCTGTTAACCATGTTGCGCAAGGATCGGCTCCAAATCACGAACGACCGCCCTCATCGCACGAACGCCGCGACGGATCGTTGTAAAAGGGTTGATGGAGAACAGGCATGGCTCTCAAGGTTGAGCTCAAACCGCATGAACGCATCATCGTCGGCAATTCGGTGATCACCAACACCGACCAGCGCGCCCGCCTCCTGATCGACGGCGAGAACGTGCCGATCCTGCGCGAGCGCGACATCCTCACGCCGGAGACCGCCGACACGCCGGCCAAGCTCGTCTATCTCGCGGTCCAGCTCATGTACATCTCGCCGGATCCGCAGAGCCAGCACGGCACCTACTTCAACCTGGTGCGCGACATCGTCACCGCGGTGCCGAGCGCCTGGCCGATCATCGAAAGCATCAACAACAACATCATGAGCGGCGATCTCTACCGGGCGCTGAAGGATGCCCGCAAGCTGATCGCCTATGAAGAGAAGCTGCGGGACCAGTACCAAGCGACGCATCCCAAGGGCGACGTCAGCTCGGCCGCCTGATCGGCACGCATCAGCCTGCCCAAACGACAACGGCCCCGGATCATCTCCGGGGCCGTTGTCGTTTGGGCTGCATGCTTGGTCACTGCGCCGCCAGCGGCGGCGCCTCGACCTCAATCAGACCACCGCCGGTCCGCCGCGCGCCGAACTCCAGCACCGCGGCCACAAGCGCGTCGATGTCCGTCTCGTCGGTACGGTGATTGACGATGGCAGCGCGGATCGCGAACCTGCCGTCCAGCGTCGTGCTCGAGGGCGCCGCAACGCCGGACTCCTGGACATCGGCGACGATCTCGCGATTGACCGCATCGTCGGCGCGGTAGCGGAAGCAGACGATGTTGAGGTTCACCGGTGCCAGCAATTCCAGCCGCGGCTCGGCCAGCACGCGCGTCTCCAGATACTTCGCCAGCGCGCAGCTTCGCGCGATCACCGCACCCAGCCGGTCGGTGCCGAACGTCTTCAGCGTGAACCAGGTCTTCAGCGCGCGGAAGCCGCGCGACAGGTCGGGGCCGAGATCGCAGGGCCAGACTGCACCCGCCGCAAGGCCCCTCGCCTCGCGGCGCAGATAGGCCGCGGGCTGCGCAAAGGCCCGCCGGTGCTGCTCGCCGTCGCGCACCAGCAGGAAGCCGGCGTCGTAGGGCACCTGCCCCCATTTATGGAAGTCGAGCGCAATGGAATCGGCGAGCTCGATGCCGCCTAGCATGGGCGCGAGCTCGGGCGAGAAGATCGCGAGCGCCCCGAAGGCGCCATCGACGTGAAACCAGATTCCTTCCTCGCGGCACAGCGCAGCGATGGCCTTGAGGTCGTCGATCGCGCCGATATCGACCGTGCCGGCGGAAGCGACGACGAGAAACGGCTTGAAGCCGACCTCGCGGTCGACAGCGATCTGCGCGCGTAGCGCGGCGACGTCGATGCGATGATCGGCATCGACATCGATCTTGCGCAGCGCATCGGTGCCGAGCCCGGCGATGTCCATCGCCCTGGAGACACAGCCATGCGCGGCCCGCGACGTGTAGGCCGTGAGCAGCGCGCCGTCATTGCCGATGCCGTGCTGCCGCGCCAGCGTCCCGAGCGCAGCGGTGCGCGCCACCAGCACCGCCATCAAATTGGCCATCGACGTGCCCGTGACGAAGATGCCGCTCGCAGTCTCCGGGAAATCAAACAGGCGCCGCATCCACGCGACGATCTGGCGCTCGACTTCGATCGGCATGTGATCGCGCCCGCCGAGATTGGCATTGAGGCCAGCTGCGAGCATCTCCGCGAGCATGCCGACCGCGGTGCCGCCGCCATGCACCCAGCCCATGAACCCGGGATGGACATTGCCGGTCGCATATGGTGCGACATGCTCGGCGAATTCGCGATAGACATCGGCAAGGCCGCTCGCCTCGCGCGGCACGTCGGCCTTCAATGCCGCGCGGATGCCGTCGGGAATCGGCTGCCACACCGGCCGCGCGCGAACATTGGCGATGCCGTCGATCGTCTCGTCCAGCATGCGATGGGCGAGCGTGCGAAATTCGCTCCAGTCCTGCGGATCGAGCGAAGCCTGCGCGACGGAGCTTTGCGCGTTGCGGATGATCTCGTTCATGCTGCGCTCGCCTTGCCCTCTCCTGCGTGCCGCGACAGCATCGCCGTGAACGCGGCAAAGATCTTGAGCATCTGCGGCGGCTTGTACGGAAACACGACCGGCGGATCCATGTTGTGCACGACGGCGGTGTTGTCGGCTTCGAAGACCAGCAGCTCGCGGTTCTGGTTCTCGGCGCAATCGACGATGAAATAATCGAGGCCGACGCGCCGGCTCATCTCGTCGAGCGCGGCCTTGTGGCGCGCGGCGAAGGCGTGGTCGAAGTCCAGCATGAAGACGGCCTCTTCAGCCCGCTTCTCCTCGCTGAACGCCATGTAGGCGTTGAGATACCAGATGTCCCAGCGATCGGCGATCGCCATGTGGCAGGCGTAGGGCTTGCCGTCGACCATGGCGAGACGATATTTGCGATAGAGCCCGTCGGGGCTCGCATAATCGACGAAGCGCGCGACGAAGAAATCCTGCTCCTCGCGCTCGGAGAGATAGGCCGCGAGTGCCGGCGCATCGTCGAGCTTCGCGAGCCCGACACCGGCATGCGTGCCGCGCGGCCGCGCGATCATCGGAAAGCGTAATTCGCCGGCGATGTCCTCGCAAGCGACCCGGCCCTGCGCGAGATCCGTCAATTGCGCGCGCGTCGCGTGGATGGTTGATGGAATCTCGAGACCAGCGATGCCCGCCAGCAGCCGATACAGCTTGTCGCGATCGAGGTTGCCGATGAGATCGGGGCGATTGAGCAGCGGACGCGGCCAGTGCGGCGCAGCCTTTTCGATCAGGGCGAGCGTTTCCCGGCATTCCTCGGAATCGGATGCAACCACGATGGCAACGTCGTGATCGGGCAACGTTTCAGGCAAGCCGACATCCTTGGTCACATAGAGTGTCAGCAGCTCGAAATCGGAGCCTTCGAGCAGGAATTCGATCGGCGTGTTGCCGCCCATGTCGATGTCGGCCGCAAGGGCGAGCACGCGCAAGCCGGGCTTCGGAGCCGCAGCGGGCGTGCGAAACAATTGATGGAAGGTCAGCACCTCCGACTGGATCGCCAGCCCCGCCGCCTTGTCGCCGAGTAGCTGGACGATCAGCGATAGGTCAAGGCCTTCGCCCGCGTGCGCTGCTCCTTCCGTGATCCGCGTGACGAGCTGATCGCGCAGTGGCTGCAGATCGACACCTTCGAACGCCTGGCGCGTCAGCTGCGCAAAGCCGATGCGGTCGGCATAGTTCGGCACGGTCACGCCGATCGGCGCGGAAACTGGATGCTGCATCTCATACCTCGAAGGCGGACTTTTCCGGCGCGGTTGCGGCTGCGCCGCGGTCAAGCAGCAGCTCAATCTTCACCAGGACATGAGCGATGCGATCAAGCAGGTGCTGCACATTGCGTCGTGCCTGCGCCATATCCGGCGACCAGGCCTCGGTCACGAGCCGGGCGCCGACGCAGAGGCGCAGCACGGCTTGCGGCGCATCGTCCTGCCGCTCCAGCCGGACCGGCTGGCCGATCAGGCTACGCTGGACGGCGATCTGCCGGTCCGCCGCGCTGCCGCTGATCTCCACGTTCATGTCACGCCGCAGCGCCCGGTGGACGGCGCCGGTCTCGGCAATCGAGACCGGCTTGCCGTCGCGCAGCAGCATGAACGGAAAGATCGTGGCGTGCGCGAACTCCTCGTCGTCCCCGGCAGTCTTCTCGGTCGCCGTTGGAACGGGTTGAAGCGACGGCGACAGCGCAATCATGCCGTCGATGCCGGCGGCAAGCTCGGCCAGCGCCCTGACGCGGAAAGCTCCGGGCACGGCGTAGTAGCTGCCGATCTCCGCGAGCGCCGCCTCCCAGCGCAGCCATTGTCCGAAATTCGGCCGGCGCTCGAAGCGTGAGCGCAGCGCCGTCCAGGCCATCGGCCAATCGCAGCGGCCGGCATAGTCGAAGAAGCCCGGCGCAATCCCCTCAATCCGGTCGAGCGACCGCGAAAACCCTTTCGGCACCAGCAGCGCGCCGCTGAAGGCAGGGCCGCCGAAGAATTTCGAGCCGGTGATCAGCACCATATAGCCGCGGTCGAGATAGGTGCGCAGCCGGCGGCGGCCGAGCCGCGCCTGACAGGCGTCGACGACGACCTGAACCTTGCGCGGCCAGCGCCGCGCGATCTCGTCGAGACAGGCCACGCTCGGCGCGTGCCAGCCGAGCTTCGAGGAATCCATGATCTGAAGCAGCACGGGCGCACCTTGCGCGATCGTCGCTTCGATCGCACCCAGCACCGCGGCATCGGTGTCGGCGCGCATCGCGATCCCGGGCCCGGCCCGAAGCAGCGGCAACGTCACGCTGGCGCCGGCGAGTCCGGCAACCGCGCCGTCCTTGCGCACGGCAAGGCCGCTCGCCGTCATGGAGCTGAAATGGTGACCGCGCGCGGTATGGGCCGTGCCGCTACCGGTCTGGTCGGCACCGACCACGATCGTCACTGGCGGGGCGCCGAGCACCGCACGCGCCAGGAACAGGGCGTGGAGCTGAGAATCCGTCCCGGACGGCGAGAACACGACGTCGACGCGCGGCGAGAGCTGGAGATGGCCGCGCAACTCCTCGCGCATGTCCTCGCAGCGCGCATCGAAGGCGATCTCGACCTCGTCGAACAGGCACCTGTGCATCAGCTCTTCGCGCGCCAGCGCGGCGCGGTCATAGGCGAGTTGCGAGATCGTCGATGCCGTCGAGGAGGCGAAATTCCAGATCTCCGGTTCCGGCGAGGCTGCGCAGCCATAGGCGTTGACGCGATCCTCTGCGTCGAGCGCCAGCCGCGGATCTCCGCCGGAGACGAGCAGCGTGTCCAATGGCGTGAAGAGATCGCGCAGGCGGTAGCGCGAGCCGCCGTCGAATGTGCGCTCGGGGACTGACAGACCGGATGCGCCGGCGCTCATCCCGGAAGGCTCACGCCGCATCGGCAGCTGCCGCGGGCGCGGCTGCGAATTGCGAGGCGATGTCGCCGTGGAACACCGACGGCCCGACGTGATCCAGCGAGCTCTCGATGTCGGCCCAGATCTCGCCGCCGATGTCGGTCCAGCGCTTGCAGAAGGCGAAGTCCTCGGAAAGATAAGTTCCCGTCGCCGGATCGATCATGCATTCGAACAGCGCGAAGCGGTTCTGGCTCGCCGCCAGCGTGTCGTGCGAATGCTCACGGAAGAATTGCAGGCCGGCATAGTTGGGATG
This sequence comes from Bradyrhizobium sp. LA6.1, assembly GCF_040547805.1. Taxonomy (NCBI): domain Bacteria; kingdom Pseudomonadati; phylum Pseudomonadota; class Alphaproteobacteria; order Hyphomicrobiales; family Nitrobacteraceae; genus Bradyrhizobium; species Bradyrhizobium sp. LA6.1. The sequence goes on along the minus strand of NZ_JBEPQK010000002.1, from coordinate 221,987 downwards.
GCGGCACATCGCCTCCAGCACGTGGCGGCGGATCATCAGGAAGCCGGTGCCGGCGTAGCGCACGCGGGTAAAACCGTTGACCACCACGATGCGGTCGGGATCCTCGATCTCGAGCACATAATCGAGCGCGGCCGCCGGCACATCCGTGCGGCCGGACTCGATCGCCCGCCTCGCCTTGTCCCAATTGACCCGCTTGATCGGATAACAGCCGGCGACGACATCCGCGCCGCATTCGATCAGCCGGAACACCTGCTCGGGCTTGAAGCCGATATCGGCGTCGATGAACAGGAAATGGGTCGCTTTTGGATCGTCGAGGAACATCGCGGCCAGATTGGCGCGCGCGCGCGTGATCAGCGCATCGCCGTCGCGCAAGAGCACCTTGAGCTCGAGATTGGACATGCCGTGCACGGCGCGCTGGAGCGCGAAGATCGAGCTCGCATAAATGCTCGAGACCTGCCCGCCGAAGCACGGCGTGGCCACCACCAGCTGCATCTTGTCCGACATCGACGGCCCCCGCCCCGCTCAACTCCTCACCAAAAGGTAAAGAGGCATGGTTAACGGCGTCTTAATGCGCCGTTACAGGAACTTGACGAGCGACAGCTGCGCGAGTTTCGAGGTAACTTGGTAGGACGCCTGAAGCGCATTCTGGAGCGACAAGAGCTCGCTCGCCACCTGATCCGGCGAGGCCGATTCCGCCTGGTCGATGATGGACTGGAGCTGCGCCTTGGCCTGGGTCTGGCGCGTGCCTGCGTCCTTCATCGTGTTCTGGGCCATCGCGAGGTCCGTTTGGATGTCCTCGATATGCTGCTGGCCGGGCTGCTTCGTCAGCGATTGCGTCACCCGCAGGCTCAGCGCGGAGACCTGCCCGCCCGCATACTGGCTGGTCGGCGAGGTCGAGAACGTCCCGAACACGGCGATCGCCTGCAATTGCTGGCGGATCGCGTCCTCGTTGGCCTGCGCGCCATATTGCACCGTGACCGAATCATCGACCCGCGCCATCGCCGTGGAGCGCGGCGAGCCGGGCCCGTCATTGCCGGTGTACCATTTCACGGTATTGGCCGATCCGTTGACCAGCGTCGTCGCCGAACTCGCCGGTGAAGAACCGACGCGCAATGGCGGCTGCGTCGCGGTGACCGGCGTCGAGCCGAAGCCGAGCGCGTTGAGTGCGCCCGAGTTCGAGGTCGTGATGTTGAGGCTCGCCGCGTCGTCCGTGTTGATCGTGATCGAGCCGCCATGCACGGTCGAAGGCTTCGACGTGCCCGTGATCTGGTCGATCTTGCTCATCAGCGTCTGGATGCTGTCGCCGACATTGAGCTGGTTGCCGGTCGCGCCCGAATTAACGAAGGTCAGCGTGGTGCCGTTCACGGTGATGGTGTCACCGGCGCCGAAGCCCGGCGAGATCGAGTTCGAGGGGCTCGCGCCGGACAGCGCCGTTGCTCCGCTGATCGGAGCCGGCGGGGCCGCCTGGTTGTTGACGGGCGCACCGATCGCGGAGCTTGCGGTGTTGAAGAAATTGTCGCCGGCCGTGATCGCGGATGCCGCGACAAGCGAGGTGTTGGCGAGCTTCGTGATCGCGGTGTTCAATGCCGTGTTAAGATTCGTGGCGGTGTTGCCGGGAGTCGTCGCGTCGATCGCGAAGCTGCCGATCGGCGTTGGCGTGGCCGTGGACGCGGTCAGGTCGACCTGCCCGGTGGTGCCGTCCGGCAGCGTGAATTGGACGCTCAGCTTGTCGCCATCGTTCGGGTTGAGGCCGTTGAGATCGACCGAGAACGACACCGGCGAGCCGCTCGGGCCGGTGACCGTCGCACCCGTCAGCGTCGAGGACACCGCCGCGATCTTCATTCCGAACGGCGATCCGGCGACGTCCTCGGATACCCGCACCGAGCTCGGCGTCGGCTGCGTCTGCACCAGCCGTCCCATGCCGTTGGCACCGAGGTCGGCGGCCTGGCGTTCCGCCATGACGGTCTTGAAGCCCGCCTGCGTGGTCGTGCCGTTGATGATGTCGCCGGCATTGGCAACCGACTGCGTGTTGAACGCCGTCCCGGAGAACAGATAGCGGTTGCCCGACTGCGTGTTGAGAACGCCGACCATCGAACCGAACTGCGAAGCGGCTGTGTTCTGCGCGACGGTCTGTCCGTTGACGTTGAGATCCTGCGCGGTGCTTGCGGAGCCGGTCTGCACCGTGTTGCGGATCGTCGTGAGCGACTGGAGCGCGGTATTGGCGAGGTTGATGTTCACGTTCACGTTCGTGATCGTGTCGGTATAGGCGGCGATGTTGGAGAGCTGCGAGCGCCCGGCGATCGCAAAGCCCTCGTTGGTGCCCATCCCGGAATAGTTCTGCGACAGCTTGCCGGTCGCGAGCTGCGTCGACAGGTCGGTGAGCTGCTGATTGATGTTGCGGATCTGCGCGCCGAGGACCGACGAAGAGTAGTTGATGCTGCTGATCGACATCTTTCAGAACCTGTACTGGTTACACTTGAGCCTGGATCAACGTGTTCATCATGCTCTGCACCACCGACATGACGTGGGCGTTGGCGGCATAGGCATTCTGAAGCTGGATCAGGTTCGACATCTCCGAGTCCAGATTGACGCTGGAGGTCGAGTCGAACTTGGCCTGGAGCGTCGAGACCACGACGCTCTGGCCCTGCTGGAGCTGGGTGGCCTGGGTCGAGGCGTTGGCCTGGACGCTCAGGAACTGCTGGAGGTAGTTCGAGACGCTGCCGGTGAAGGGCTGGTTCGCCGAGCCGAGGCCGGTCGTCGGCGAATAGGAAAACACCGCATTGGTGAGCTGCGAATAGAGATAGTCCGAGCGCGTGGTGTCGCCGGCGGGCGTCACCGGCGACGTGTTGTAGACGGACAGCCGCGTGGGATCGCTGACCAGCTGCGTGTTCACGGCGATGCGCCCGGCAAGGCCGGTCATCTGCGAGCCCGAGGCGGTGATCGCACCGGTGTAGAGCGCCTGCCCGCCGTCGGTGAACACCGCCAGCTGCGGGCTGCCCGAGGTCAGCGACGAGATCGTCTTGGTGGTCGAGGCCGAATTGACCTGGGCAAGGCCGGTATTGTCATCGGTCACCCGCAGCGTCGTGGCCGTCGCCGGCGACGGAGCGGCGGAGAACGTCAGGTGCGAACCTGAGAGCGCGGTGTTGAGCGCAGCGGCGATCGCATTCATGCCGCCGGAGAAATTGACGCCCACCCGCATCGGGTTGGCATTGGTGGCGTTCTGGAGCGGCAGCGCCGCCGGATCGGTCACGTTGACGAGCGTGATCTGGCGCTGGGTGTTGGTCGCCGTGTCTTTGTAGGTGATGTTGACCGTATTGCCCGGCTGCGCACCGGCAAGGTCGAGATCGAATCCGGCCGGCGGGCCGGACACCGTGCTGCCGGCCGTGGTCTTGTCGGACAGCGCGCTCGACATCGTCGCGGCGAGCTGGTCGATCTGGTTCTGCGCCTGCACCAGCGTCTGGTCGCGCAGCTTGAGATCAGCCGCGATCTGGCCGGAGGAGACCACGTTGTTGGCGACGACGTCGAGCTGCGAGCCGTTCGGCAGCTTGATGTTGAGCGCACCGACGCCCGACTTGGCCGGGTCGGCGTTGTAGAGCGAGGTCGCCGACAGCGCGCCGGCGGAGGCAAAGGTGAATTGCGAGGCGAGCCCGGCGCCGACGAGCTGGATGCCTGTCGTGGTGTAGATATTGGCCTGGTTCGAACCGTCGGTGGTGACGCGAACGTCGACATATTTCGACAGCGTGTTGATGGCCTGGTCGCGCTGGTCCATCAGCGTCGCGGCGGACGGGTCGTTTGCCGACAAGCCCTGAAGCTTGGTGTTGATGTCGGCGACCTGCTGCATCGCCGCGTTGGCCTGCTGTGCCGAGGTGCCGAGATCCTGCTCGACGTTGGAGCGCAGCGACTGGATGCCGTTGGTGGTGACGTTGAGCTGCTTCGCCAACGCCTGCGCCGCGCCGAGGGCAACCGTCTGCGCCGACGACGAGCCGGCGCTGGTCGACAGCGCCTGCAACGCCGTGGTGAATTTGTTCAGCGCGGTTTCGAGCGTGCCGCTGTTGCCGGGCGTGCCGTAGACACTCTGAAGCTGCTTCAGGATGTTGGCCATCTGGTCGGCGTAACCGCTGCCGCCGGTCTCGGTGCGCAGCTGGTTCTGCACAAAGGTGTCGAGCTCCCGGCTGACGCCGGTCGTCATCGCCGTCGAGCCGAAATCGCCGGTGGTGACCTCGATCTGGTTCGGCCTCTGGACGACGTAACCCGGCGTCTGCGAGTTGGCGACGTTCGAGGAGACGATCGAGAGCGCGGCCTGGTTGGCACGCAGACCGCTCATCGCACTGGCGAGGGCTGAACTCAAACCCATATCACTAGCCGCCTTTGGTTACGTCACGCGCCGATCAGCGCAACACGTTCAAGAGATCCTGCACCATCGAATTCGCTGTCGTGATCACCTTGGTGTTGGCCGAATAGGCCTGCTGGGTCACGATCAGCTTGGTGAATTCGTCGGCGATGTCGGTGTTCGAGCCTTCCAGCGACGAGCCGCTGATGCTGCCCGACGCGCCGTCGATCGCTGTGCCCGACTGTTCGGTCGCGGCGTAGGCGCCGCCGTCGAGGGCCTTGAGGTAATTGGTGCCGTTGAAGTGCGACAGCGTCACCTGGGCGAGGTTGAGGTTCTGGCCGTTGGAGAAGGTGCCGACCACGAGGCCGCTGTTGTTGACGGCAACCGAGCGGAGCTGACCGGCGGCGTAGCCGTTCTGCGTGATGGTGTTGATCGTCACCGCGCCGCTGGTGCTGGCATATTGCGTCAGCCCGCCCGAGGACATGTTGAAGGCGACCGAGCCGAGCGACTGGCCGCCGACGCTGACGTTGTTGATGGTGATGCCCGATCCGCTCGGCGAGGTCAGCGAGCCGTCGCTAGCAAAGGTGAAGGCCTGCCCGGTGTTGACCCAGCCGACCGTCGTGCCGGTCGCATTCGGATCGGTCTGGTAGAACAGGTTCCAGGTGTCGGAATGGCCGGTGCCCAGCGAGGCGCTGTCGGTCTTGGCCCAACGCAGCTGCAGGTTCACCGGCGTGCCCGCGGCGTTGTAGGCGGTGACCGCACCGCCGCTGATCGATTCCTTGGTGAACGTGGCGATGTCGTTGCCGATCACGCCGCCGGTGCCGGCAGTGCCGCCACCGCCGCGGTTCTTGGAGATGGACGACGTGAAGCCGAGCGCGGCGAAGGCGCTGCTGTTGTTGGGGCTCGTCACCGTCAAGGTGGGATTGGCGATACCGGTATTCAGGGTGATCACGCCGTTGCTGATCGAAGAACCGCTCGCTCCGCTGAGCGTGTCGATCTGGCTGAGCAGAGTCGCTATGGAGTCGGTGATGTTGATCTGGTTCGGAGGGGTAGCGCCGGAGGCCACGAAGGTGATCGTATTGGCAGCTCCCGTGCCGTTGACCTGGATCGTGTTGCCGACCACGAAGGGCGTCGAGAGGACTTCCGCCCCGCCGGGCGTCGCGGTGCCGCCGAGCTGTGTACCACTCGTAATCGCGGGAGTGGACAGCACGTTACCGCCGCGCGTCACGCTGCTGACGCCGAGCAATCCTGCCGCAGTGCCGCCGATCGTCACGTCGGCCGTGGTGCTGGTCGTGATCTGGATGTTGCCGCTGGCATTCATAGTCACGCTGGAGGCGGGAACGCCGGCTCCAGACGCGATCGCGCTGAGGACATCCGACATCAGTGCGCTGGTGGGCGACTTCAGACCAACCGTAGTGACCGCCGGGGGGCCCGCAACCGTCGAAACGCCCGAGACGGTGTTGTCGAAGTTGATTGTTTGGCCGTTGACCGTCAACGACTTGCCGGCCAGGTTGGTGAGAAGGCTGGTGTTGAGATGCGTGGCCAAGCCCGCATCGAGAGACGTGCTGCCAGTTGCCACCGCCGAAGCGCTGTCCAGCAGTGCCACCGAGCCAGTAGCGGTCGTCGCCGTATAGGCCGAGCGCAGATTGCCGGTGGCCGCCGCGCCGGAGACCGTCGCATTCGAATAGGGCGGCGGCGGCGTGCCGACGATCAGCGGGTTGGCGGCGAAATCGGACGGGTTCAGGCCGCCGGCCGCCAGCAGCGTGCCGCTCGCCGCGGTCGAGCTCGCCCCCGTGTTCGGCACGCTCGGCAGGTTCGCGGCGTACTGGATCGAGGTTGTCGCCTGTGCCGGGATGAAGTTGTTCTGGAATTTCAGGACGGACGCCACATTGCCGGTCGGGTTGCCGGTCTTGGGGTCGACCGTGACACCCATCAGGTAGTAGCCGGCGCCATTGACGAGATTGCCGTTGGAATTGAGCTGGAAGTCGCCGCGGCGGGTGTAGTAGGTGACGCCGCTGAACTGCGGCAAGTTGTCGACGACGTTAGTCGCCTTCTGGATCGAGAAGAAGCCGTCGCCGGTGATCGCCATGTTGGTCGCGACGGAGGAGGACGAGATCGTACCCTGGGTGGTGATGGTCGCCTTGGCGTTGGCCGTCACACCGCCCGCGACCTGCTTGCTCGGGACCGAGGCGTCGGGGATGAGATCGACGAAGCTGGTGCCGATGCCCTTGTAACCGGTGGTGGATGAGTTCGCGATGTTGCCTGAAATGTTCTGCAGCGCGTAGGACTGCGCCTGCAGGCCACCCACCGAGGTGTTCATTGCATCGAAGATACCCATAACTTTGTCTCCAGATCCGATCTCGGCGGCCGGTCGACCATGGCCGCAGTCGGAAGAGACAGTCGCAAGGGCTATGCCAATGCGGGTATTCTCAGGAAATCAATGACTTGAATGGGAAGGCCCCGGTCCGATGACCGGGGCACAATTGCCGGGCCGGCAACAATTGCCGGGGCATCGGGTCATTCCGGGGCGGCCCGCAGCACCGAACTCAGGTGCGCAATTGCGCACCTGAGAAGCTCGAGATTCCGGATTCGATGATCACGCATCGCTCCGGAATGACTCCAGCGAGACCTACGTTGCCGACGCGGCGGCCGGGTGGAAGACGAGCCCGAAACCGTCGATGCAATAGCGCAATCCGGTCGGCTTCGGACCGTCGTCGAAGACGTGGCCGAGATGGCCGCCGCAGCGCCGGCAATGCACTTCGGTGCGCACCATGCCGAAGGTACGGTCCTCCGTCTTGCCGACATTGCCTTCGATCGGCTGGTAGAAGCTCGGCCAACCCGTGCCGCTCTCGAACTTGGTGTCGGATGCGAACAGCGGCAGGTCGCAGCCGGCGCAGGCGAAGATGCCCTTGCGGTGTTCCTTGAGCAGCGGGCTGGAGCCTGGCCTCTCGGTGCCCTCCTTACGGAGGATTTCATATTGCTGCGGGGTGAGCTGGGCGCGCCACTCGGCGTCCGTCTTCTCGATCTCGAATTTTTGCGCGGCCTTCTCTCCAGCCTCGGCGGGCGTTCCTCTCAACCAGCGGAAGGCCGAAAGGCCGAACAGGCCGGCAACAGTTGTCAGCAGGATGCGGCGGTCAAACATCTGATTCTCCGTGCGCGGGGGAGTCCACGCTCTGAGATACGGGCTCTAACGGCCGACGTTACACGTCCGGGCGGGGTTTTTCTCAACTTATCGCGAGACACCCTGGTCCTACGAGGCCGGTTCCACATCCTCGGCCACAGGTTTCGGCGGAGGGGTCGGCCGCGGCCGGACGCCGGGCGGCGGACGGCGAGGACCAGTGCCGGCGGCCCGGTTGGCTTCAGCGAGGCGCGCCTCGCGTTCCCGGTCCTTGACCCGCGCACGCTCGCGGTAGCGGGCGAGCGAGCCTGCGGCGGCGGAACTCGCCCTGCCCCAAACTCCCACCAATTGGCCCGCGACCCGCCCGGTCGTGCCGCCCGCCCAGACCAGCTCGAACGGCGAGAACAGCTTCCAGCGCTCGTCACCCCACAAAATGCTGCGCGCGATCAGCTGCCCGGCCATGGCCGAGGTGTTCATGCCCTGGCGGCCGAACCCGCTCGCCACCCACAGGCCTTTGCGCAACTGGCCGATCTGCGGCATGCCGTGCACGGTCTGGCCGGTGACGCCGCCGAACATGTCGGTGATCTCGACATCGCCGAACTGGGGGAAAATCGATCTGATCCGCCGCCTGACCGCGCCCGCAAAGCGCTGCGGACGCGCGGCCCAGGTGGTCTCGGGGCTTTCCCACATCAGGCGGTCGCCGTCGACGACACGGAAATGGTCGACCCCGTCGGAATCCATCACCGATCCCGTGAACGCCACGATCTCGTGCACGCGCTCGCCGAGCGGCGCGGTAATCCCGGCATAGCGCCAGACCGGCAGCAGCGTCTCCGACAGGCGCCTCAAGGGCGCTCCGAGGTGGATGTTGCCGGCGAGCACGATGTGGGTGGCGCGCAGCCGCGCCGAGGGCGTGACGATGCGCTTGCGGATGCCGGAATGATCGATGCTGACGACCGGCGTATCCTCGAATATGCGCGCTCCCGCTCGCCGCGCCAGCGCTGCGAGGCCGTGCACATATTTGCGGCCGTCGAGCTGGAATGCCCGGGGATAATAGACGCCGTGGAAGTAACGGTCGGTCTTGAGCGCCTCGCGGACGCGATCCACCTGCCAGCCCTCGACCTCCGTGTCGAAATCCTCGTGGAGCACCTGCAACCGGCTGATCAGCCGGTCGCCGGCATCGACGTTGGAGACCTCCAGCACGCCATCGCTCGGGCCAATGCCGGGCATGTTCTCTTCGGTGGCGTTGGCCCGGACGAACTCGGCGCCCTCCTTCGCCAGTGTCCACAATTCGCGCGCGTCCTCGAAGCCGATGCGCTCGATCAAATCGGCGAGCGGCAGCGCAAAGCCAGGCATCACTGTGCCGAGCTGGTTTCCGGAGGCGTTCCAGCCGATATGGCGGCCCTCGAGCACCGCGACGCTGGCTCCGAGCCGGGCTGCCTCCAGCGCGATGGAGAGCCCGGCAAGCCCGGCCCCGATCACGCAGATGTCGGCGTCGAGATCAAACGACAGTCGCGTGCGTTCACGAAAGCCGGCTTCTTCCTGGGATACGCTTGTGAAAGTCTCGCTCATGTCGTTTCCTTAAAGGACCGATCGGGCCCTTGTCACCTTGTCCTCAACCGGCGCCTGTAGATTATTCTGGACGCGTAACGATTCGAGAATGCCATGCGCCGTTTGATGCTGCTGCGTCACGCCAAGACCGAGACTGACGCGCCGAGCGGCCGTGACCAGGATCGTCGCCTCGACGACCGCGGCCACAAGGATGCCGCGCAGATCGGGGATTGGCTCGCCACCCATCCCCCCTTCCCCAAGGCCGTGCTGGTGTCGCACGCCGTCCGGGCCCGGCAGACCTGGGACACTGCCTGGGAGACGATGAAGGACCGCGTCGCAGCGCCGCAGGTGGAGGTCCTGCCCGAACTCTACGGCGCCGATCCCGCCCAGATCCTGGAATCCATTCGCACTGCAACCGTTCCGGCCAACCCGAAGCAGTTGCTGCTGGTGGGCCACAATCCCGGCATGCACGAGGCCGCGCTGATGCTGATGGGCGGCGGCGATCCGGCCGGCGCCAAGGCGCTCGCTCACAATCTGCCCACGTCGGGGCTTGCGGTCTTCGACTTTGACGTCAAGGATTGGGGTGACGTGGCCTACCGCCGCGGCAAACTGGTGCTGTTCGTCAGCCCCAAGCTGCTTCGATCGGGTTGAGACGCGCGGGGCGCGCCGTCTCGACCGGTTGATCCCAGCTTGGTCAATTGGGAGGCGCAGATGTTCAAGTCCATCCTCGTGCCCATCGACCTCGCCGACACCGATCTGGCCAAGCCGGCGCTCGCGACCGCGATAACGCTGTCGCAGACCTGGAGCGGATCGATACGACTGCTCAACGTGCTGCCGATGACGCCGGTGATGCTCGCCGAATACGTCCCGGCCGATTTCGACGAGCAGCAGCGCCAGACCTCCGAGGAAGCGCTCGCCATCGTCGCGCGGGAGTCAGGCATCGAGACGGGGCGCATTTCCAGCGTGGTGCGACAGGGCGGCATCTATCATGAGATCCTGGAGGAGGCCATGCACATGAAGGCCGACCTGATTGTGATGACCTCGCACCGGCCGGCGATGCGCACCTATTTCCTCGGCTCCAATGCCGGGCACGTCGTGCGCTACGCCAAGTGCTCGGTGCTGGTGGTCAGGCACTGAGCGCCACAACAAACGCTGTCATTGCGAGCGTAGCGAAGCAATCCAGAGTCTTTCCGCGGTGGCAGTCTGGATTGCTTCGCTCCGCTCGCAATGACGACGCGGAGGCATTGTCACCACGCCCGGACTTGCGGGCGTGGTGGCCGAACAAACTCACAGATACCGCGTCAGCTCGGCCTTGAACTGCCCGTAGACGGCGTCCTCGATCTGGCTGCGCGTGATCCCGATGTCGCGCAAGGCGTGGTCGTCGAGCTCGTTCAGCGTCTTGACGGCAGAGCGGCGCTCCAGGCGGTCGAACAGCGCATGGGCGACGTTGGCGAGCGTGCTGAAAAATCCGCCCGACGAGGATGGGCGTAAACTCCGCCCGGCAGTTTGCGAGATCGTGGTCATTTTTCTTCTCCGGCCTATTGTCCGCGCAGCGAAGCAGGTGCCGTTGGCGCGGACGCTGTGAGCGCCTGCACCTCATTTGCCGTCAGATTGCTCTCGCTCTCCTCGGCTCAATCGCGGAACTTGATGGAACTTAAATGCTCCAGTACACTACTCGGAGCAAGTAAAACATTGCTCTCGGTGCAATAATGTCCAAGTTCGAATACGTGAAGCTTGCCGATGCCATTGCGGCCGATATCACTAAAGGCACGTTAAGGCCCGGCGACCGGCTGCCGCCACAGCGCAACTTTGCCTATGACCGCGGCATCGCGGTCTCGACCGCGAGCCGGGTTTATACGGAGTTGCTTCGCCGCGGGCTCGTCGTCGGCGAGGTCGGCCGCGGCACCTTCATCTCCGGCGACATCAAGCGCGAGGTCGAGGCGTTGAGCGAGCCGCGCGACGCGCGGATCGATTTCGAGGTCAATTATCCGTTATTGCCGCAGCAATGGGCGATGATCGCCAAGAGCCTTGCCGGGCTCGAGCGCGTCGATGCGCTCGAATCCGCCCTGCGCGTCTCGACCAGCACCGGCACCAAGAGCGCGCGCAATGCGGCCGTCGCCTATCTCGCGCGCAAGGATTTCACGCCGCAGGCCGAGCAGATCGTCTTCACCGCCAACGGCAAGCAGTCGCTCGCCGCCGCACTCGCCGCCCTCGTTCCCACCGGCGGCCGCTGCGGTGTCGAGGCGCTGACCTACCCTTACGTCAAGAGCATCGCGGCCCGGCTCGGCGTGACGCTGGTCCCGATTCCGATGGACGAATACGGCGCGCGTCCCGATGCGATCCAGAAAGCGCATCGCGAAGCGCATCTGTCGGCGCTGTATCTTCAGCCCATCATCCAGAACCCGCTCGGCGTCACCATGAACGCGACGCGGCGCGCCGACATCATGCGCGTCGCCGAGAAGCTCGATCTCACCATCATCGAGGACGCCGTCTACGGCTTCCTCGCCGACGACACGCCGCTGGCAGCGCTCGGGCCGGACCGTTGCATCGTGATCGACAGCCTGTCCAAGAAGGTCGCACCCGGCCTCGCGCTCGGCATCCTCGTGACCCCGCCGCATCTGCGCGAGAGCGTGATGAGCGCGGTCCGGACCGGCGGCTGGATCGCCTCGGGCCATGCGCTGGCGTCCGGGCAGCGGCTGATGGCCGACGGCACCGTCGCCGAGCTGACGCGGCTGAAACGGATCGACGCTGCGCGCCGGCAGCAGACCGCGGCAAGGCTGCTTGCCGGCTACCAGATCGCGGCCGACGCCCGCTCCTATCATCTCTGGCTGACACTGCCGCCGCACTGGCGCTCGCAGACCTTCGTCGCCGCAGCTGCCCGGCGCGGCATCGCACTGACGCCATCCTCGACGTTTGCAATTGCGCATGGACACGCACCGAACGCGGTGCGGCTCGCGCTCGCCCCGCCCTCGCTCGAGCAGCTCGATTCCGGCCTGCGCACGCTCGTGTCGCTGCTCGGTACCAAGGAAGAGGATTTCGACTCGACTGAGTAAGCCAGAGCGTTGCGAGCGAAGTGATACCGGTTCGAAAACGCGTCGCGACAAAGATCCGGCCCTTCGCCGCTCAGGCCGCCGGCCATTCCGCGATAAAGCCCCTCGCCTTGTACGGCTCGATCTTGTCCCATTCGTGCAGGACACGCCGGCGAAACTCGACATCGGTGTGCCAGAGCGCGCGCGGCGTCGCAAAGCTGTCGACGGTGAGCAGCATCTTCTCGGCTTCAGGCCAGTGCCGGTGCAGCGTCATCGGGTAGCGGCGCGCCGTCCAGGTGTTGCCGAGGCAGATCACGCTCCGGATGTTTCGCAGCCCAAGCGCCGCATCAATGATCGGCAGCGAGAAGATCACGTTCTCGCCGGTGTTCATCGCGCGATGTTCCTCGAGGATGAGGTCCGCGGGAATGCCGGCCGCGACCATCGCTGCCTTGATGATGGTGCACTCAGATTGCTCCGAGCCCGGCGTCACACCACCGCTGACAATCGACCAGCGGAAAAGGCCCTCGCGCCACAGCCTCGCGGCGGTGTCGGCGCGCAAGCCAACGTCCTCGCGGGTGCCGAACATGAACAACAGATCGGCCGGCCGGAGCGGCGTATCGATCAGATGCGTGCGGTTGATTTCGACGATCTCATCCGCTGTAGGCTGGCGCCTGTTGCGATCCATGGTTGGCATGACAGCACGATGCGACACCGGCGCAGGAGCGCGAAGTCACGTTTGATTGCGGCCGATTGCACCTAAGGCAGCAACGCCTTCGGCACACGATCAAAGCTGTAGCTGTGCGGCTGGTTGCGCCGCACGAAGCCGCCGACCTGCCAGGCGAACAGTGCGGCAAAGCCGATGATGAACAGGGCGCCGGCGAACTCCCCGATCATGAGCGCGCGGATCAGAAGCCCCGTCATCGCCACCGTCAGCACCGCCAGGAAGGCCAGCACCGCCGCATAGGTCTTGCGGCCGAGGCCTGCGGTCAATTCGGCGCGGCTGCCGGCTTGGGCCATCCGTGCGTGCAATTCGATGATGAAATCGCGAAAACCGTTGTCCTGCGGCGCCATCAGCGCCGCGGTCTGCCAGCTCGTCGACAGGATCCTGATGCGGCCGCCGCCGGCGTGGCTGACATCGGCGCGAAAGCGGTGCTGCTGCATCGACACCGGGCGAAACGACAGCCGGATCGCCGAGATCTCGTCATAGCGCCACAGGCCGGAGCGGCCGGCGATGTGCCAGGACAGGCCCGCGTCCGTCAGCTCGAAACGATGCGCAGAGCCGATCAGCGACGCCTTGTAGGCGTAGCTCGTGACCGACGGGCCTTGCGCTCCCGAAACCTGCATCCCCACAATCAATCCCGTCCGCGCAATCCCGCCTGCGATCGGCTTGCGCGATCGCCCTCGCCCATCCTACAAGCGGGGCATGGCTGAGACGACCTTTTTTCCGCGCCGCCTGATTCTCGGCGCTGCCGTGATCTCCGGAGTGCTGCTCGCGCTCGCGGTGCACATGCTGGGCGCGCGCTACGGGCTCGATCTCGGCGGGCTCTGGCATTCCGACACGCACGAATTCATACCCGCGGGCGCAGCGATCGCCTGGTGGTTGATTGCCACGGTCGGTTTCTCCGGCGGCTATTTCACGGCGACATTGATGCAAAGCGCCGTCTCCGGGCAGATCCCGCAGCGGATGCGGCAATTCCTGATCGCGGTCGGCGTGCTGCTGCTTGCCGGTGCGGGCCAGGTGGCCGCGGCGCCGAGCCCGATCCCGTCCGTCTCGGGCGTGCTCGCCGGGCTGGCCGCGCTATGTCTTGGCGCCGTGATGGCGTTTTGCGGCGCGCATTTCGCGCTACGCCGCGGCTAGACATCAGGCCGAGGCGAGCAGCCGCGGCCGGTTCAGCATCAACGCGACATCAGATGCGGGCCGCGGCTTGCTGAAAAGATAGCCCTGCGCCTGGGTGCAGCCCTCGCGCCGCAGCAGCTCGAGCTGCGCGTCGTTCTCGACGCCTTCCGCCGTGGTGACGATGCCGAGGCTGCGCCCGAGGCCGGTCACGGCGCGGATGATCGCCATGGAATCCTCGCGCGTCGCAAGCTCCGACACGAAGGAGCGGTCGATCTTGATCTTGTCGAACGGGAAGCTGCGCAGGTAGCTCAGCGACGAATAGCCGGTGCCGAAATCGTCGAGCGAGATCCGCACGCCCATGGCGCGCAGCTCGTGCAGGGTGGTCAGCGTCGCCTCGCTGTTCTGGAGCAGCACCGATTCGGTGATCTCGAGCTCGAGCCGCCGCGCTGCGAGCCCTGAGGCGGCCAGCGCATCGGTCACGGATGCGATCAGGTTCTGACTCTTGAACTGCACCGGCGACAGGTTGACGGCGACATCGACATCGTCCGGCCAGGTGGCGGCGTCACTGCAGGCGCTGCGCAGCACGAACTCGCCGAGCTGGACGATGAGGCCGGTCTCCTCGGCCACCGGAATGAAGTTGATGGGGGCGATCAGGCCGCGCTGCGGATGGTTCCAGCGCAACAGCGCCTCGAAGGCGACGACGCGACCGCTGGCGACGTCGCGGATCGGCTGGTAGTACGCCTCGAACTCGTCGCGCAGCAACGCCGCCCGCAAGTCCATCTCCAGCAGCCGCCGCGCCTGCGCGCGCGCATCCATGCCGGTCTCGAAGAAGCGATAGGTACCGCGGCCGTCCGCCTTGGCGCGGTACAGCGCGAGGTCGGCGTTCTTCAACAGCTCGTCCGGATTATCGCTGTCCTGCGGCGACAGCGAGATGCCGATCGAGACGCCGATCACGATCTGATGGTCGTCGATCTCGTAAGGCGCGGAGATCACCTCGACTAGGCGGCCGGCAAGGGCTCGCGCCGCGGCTTCCTCGGAGCGCCCGATCTGGACCACGGCGAACTCGTCGCCACCGAGGCGCGCCACGGTGTCGCTCGCGCCGACAGTGGCCTTCAGCCTGCGACCGACTTCCTTGAGCAGCGCATCGCCGATGGGATGGCCGAGCGAGTCGTTGATGTCCTTGAAGTGATCGAGATCGAGGCACAGCACCGCGAGCTGGTCGCCCGACTTCGCCCGGCCCAGTCCCTGCTCGAGCTGCTCGTGGAACAGCACGCGGTTCGGCAGATTGGTCAGCGCGTCATGGCGCGCCATGTGCGAGATCTTGGCCTGCGCCTCCAGCCATTCGGTGATGTCCTCGAAGGTCGCGACCCAGCCGCCGCCCTGCATCGGCTGGTTGACGACGCGGATGGAGCGACCCAACCGGGTGACGACCTGGCTGGTCGTGCGGCCCTCGCGCGCGTCGACCACGAGGCGCGCGAAGAATTCGCCCGCATCGCCCTGCCACTGGCCCTTGGCCTGCTCCTCCCGCAACACGTCGACGAGCAGGCGGCCGGCGAGCGGAATGTCGGTGCGGCCGAGCAACGCTGCGTAGCGCTCGTTGAAGAGCTGGATCTTGCCGTCCGCATCGAACATGCACAGTCCCTGCGACATGTTCTCGAGCGCGGTATCCAGCACGACCTGCTGGCGTCCCAGTTCGCCCTTGGCACGGCGGTCGAGCAGAGCCGCCGCGAGCGCGATCGCGATGATCGCAGCGGCGGCGCTGGCGGTGAGGATCGACAATGAGGCCGGCGGGATCGACAGGCCGCTGATCACGACCGCAGGATCCGGCGTCAGCTCCACGGCGCCCATGGCGGTGAAATGATGCGAGACGATGGCAAGCGTCAGCAGCACAGTCGCGCCGAGCGCGCCCGCAAGGCTGTCGCGGCGCCCTGCAACGACCAGGGCAAGCGACCCGAGGACGATGCCGAGCACGATCGAGACCGTCACTGTGCCGGTCGTCCAGCCGATGTGCGCGGGAATCTCGAGCGCCATCATACCGGTGTAGTGCATGGCGGCAACGCCGCCACCAACGACGGCGCCGCCGAGCGCAACCAGGCCCGCCCGCGTCACCGACACCGAGATGCTCAGCCCGATGAAGGTGACCG
The DNA here is from genome assembly GCF_040547805.1 of Bradyrhizobium sp. LA6.1. Classification (NCBI taxonomy): domain Bacteria; kingdom Pseudomonadati; phylum Pseudomonadota; class Alphaproteobacteria; order Hyphomicrobiales; family Nitrobacteraceae; genus Bradyrhizobium; species Bradyrhizobium sp. LA6.1. Next base: position 205,981 of record NZ_JBEPQK010000002.1, on the reverse strand, counting down.
CGATCGCGAAGATCAGCGACAGGACCGTCAACGGAATGTTGTAAGCGCCGCCCGCACCCGGACCGTAAGCCTGCATCGCGATGAAATGGGTCGCCCAGATGCCGCCGCCGGCGACAACGGCATCAAGCGCGACCCACGATACGCGAGCTCCCCCGCGCGCCGCACGCGCGCGGTGGAACAGGCTGATCGCCGCCGCGCTGGCGAGCAGACATACCGCTCCGCCGAGTGCGACCAGACGCCAATCATGCTGATCCGTCAGGCAGTAAAGAACTTGATACATTGCCGGCCCCTATTCCAACCGCACTAGAGCCGGCAGAGATGGACAGTCGGTAACCGGCTATGCGCCGGTTTCGGGAATGGTGAACAGAGAATGTGTGGGATCGCTCACATTGAGCGCCCTTGCGCCTTTGCGTCAGGTGCATTTGCGCCGAGGCCGATCACGGCGGCGGCGAGCAGCAGGACGGCCGCCGATATGATTAGCGACTGGTGAAGGCCCGTCATGAATGCACTGTCCGAAGCCACCAGCGAGCCGAACAGCGCGACGCCGAGCACGCTGCCGGTCTGTCGCGTCGCGTTCAGGACACCGGCGGCGATGCCGGAGCGCGCCTTGTCGATGCTGCCGAGCAAGGTGGAGGTCAGCGGCGGCACCAGCAGGCCAAGTCCACCGCTGATCGCGATCATCTGCGCAAAGATCGCCCAGTAGCTGGTCCCGGCTTCGGTCCAGAGCAGCCCGAGACAGCCGAGCGCCGAGATACAGGCGCCGACCACGATGGTCGGGCACGAGCCGATGCGCTCGGCCACACGCGGCGCCAGCAGGTTGACGGGCAGCACCGCCCCCATCATCGGCACGAAGGCGAGCCCGGTCCACCAGGCCGACAGCCCGTTGATCCTCTGGAAATACAGGCTCAGCACGAAGATCAGGCCGTAGATCGCGATGTTGACGAGGAGGCCGACGATCGTGGTCAGGGTAAACAGCCGGTGACGGAACAGCGACAGCGGCAGCATCGGCTGCACGGTGCGGCTCTCGCGCCAGACGAAGAGCACCGCGAATGCGGCTGAGGCAACGAATGCTGCGATCACGGCTGGATGGCTCCAGCCGAGCGCGCCAGCTTCGATGATCGCGCCGGCAAGCGTGCCCAACGCGGCGATCGCGGCGAGCTGGCCGGGCAGATCGATCTCGCGCGCGCGCGACCGCGTGGTCTCGCTGGCGTAGCGCCAGCTCAGCCACAAGCCGGTAAGACCGATCGGCAGGTTGACCAGGAAGATCGCGCGCCAGCCGACCAGCGTGATCAGCGCGCCGCCGACGAAGGGACCGGCAGTCAGCGCCAGGCTCGCTCCGGCGGCCCAGACCGCCACGGCGCGGCCACGCGCGCGGGCGTCCACATAGGCATGATTGAGCAGCGCCAGGGAATTCGGCACCAGGATCGCCGCCGCCAGCCCCTGGACCAGCCGCGCTGCGATCAGCACGGCCGCATTGGGCGACATCGCGCAGGCGAGCGAGGCTGCGGTGAAGATGGCGAACCCCGCCATGAAGATGCGCTTGGCGCCGATGCGGTCGCCGAGCGCACCGGCGGTCAGAATGAAGGCGGCAAAGGCGATGGTGTAGGCGCTGACCACCCATTGCAGCTCGGCGACGCCGCCGCCGAGCGTTTTGCCCATCGGATCCAGAGCGGTGTTGACGATGGTGACGTCGAGCTGGACCACGCCATAGCCAAGGCTCATCGCGGCAAGCGTGAGGGATGTCGCAAGGCGCGAGCCGACACGCTGCGCAGCGGCTCCGCCGTCGAGGGGTTCATATTTGATGGTGCTGGCTCGCATGCTGCCGCCTCGGTTGCAGCCCCATGCGAAACATACGCTTCCAGCCCGCCGTCATGTTTCGACAATGACCGAATGATGGATGCGTCATACGCGAACGCCGCGCGGGATGACCGCGCGACGCCTTGCGCGGCTACGCCCAGCCTAGCTCGCCGCGCGCAGGTTGACCTTGCTCTCGGCGAGCGTGGTCAGCTTCCTGTCGGTCGCCTTCTCTTCTTCCAGCGTCTAGGCGAGCACGGTGGCGCAGTCGTTGCGGCCGAGCTGCTTGGCCCAGGCGACCAGGCTGCCGTAGCGGACGATCTTGTAATGCTCGGCGGCCTGGGCCGCGTTGATCAGGGCGGCGTCCAGCACCGCCTTGTTGGCGACTTCACCGGCGGTCTCGTCGGCTTCCTCGATGATGCCGTCGATGGCCGGGCAGTCGACCGCCTTCACCTGCGCGCCGTGCATCTTGAATACTTCCTCGAGCCGCTTGACGTGATGCCTGGTTTCTTCGAGGTGCGTCAAAAAGCCCTGCTTCAGCTGCGGATCGGTGGCCTTATCTGCCATTTTCGGCAGCGCCTTGGTGAGCTGCTGCTCGGCATAATAGATGTCCTGAAGCTGGTGCACGAACAGGTCGTTCATGGTCTTGATGTCTTTTGTGAACAGTCCCATCGTTCCGATCCTCTCGGTTTCGGGAACACGGAGGCGTCGGCTCGCACGAAAAGCCGATGATTCCGCCATGTTCGATTGCTGATGGAGCGCTAACCGGCGCACGGTACCGACGTTCCCAAAAAGCTCGCATCGCTTGCGTTGGAACAATGCCGACTGCGGGCGGACACGAAATCATGTCAAGATGCGGACGCGCGTTCCAGGCAAGTGCCCCGACTCATATGCTTAACGCGCGCCCGATATGAACCACATATGACAAAAGCGGCGGTCCACCGCAGAACCTATCGGTCGAACGCAGAACCTATCGTTGTCAAGGGCTGCACAAGTCGCTGTTTTTGCCTTAAATGAGCTACATCATGCCTAGCGGTCGATGCCCATTTCGGGCAGTGATCGCACCCGACCGGCCAATGTCTGGCCGATCGGTCTTGCCCCCCGCCGGGAGGATGAATGCACGGACTGCTGCCCGCGCTGAAGCGCGGCTTCAAGAGATGGATCGGCTGGCGACGGCTCGGTGTTGCTGCGAGCGTCTTCATCATCGCCTTCGCGATCACCACGCTTGCGCGCACTCTCAAGGACATCGATACCGGCGTCATCCTGACCGCGTTGACCGAGATTCCCCGCGGGAATATCGGGCTGGCGGCGATCTGCGTCGTCTTCGCGTTCTGTACGCTGACCTTCTACGACTATTTTGCACTGCGAACGATCGGCAAGAAGCATGTGCCCTATCGCATCGCAGCACTCTCCAGCTTCACGTCCTATTCGATCGGCCACAACATCGGCGCCACCGTTTTTACCGGCGGCGCGATCCGCTTCCGGATCTATTCGGACTACGGGCTGAACGCGATCGACGTCGCGAAGATCTGCTTCCTGTCAGGCCTGACCTTCTGGCTCGGTAACATCTTCGTGCTCTCGATTGGCATGGTCATCCATCCGGATGCAGCCTCATCGATGGATCAACTGCCGTCGTCGATCAACCGGCTGATCGGGCTCGGCGGCCTCGCCTCGATTGGCGCCTATCTGGTCTGGCTCTGCATGGGCGAGAAGCGCCGCGAGCTCGGCCAGAAGGGCTGGAAGGTGGTGCTGCCCTCGGCGCCGCTGACGCTGGTCCAGATCCTGATCGGCGTGGTCGATCTCGGCTTCTGCGCGACGGCGATGTACCTGCTGATGCCGGCCAATCCGTCGATCGACTTCATGTCGCTGGCGGTGGTGTTCATCCTGGCGACGCTGATCGGCTTTGCCAGCCACGCGCCCGGCTCGATCGGCGTGTTCGATGTCGCCATGCTGGTCGCGCTGCCCGAATTCGGCCGCGAGCAGCTTCTGGCGACCCTGCTGGTCTTCCGCATCCTCTATTTCGTGATCCCGTTCGGCCTCGCCATCTCCATCATGGGCGCGCGCGAGCTCTGGATGAACGTGGTCGAGCCTTGGCAGGAGCGGCGGCGGCTGGCCGAGGCCTGCGCGCAAGGCAACCTGCCCAAGCAGGTAGCAGCGATGGAACGCGAGCGGTCGTTGCGACAGGCCAGCAAGCGGTAAGGCGGGCGGGCGACCGTCAGACAGAGGTTGCGGGCGGCGCAGCAATGCTCTCTTATTTCCGCCTCAACTTTGCCGTTGAACACGCGGGCCATGATCCCTTTTTCCTTTCGTACCCTTCCCGCAGGCCTCCTGCTGCTTGCCGGGATTCTGACGTCTTTGCCGCTCGAGCGCGCCGCCGCGCAGGGCGCCGGTGCGATGCAAATATCCTGGGAGGTGCGCAACCGCTTCCGCCTGTTCCGCGAGGAGCGCGACTTCCAGCTCCATGTCGAGAACGCGCGTAACCGCAGCATCCTCGCCGCCGAGCAGTCGCTGGAGCTCCAGAGCGAGGGCCGCGGCTGGGCCCGCAACATGGTCAACCGGCTTTGCATCGACCTCCAGGGCCGGGTCAACCAGCCCTGCACCCGCGACAACGTCAAAGAGAATTACCTCACCCCGACCGATCATCCGGTGACCGTGCGCCTGACCGGCGCAGTGCCGGTCGGCGCCACCTGCGCCTGGTCGTTCGACGACGGCGACGGGCCGCAGACCTCGACTTTCGATTGCGCCGAGCCGATTAACCTGCGCGTCCGCTACGGCAAGCAGACGGTCGCGAGCGTCGACGTCTCCTCCGGCTCCGATCCGACCCAGCGCGTCCAGGCCGAGATCCAGGTCCGCGACATCTTCGTCGCCGGGCTCGGCGACAGCATCGCCTCCGGCGAAGGCAACCCGGACCGGCCGCTGGCGCTGTCGGACGAAGGCTTCTGCTTCCGCTCCTATCTCGGTACCGCCGGTGCGCAATACTACCGGCCGAGCCGCGCCGGCTATAAAGGTGGCCGCGCCTGCGAAGCACCCGACACGCTCGCCAACTGGCAGCATTACGGCGCGCTCTGGTTCAACTCGCCCTGCCACCGCTCGCTCTACAGCTACCAGGCCCGCACGGCTCTCGCGCTCGCGGTGCGCTACACCCACATCGCGGTGACCTTTCTGCCACTCGCCTGCACCGGCGCCAGCATCGGCGACGGTCTGCTGGGCTCGCAGCGCGCCCGCGAATGCCCGCCCGGCAAGACCGGCGTCTGCAACACCAGCGTGAACGCCCAGGTCGCCGAGCTGCGCGAGGCGCTCACCGCGGCGAAAAAGCGCCAACCGGACCGCACGCTCGATCTCGTGCTGCTCTCGGTCGGCGCCAACGACGTCTATTTCTCCGGCCTCGTCGCCGACGTCATCGTCGACACCGCGACCGAGCGCGCGCTGTTCCGCCGCTCCGGCGTAATGGCGAGCGTCGACGATTCCCGCGATGCGCTGGCGCGCGAGCTGCCGCAGAATTTCGCCAAGCTGCGCGAGGCGCTCAAGCCGCTCGTCGGCGGCGACCTCTCGCACGTGGTCTATGTCTCCTACGCCAATCCCGCGCTCGCCGATGGCGGCGTGCCCTGCCGCGGCGGCCGCGCCGGGTTCGACATCCATCCGTCCTTCAACGCCGATCCGCAGCGCCTCGCCCGCGTCTCGACCTTCGTCGACACCGAATTCCTGCCGCAGCTGAAGGGGCTCGCCACGTGCACGCGCGGCGCACTGTGCCGCGATCCCGAAGCCGATCGCATGACCTTCGTGGACTCGCACCAGGCAGTGTTCGCCGATCACGGCTTCTGCGCCCATGCGGGCAACGATCCCGAATTCGACCGCACGTGTTTCGCCGAGAACGGCCAGAGCTTCAATCCCGATATCGTGAGCGCGGCGAGCCAGCCGATGCTGTGCGGCCGCGGCGCCTCGGAGTATCGCGCCTACCTGCCGCGCGCGCGCTGGATCCGCGATGCCAATGACAGCTATTTTGCCGCGATGACCTATCCGCAAGGTCTGCCGGCGGCGAGCCAGCCGACCGACATCCACGACGCCACCTGGGGCGTGCTCTCCGCCGTCTACGGCGGCGCCGTGCATCCAAGCGCGGAAGGCCACGCCGCGATGGCGGACGCAGCACTGCCCGCCGCAAGCAGCGTGCTCGGCCTCGATGCTGTGCCGCCCGGCGTGACGCGCGGACTGTTGGCGCCGCTGCTGGGCACGCAGCAATAGCACGACACTGCTCCCACATACTCGGTGTCATCGCCCGCGAAAGCGGGCGATCCAGTACTCCGTGACAGCGGTGATTGAATCGAGAGGCTGCGGCGGAATGGATTCCCCGCTTGCCGCCTACGCTGAAGCTTCGGCGCCCCTAGACTGAAGCCCCGGCGAAGCCTTGGCGTAGCCGGGTCGCGGGGAATGACAGTGGTGTGCGGAGCACGACCTCGCGCATCACCATCGCACATTCTCGTCACCTCACGATCGTTCCCCGCACCTGCCGTTCCATCGATCCAAAAACGGCATCGATCGATACTCCCTTGAACTTGGACACTTTGCCGCGCGCGCCTCTAGGAGTCGCAGTGAGGAAACATTTCGAGTTCTAAGGAGGCGCGTGATGAGCGCAGTGGTGTCGTCCGCAGCGGACGTGAGGAGGTCTCGCGTCAGGCTGTTCATCGTGACCATGTTGTTCCTGGTCACGACCGTGAACTATGCCGACCGCGCCACCCTGTCGATCGCGGGCCCCGCACTCTCGAAAGAGCTGCATCTCGATCCCGTCGCCATGGGCTGGATCTTCTCGGCCTTCGGCTGGTCCTATGTCGCGGCGCAGGTGCCGGGCGGCTGGCTGCTCGACCGCTACGGCTCGCGCCTCGTCTATGCCTTCAGCATCATCGTCTGGTCGCTGTTCACGATGATGCAGGGCTGGGTCGGCTTCCTCAGCGCCGGCGCCGCCATCATCGTGCTGTTCGCACTTCGCCTCCTTGTCGGCGTCGCGGAAGCGCCCTCGTTCCCCGCCAACGCCCGCATCGTCGCCGCCTGGTTTCCCGGCAATGAGCGCGGCACCGCATCGGCCTTCTTCAATTCGGGACAGTATTTCGCCACCGTGATCTTCGCGCCGCTAATGGGCTGGATCGCGCATGATTACGGCTGGCGCTTCGTGTTCTTCGTGATGGGTGGGCTCGGCGTCATCATGGGCCTGGTCTGGATCAAGACCGTCTACGGCCCGAAGGAGCATCCCGGCATCAACGAGGCCGAGTTCGATTACATCAAGGAAGGCGGCGCGCTGGTCGATCTCGACGCGCCCAAAAACGATCTGGTGCAGGAGCGTGCGCCCGAGTCCGGCTCCGGGTGGGATCACATCCGCCAGTTGCTCTCCAACCGCATGATGCTCGGCGTCTATCTCGGCCAGTACTGCATCAACACGCTGACCTATTTCTTCCTGACCTGGTTCCCGGTCTACCTCGTCAAGGAGCGCGGCCTGTCGATCCTGCAAGCCGGCTTCGTCGCGACGCTGCCCGCGCTGTGCGGCTTCATCGGCGGCGTGCTCGGCGGCGTCATCTCCGACGCCATCCTGCGCAAGACCGGCTCGCTCACCATGGCGCGCAAGATCCCGATCGTCGGCGGCATGCTGCTGTCGATGTCGATCATCGCCTGCAACTATGTCGACGGACAGGCGCTTGTGGTCGGCTTCATGGCGCTCGCCTTCTTCGGCAAGGGCATCGGCGCGCTCGGCTGGGCGGTCGTCTCCGACACCTCGCCCAAGGAAGCCGGCGGCGTCTCCGGCGGCCTGTTCAACACCTTCGGCAACCTCTCCTCGATCAGCACCCCGATCGTGATCGGCTACATCCTGGCTGCGACCGGCTCGTTCAACGGCGCACTGCTGTTCGTCGGCGCCAATGCGCTGGTGGCCGCGTTCGCCTATCTCGTGGTGGTCGGCAAGATCGAGCGGGTGGTGCTCAAACGTTCCTCCTGAGGGCTCCCACGGGAGCTTGACCAGGCAACTCAACGGCGGCTCCTCAGCCGCCGTCTTTGTTTTGGGGATGATCGATGCTAGAAGTGCCGGGGAAACGCCTTATCCATCTAAGGCATGTATCGATGTTCGACCTCAACCAGCTCCGCTGTTTCGTCACGGTGGCCGAAGAACTGCATTTCGGCCGCGCCGCCGCGCGGCTGAACATGACCCAGCCGCCGCTGTCACGGCAGATCCAGGTGCTCGAGCACATCATCGACGCGCCCTTGCTCGAACGCACCAGCCGCTCGGTGCGCCTGACCCCGGCTGGGCGCAGCTTCCTGCCGGAGGCGCGGCGCATCCTGAAGCTCGCCGAAAGCGCCTCGCAGGTCGCCCGCCGCATTGCGCTCGGCAAAACCGGCTCGCTGAAAATCGGCTTCACGGCGGCTGCCGCCTACGGCTTCCTCCCGGAGCTCGTCGCCGCCTGCCGCGCCAAGCTGCCCGAGGTCGATTTCTCGCTGAAGGAGATGGTGTCCGGTGATCAGTTCGAGGCGCTCAGCTCCGGCCAGATCGACGCCGGGCTGTTGCGGCCGCCGATAGCGCGCCCCGAAGTGGCCAGCCGCCGTGTCGTCGCCGAACCCCTGCTCGCCGCGATCCCGAAGAAGCATCCGCTGGCGAATGCCGAGACCATCACCATCAAGGACTTCGACGACCAGCCCTTCGTGATGTACTCGCCCTATGAGAGCCGATATTTCCACGATCTCCTGGTGGCGCTGTTCACCCGCGCCGACGTGCTGCCGCGCTATGTGCAGCATCTGAGCCAGATCCATTCGATCCTCGCCATGGTCCGCGCCGGCCTCGGCCTTGCCATCGTGCCGGCCGCGGCCGCGAGCCTGAAGATCTCCGACGTGCGGCTGCGGCCGCTGAAGCTGCGCACCCGCGTTCCCGTCGAGTTGTTCATGGTCTGGCGCCGCGACGACGAGAATCCGCTGCTCTCCGCGCTGGTCAAAATCGCCGGCGAATTGTCCTCGGCGGAGGTGGCGGACGATTGATGCTCAATCCGCATCGGTCGATATAGGCTTTGGCTTGGACGCGCATCGAACGGTCTCCTAAACAACGGCGCATGGACGCGCAGGCCTTCGGCCCGCGTCCTCCACAACACGCAATTAAGGGAGCAGCGCCCATGAGCAAGATGACCCCGCAGGAAATGGCCCAGAAGATCGGATCGGGCCTCCTGTCCTTCCCCGTCACGCCCTTCAAGGCGGACTATTCCTTCGATGAGGCGACCTACCGCGCCAATATGGACTGGCTGTGCGGCTATGACGTTGCCGGCCTGTTCGCCGCCGGCGGCACCGGCGAGTTCTTCTCGCTGACGCCGACCGAGGTTCCGCAGGTGGTCAAGATCGCCGTCGACGAGACCAAGGGCCGCGTGCCCGTGCTCGCCGGCACCGGCTACGGCACCGCCACCGCGCGCGAGATCGCGATCGGCGCGGAAAAGGCCGGCGCCGACGGCCTGTTGCTGCTGCCGCCCTATCTGACCCATTCCGAGCAGGACGGCCTTGCCGCCCACGTGGAAGCCGTGTGCGCCGCCGTGAAGATCGGCGTCATCGTCTACAACCGCGACAACGCCATCCTGCAGCCCGATACGCTGGCGCGCCTCGCCGAGCGCTGCCCGAACCTCGTCGGCTACAAGGACGGCATCGGCGACATCGAGCTGATGACCCGCGTCTACACCAAGCTCGGCGACCGCCTCACCTATATCGGCGGCCTGCCGACCGCGGAAACCTTCGCGCTGCCCTATCTCGACATGGGCGTGACGACCTATTCCTCGGCCGTGTTCAACTTCGTTCCAGAATTCGCCACCAACTTCTACGCCGCGGTGCGCAAGCGCGACCATGAGACGATCCATGCCGGCCTGAAGAACTTCATCCTGCCGCTGATCGCAATCCGCAACCGCAAGAAGGGCTATGCGGTCTCGATCATCAAGGCCGGCATGAAGGTGATCGGCCGCGATTCCGGCCCCGTCCGCCCGCCGCTGACCGATCTCACCGAGCAGGAGGTTGCGGAGCTGACCGCGCTGGTGAAGAATCTCCCCGCCATCCGATCGTCACAACAAGCTGCAGAATAACAGACAACAACAGGGAGGAGCGTGCAATGGCCCAGACTGAGGTCTCCGGCGCACCGGTCGTCACATCGATGCAGGTGATCCCGGTCGCGGGCCGCGACAGCATGCTCCTCAATCTGAGCGGCGCGCACGCGCCGTTCTTCACCCGCAACATCGTCATCCTCACCGACAATTCCGGACACACCGGCGTCGGCGAGGTGCCGGGCGGGCAAAAGATCTGGCAGACGCTCCAGGATGCCCGCGATCTCGTGATCGGCAAGACCGTCGGCGCGATGAACAACATCCTTGCCGACGCCCGCACGGCGTTCGCCGACCGAGATGCCGGCGGCCGCGGCAAGCAGACGTTCGACCTGCGCGTGATGATCCACGCGGTCACGGCGATCGAATCCGCGCTGCTCGACCTGCTCGGCCAGCACCTCAACCTGCCCGTCGCGGCGCTGCTCGGCGAAGGCCAGCAGCGCAAGAGCGTCGAGACGCTCGGCTATCTCTTCTTCGTCGGCGACCGGCGCAAGAGCAGGCTTGACTACGTCAGCGGCGAGACCGGCAAGCCCGAATGGTTCAACCTGCGCCACCAGGAGGCGATGACGCCGGAGACCGTGGTGCGGCTCGCGGAAGCCACGCACGACCACTATGGCTTCGCCGACTTCAAGCTCAAGGGCGGCGTGCTTCGCGGCGAGCAGGAGATCGAGGCCGTCACCGCCATCGCAAAACGCTTCCCCAACGCACGCGTCACGCTCGACCCCAACGGCGCATGGTCGCTCGACGAGGCGATCAGCCTCTGCAAGGACATGCACGGCATTCTTGCCTATGCCGAGGATCCCTGCGGCGCCGAAGCCGGCTTCTCGGGTCGCGAGATCATGGCCGAGTTCCGCCGTGCCACGGGCCTGCCGACCGCGACCAACATGATCGCGACCGACTGGCGCCAGCTCTCGCATGCGCTACGCTTGGGGGCAGTGGACATTCCGCTGGCCGATCCCCACTTCTGGACCCTGCAGGGCTCGGTGCGCGTCGCCCAGACCTGCCGCGACAACGGCCTGACTTGGGGCTCGCACTCCAACAATCACTTTGACATTTCACTCGCGATGTTCACCCATGTCGGCGCCGCCGCGCCCGGCAAGGTCACCGCGATCGACACCCACTGGATCTGGCAGGACGGCCAGGCGCTGACCAAGGAGCCGCTCCAGATCAAGGACGGCAAGATCGCCGTGCCCGAGCGGCCGGGCCTCGGCATCGAAATCGACCGCCCGGCCATCGAAACCGCGCATGAGCTTTACAAGAAGCATGGACTCGGCGCCCGCGATGACGCTACTGCCATGCAGGACCTGATCCCCGGCTGGACCTTTGACGACAAGCGTCCCTGCCTCGTGCGTTAAGAAAATCTCGGAGGACTACATGACTGCGATCCTGAAGAACTTCATCGGCGGCGAATGGGTCGACGGCTCCGGCGTCACCAAGAACATCAACCCCTCCAACACCAACGACCTCGTCGGCGAGTACGCCAAGGCCGACAAGGCGCAGACCGAGAAGGCGATCGCGGCAGCCAAGGCCGCCTTCCCGGCCTGGGCGCAGTCGACGCCGCAGGTGCGCTATGACGCGCTGAACAAGATTTCTCTCGAAATCCTCGCCCGCAAGGAAGAGCTCGGCCGCCTGCTCGCCCGCGAGGAAGGCAAGACGCTCCCCGAGGGCATCGGCGAGGTCGCCCGTGCCGGCCAGATCTTTGCATTCTTCGCCGGCGAGGCGCTGCGCCTGATGGGCGAAAAGGGTGCCTCGGTGCGTCCCGGTCTCGACGTCGAGCTCACCCGTGAGCCGGTCGGCGTCATCGGCATGATCACGCCCTGGAATTTCCCGATCGCGATTCCCGCCTGGAAGATCGCGCCCGCGCTCTGCTACGGCAACACCGTGGTGTTCAAGCCGGCCGAGCTGGTGCCGGGCTCGGGACATGCGCTGTCCGAGATCATCACCCGCTCCGGCATTCCGGCCGGCGTGTTCAACCTCGTGGTCGGCTCCGGCTCCGTGGTCGGCCAGACCCTGCTCGATCACCCGGATGTGGCCGCGATCTCCTTCACCGGTTCGGTGCAGACCGGCCGCAAGATCGCGCAGGCCTGCGTGCTGTCGAACCCGATGAAGAAGTTCCAGCTCGAGATGGGCGGCAAGAACCCGCTGGTCGTGCTCGACGACGCTGACCTCAAGACCGCCGTCGAAGTCGCCGTCAACGGCGCCTATTTCTCGACCGGTCAGCGCTGCACCGCCTCCTCCCGCCTGATCGTCACCGAAGGCATCCACGACCGCTTCGTTGCCGCTGTGGCCGAGCGCCTGAGCGGCCTGTCGGTAGACGACGCGCTCAAGGCTGGCGTGCATATCGGCCCCGTCGTTGACCAGAGCCAGCTCGACCAGGACCTGCGCTACATCAAGATCGGCCAGGACGAAGGCGCAAAGCTCGCCTTCGGCGGCGAGCTGCTCAAGCGCGAGACGCCCGGCCATTACCTCCAGCCGGCGCTGTTCACCGAGGCCAACAACAACATGCGCATCGCGCGCGAGGAGATTTTTGGCCCCGTCGCCGCCGTCATCCGCGCCAAGAACTACGAGGAAGCGCTGGCGATCTCCAACGACACCGAGTTCGGCCTCGCCTCCGGCATCTGCACCTCCAGCCTGAAATACGCCTCGCACTACAAGCGCAACAGCGAGTCCGGCATGGTGATGGTCAATCTGCCGACCGCCGGCGTCGACTATCACGTGCCGTTCGGCGGCCGGAAGGGTTCGAGCTACGGCGCCCGCGAGCAGGGCTCCTATGCGCGCGAGTTCTACACCACGGTGAAGACCGCCTATACCTATCCGGGCTAACCACGGGCAAGATATCGAAGGGTGGGCAAAGCGAAGGGTGGGCAAAGCGAAGCGTGCCCCCCGCTTACCTTCGGTGTGAAGCATGGTGGGCACGGCGCGTTGCGCCTTTGCCCACCCTACGACTTCAGCTTCTGAGGCAAAGCAGATGGACCAGGACGTCGCAGCGAAAGAGCAGCCCCGCTACATCAAGCTCAACGAGCGCGACAATGTCGCGATCGTGGTCAATGATTTCGGGCTTCCCGCCGGCTCCCGCTTCGCCAGCGGGCTGACGCTGCGCGCCTTCGTGCCGCAAGGGCACAAGACAGCGCTGGTCGATATCGCGCAAGATCAACCGATCATCCGCTACGGCGAGGTGATCGGCCACGCGTTGTCGCCGATCCTGGCCGGCGAATGGGTCGACGAAGCGCGCATCCGCATGCCGGAGGCCCCTGCCCTCGACAAGCTGGAAATCTCGACCGCCGTCCCCGCGCCGCTGCCGCCCCTCGAAGGCTTCACCTTCGAAGGCTTTCGCAACTCCGATGGCTCGGTCGGCACCAAGAACATCCTCGGCATCTCCTCCTCCGTGCAATGCGTCAAGGGCACGATGGAATACGCCGTGAAGCGCATCCGCGCCGAACTGCTGCCGAAATACCCGAACGTCGACGACGTCGTGCCGCTGACGCACGCCTATGGCTGCGGCGTCGCCATCAATGCCCCCGATGCGGTCGTTCCGATCCGCACGCTGCAGAACATCGCGCAGAACCCGAATTTCGGCGGCGAGATTTTGGTCATCAGCCTTGGATGCGAAAAGCTCGCGCCCGAGCGGCTGGTGCCGGAAGGCGTCAGCGATGCCATCGTGCGCATACAGGACGAAGCTTTCGACGGTTTTGGCGCCATCGTCGATGCGATCATGACCCAGGCCGAGGCTCGCCTGAAGATCCTCAACAAGCGCACCCGTGAGACCTGCCCCGCGGCCGATCTCGTCATCGGTCTGCAATGCGGCGGCAGCGACGCGTTTTCCGGTGTCACGGCCAACCCTGCACTCGGCTTCGCCGCCGATCTCCTGGTGCGTGCCGGCGCGACCGTGATGTTCTCGGAAGTGACCGAAGTGCGCGACGCGATCCAGCTCCTCACGCGACGCGCCATCAACGAGGACGTCGGCCGAGCGCTGGTGCGCGAGATGGCCTGGTACGACTCTTATCTCGCCCGCGGCGGCGCCGATCGCAGCGCCAACACCACGCCCGGCAACAAGAAGGGCGGCCTCGCCAACATCGTCGAAAAGTCACTCGGCTCGATCGTCAAGTCCGGCTCGTCCGCCATCACCGGCGTGCTCTCGCCCGGCGAGAAGGCGACGCAGAAAGGCATGCTGTTCGCAGCAACACCCGCGTCCGACTTCATCTGCGGTACGCTCCAGCTCGCTTCCGGCATGACGCTGCAGGTGTTCACCACCGGCCGCGGCACACCCTACGGTCTTGCGGCTGCGCCCGTGATCAAGGTCGCGACCCGCACCGAGCTCGCCCGCCGCTGGAAGGATTTGATCGACTTCGACGCCGGCGGCATCGCCACCGGCGAGAAGACCATCGAGGAAACCGGCTGGGACCTGTTCCGCCTGATCCTCGATGTCGCCAGCGGCCGCACGAAGCCGTGGTCGGACCGTTGGGGCATCCACAACGACCTCACGCTGTTCAATCCGGCGCCGGTGACCTGAGGCCGGGCCAACCGGCCTCACTGACCGTCGATCAGGTGCATGTCGCCGAGCGTGACCGGCAGACTGCGCGTAATGAGATCCGCGACCGCCGCGCGTAGCCGTTCGTTCGCAGCCGGCCCCTCGAACGTCGCGTCGATCGGCCCGCTGGGTCCGGCGAGCCGCATGGTCCCCGTGTTGTCGAGCGGCGCGGCCGCCCGCTTCTCGATCACGTCGAACGACTTGCCGTCGATCACGCGCACCTCGTACAGCGCGTGGATCAGGCCGTAATCCGCAAGCAGCGTCCGATATTGGGCGAGCCCGATGCCCTCGACGTTGCGGCCGTTGCCGAGCTTCGATCTGGCCCGGGTGATGACGATGTACGCATCCAACCCCTGCGGCGCGACATCGCTGCGAACCAGCTCCTTGAACGGATCGCTGCGCAGGAGATTGACGGGCGCAACCGCCGAATCCCTGATCGCGGCAAACGCGGCGCGCCGGTAGCTCACCGCCTGCACGCGAAAGCGTCCACCGAGCAGCTTCGTCGCCTGCTGGACGATCAGCTCGTCCAGCCCCCAAGCGCTGATCGAGAGGCTTTGCCCGGCGTTGCCGAGCGCGATCAGGCCGGCTTGCGTCAGGCTCATCTCCTCGCCGATGGCCGAGACGATGCCGACGGTCTTGATCGCCTGGAGCCGAGTCGCGCGCGTCTCGAACGCGGCGGCCGCGCCGAGGGCGATGCAAGCGACCGCCAGGCCAACCCATAGAAAAGCAATGCGGCGCATGGTGACCTATCGAATCCTGAAATCGAACGAATAGGACGCACCGAGGCCGATCGTCGTCTGGTTCGACGATCCCCGCAGCTTCACGAGCGGGCTGTCTGCGGCGTCGCCCAGCAGCTTCTCATACTCGACATAAGCATGGACTTCCCACTGCGGATTGATGCGATAGGAGATCTGGCTGCCGAAGCCGACCGAATGCGCACCGCCCCTGGCATCGTACATCGGCAGCCCGGACGCCACGGACTGCACGGCGTCGACGCCGAAATAGGGCGCAGTCGCCTTGGTGCTTTTCCAGGTGAAGCGCGGGCCGGCCGAGATCGTGAGCCTTTGGATCAGCGGCACGATGACGTCGGCGGAGACATCGGCGACCGTGCCAGTATGACCGCCCATGCCCTGGCGCAATTCACTGCGCAGGCGCAGCCAGTCGACCGGAAAATATTCGACGAACCCACCGAGCTCGTATGCGGCCTTGACGTCGCCAAGGCCGGTCAGCTCGGCATATTTGTCGCTCTTGCGCGACGCGACGTATTTGAACGCAGGGCCGGCGCGAAAATTGCCGACGTCGAGCAGCGCGATGCTGGCGCTGTCGCGGGGCCCGCGAAACTGGTCGACCGATCCGGCACGGCGAATGGAGAAGATCGGGATCGGCATGAGCTTCCCGTTCTTCGATCCGACGAAATCAGGCGTGTACTCTCCGCCGATGCCGACCATGACGGTCCAGTTGCCGGAAGGTGACGGCAGCATCGGCACGTCGAACGGCGGAGCCGGCAGCGTGAACGCCGTCTGCGCCGATGCGGACTGCGCGATCACCATGATTGTACCGAGTGCGGCAAGACACGCGGTCGTCCGCCGCGCATTCACCGTGAGGCGGAGAGCGGCTTCGTCAAAATGCTTCATTACGGGGCCCCGGACCGGCCTTGCTGGCCTGGTCGACTCGTGTGGTTAGGAGCCACAGCATGTGGTCCGGCAAAATTGCCCCAAGATTGCAAGGCGCAGACAGCGCCCTGATCCATTCGCGGCGCATGCCGGGCGCGCCGCCGGACCAATATTGCCCGAACATTGCCGGGCCGCGCTCACGCTCCCAAACTTTGCGCGCTAGAGCCGATCAGCGCCCTCGTTCCTGCCTTTTATTCGCCAAGCTCGCTGCCTTAATGGGAACCCTGCGCACGAGCCGGAACGCCAGACTTCGGCCAGGGAGCGTCACGCTCAGGGTTTTGTTGCCCCAGCAGAGTCAAGGACGACCCGCGTGCGCTCCCTCGTAATCGAAGACGAACCGCAGATCGGCGCCTATGTCAGCCGCCTGCTCGGACAATTGCACGGCATTGTCGACGTCGTCGGCTCGATTGCCGATGCCCGTCAGGCGCTGGACAATTTCAAATATGATCTCGCGATCATCGACCGGATGCTGCCCGATGGAGATGCGCTCCAGGTGGTGACGGCGCTGAGCCGATCGGCGGACCGTCCCGCGATCATCATGCTGACCTCCAAGGACGCCAAGGAGGATGTCGTCGACGGTCTCAATGGCGGCGCCGACGACTATCTCGGCAAGCCGTTCGAGCCGCAGGAGCTCATTGCGCGGGTGCGCGCCGTGTTGCGGCGCCCCCGGCAACTCGCGCCCTCGGTGCTGTCGCTCGGCAATGTCGAGCTGCATCTCGGCAGCAACGAAGCGGTGGTCGCCGACACGAAAATCCTGCTGCGCCGGCGCGAGGCGCTGATCCTCGGAGCGCTCCTGATGCGCCGCGACCGCGTCATCACCCGCGCCGCCCTGATCGAGGAGATCTACGGCTTCGACGACGAGATCGAATCCAACACGCTCGAAGCGCAGGTCTCGCGCTTGCGGAAGAAACTGACCGAGCTCGGCGGCGATGTCGAGATCCGCAGCATGCGGGGCATCGGCTACATCCTGCGGCTGGCAACACCGCGATGACGTCGATTGCCCGAACGTTTGCCCTGTCGCTCGGCATCGCCGCGACGACGATCTTCCTGATCATGCTCGGTGTCTTCATCTGGCGCTACCCGATGGAGGAGCGCGAGTTCAGGGCTTGCCGCATTGTGGTCGCCGTTCTCGATCGCGCTACGGTGATCGAAGGGCAAAACCTGACGGTACGCCCGACTCCCGCCCTCGAGGAGCTTAAAGCGGACAGTCCGAACCTCTGGTACGTCGTGTCCGCGGGCGATCTGGTCAGCGAATACGGTAGCGAACGCCGGCCCACCCTCCCCTTCGCGTTTCCCTATCACGGGCCGATCGGCTCGTCCGTCTTCAGCACACTCGACCAGAAGAACACCTTTTGTCTCGCCGTCGTGCACCGGGGCTCGTTGCAGCTTACGATGATGGTCGGCGAACCCAAGGTTCGCTTCGGCCGGATTGCAAGGAACTTCCTTGTCCGCAGCATTTTCGCGATCATCACGCTGGCGCTGGCCTTTGCGGCGACGGTCGCCATCGGATCAATGCTGGCCGCACGGTTCGTCTCGCGCGGCATCGAACGGGTGGCGCGTCGCGCGCTCGCGATCGACCCATCGGCCCCGCAGGGCCTGATATCCCTGTCCGAAGTCCCCACCGAGCTGAAGCCGCTGGTCGCGGCGCTGAACCGCGCCTTCGGCGAGATCGACGCCTACATCAGGATGCAACGCCGCTTTCTCGGCAACGCCGCCCATCAGCTGCGCACGCCGCTCACGCTGCTGCGCGCGAAAATCGAGGACGTGCCCGAGCCGGCGCTGAGGGTGGAGTTGGTGCGCGACGTCCGCCGCCTGACGTCGCTGGTCTCCGCCATGCTTGACCTCGCGCGATTGCAAAATCACGCGATCGAGAAGCGACCGATCGATCTTGCCGAGATCACGCTGGACGTGCTGGCCGATTTCAGCCCCTCGGCGCTGGACGCCGACATAGAGCTTGCGCTGGAGCACGCCGAAGAAGGTCCGTTCCTGGTGCAGGGCGTCGACGCCGCGGTACGCAGTGCGCTTGCCAATCTCTTCGGCAACGCACTCATCCACGCCCATGGTGCGCGGCGCATCGTTGCGACGGTTAGCCGCGGCGACATCTCGATCGACGATGACGGCGCGGGCCTGCCCGACGGCGCGGAGCACAGGCTGCTCGAGCCGTTTCAGACTGGCAACAGCGCCGGTGACGGCGCCGGCCTCGGCCTGTCGATCGTCCGGGAGATCATGGCCGCGCACGGCGGCGAGTTGGTCATCTCCTCCGCGCCGGGTCGCGGCACGACGATGAGCTTGCGCTTTCCCGAGGCCACCGCGACGACCAGATCGCCGCACCTCGATCTGCAAACGGGCTGACAAGTCGTTTCGAGCCTCGGCGAAACCGTCCGGAAACATTGGCGCGGAAAACTTCTTCCGCGTTTCGTCCTGTCGCATCACGCAATCAAATAGATCCGCCGGCGGCGGTCGAATGTTCGCACACAAGCGAACCTGGCGCGGTATCGCCGCGACCAAACCTCCGATTGCCATCTTCCACGGAGATTTTCCAATGCGCGTTCTTTCGATGATTGCCGTTGCCGGCGCCATGATTGTGAGCTCGGCCGGCGCATTTGCCGGCGAGCTTCCCTCTTACGAAGTGAAGTCGTTTCCGATTTCGACGACCCAAGTGCAGGTTCTCGGCGGCGCCGGGGTCGAGGAGCAGTCGATTGCGCCCGCGATGATCGTCGCCGGCATGCCCGCCTCGCCCGCGCAAGTGTCGGTGCTGTCGCCGCGCGTCAAGCGGCTGGCGAGCGCCAACGCCACGAGCGAAGAACGCTGAGACAGTTTTCGACCCCGGCTGCCCTTGCCGGGGTCGTAGCTCCCGCCGTCAGCGTGAGATATAGCCTGCAGCGATCGGCTTGAACCGATAGATCAGATACGGCGTCTTGTTTTCCGCCTTGCCGCCATGGAACATGGCGGCTGCGGAGACCTGAGACGCGGACACGTACATGTACCCGTCGGGAGAGGCAGTAATTCCGTCCGGCCACACCATGTCCGGATCGCTCAGGTAAGTGCGAAACTTCCGGTCGGCTCCTATGATTCCAATCGATTTGGTCTCGACCGCAGTCAGGTAGATGTTGCCCGCATAGTCGATCGACAGGCCGCCATTGTTCGGCTTGTCCGAGTAGCGTTCCACCCTCGCGCTCAGCTCTTCGGCGGGCAGCTTCTCGTTGCCGAGGTCGGTGGCCTTGATGCGGTACAGCGACCGGCCGCTGAGTGGCGCGAAATAGACCCATTCGGACCTGGCATCCATCGTGATGCCGTCGCAGCCGACCTTGATGAGCGAAGGCTTGCCGTTCTTGCCAGGCACCGTCAGATCATTGCCATCCACGGTGATCGGCACATTTTCAGGGACGGTGGATCGATCGCCGTCCAGCACGCGCCGGGCGGCACCCGTATCCATGTCGATGACGATGATCGCAGCGTGAGAGCCATCGCCACCGGGCCCGATGTTTTCGTCGGCGATGTAGAATTTCCGGTTCTTCTGGTCGATCACGATGTCCTGCGGCTGCGAGCCTTTCACGGTCACGGGCTCCGGCATGTAGTAGATGCGCTCCAGCCTGTTCGTGCGCGTGTTCCAGCCGACCAGCTTCGGAGTGATCTGCGTCCGGAATCCCATGTCGATGATCCACACGACACCGCTTTCGTCGGAACGAAGACCCAGGACGTTATCCAGGTACTGATCGGTGCCCTTTCGTGGCGTATTCCATTCCGCATTTGGAAACGGCTCGAACGTCGTCGGCGATGTCAGCCGCGCCACACGAACGTCGGGACCGAAGAATGGATGGTGACTGAAGATCAGCTGATTGTCCGGCGTAAACGCAATGTTGCCGACCGACTGAGGGAGCTTCGCGAAGATTTCCGCGTTGCCGCCTCCGCTCTCCGCACAGGCTGCGCCCGTGACGATTGCCGCCGACAGAAAAATGACAAGTCGAATTCCTCTCCTCACGCCTTCGCACCGGTCCCTCCCTTTGTTTTCAACGGTTATTCCGGCGCGCATGCGCCCGGCCCGCGCCGGCAACCGCCACAGGATTTCAATGCAGAGACCCAATGCGAGCCGAAGCGGTCGCTCGTTCATCACCGCCTCGCCAATATCGATCTTTGCGAGAGCCACGATGCGCGCTAATTTGGGGACTGACAATTACGCACAGGCCAGTCCTCTAGTATCACGGAGTGAACCATGCAGAAGCTCGGCAGCAAGACGTATGATTGTGCCGTGGGATGCCCCGTGGAGGCCACCCTCGATCTGATCGACGGCAAGTGGAAGGGCGTGATTCTCTATCACCTGCTCGACGATACGATTCGCTTCAACGAGCTCAAGCGGCGCCTGTCCCGGATCACGCAGCGCATGCTGACGCGCCAGCTCCGCGAACTCGAGGCGGACGGCCTCATTCACCGCGAGATCTATGCGGAGGTCCCGCCGCGGGTCGAGTATTCCCTGACGGCGCTTGGGCGCTCGCTCGAACCGGTCGTTCGCATGCTCTGGACATGGGGCAATCAGTATCTCGCGACGGAAGCGGCCCGTGCCGGCGCGGTCGACGGCGCCGTTTCGCTCTCGCCGCGGGTCAGACGGAGCCTGCCGGCAGGCCGCGCGTAGGCGGGCTCCTGCGTATCCACGATGCCTTGCAGCGACTGCAAGTAAATCGCACACGTCGATCAAGACGGCGTCGGCCTACGCCGCGACGAGACACGATTCTCCATCCTCACATGAGGCCATCCGCGCGCCGCCATCAAGCGGCGCGCGCTCTACTTATATAAATACTAATTCCAAATCTGATGATTGAGGGACCATTGCGCCCCTCCCGCACTTCAAGCCATCGACTGCGCTTGTTAGTCGTCCGCCCCGCAAATGATGGGGTCGCGAATGACTACATATCTCAGAACGACGGCAGGATTGATCGGCGGCGCGCTGCCGCTGTTGGCAGGCCTGATGGATGCGGTGCCGGCCGAGGCGCAATCATCGTCGCAGGAATTGCCCGCCGTCGTGGTCGAGCAATCGTCGCGGCCGGCAGCGCGCACACGTCCGTCTCCCTCCCGTCAGGCCGCACAGGCGGCAAGCCGCCGTCGTCAGGCCGAGCGCGCATCGTCGAACGTCGATACACAGGCGGCCGGCGCGAGCACGGGCGCAGAGACCGCGACAGGCCCCGTCCGCGGCTACGTCGCGACCCGCAGCGGCACCGGCACGAAGACCGATACGCCGCTGCGCGAGACGCCGCAGTCGATCACCGTGGTCACCGCCGACCGCATCATCGACCAGGGCGCGACCACAGTGCAGGATGCGCTGCGCTACGTGCCGGGCGTGTTCGCGGACGCCTACGGCGCGGACTCGCGCGGCGACTATCCGCGCATCCGCGGCCAGGACCCGAACATCTATCTCGACGGCACCCGTGTGGTGAACACCTGGAACTTCAATGAGTGGCGGCCGGAGCCATATACGCTGGAGCGCATCGAGGTGCTGCGCGGTCCCTCCTCGGTGCTTTACGGCGACACCTCGACCGCAGGCCTGTTGAACCTGGTCTCGAAGCGCCCCCAGGCCGAATCCGCCAATGAGATCGGCGTCCAATACGGTAGCTTCAACCGCAAGCAGGTGCAGCTCGACTCGACGGGTAAGCTGACCAAGGACGGCGAGTGGCTCTATCGCTTCATCGGCGTGTTTCGCGACAGCAACATGCAGACCGACTACGTCAAGGACGACCGCATCGTGCTCGCACCGTCGCTGACCTGGCGGCCGACCAACAACACCAGTTGGACCGTGCTCGGCACCTATCAGAAGGACACCACGGGGTCCTCCACGGCGTTTCTGCCGCATGAGGGCACGCTCTATCCCGGCCCCAACGGCTTCATTCCGGTGCAGCGTTTTGCCAGCGAGCCTGGCTTTGACAAATACCAGACCGAGACCGGCGCGATCAGCAGCCTGTTCGAGCACAGTTTCAGCGATGGCCTGAAGATCCGGCAGAATCTGCGTTACGCCCATGTCGAAGGTATTTATCGGTCGATGTGGCCGGATCTGAATTTTGTCGATCCGAGCGATCCGAACTATCCGTTTCTCGATTCCAGCAGGCGCACCGTGGCACGCAGCGTATGGAGCCGCGAGACGGTCAAGGATAGCCTGACCTCGGACAGCAATGCCGAGCTGAAATTGCAGACCGGGGCGGTCGCACACAAGGTGTTGCTCGGGGCCGACTACCGCGAGGCCAGGGAGCGCGCGCAATCCGGCTTCGCTACTGACCCGACACCTTTCGATCTCTACACGCCGGTCTACAACGGCGTGACCGCCCCGGCGATGTCACCCGAACCGAACCTCCGTCAGAGCCAGTTCGGCCTCTACGCTCAGGACCAGTTGCGGCTCGGACCGTGGCTCGCGGTCCTCGGCCTGCGCCACGACTACGTCACGAGTGACACGCAGGGATCTCCGGTCGAGAACTATCAGGCGACAACCGGCCGTGCCGCGCTGATGTACGAACTGCCGTTCGGCGTCACGCCCTACGTCACCTACGCGCAATCGTTCAACCCGATCTTCGGCGCTGGAATCTGTGCCACCGTATGCGCGCCTCAGCGTGGCGAAATGGTCGAGCTCGGCTTCAAGTACAATCCGACACCGCGAAATGCGATCAACGGCGCGATCTACGACATCACCGAGAAGAACCGGCTGGCAAGCGATCCTGACAATCCCCTGCTCTCGATTCAGACCGGCAAGGTCCGTATCCGTGGCGCCGAGCTCGAGGTGCTCACGAGTCTGACTCCGGATCTCGACCTGATCGCCGCCTACACCTATATTGATGCCCGCGTGGAGAGCGGCGACAATGCCGGCAAGCATGTCGAGACCGTACCGGATCACCAGGCCTCGCTATGGACGAAATATCGCCTCGCCTGGTTTGGCCTGCCGGGCGTCACCGTTGGCGGCGGCGTGCGTTACATCGGCCAATCCTGGGACGGCACCGACACCATCCGCACGCCGGACTACACTTTGTTCGACGCCATGGTCCGCTATGACAACGGCCCCTGGCGACTTCAGGTCAATGCCAGCAACCTCTTCGACAAGCGTCACCTCACCACCTGCCGGATCGGCGGCGACTGCTTTCTCGGTATCGGCCGCACGCTGCTCGGCAGCGTGACGTACAAATTCTAGAGCATGATCCGGAAAAGTGTGTAGCGGTTTTCCGCAAAGATCATGCTCAAACAATAATCTAAAGCGCGATGACGATTCATCCCAATCTC
Organism: Bradyrhizobium sp. LA6.1; assembly: GCF_040547805.1. Classification (NCBI taxonomy): domain Bacteria; kingdom Pseudomonadati; phylum Pseudomonadota; class Alphaproteobacteria; order Hyphomicrobiales; family Nitrobacteraceae; genus Bradyrhizobium; species Bradyrhizobium sp. LA6.1. The sequence goes on along the minus strand of NZ_JBEPQK010000002.1, from coordinate 182,639 downwards.
ATCGCGCTTTAGCCACGACCGCTAGGTCATGCTGCCGGGCATGAAGCAGCGCACGCGGGGATGGCCGTCGACATAGTGCTTCCACACCATGGTTCGACCGATCTTGTTCGGCTCGGTGATCACCGCGCCGTCGGGCACGACGACCCATTCGTCGTCGATGCGCACGCGGTAGTGGCCGCTATCGGATTCCCAGTCGACGTCGGCTATGACGTAGCCGTCGGCATCCGAGCAGCATTGCCCGTATTTGCTGTGCAGGCTCTCGAACCAGGGTTTTAGCGGCGAGTTGGGATAGCGGCCGTCGTCGCGCGCCAGCGCCGAGGTCGCAAGCAGCGCCATCGGCCCCAGCAGCGCCGCCGCACATAGTCTGGCAAGTCGCATATCGTCTCCGCGGATCGCAATCAGCGCCGCGAGGGACAGACACCGCCGTCCGCCTTCCGCACGGTGGCGGCAGGCGTGGAGACGGCGACTCGCTCCCCAGCGGCTTTGCGACAGCTATGCAAATCCGGCGCCAGCGCGCATTCCGGAGAACTACGGCCGCACGGTTTTGCCCCGGCCGGCGCGCACGTGCTGCATGTCCAATGCGCCGGCAATTTGCCGCAGCCGTTTTGGAGGCTTTCCTTGTTCCGCGAGGACGTGTACGAAACGGCCGCGGACGCGGGCCGCATCGTTTAATCAACTGTTTCAATTAGAGAAATCAGGTGTTGGCGTGACTGGCATTGGACCGTCAGCGCTATGAGTTCGAGAGAGTTGCTTCCTGGCCAGCAGGATCCGACCGACTTGCCCGCAAGCGAAGTGCAGTTTGCACTCGTGATTTCGCGCATGCTCGAGACGGTGAAGGACGACGCGGATGCCAGGCGGCAGATGGTCTACGACCTCGCCCGCTACAAGCTCCAGGAGCAGTTCACCTACGCCGACGCCAGGAACATCGACCAGATGAAGCGGGCGCTCGAGGTCGCGATCGAGGAGGTCGAAAAATTCTCGCGCGACCAGGCGCCGCTGGAGCGCCTGCCGTCACAACAGCTCACGTCGTCAAAGGCGACCGAGACAGGCGGTCTCCTGGTGTCCGGCGACGCGACCGTCTTGCGATCGAGGATCGAGATATCCCGCAGCAAGCTGCCTGCGATCTCGGGCCCGCTTCTACCGGTGATCAAGCGTACGGCGGCCATCCTGCTTGCCGTTGGCGCAGTCATCCTGATCGTCTCGCAGCGAGACAACATCGCCGCGCTGCGCCGGCAGATTTCGTCCCAGGCCCCGGAGATCGCGCAGGTATCGCCCAAGCCGGAGACGACGATCACGGTCGCCAAACCGGAGATGGTCACCCCTGCCCCGCCTCCCCCGACGCGCGTATTGCCAACCGACTACGGCATCTACGCATTGATCGACGACAAATCGCTGGCGGAATTGAATGCGACCGGCGTGATGGCGCCGGACATGCGCATCGCGATTTCACCGGAGTTCAAGAAGCCTGATCGCCCGCATCTGCCGAACGGCCGCGTCAAATTCATCGTGTTTCGGCGGGACGCCGCGAACGTGATCCCGGAGCGCGTCGAGGTTCGGGTCGTCGCGAAGATCGCCAGGGAGTTTTCGACCGACGCCGCAGGCAAAAATCTGGGCGGCGGAGAAGATGTCGGGGTGATCCGAAACTTCGCCTATCCGTTCCGGGTGTCGCCGATCCCGGGGAAGCCCGAGATGTACGAGCTTCACACCGGCGATTCAGGGCTCGAGCTTGCGCCGGGACATTACGTCCTGAGCCTGGGATCGCAGGCCTATTATTTCCAGGTCGACGGCGAGATCACCGATCCCCGGCAATGCCTCGAGCGGGTCGTCGCCGGCAACGGCACGTTCTACGCGCCCTGCAAGAAGGCACGGACGTATTGACGGTCGTCGAGACCGTCGTTGCTGAGGCACGCCCGGGCCACGCACTCAACTGTCATCGCCCGACTTGATCGGGCGATCCACTATTCCAGAGACAGTGCGAGGATACGGAGGAGCCCTACTGCTTCGGCGCGGGCGCCATCATCGCGCCGCCCTTCTTCGCTGCGGGCGCAGGCGCCGGCTTCGTCGTCGCGGCGGTCGCCTGTGCCGGAAGATATTTGGCGACGATGGCAGGATCGACCTGGGCGATGTAGGCGTCGGGAAGACGCGTCCAGGTCTCGTCCTTGCCGAACAGGGAGATGCCGAGGAAGCCGCGCATGGTCAGCGTCTGCCCGTCCGCGCTGACCGACATCTTGGCCTTCCAGATGTTGCCGTCGCGCGGATTGACCACGTTGCCGCCATCATACTTCAAGCCGTCGCGCTTCATGTCGCGGATGAAGGAGAGCCCGAGCACCGGCGCGTTCTTGCGATCATCGGTGCATTTCGCACAGACCTCGTTCGGGTCGTCGCCGGGGCGCGGAAAGGTTTTTGCGATCACGCCTTCGAAGATGCCGTTGTGGTCGACGAAGAGAAACCATCCCACCGTCTTGCCGTCCTCGATCTTCTGCCAAAGACCCGCGGCGGTTGGCTGCTGCGCCTGTGCGGCTACCGGCCCAACCGCGCCAAGCGTCAGCGCAACAGCGAGCGCGAGGAGCGAGAGCAGCCGAAAGCTGGAAAAGAGAGTCCGCATTATGATCACCTTGCTAAGCCGCCACTGCAATGGCCGCAGACTACGGCGATTTCGCGAACGGTTCCAGCACCAGAAACATGGGGCATTGCCTGCCGAACCCGGTGCCGTCAGTTGACACCGAGCTTCTTTTGCAGACTGGAGGACGAGGTCGTGTATTGGAACACGAGCCGCTTCTCCGGATAGACGTAGCGATGGGCTTTTTGCGACATCAGCGCGCCCTCGTGGAAGCCGCACAGGATCAGCTTGATCTTGCCGGGGTAGGTGTTGATGTCGCCGATGGCGAAGATGCCTGATACGTTGGTCTCGAACGCGGACGTCTCGACCGGCACCAGATTGTTCTCGAGCGCGATACCCCAGTTCGCAACCGGACCGAGCTTCATGGTCAGCCCGAAGAACGGCAGCATGGTATCGCAGGAAATTTCGCTCACGCTGTTGTCGTTGCCCTTGACGGTGGCGCCGGTCAGCTTGCCCTCGGCGCCGGACAGCGCAGTGACCTGCCCGAGCCGCAGATCCATCTTTCCGTCGGCCACCAGCGCGCGCATCTGCTCGACGCTGTGGGGCGCGGCGCGAAAATCGTCGCGTCGGTGCAGCAGCGTGATGCGCTTGGCGAGCGGATGCAGATTGAGCGTCCAGTCGAGCGCGGAATCGCCGCCGCCGACGATCAGAACGCTCTTGTCGCGGAACGTCTCCATCTTGCGCACGGCGTAGTGCACCGAAGTGCCTTCATAGGCCTCGATGCCCGGCACCGGCGGGCGCTTGGGCTGGAACGAGCCGCCGCCGGCCGCGATCACCACCACCTTGCATTCGAACACCTTGCCCGCGTCGGTGGTGCAGCGAAACAAGGGATCGCCGATCTTCTCCACCGTCTCCACCATCTCGCCGAGATGGAAGGTCGGATGGAACGGCTTGATCTGCTCCATCAGCGCGTCGGTGAGGCCCTGCCCCGAAACGTGCGGAATGCCGGGAATGTCGTAGATCGGCTTTTCCGGATAGAGCTCGGCGCACTGGCCGCCGATCTTGTCGAGGATGTCGATGAAATGCGCCTTCATGTCGAGAAGGCCAAGCTCGAAGGCGGCGAACAGACCACAGGGGCCGGCGCCAATAATCAGCACATCGGTTTTGATCACGTCGCTCATGTCGTCTCTTTATCGATCGTTATCGGTTGGACGCCGCCCGGGGGCAGAAGTGACCCTGCCTGTCTAGCCAACGGGGATGGATCAGGGAAGGCATAAAAGCGGGAGCACCCCGCAGCCGCACCCACTTGCCGGGTCAGGATAACTGGGCTGTAACGGGATGCGACATGACGGAGATCAATCGGTGAACGCACCAAGCCGCCTCGATACGACGCCGCGCCTGGAGGACTATCCCTATCGTCTCGGCGACAATGTCCGCTTCGGCGATCTCGATCCGAACCAGCACGTCAACAACGCAGTCTACGCCACTTATTTCGAGACCGGCCGTGTCACGCTGATGAAGAGCCCGGAATACGGGCTGACGCCGCCGGGCCTCGCCTGGATCATGGTGCGGCTCGACATCCATTTCCGTGCCGAGCTGCACTGGCCGAACAAGATCGAGCTCGGCCTCGGCGTGGTCAAGCTGGGACGGACGTCGGTGACCTTCGAACAGGTGGTGTTTTCGGAAGGAAAGTGCATCGCCTCGGCGATGTCGGTCGGCGTCATGCTCGACGAGGCGACGCGGCGGCCCGCACCACTCACCGCTGAAATCATCGAGAAGCTCAGACCCTGGCACAAGCGCGGTATCGAGGTCGCGCCGCCGAGCGTCTAGTATAGTGAGGGACGATCAGGCCTGCCGTTCCGGCGTCGCCACGACGAGCCCGTCGAGTTCGTCGGAGACCTTGATCTGGCAGGACAGCCGCGAGTTCGGGCGCACGTCGAAACCGAAATCGAGCATATCCTCTTCCATCGGCGTCGGGCTGCCGACCTTCTCGCGCCAGGCTTCGTCGACATAGACGTGACAGGTTGCGCAGGCACAGGCACCGCCGCATTCGGCCTCGATGCCGGGAATGCTGTTGCGGATGGCGGCTTCCATCACGGTCGCGCCGTTCTCGACTTCCACCGTACGGGTTTCGCCCTTGTGGTCGACAAAGTTAATCTTGGCCATGTGTGCTCGTGCTGCCGCGATGTTGCGAATGAAGGAGGGTCCGGGCTGTCCTATAACGGGTCGATCCGCCCGGCGCCATAGGGTTTTGAAGCGACGTGAATCCCGCTTCGCGGGAAGAAAACGCGTCAAAACAAAAGACTAGAGCGCGGTTTCTCGCCTTGTCGCCCTAGGGCTTCAGGATCGCCTCGATGGCGGCGCGAGCCTCGGTCACCGCCTCTTTCAACGCGGCGAAGGCGTGGGGCTGGCCATGGCCGGTCCGGACCGCGGTCTCCAGGCTGGCTGCGGCATCAGCCACCGCAAAGGCGCCGATTCCGCGCGCGGAGCCCTTGAGCTTGTGGGCGAGTGCGCCGGCCTCGGCCGGCAGTGCTGCCATCGCCGCGACCAGGCGGACCGCCTGCTCGGCGAACATCGCGAGCACTTCCTGTTCCAGCTCAGTGTCCCCGAGCGTCATGCGCGCGAGGTGATCGAGGTCGAGCGGGCTGTCGATGGGTGCAAGCGGGGGCGAAGGCATCCAGTCCATCCGTTGCAGTTCAGGCGTCATGGCGCAGGCCCCGGCATCGCGCGATGTCCGCCGATCCGGCGGTCAAGTTCCCCCCACCGAAGCATGGAAATGGTTAACGAAGTGTTTGGGCCGTTTTACGCAAATCCGCCTGTTTATTGACGAAAAGTTGCCGCAATCCGGCGAGTCCGGTGGAGAATTCCATTTATTGCTAAGGCGTTACGGCGCTATCCTGTTAACGATGATTAAGATTGTCTTAATCCCGGGCATTTCATTCGCGACGCTCTGCCAATAGGATGTTGCGGAAATTGGCGGACAAGCCGTCCGGGTGGGGACGGCTGGGAATCCGCGTAAGCGGCATGATCCGGTCTGTGGGCTTGCGTAGCGCGCTGGGCTCGCGGGGGGACGCGTACAAGTAACGAGGGCTCGGACTGAACATGGCGAACACTCCGAAAAAGGTCAAAGACCCGACAGAAGTTGCGCTTTCTGCGATCCAGGAAGCCCTGAACATCAGCGACACGGCCGCGGACACCAGCCGCAACGCCTCGATGCGCAACGAAACGTCGTCTCCGGTGGGGCCGCCGGCTCCCCCGATCTTCGACGAGCCGACCTTCGAGCCGCGTCCTGCCGCCAACGAGCGCACCACCGTGTTCGATACGATCGAGGAGCCGCGCAGCTCGCGCCGTGCCGCCAACGACGACCGCGAGACCATCGGCCAGTTGCTCCAGGCGCTTCAGAAGGGCCGCCCTGCCCGCAGCGTCTACACCTTCGCCACCATCTTCGCCGGCGTCTGGCTCGCAGCCTGCGCCGCGCTCACCGTCGGCTTCCTGCCCTCGATCCAGGCTGCCATGGGCCAGAGCGGCGGCGTGCTCGTCATCGCCGGCCTGATCGCGATGTTCTTCGCGCCGATCATGCTGTTCTACTTCCTGGCGAGCCTGGTCTGGCGCGGCCAGGAAATGCGCATGATCGCGCAGGCGATGGCGCAGGTCGCGATCCGCTTCTCCGAGCCCGAGGGCTCGGCGTCCGATTCCATGGTCACCGTCGGCCAGGCCATCCGCCGCGAGGTCGCGGCGATGGGCGACGGCATCGAGCGCGCCATCGCGCGCGCCGGCGAGCTCGAGACGCTGGTCGCCAACGAGGTTGCGGCGCTCGAGCGCGCCTATTCCGACAACGAAGTGCGCATCCGCTCGCTGCTCCAGGACATCGCGCACCAGCGCGACAATCTGGTCGGCCAGGCCGAGCAGGTCCGCAGCGCCATCTCCGGCGTGCAGATCGATCTGCGCCACGACATCGCGCTGATCTCGGACGCGATCGCCTCGCGCGTCGACGAGGTCGCCAAGAGCATCACCGGCGCGCTGGAAGAGCGCGGCGCCCACATCACGGGCGCACTGAGCAACGCCGGCGACAACATGATCCTCGCGCTCGGCGAGCGCGGCGGCGACCTGCTCGACCGCCTCGAGGAGGCCAGCAACGAGACCACGCGCGCCGTGCTCGACGCCAGCGAGCGGCTGACCACCAGCCTCAACTTCAAGACCGGCCACGTCCACGACGAGTTCGTCGACCTCGCCGACCGCGTCCACGAGATGCTGAACGAGCGTATCGACCGCATCACCGGCGAGTTCGAGCAGCGCTCCGCCGCGATCGTCGATGGCATCTCCGAGCGCACCGAGCAGGTGCACGACAGCCTGAAGAATTCGTCGGACTCGCTGCTGCTCGAGCTCGAGCTGCGCTCCAACGACCTCTCCGCCAAGATCGACGATGCCGGCAACCGGCTCGCCGGCCACATCATGACCTCCGGCGACAAGGCGAGCGAGGCGCTCGACGCCACCGTCAACACGCTCGTCGCCAAGGTGGTCAGCCAGACCGAGACCGCGCACGACTCGCTGTCGCTGCAGATGAGCGCGTTCGACGAGCTGGTGAAGAACCAGGGCACCGAGCTGGTCGAGAGGTTCGCCCGCGACTCCGGCACGCTCGGCGCGCTGATCACCCGCCACATCTCCGAGTTCGACCGCACCGTGAAGACGTTCGGCGGTGATATCGTCGATCGCATGGGCCAGCGCACCCAGGACATCGCCGAGAGCCTGAAGACCTATGTCGACAATTTCGATACCCGCTTCACCTCGAACGGCGGGGCGATCACGGCCGTGCTCGACCAGCGCCTGGTGCAGTTCGAGACCACGGTCGGCGAACGTGTCACCAACCTCGACGCCTCGCTGAACGACAAGATCGTCAGCCTCGACGGCACGATCGAAGGCCACATCAAGACCTTCGACGACCAGCTCGTCGGCCGCGTCGCCGCGCTCGAACAGTCGTTCGACACCCGCGCCAAGTCGGTGACCGAAACCATCGACGGACGCCTCAACACCCTCGCCTCGTCGCTGACCGACGGTGCCGCGCAGGCGATCCAGTCGATCGACTCCCGCCTCACCCACCTCACGACGTCACTCACTGACGGCGCATCGCAGGCCATCGAGACGATCGATACGCGCCTCAACTATCTCGCGACCTCGCTCACCGATAGCGCATCGCAGACCATCCAGTCGATCGATACGCGGCTGACGCACCTCACGACGACGCTCTCGGGCGGCGCCTCGCAGGCGCTCGAATCCATCGACACGCGCCTCACCTACCTGACGACTGCGGTGACGAATGGCGCCTCGCAGGCCGTGCAGTCGATCGACACGCGCCTCACCCTCCTGACCTCGACGCTCACGGACGGCACCGCGCAGGCGATCGAGGCGGTCGACCGCCGCATCACCGGCGTCGCCGAGATGATCGACGGCCGCAGCACGCACCTGACCGACACGGTCACGGCGCGCTTCCAGGACATCCACCAGGCTATCGAGACCAAGGTCGGCTCGGTCGCCAACGACATCGACGTGCGCGTAGCGCAGTTCGAGGACCTGCTCGGCTCGCGTGTCGAAGCCGTCGCCGGCCGCATCGAGAGCAGCGGCCGTCAGGCCAGCGAGGACATGATGTCCCGCGCCGAGATGATCTCGACCGCGATCCGCTCGCATGTCGAGGACGCCGAACGCTCGCTCACCAACCTCGTCGTCAACACCAGCGAAACGATCCAGACCGGTGCGCGCACCGCCCAGCAGTCGCTGATGACGGTCTCCTCCGACGTCAACGCCCAGCTCAAGATGACCTCCACCGAGGTCGAGCGCGCGCTGACCGCGGTCGGCACCGGTGCTGCGAACTCGATCCTGAGCAGCGCCCGCGAGGCGCAGTCGACCCTGGTCGCGGCCTCGGGCGATGCCTCCAACCAGATCAAGGGGCTCGCGGTCGACGTCGAACGCACGCTGTCGGCGGCCGGTTCTGCCACCGCGGCCTCGATCCTGGCCGGCGCCCGCGAGGTGCAGACCACGCTCGTCACGGCGTCTTCGGACGCGGCCAACCACGTCAAGACCCTCACCGCCGACGTGCAGCGTTCGCTGTCGCTGGCCGGCGCCACCACGGCGGAATCGATCACCGCCGGCGCCCGCGATGCGCAGAGCGCGCTGATCGCGGCCTCGACCGAGACCGCCAACCAGATCAAGGCGCTGTCCTCGGACGTGCAGCGCTCGCTCTCGATGGCCGGCACCTCGACGGCCGAGACCATCATGACCGGCGCCCGCGAAGCCCAGACCACGCTCGTCAACGCGTCCTCGGATGCGGCGACCCAGGTCAAGTCGCTCGCGGTCGAAGTGCATCGGTCGCTCTCGCAGGTCGGCCAGTCGACCGCCGAGACGATCACGACCAGCGCCCGCGACGCCCAGAGCACCCTGCTCTCCGTCTCGGCCGAACAGACCAGCCAGGTCCGTTCGCTGGCGGCCGAGATGCAGCGCGCGCTGGCGACCGCCGGCGGCGCCACCATCGAGGCGCTCACCAGCGGCGTGCGCGAGGCCCAGGGCACGCTGATCACCGCCTCGACGGACGCGGCAAGCCAGATCAAGTCGCTGACCACGGACATCGAGCGCACGCTGACCTCGGTCGGCGCCGACACCGCCTCGACCATCCTCAACAGCGCGCGTGAGGCGCAGACCTCGCTGACGTCGACGTCGGCGGATGCCGCAAGCCAGATCCGCACGATCTCGACCGAGATCGAGCGCGTATTGAGCACGGCGACGACCAACGCCACCAACGACATCCAGACCAGCGCGCTCAACGCCCAGAACGCGCTGATCAACGCCTCCAACGAGGCAAGCTCGCGCGTCAAGTCGAGCTCGGCCGACGTCGAGCGTTCGGTGCTCGCCGCCAGCAGCAGCTTCGGCCAGGCCATGACCGGCAAGACCGACGAGATCGTCACCTACGTGCAGCAGCAGGCCGACCGTCTGTCGAACATGATCGACTCCAAGCGCGGCGCGCTGGTCGATGCGATCGGCTCGAAGACCAGCCAGCTCACGCTCGACATCGACCGCGTCACCTCGGATGCGTTGAAGTCGATCGAGACACGCGGTCATGCGTTCTCGCAGACGATGATGGGCAACGGCTCCGAAGTCGCCCGCACCATCAACGCGGCGAGCGAGATGGCCACGGGCGCGGTCGGCAAGTCGCTCAAGGACCTCGAGCAGGCCTCCCGCTCGGCGATCGACCAGTCGCGCCAGGTCTCGATTGCGGCCGTCACCGAGATGCAGGAGACCAGCAAGATCCTGCGTACCGACACGGTGGCCCTGTTCGAGCGTCTGCGCGAAGGCAACATCCTGCTCCAGGAGGTGCTGACCGGTGCGCACGACAACCTCAACTCGCTCGAGCGGGCGCTGGTGACGCGCGTCGCCGACTTCGTCTCGGCGATGAACGACGTCACCTCGCGCAACGGCGCTGCGACGCAGAACCTGGAAGACCAGCTCAACGTCTTCAATACGAAGACCACGCGGGCGCTGCAGGACCTCGGCGAGCTGTCGACCCAGTTCGACGCGCACGGCAAGGCGCTGGTCGAGGCCGCGCAGGTCGTCGAGGTGAGCAACAAGAACACCACCGCTTCCCTCGCCGAACGCAAGCAGGCGCTGGAATCGCTCGTCACGACCATCGACCTGCGCACGGCCGATCTCGACCAGCGTCTGTCGCGCTTCACCGGCCTGCTCGATGAATCGCTGGCAGCCGCCGAAGAGCGTGCCCGCGACATCGCCCGCGTCGTCGCGGAGACCGCCGGCGCAGGTTCCGCCGCGATCACCCGCCAGTTCGAGGCGGTGCGCGTGGCGTCCGAGGAGGAGCACCGCCAGACCATCGAGGCCATGCACGACATCTACCGCCAGACCACGGACGAGGCGGATACGATGTTCAAGCAGTCGACCGAGAAGTTCACCAACCTCGTCTCCAGCATGAAGCAGATGGCGTTCGAGATGCACAACGAGCTCGAAGCCACCCGCAACGAGCTGCGCCGCGGCGTGCTCGAGATGCCGCAGGAGGCCGCCGAGAGCACTGCGCAGATGCGCAAGGTGATCGTCGACCAGATCGAGGCCCTCGCCGAGCTCAACCGCATCGTGGCCCAGCATGGCCGTGGCCTCGACGTCTCCACGACGGGCCGCGCCAGCGCGCAGCGCCAGGAAGAGCCGTTGCTGGCAGCCGTCGGCACGCGCAACACCGAGACGCGCGGCCGCGACACCGGCAGCGCCTCGACGCTGCCGCCGCCGGACCTCGGCATGCCCGCCTCCTCGCGCCGCACCGAAGCGCCGCCGGTCGCGCCCGCGGGCAACGACCAGGGCCGCGACGGCTGGCTGTCGGACCTCCTGAACCGCACGGACGCCAACCAGGGTGCTCCGACCGGACGTGAGGCCCCACGTGGCCGCGCGGCACCCGCGCCGCAGCCGCAGGCTCCGCAGGGTGGCAGCAATCCGCTGGAGTCGCTGTCGCTCGACATCGGCCGCCTGATGGACCGCAACCTCGCCGCCGAGATGTGGGACCGCTACCAGCGCGGCGAGAACAAGGCCTTCACCAAGCGCCTCTACACGCCCGCCGGCCAGAAGGCCTTTGACGAGGTCGCCCGCAAGTACCGCGCCGACCGCAACTTCAAGGGCACGGTCGACCGCTACGTCGCCGAGTTCGAGCGTCTGCTCGACGAAGTCGCCCGCGACGGCCGTGGTCCGCAGGAGTTGCGCAGCCACCTGACCTCGGAGACGGGTCTGGTCTACACCCTGCTCGCACACGCCGCGGGTCGGCTCGGGTGATCAGCCCGTAGCGACAACGAATAGCGAATGAGAACGGAGGCCTCACGGCCTCCGTTTTTATTTGAGCCCGTCATTGCGAGGAGTCCTTGCGACGAAGCAATCCAGACTGCTTCCGCGGAGACGATCTGGATTGCTTCGCTACGCTCGCAATGACGAGGTGACGTCCGTGTACTAAACGCCTACTGCCGCCTGCCGCTCGCGGCGGGCGCCGGCCTCGGCGGTTCGGCCGGCGGCGGCGCGGCCGCTGGCGCGCTGTTGCTGGCGCCGAACAGCACGCGGGTCGGGTTGCGATCGAAATTGTTCACGGCGCGGCTGATGTCGCCGAGCGTGCGGCGGCCGTCGGTCATCAATGCGCCGGAGCGCTTGTCGAAATCCTCGGCCAGCTCGCGGATCGACTTCACCGCCTGGAACAGCTCGCCGCCGTCCTTGCCGCCGGCGAGCGTGTTGAGGCCGAACATGAGGCTGTCGGCCTTGTGCATGACGCCGTCGACCTTGGCCATCACGCCGTCGATCTTCTCAGAGTTGCGCGCGAGCGAGTTGGTGAAGGTCTCGAGGTTCTTCAGCGAGTTCTTCACCGACTCCTGGTTGTCCGCGACGATCTTGTTGATGTTCTGGAGCGTGCCGCGGATCGCCTCGGTGACGTCCTGGAGCTTGTTGGGATCGGCCGTCAGCGACGGGATGCCGTCCTCATCGAGCGGCGGCGGAGGCGCCGCCTCCTCGCCGCCCTTGAGCGAGATCGCGGCGACGCCGGTCAGGCCCTGGAATTCGAGGCCGACCAGGGTGTCCTTGCGGAGCGGGGTGTTGTTCTCGACCATGGCGAGTGCGACAACCCGCCGCGGGTTGTCGAGCTTCACCGAGACCACCTCACCTACCCGGATACCGTTAAAGTTGACGCTGCCGCCGTTGCGCAGGCCCGCCGCCGGGCCCTCGAACACGACGCGCAGGGGGCTGCGCTGCTTGGTGGTGTGCAGCGACTGGAACCACAGCACGAAGCCGATCGCCGCGGCGATCACCGCCAGCGTGAACGATCCGATCAGTACGTAATTGGCCCGCGTTTCCATCAGCTACTCCGGCACCTCAGCCCATCACCGCACGGGCGCGCTTGCCGTGGAAATATTGTCTCAGCCAGGGATGCTGCGAGGCCTGCATGTCGGCGATCGACCCTGCCGCAATGATCTTACCGTTCCCTAAAACGGCGATGCGGTCGCAGGCTGTGTAAAGGCTGTCGAGGTCGTGCGTTACCATGAAAACGGTCAGGCCCAAAGTACGCTGGAGCGTCCTGACCAGCTCGTCGAAATCGCCGGCGCCGATCGGATCGAGGCCCGAGGTCGGCTCGTCGAGGAACACGAGATCCGGATCGAGCGACAGCGCGCGCGCCAGCGCCACGCGCTTGATCATGCCGCCCGACAGTTCCGAGGGAAAGCGATCCGCGACTTCCGGCTTGAGCCCGACCATGGTGAGCTTGGCCAGTGTGATCTCGTCCATCAGCCGCTGCGAGACCCGGAGATATTCGCGCATCGGAAACTGGATGTTCTGCCGCACGGTCAACGAGGAGAACAACGCGCCCTGCTGAAACAGCACGCCCCAGCGGCGCTCGACGCTGCGGCGCTGCGAGGTGCTGGAGGAATCGAGGTCGACGCCGAACACCTCGATGGAGCCCGCGACCTTCGGCACGAGGCCGATGATGGTGCGCGTCAGCACCGACTTGCCGGCACCGGATGGGCCGACGAAGCCGAGGATTTCGCCGCGCTTGACGTCGAGGTTGAGGCCGTCGAGCACGCGCGTCGCGCCGAACTGCACGGTGATGTCGCGAACGCGGATGATCGGATCTTGAATCGCGTTTTGAGTTTCTTGCGCCATCGTCACATCCCGATCGAGGCGAAGAAGATGGCGAACACGCCGTCCATGACGATGACGAAGAAGATGCCCTTCACCACGGAGGCCGTGGTGTGCTGTCCGAGAGATTCCGCGCTGCCCTGCACGGCGAGCCCCTCGACGCAGGCGACGATGCCGATCACGGCCGCCATCACCGGTGCTTTGACGATGCCGACGATGAAATGGTCGATCGAGATGGCGTCGCGCAGGCGCAGCAGGAAGGCTTCGGGATCGACGCCGCCATAGAGCCAGGCGACGAGGCCGCCGCCATAAAGCGCGGCCATGGCACCGAGGAAGGCGAGGATCGGCAGCGCCAGCACCAGCGCCAGCATGCGCGGCAGCACCAGGACCTCGATCGGGTCGAAACCCATCGTGCGCAGCGCGTCGATCTCCTCGCGCATCTTCATCGAGCCGAGCTCGGCCGTGTAGGCGCTGCCCGAGCGCCCCGCGACCATGATCGCGACCAGGAGGACGCCGATCTCGCGCAGCACCAGCACGCCGAGCATGTCGACGACGAAGATGTCGGCGCCGAACCTGCGGAAATGAAAAATGCCCTGCTGGGCGATGATGCAGCCGATCAGGAACGTGATCAGCACGATGATCGGCACCGCGCGCCAGCAGACCTGCTCCATGTGGTGCACGGTCGAGGTCAGGCGGAACGAGCGCGGGTGGATCAACACGCGAAACCCCGCCGCGAGCACCGCGCCGAGCATGTCGACGAGGCCCGCAACCGTGCCGGCGACCCCGGCCACGGCCCGGCCGATCTGCTCCAGCATGCCGGTGATGGTGACCGCGCTGCTGTCGACGACCGGCGTCGCCCTGACCCGCCGCACCTCGTCCACGAGGCTCGAATAATTGGCGGAGAGCCCCGCGATCTGCGCCTCGACGGCGCCCTGGGTCAGGCTGCGGCGCAGCCGCTCGATCAGCCAGGCGCCGAAGGTGTCGAGCTTGGCGACCTCGGAGACGTCGATGAAGATGCTTTGCGAACTGCCGGCGAGCTTCTCGGCGTCAGCCACCATCCGCTCCAGGACCGGCGCGAAGCTCGCGGTCCAGGTTCCGGTGGCGCAGAGTGCCAGCGCGTTGCCCTTGGCAATCCGTTCCAGCTTCGGATCGCCGCTCAAGGTCTCCGCTCCCGTGCCGGGGCGCGAGAAACGGATAGAATCAGATGGTTGTGCACACGCCCTTACCCGGAGAAGGTATCCCCAACTGGTTAATGTTAGTTGCTAGAGGTAACTAGCAGGTTCAGATTTCGCCAGAGTTCAAAATGACTTCCAGCAAAGTTCCGGCCCTCGCGGCGCGAATCGAGCGATTTCCCATCGCCGGCAGTTTCACCATCAGCCGGGGCGCCAAGACCGAGGCCGTGACCGTCGTGGCCGAAGTGAGCCGGAACGGCCTCACCGGCCGCGGCGAATGCGTCCCCTATCCGCGCTATGGCGAGACCCCCGAGGCGACCCTTGCGGCCATCCAGGCCATGCAGGCGGCCGTCGCGGGCGGCCTCTCGCGAGAGGCCCTGCAAGCCGCCATGCCGCCGGGAGCGGCCCGTAACGCGCTGGATTGCGCCCTGATCGACCTCGAGGCCAAGGCGACCGGCCTGCGGGCCTGGAACCTGCTGGACCGCCCGGTGCCGGGCGAGCGCACCACCGCCTTCACGATTTCGTTGGGCACCCCCGAGGCGATGGCGGCGGCGACGGCCAGGGCCGCGCACCGGCCATTGCTCAAGATCAAGCTCGGCGGCGACGGCGATCCGCAGCGGATCGCGGCGGTTCGCAAGGCCGCCCCCGAATCCGAACTGATCGTGGATGCCAACGAGGCCTGGACCGAGGCCAATCTGGAGCAGAATCTCGCCGCCTGCGACGCCGTCGGCGTCACCTTGGTCGAGCAGCCGCTGCCGGCCGGGAAGGATGGCGCGCTGGCGCGGATCAAGCGGCCGCTCGCGGTCTGCGCCGACGAGAGCGTGCATGACCGCCCTTCGCTCGCGCCGCTCCGCGAGCGCTACGACGCCGTGAACATCAAGCTCGACAAGACCGGCGGCCTCACCGAGGCGCTCGCGATGGCCGACGCGGCGCAGGCGCTCGGCTTCGAGATCATGATCGGCTGCATGGTCGCGACCTCGCTGTCGATGGCACCCGCAATGCTGGTGACGCCGCAGGCGCGCTTCGTCGATCTCGACGGCCCACTGCTGCTGGCGCGCGATCGCGATCACGGGCTGCGCTACGACGACAGTCTGGTCTATCCGCCTGATACCTCGCTCTGGGGATGAGCCTTGAGCCGATGCCGCGCCGACCAGATCACGAGCGCGCCGGCCGCGGCCATCGCTGCCATGACGTAGTACAAGCTGTCGCCGATGCGGGCGTAGATCGCACCTGACGCGATCGACGTCGCTGCACCCAGCAACCCGTTGCACGCGGCATAATAGCCCTGCCCCCGCGCGATCTGATGCGATGGCACGCGCTGCACCAGAAGGTTCATTGTGCCGACGATGGTCATGCCGAAGGTAAGGCCGTGGCCGAGCTGCACGATCACGAGCAGCGCCAGCGGCGGCTCCTGCGCGGTGACGATCCAGCGCACCACGGCGCTCACGCCGCCGATTGCGATCAGCGTGGACGGATGCAGCGAGAACCGCGGCGACAGCGCGAAGACGACGATCTCGGCGATCACACCCAGCGTCCAGAGGCCCGCGATCGTCAGCCCGCCGAAGCCATGGAGCTGCCAGTTGATGGCCGAGAACGTGTAATAGGCGACGTGGCTGCCCTGGATCAGCGCGGCCGACGCGATGACGGCCCAGAAGCCGCCATCGCGCAGCAAGGCCTTGCCGGCATGCGTCTCCGTCGTCCTTCGCCTGACATCGTCGAGCGGCTGGAGCAGCAGGCTGGCGGCGACCGCAACGACGGCCCACGCGACGATGATCCAGATCAGATCGCGCGCCGCGATGTGGTCGACGAGAAAGCCGCAGGCGAGCGAGCCCGCGGCGAAGGCCGCCGAGCCCCACAGCCGCAACGGTCCGTAGTCGAGCCCGTAGCGGGCGACGCCGCGCAGCGCATAGGCATCGGTCAGCGGGGTCGTCGGCGTCCACATCATACAGGTCAGCGCATAGATCAGGAACAGCGCCAGCGGCTGCTGCTGCAAGCCGACCGCTGTGAACCCGATCGCGGTTGCCAGCACCGACACCATCATGCCGGCGCGAATGGCATGTCGTCTTTCGGCAAGGGCGGTGATCTGCGGCAGCGTGGTGAAGCGCGTGATCGCCGGCAGCGCATTGATGAGGCCGATCCAGCTTGCGTCGATGCCGATCGCCTTCAGCCAGAGCGGAAAGAACGGCAGATGCGTGCCGGACACCGCGAAGACCGCCGAATAGAACAGCGCCAGACTCACGGCGAATCGCCGCTTCACGGCGGCTTGCGTGGGGATTTGTGATTCGCCTGCCATCAAACCAATTGCGATTCGGTCGATATCGTGGTGATCGTTACAGTAACGCGTAGTGATTTGCGCGACGAGATTGTCATGGCCAACGAAGCATTCGCCCTCTCGCCTATGTCTGCCCGTGCGGCCGAGCCGAACGAGCAGGATTACGACGCGATCCGCGAAGCCTTCATGGAGACCGCGCGCGGCCGCTGGTTCCTCGGCGAATATGCCAAGCGCAACCGCAATGCGGATACCCGCATGGTGCTCGATGCGGTCGCGAAAATCGAAGAAACCCTTGCGGCACAGCGACTACCGGTCGTCGAGGATCGCCTGCCCGAGGCGCTGGTCGAGATCCGCCGCGCCATCCGCGAAGCCGAGACCATCGCGATCGCCGCCTTCGATCCTGCGGCGATCGAGGCCAGCCTCGCGCCGATTCCGCGCGGCGTGCGCATCATCAAGGAGATCTCCTGGCGCTGGCGCGAGATCGGCGCCGACGGGCGAATCTGCGATCTCATTGATTCGCAGCTCGCCTCCATCGAGGCCGCTTGCGGCCAGCTATCGACCATCGACCCCCGCGCCGAGCTCAAGGCCGCATTCGATTTGCTCAGGGATCGGGTCGAGCAGCTTGATGGTGACGGCGACACAGCGCCGCAAGCGGCGGTGCATCCCGCGCCTGCTGCGATGGCCACCGAAGCACCGGTGGCTTTTACGGAGGCGCCGCAGGACATCGCAGCGACTCCCGCGCCCGAAGCAGCGGTCGAGGCCAGCGTCGCCGAAGCACGCGCCGTTGGCGAGGAGGCAATCGACGTCGCCACCGAGCCGGAGCTCATCGCCGGCAATCACGTCGGCCCCGAAGAGGAGGTCGCAGAGGCCGCCGCCTTCACAGAGGTGACTGACGGGGTCTCGCTCGACGCGGCCGCGGAAGCCGAGGACGAAGCCATACTCGATGCCATCGCGCTGGAAATGGCCGCGCCCGATCCGGAGTTCGACGAGATCACCGAACCGGTCGAGCTGGAAGCGGCCATTCCGGAGCCGATGGCCGCGGAGGTCGCAGCCCCGATTGCAGCAGAGCTTCCGGAGCCGGTCGCAGCCGAGCCGGCCGTCACCGCAGTCGCGGAGGAGCCCGCCGAAGACGCACCGATCGCGATGGACTCGCTCGCGCGCCTCACCGACGCCATTGCGGAGGCCGCCGCCGAAGTGATGGAGCAGCCGGCCCCGGCCATGGCGGCCGCCGCGACATTCGGTGCTGCCCCGACCGCGACGCTTCCGATGCCCTCGCCCTTGTCCGCCTCCTTGCCCGAGCCCTCGCTCGGCGCCACCATCCTCGCCAGCGGCATCCTGCAAAAGCCCCGCGCGGCGGCCAACGACCCCATGGCGCCAATCCGCCGCATGACCCAGGCCGAGAAGATCGCGTTCTTCTCGTAAGGGGGCGCGCGCTCTCCACATCGTCATTGCGAGCGCAGCGAAGCAATCCAGAGTCTTTCCGCGGAGAGATTCTGGATTGCTTCGCTGCGCTCGCAATGACGGAGCAAGGTGAATCACCGCACCCTCTCTCGTGTCCCGGACAAGCTGCAACGCGCACGCGTTGCGGCGCAGAGCCGGGACCCAGGCTGTTGCACGGGTGCTCTCGCAAACCTAACCGCGCTACGCGAAGGGGGCCTGCCCGGTCGATGCGTCGACGCCGCCGTCGACCGGCAGGTTCACCCCATTCACGAAGCTGGCGTCGTCGCTTGCGAGAAATGCGATGACGCTCGCAACTTCCTCGGACCGGGCTCCGCGCCCCAGGGGGATACGTTCCACCAGCTTCGCGAACAATTCCGGATATTGCTCCATGATCGGCGTCGTCAAGTCGGTGAGGGTCAATGATGGGCACACCGCATTGATGCGCACGCCTCTCGGGCCAAAGTCGAGCGCCAGGCTGCGTGTCAGATTGCTGACGGCCCCCTTCGTGGCGTTGTAGAAGCTCAAGCCCCGATCGCCGCCAAGCCCGCTGAGAGACGACACGTTGACGATCGAGCCGCCGCTTTCGATCAGGTGCGGAAGCGCGGCGCGCGTCATGTAGAGGACACCGTCGACATTGACCGCGAAGAGATCTCGCCACAGCTGGACCGGCGAGCCCAGGAAATCGATCAGTGCGCCCGTCCCGGCATTGTTGACGAGAATGTCGATCCTGCCGAATTGAAGGACCACGTCGGCGACCAGGCGCTCGACATCTGCGACGATCGAAACGTCGGCGGATCGGATCATGCAGCGATCGGTGCCGAGTTCGGCAGCGACTTCAGCCAGCTTGACCTCCCGGCGCCCGTTCAGCACGACAATGGCGCCTTCGCCGTGAAAGCGCCTTGCGGCTGCGGCGCCGATGCCGCTGCCGGCGCCGGTAACGATGACGACTTTATCCCTGAACCGATCATTCATGCCAATAACTCCATCCGAAACCGCAAGGTCCGGACAAGAGCTAGGACACCGGAAAGACAGCCCGGTTTCAGCCGAACCGGATTCGGTTACGATTGAAATCTGTCGCACGAAGCGATGCGAGGCCGATCAGCCGCAGTTCCAGACCGCGCCGATCGGGGTCCGCGTCCAGCACGGACCGAAGCTGCCGCCATTGTAGCGGCCGCCGCCGAAGCCGGGCCGGCCGAAATAGCGCCATTCGCCATCCCAGCCGTAATACTGCGGGACCGGATCGATGTACCAATGACGGCGATCGCTGCGCGACAGGCGCCGCATCGCTTCCTTCTGCTTGTAGAGCGGAATGCTGTTGCTCAGCGGCTGGCGATAGCCCGGCAGGAAGCCGTAGCCATGCCAGGCCTGTTTGGGGCGTTTTTGAACTGATGCAGCCGGCGCGACGGCGGGCAGCAGGGACAGGATGACAGCAATAGATAGACACATAAGGCGCGACATGAACCGACCATAGACAGGCGCTTGCGAGAAGGCCATTCAAATCCGAGTGCGAGACTTTTCGCCGCTTCGACTCATTGGCTTCTCCCGATAAGCTCGCTTAGCGCAGCATGAGGGCTGCGCGTGAAATTTGCATATTCCGGAGTGAGCGGATGTCTGAAACCCCGCCCGTCGGCGCATTCGCCATCGTTCCCAGCAACGACCTTGCCGCAGCGATTCCGTTCTGGGAACGCCTCGGCTTTGCGCGCGCGGGCGGTGACGCCGACTACGTGATCATGACCGGTTGGGGCTGCGAGGTGCATCTCACGCAAGCCGGCGATGGCCCGTGGCGCGTGCCCGAGCACAATCCCTTCGGCGTCTTCATTCGCACGCCCCACGTCGAGGCCATCGCCGCGCGCGTGGACGATCTGATCATCCGCCCCGGTGGCGTGCTGCGTCACCGCGAATGGGGGATGTATGAGGTGGGCATCAACGGACCTGACGGTCTTCTCGTCAGGATCGGCTGGCCGTCAGAGCTGATGCATCGCCCTAGCTGATCACGCCCTTCCGGATCAGGAAGCATCCATACCCCCTGCTGTCGCCGACCTGCACGACACCAAACCCCGCCGCCGCCGCGCGATAGATTTCCGGGCGCGAGAGCTTGCCGGGACTGACGGCGCGGCCAACCGCGCGCTCGATTTCCGCCAGCACCGCGCGCTGCACGTCGGGAACGCGATCGGGATCGTCGACCGGCGCCATCACGCGCACCGGATCGGGATCGGTTCCGAAGCGTGATTCAGATCACGCAGCTTACCACGGTGATTGCGATCACGGACCACGGGCTCGAACGCGGCCAGGCTTCCTCGCAACCAATCTCGCATCGAGATGAGTGCCAGAGGAGCACGCCATGTTCCGCCTAAAGCCTTTCCTGATGACGGCTAGCCTCGTGGGAAGCCTGTTCGGCTTCGCCTGCGGCCCTGCTTCCGCGCAAGTCGCCCCGGCCCAGCCTGCCCCGACCGCGCTGCAAGGGCCGGAGCAGCGGCTCGCGCTGGTGATCGGCAATTCCAACTACAAGAACGCGCCGCAGCTCCAAAATCCCGACAATGACGCGGAGTCGATGGCGCAGTTTCTGAACTCCGCCGGCTTCGAGGTGGTCGCCGCGACCGACCTGACCCAGAACGACATGCTCCGCGTCGTCCAGGACTTTTCCGCCAAGGTTTCCGCGCGGGGTCCGAACACTGTCGCCATGGTCTACTACGCCGGTCACGGCGTGCAGCTCGCCGGCGAGAACTATCTCGTTCCTGTCGATGCCAAGGTTTCGAACCCCACCGAGCTCGTGAGCAACTCAGTGCGCCTGGTCGACGTGATGTCGACGCTGGAGACGATCCCGAGCCGCATGCGCATCGTCATCCTCGATGCCTGCCGCAACAATCCGTTCCCTGATGTCAACGACGCCGGCCGCGGCTTGGCCATCGTCGATGCGCCGAACGGCTCGATCGTCGGCTACTCGACCGCGCCGGGTGCGGAAGCACAGGACGGCACCAACGGCCACAGCCCCTACACCCAGGCCTTCCTCAACGTCGCGCGCGAACCCAACGTGCCGATCGAGCAGCTGTTCAAGCGCGTGCGCCTCGAAGTGAACCAGACCACCAGCGGCGCGCAGATCCCGTGGGAAAGCTCGTCGCTGACCTCGGACTTCACCTTCTTCGGCGACACCGCCGTCGCCGCCACCCGCGCGCCGGTGAATGCGTCGGTCGTGCAGGTGGCCTCCAACCTGCCGAGCCGTTCGACGCGCCAGGCCTATGACTACGTCGTGTCCGAGGGACGTCCGGAGTACTATCAGGAGTTCATCCAGATGTACCCGCACGACCCGCTGTGCGACCACATCCGCTGGCTGCTCTCGAACCTGCTGATCACGCAGGCCTGGCACAAGGCGGTGCTCGCGAACTCCCCGCTCGGCTACAAGAGCTTCTATGACAGCTACGGCAACAGCTCCTATGCGCAATCCGCGCTGAAGCTCCAGGTGCAGCCAAAGCTGATCCCCCTGATGCAGGCGACCAAGTTCCTGGCGCCGCAGAACATTGCTCCGACGTTCAAGGTCGGCAATCTCGGCCAGCCCAAATACATGCCGCTGATGCAGCAGGGCAATGGCGGTGGGCAGATGAATGGCAATCTGCCGGTCGTGCAGAAGCCGGTGGACAGTAACGTCATCGGCAAGCTCGGCAATGGCGGTCAGGTCGTCAACCTGCCGGCGGGCAACAACCAGCCGAACGGCACGCCGTCGCAGACCCCGGGCAAGATCGTCACCCTGCCTGCGCCGACCAACACCAATGGCGGCACGGGCAAGATCGTGACGCTGCCCGCGACCAACAATACGCAGAGCGGCGGCAGCAATAATAACGGTACGACCAAAGGCACGCCTGGCAAGATCGTCAGCATGCCGGTGAATGTCGGCAAGGGTGGCACGACTGTCGATACGAAGCCGGTCGTTCAGACGCAGAACAACCCGATCCGCGTCAACAACGGCGTGAAGCTCAACAACAACCCGGTGAACAAGGTGCAGGTCCAGAACAACCAGCAGAACAACCGCCCGCAATTCAATGCGACCAACCGTGTGGTCAACAACGGCGGCAACAACTTCCGGCAGTCGATGAACCAGGCGCCCTCCATGGGCAGCGGCAACAATCACCGCGGCTTCATGCGCTGATCGCCACAAGCGAAACGACAAAGGGGCGGAGCGGTGACGCTCTGCCCCTTCTTCATGCCGAGGAATAGACACGATCAGCTCGACTGCAGCCAGTCCTTACCTCGTGGCGCGGCCCGAGCGCGCGCCTCGTCCTTCGAGACGACCGCTTCGCGGTCTCCTCAGGATGAGGCTCATCAGCATCGGTGCCGGTTGAAACTTCTGCCGCGCATTCCGACCTCATCCTGAGGAGCCCGCGAAGCGGGCGTCTCGAAGGATGGGCTACGGGGAAACCGCTCTCAGGCCACCAGTTCGGCAAACAGATCCGCATCGACATTGCCGCCGGAGAGCACGATGACGACGTTCTTCCCGGCGACGTCGAGACGTCCCGCAAGCAGCGCGGCAAGACCGACAGCACCGCCTGGCTCGACCACGAGCTTCAACTCGCGATAGGCAAACGCCACGGCAGCGCCGACTTCCTTGTCGGATGCCGTCACGCCGCGCGCCAAGAGCTTGCTGTTGATCGCAAAGGTCATCTCGCCGGGGATCAGGGCCATCAGCGCATCGCAGATGGTGCGGCCCGCAGGCCCATGCGGCTCGCGGTGGCCGGCGGTCAGCGAAATGCCGTGATCGTCGAACGCCTCGGGCTCGGCCACCACGATCTCGGCGAGCGGATAGCGCGCCTTCACGGCCGTGGCGACACCCGCGATCAGGCCGCCGCCGGAGGCCGGCGCCACCACGATGTCGGGACTGAGGCCGAGCGCAGCCATGTCCTCCGCGATTTCGCGACCTGCGGTGCCCTGCCCCGCGATCACGAACGGATCGTCATAGGGCCTGACCAGCGTCGCGCCGCGCTTCTCGGCGATGCCGCGCGAGATCGCCTCGCGGTCGTCGCGATCGCGATCGTACAGCACCACCTCGGCGCCATAGGATTTGGTGCGCTCGCGCTTCGACAGCGGCGCATCCGCGGGCATCACGATGGTCGCGTGCATGTCGAGGATCTTGGCAGCCGCCGCCACGCCCTGGGCGTGGTTGCCGGACGAGAACGCGACGACGCCGCCGGCGCGCTTATCCTGCGGGATCGAGGCGACCTTGTTGAAGGCGCCGCGGAACTTGAAGGAGCCGGTGCGCTGGAGCATCTCCGGCTTCAGGAAGACCTTTGCGCCGACGCGCTCGTTGAGCACGGGAAAGGACAACAGCGGGGTGCGGATGGCGAAGGGCGCGATCACGCGTGCTGCTGCATCGATATCGGCAGGGCCGATCGGGAGGAGCTGTTCGGTCATGCCTAATGTTATCGCGCCGGACGAGGCGCGGGGCAAGACACCTGCGCGCGATGAACCTTGGTTTTCAGGCTACGAAACTAACCGGCTCCGCCCCATTCCTGCCTGGAAGCACCGCTCCGACCGCCCTGATGCTATCGACGAAAGCCCTCGCCGAGGCCTCCCAGGTGTAATTGGCGGCAAATTCGACGCAGTCCTGCCGGGACACGTCGAGCGCAGCGAAGCAGGCGTTGCGCAGATCGTGGTCGAGGGCGCCGACCGGTGCATCGCCGATCACGTCGCGGGGGCCCTTCACCGGGAACGCCGCAACCGGCAGGCCGCTGGCGAGCGCTTCCAGCAGGACCAGGCCGAACGTGTCGGTCTTGCTGGGGAACACGAACACGTCGGCCGCCGCATAGATTGCCGCCAGCGCCTCGCCGTGCTTCTCGCCCAGGAAGATCGCATCCGGATAGGCTTCTTCCAGTGCGACCCGCGCCGGGCCGTCGCCGACGATCACCTTGGTGCCGGGCAGATCGAGATCGAGAAACGCCTCGAGATTCTTCTCCACCGCAACCCGGCCGACCGAGAGAAACACCGGCGCCGGCAGGCAGAGGTCGATCCCACGGGGGTGGAACAGGCTGGTGTCGACGCCGCGCGGCCACAGCACGACGTTGTCGAAGCCGCGTTCGCCAAGCTCGCGGGCGAGCGCCGGCGTTGCCGCCATCACGGCGCGGCTGGGCGCGTGAAATCGGCGCAGCGCCCGCCAGATCAGGGATTCCGGAACCGGCACGCGGGCGCGGACATATTCGGGAAAGCGGGTGTGGAAGCTGGTCGTGAACGGCAGCTTGCGCTGGCGGCAGTAGCGGCGGACCATCAGGCCGATCGGCCCCTCCGTCGCAATGTGGATGCTGTCGGGGCGCGCCTCTTCGATCAGCTTCGCGATTCGCGCCGGGCGCGGCATGGCGAGCCGCACGTCGCGGTAGCTCGGCATCGCGAAGGTGCGGAACGATTGCGGCGTCAGGAACGTGAACTCGACGTCGAGCCCCTTGGCGGCGTCAGCGAGCTTGGTCAGCGTCCGAACCACACCGTTGACTTGCGGGTGCCAGGCGTCGGTCGCGACCAGGATGCGCATCAAGGGGCCCTTGTTATGCAGCTCTGGCTGCGACCTGCGGGACCTGTGCCGGCTTCCGCGCCTGATCCGCCCAGGTGATGATCTCGAAATGACCGTCGTCATGCTCGACCAGCGCCGTGCAGCTCTCGACCCAATCGCCGCAATTCATGTAGCGGATGCCGCCCTCGTCGCGGATCACGGCGTAGTGGATGTGGCCGCAGATCACGCCGTCGGCGTCGTGGCGCCGCGCCTCGGCGGCGAGCGCCTGCTCGAACGCGCCGATATAGTTGACGGCGTTCTTGACCTTCTGCTTGGCCCATTGCGACAGCGACCAATAGGGCACCTTGAACATGCGCCGGAAGAAGTTGACGAAGCGATTCATCTGGATCGCGAAGTCATAGGCCTTGTCGCCGAGATGGGCGAGCCAGCGCGCGTTCTGCACCACGAGGTCGAAGATGTCGCCGTGGATAACGAGATAGCGCTTGCCGTCCACGCCGGTGTGGACGGTGTTCTCGACCACGTCGATGCCGCCGAAATGCGTGCCGTAATAGTTGCGCAGGAACTCGTCGTGATTGCCGGGAATGTAGATGACCTTGGCGCCCTTGCGCGCCTTGCGCAGCAGCTTCTGGACCAGGTCGTTATGCGATTGCGGCCAGTGCCAGCTCGATTTCAGCGCCCAGCCGTCGACGATGTCTCCGACGAGATAGATCGTGTCGGCATCGTGGTATCGCAGGAAGTCGAGCAGCAGGTCGGCTTGAGAACCGCGGGCTCCGAGATGAACGTCGGAGATGAACAACGTGCGAAAGCGCCTTTCAGGGCTCTCGTCACTCACATCGTAACTTCCCATGCGACAGCCTGTAACAATATCCCGTGACAGGGGGATGACCAATGAACCTTTGAGGCACCCTCGGATACGAATCAAACCTCGCCTCGCCCGTCCCGCGAATATCAGTCGCATGCGACAATCAGGCGACATGACGCCGCAACGGCCTCCGCAAGACCCCGGAACCGATGGCTGATCAGGTTAACGGCAGCGGTCCCGCGCGCCGCTGGCGGCCCGGATCAGTAAAATTTGTGGAAATGATGGACCGGCCCGTGGCCGTGGCCGACGCTGAAGCGGTCGGCGGCCGCGATCGCTGCGCTGATCCAGGCCTTGGCGTTCCGCACGGCGCGCTCGAGATCCTCGCCCCTGGCAAGCCCCGCCGCGACGGCCGAGGACAGCGAGCACCCCGTGCCGTGGGTGTTGCGGGTGGCGACGCGCGGCGCCGCAAGCGCGATCGTGTTCTCGGCCTCGACGAGATAGTCGATGCTTTCGGCGCCCTCGCCGTGCCCGCCCTTGATCAGGACCGCGCGGCAGCCCAGCGCCAGCAGCCGGCGTCCCTGGCTCTCGATCTCGGCCTCGCGTGTCGCGACGGGCTCGTCGAGCAGAGCCGCGGCCTCGGGCAGATTAGGCGTGATCACCGACGCCAGCGGCATCAGTTTCTTGCGCAGGGCTTCCACCGCCTCCGCGGCGAGCAGGCGATCGCCGGAGGTTGCGACCATCACGGGATCGAGCACGATATGCTCGGGCTTCCAGCGCGACAGCGCCGCTGCGATCGCATCGATGCTGGCGGCCTGCGCCACCATGCCGATCTTCACCGCGCCGACCTCGAGATCGGAAAACACGGCATCGATCTGCGCGGTGACGAAGTCGGCGGGCACCGCGTGGATGCCGGTGACGCCGCGCGTGTTCTGCGCGGTCAGGGCCGTGATCGCGGAGGCGCCATAGACGCCGAGCGCGGCAAAGGTCTTCAGGTCGGCCTGGATGCCGGCGCCGCCGCTCGAATCGGAGCCGGCGATGGTGAGCGCCACGGGCGTCGTCATGGGGCGATTTTCCGCGTTTTTGAGACCATCGCCCGTCCTAGCGCGCACCCCGGTGGCCCGCAAGTTCGCTTGCTAAATCCGGCCGATTTTGGCCTATTAGCCGCCAGATAAGCTTCGGAGTGACTGCAATGGTTCCTTTTTTCGTCCAGATCAAATGCAAGCTCGGCCAGTCCTACACGGTCGCCAACGCGCTTGCCGAAGCCGAGATCGCCTCCGAGATCTACTCCACGGCCGGCCATTACGATTTGCTGGTAAAGTTCTACGTCGATAAGGACACCGACATCGGCCACTTCATCAACGAGAAGGTGCAGGTGCTGCCGGGCATCCAGGACACCCTGACCATCATCACCTTCAAGGCGTTTGGCGCGAGCTAGGGTGTGCACTCACAGAGGGCCGGATGGGAAGTACGCTTCCGAGACAGCGCAGCGGACCAATTGTACTCAAAGTGAGTTCTTCGGATTTTAACCATCGCGCACATCATCCAGCGCTCGACACCCTCTCGCACTGGCAAGGCCCAACGCGCTTCATCGATGACGGCCGCGTCGACATCGCGCCAATGTCCGGTCAAAAAACGGATAGTCTCCAAGTGGTTGGGGCCTTTGCATCGTAGCCCACGCGCTTAGGTCCGCGGAGGAACAATTCGGCGGCCCGATCGCTTGCACCTATGCCGCGCGCAAAGTGTGAAATATTTCATTGAACATACAACCCTGGAATGCTCTTTTCGCACGGATCGTGAGCGCCGGGGGCCGGCAATGCCCAAAGGACCGCTTGTTTCGATAGCAGTGGCTGTCTGGGTGCTTTGCACAGACGGCTTAGCCTGGGCGGTTCGCCCAGCAGCGATAGACCCCGCTGCCATCCTCCGTAACCAAGTCGACAAGATTGGTCCGGGTTCAGTTGTCTTTAATCCTCCGACGGAAATGACGGTCGGCTATCAGGAGCCAATAACCGTCCGGCCGCACCAACGTCATGGCGTGGCTCAAACTGAACAGATCGAGGTTGGCAGCTTCATGCGGGCTCGCCTATTCGGTGAAGGATTCACGGCAACAACGAGTAGCGATGACGCGCAAGCCGCGTGGCTTTATGCTGAGCTTCCAGCGAAGTCGGGCGACCAGACCGGTGCACCGCGCGACAAAATGTATCTCTTCGTTTCGCGAGTTCTGGGCAGCACGGAGGAGGTCTGGCAGGCAATCTTCGCATCCGATCGCCTAACTTATCGGCCACCCCGTCTCGTCCTGTACACAAGCGCCACCTACGCGGCCTGCGGATTAGCCGAGAAAATCATGGGACCATTCTATTGTCCTGATGATCAGAAAGTCTACCTCGACCTTTCGTTCTTCCAAGAGATGCAGACTGACCTTCACGCCTGCGATTCGAGCGGCGCCGACTGTCAACTTCCTCAGGCCTATGTGATAGCCCACGAAATCGGACACCACGTTCAGAACTTGCTGGGAATTATGCCAAAAGTGCGCGAGCTTCAAGGGAGCATGGAAACGGAGGCGGAGAGAAACCGGTTACAAGTTCGTCTCGAATTGCAGGCCGATTGTCTCGCCGGCATTTGGGCGCGTAAAATTAAAGAGAAAGCGAAGGTCAACGCGAGCGACATAGCAGCGGCAATTCGAACGACAGAAGCACTAGGCAATGACACCCTGCAGAAAAGTGCCTTGGGGTACGTAGTGCCTGACTCGTTCACTCATGGCAGCGCTGCGCAGCGCCATCATTGGTTCGATGTCGGTTACGCGACTGGATTGGTGAAGAGCTGCAACACCTTTGCTGGAGCGCGGCAATGAGGCCCGACCTTCCCGACTCTCAACAGCCGATGTCCGACGACGACTGCATACTACCGAGCGGGGCCCGCTGGGGAGCCCCCACTGGACGAAGAGAAACTCCGCGACGAACGCCTGCCCGGTCTCTTGCATTTTCATTTTGAGGGGAGTGCCGTGCCCCAGCATTGGTTGAAATACCTAGCTGTTTGGTCAATTGCTTTCGCAACGGGCTTCGGGAGCAGCTACGCGCAACCGATCGTCGCCGAGCGAGACGTCCTTCAAATTTGCGAAGCGTTTTCGCGGAAGGCCCCAGAGCGAATGCCGGCAATTGTTCAGCCGGAAGCTGCCAAAAATTTCGTTGGGAGATACGCTCGCTTTTCGGACCGGCTACGAGGCTGCCTATCGGCAGCGGAGCGCGAGCGTGAACCAAATAGCGTGACTTTTTTGATTCAGAACACACGGTATGAGAGTTACTGGAAGTTCCTCACTGACTCCAACTCAGTTCAATGGATTTCTATCGAGAGGTTTAGGCCCGTCACGCTGGCAGATGATGAGCCATGGCGCGCGCCTTTTGACGTGATAGCAGCCCCGATCAGGCCAACGATTAAACCCGGCGGCACCAAAATAGACCCGGATATCCAAGGCGGCGCGATTCAGAAAGGGAATCAAAGTACAGCGAGCGGGGCTAAAGATACGGACAAATCCGTAGAAAGCGCAGCGCAAGACTCCAGAATCGACACACGTATCGTTGAGTTTTTCTATGCAACGAACCGCAAACAGTCGGACACTCCCCCCGATGTCGAAGGCCATCCCCAGCCCGCATTCACAAGCGACGGACCTCCTGTCTACAGCTCAAACGGCTGGACCGCTGTCAGCGGCTACACAGGCGAGCGCAACCCTGATCTGAGTGTCGGGATCGTTCGCGTCCGGGTGCCTGAAGGACACCACATCGGAAACATAGAATTGCCCCCGAGCCTTAAGCTCTTCGGATTTGAGTTGAGAAGAGACACACTTGACCCAACGAAGCATTTTACTATTCGCAGCATCGAGAAAACAGACGAAGCGAAATGGATAAAAACGCTAGCGTCAACGAAGAAGAAAAAGGCTCTCGTGTTTGTCCATGGCTTCAATACCAAATTCCGCGAC
The DNA here is from genome assembly GCF_040547805.1 of Bradyrhizobium sp. LA6.1. Lineage (NCBI taxonomy): Bacteria > Pseudomonadati > Pseudomonadota > Alphaproteobacteria > Hyphomicrobiales > Nitrobacteraceae > Bradyrhizobium > Bradyrhizobium sp. LA6.1. The sequence continues at coordinate 153,289 of NZ_JBEPQK010000002.1, read as the reverse complement.
GCCGTCTTCCGGGCAGCGCAGATAACTTGGGATCTTCAGTTCAGAGGCACCACAATCTTATTCTCATGGCCGTCTCGCGGGGATATCGCGGACTATCTCTATGACAAAGAAAGCGCGTTGGCTTCGCGCACGGCCTTTCTTCGCGTGATCGACGATCTTTACAAAGCCGGATATGACGACATCGATGTGATAGCTCACAGTATGGGGAACTTGATCGCAGTTGAGGCCCTATCAAATAGCGCCGCGACACGATCACCCACGGCTATCGCGCAGCTGATTATGGTCGCCCCCGATGTGGACCGAGACATGTTTGTTCAAGACATTTCCGGCGTTGCAAAGGTCACTAAGGGGCTTACACTTTACGCATCCAAGAACGACAAGGCCCTGCAGCTATCGAAGCGTATTGCCGGAGGTATCCCGCGCGCAGGAGATGTACCTGATGCCGGGCCAGTTGTTTTGCCTGGACTTTGGACGATTGATGTCAGTCTAATTGGAGATGAACTGTTCGGACTAAATCATAACACGTTCGCCACAACACGAAATGTGCTTAACGATCTTGCGATACTACTTATGGAAGGCAAGCCTCCACCACGGCTAATTGAAATCCGGGGCTTCCCTGAGCCTCCCCAAAAAGCCGCGTACTTCCGCTACATACCCTAGACTAGGGCGCGTTTTCATAAATCGCGATGCGTAGATCAGTCCCCTTCGATGTCCACTATGGCTCGGCAGCGGCGCAAAGGCGGATTCACTTATGGTCCGAGTTGGGGCCATTTAGCTGACATCGGTCCGAACCGCGGCCGAGCCCGTTAGCGGCCATGAGCACTCGCTTGCTATCGTTGCAGGATGTCTCCCAAAATTCCGACAGCTACTGACGCGCGGCCGACAGCGGTGACGAATGGTGGTGCGCGATCATCCATCGACCGTCGCGCTTCACAAGCACGAAAGTAAAGCGTGATGGCCGGGGTGTATCGTTCTCTGCAGCTCGAGCAAAATTGTAAAATCCGATTCCCAAGACGGATGTCTCGCTGAGGACGAGCGTTCGTATCTCGACAATCGAGTTCTTGCGACCGCTTCCCGGCAATTCCTGAAAATATTTCCGTATCCCCTCTGTTCCTTCGGAAATTGCCGGGCTTGTCGTTCCAAGCAAAACCGCGTCGGGGGCGTATAGACCTACGAGCGCGTCGCGGTCGTTTGCACTATACGTCGCTGACCATTGATCGATCACAGCGTTGGCCTCTTCTGCAGGCCCCGCAAACGCAACCGTTCCAGAAGCGCCAAACAAGAAACAAAACGCCAGCGCCAGAAATTTCATCATAGCCTCCAGGTTTCATCGAGTTCTGTAACATACTTGAACAACGTTCGCCTTGCACCACAGGTATGGAAGGTCAGTAGCGGTCGTAAACCGTTGCCCTGTCCGACGAGTTGGCGTTTGAAATTGGTCAGCCTGTTCTCCAATAGCGGACATGAATACGGCACTCGGCGGCTGCGGCCTAATGGGGCGATATTTATCGCCTTAGGAATACACGCCCTAGCTGGCTTCCTTGCGTTTCGGCCGCGGCGGCCCGTCCACCGGCGGCAGCGATTTGATGTAATCCGCCATCGCCGCGAGATCCTCGTCCGGCAATTGCGAGGTGTTCTTGATCACGCGCGTCATCGCGCCGCCGACACTGTCGCCGTCGGGCAATTCGCCGGTCTTGAGGAAATAGGCAATATCCTTCGCGCTCCACTCGCCGAGACGCTTCTGCGTGATGTTGGGCACCCAGCCCTCGCCTTCCGGATTGGGTCCGCCGGCAAAGCGTTCTCCGGAGATGATGCCGCCAAGCGCATTGCGCGGGCTGTGGCATTCGGCGCAATGGCCGAAACTGTTGACGAGATAGGCGCCACGATTCCATTGCGGCGACTTCGTGCCGTCGGCAACGAATGGCTTTCCGTCCATGAACAAGAATTTCCAGATGCCGATGTTGCGCCGGATGTCGAACGGAAAGCGTACGTCGTGGTCACGCACCTTGCCTGCAACGGGCGGCAGCGTTTTCAGATAGGCGAAGAGGTCGAGCACATCCTCGCGCCTGGCGTGCTGATAGGACGTGTAGGGAAACGCCGGAAAATAATGCTGTCCGTCCGGCGAGACCCCGTGCATGACCGCGTTGACGAAATCGGCGTCGGTCCATTTGCCGATGCCGTAGGTCGGATCGGAGGAGATGTTCGGCGCGTAGAACGTGCCGAACGGCGACTTGATCGCGACGCCGCCGCCGAGCCTGGTGCGATCGGGCTGGTCGGGGACGGCATGGCAGGACGCGCATCCGCCGGCGTTGAACATCACCTCGCCATTGGCGAGATTGGGGACATGGGCAGGCGCGGCGGCACCGGCCGCCACCACCGGCGCGCTGAGCCACCAATAGACGCCCGCAGCAGTGACCGCGGCAAGCAGCGCCACGAGAATTGTTCGTTGCAACATGCAGATCCATTCATTGCTTGCCGCGAACCTATGACCGATGTCCACGCGGCTCCAGCCACGAAGAATTTAGCCCGCCCCAGCCGGAAACGGGAATAAACTGAAACGGCCAATGTTGGAAGTTTGGCAGGCCAACGAGGCCTCAGGGAGAATGTCATGAACAAGACCGTCATCGCCATGGTCGCGCTGGGCGCCGCAGCTTTTGCAGCCCCCGCCGGCGCCGAAAAGCTGAAAGCAACGCTCGACGGCAAATCCGAGGTGCCAGCAACCACCACCAGCGGCGCCGGAACCGCCGATCTGGACTATGATGCCGCCAGCAAGAAGCTGTCCTGGAAGGTCACCTATTCCGGCCTGTCCGGCCCCGCCACCGCCGCTCACTTCCACGGACCGGCCGAGGCCGGCAAGAACGCCGGCGTCGCGGTCGCGATTCCGAATGCGACCTCCAGCCCGGTCGAGGGCTCGGCGACGCTGACCGATGCGCAGGCCGCTGATCTGCTCGCCGGCAAGCTCTACGTCAACATCCACACCGCGGCCAATCCGGGCGGCGAGATCCGCGGCCAGGTGACGAAGTAACCTCAAGGCTGCTTCGTACGCGAAGGCCGGGCGCCGGAGGGAGCGTCCGGCCTTTTCGATTCCGCACGCCGCGAGGTGACCGCGCACGCTCATTCCGGCATGCCGGCAACCCGGAGCGCTTGCGTCAGCTTTTCGACATCTTCCCGTCGGCGGTATCGCCGTGTGTACGCATCGATACGCTTATTGGGACATAGTTGCATCGCACGGTCGCAAATCCGCCGGGCTTCCCCAACCCGGTCTGACGCCGCATGGCATGCCGCCAGAATGAATTGCGCAGGCGGAAAGATCGGTATCAGCCTGATGGCGGCTGCCGCGCAAGCCAAGGCGTCATCATGACGGTCTGCAAGGAAATGAGCATAAGCCAAGCCCGTCTGGGCGTTGGCGCCCCCATGCGGATGAAGCGGGTTCAAACGCAATGCGGTGTTGAATTGCTCGATTGCGGCGTCACCACGACCAAGCCAGAGTCGGCTCCAACCGTTCCAATGTCGTGCGATGACGAGGTTTGGGTCCAGCTTTATCGCGCGCACGAGAAGAGCATCGCCTTCCTCGACCTCGCCTGCCACCTGGGAGAGCGCGTGTCCGGCCATCGCAAGCACCGACGGATCGTTCGGGTCAAGCTCGACCGCCCGCCTCGCCAGCCGCGCGGCTTCACTGTGTTCATGGGCTTCATCAGTGATCCAGTCGAAAACATTCCTCAGGACATAGCAACGGGCGCCGAGCGCGTATGCGCGCGCGAATTCGGGATCGATCTCGCGGGCAGTTTTTGCGAGCTCCATAGCCTCAATGCTTGCTTCCTCGGTGAATTTGAAGAAGGAGGCAAATGCCCGAAGATAATAGTCGTAAGCCTGAAGGTTGTCGGTCGGCTGGCGTTGGGCGCGCTCGATTTCGGCGCGCTCCAGTCGCGGGGAGATTGCGCCGATGACGCTGCTTGTCAGCCGATCCTGCAGGTCGAAAAGATCTTCGATCTCACTGTCAAACCGATCCGTCCAGAGATTCAGGCCGGTCGCCGCGTCGATCAACTGACCGGCGATTCGGACTCGATTGCCGGCCTTGCGCACACTGCCTTCGAGCACGTAGCGAACGCCCAGCTCCTGACCGATCTGTTTGACGTCGATCGCCCTGCCCTTGTAGGCCAGAGTCGAATGTCGCGCGATGACGAAAAGAGACTTCGAACGCGACAGTCCCGAAATGATGTCCTCGACCATACCGTCGGCAAAATAGTCCTGCTCCGGATCCGGGCACAGGTTGGCGAATGGAAGGACCGCGATCGAGGGTTTGTCGGGAAGCGAGAGCGCTGGTTTCGGCGTCTCGGCTCCGCCGTCGACGGCCGCGGCGCCCTCGGCGGCAAGCGTTTCCCGGACCTGACCCACGAAGCGGAAGCCTCTACGTGGCAGTGTTCTTATCAGCCGCTGCTCTTCGCCAGAATCCCCGATCGCGCATCGCGCACTGTTGAGGCGGGTCGTCAGCGCAGCATCGGACACGCAGCGCCCCTGCCAAATGGCATCGATGAGTTCATCCTTGCCTACGACGCGCTCCCGATTGCGGATCAGGTAATCGAGGAGATCGAACACCAGTGGCGTAACTGAGATCCGATCCGCTCCGCGATGCAGCTCTCGCCGACCGGCGTCGAATGCATACTCCTCAAAGAGATAGCGCACGGTGCGAATCCCTTGGGTGAGCCCTCCGGGGCGACCGGGGTGGGCTTTTGGGCCCGCTGGACGTCGCAAGAATAAGCTGCCGGTAGGAAAAATGTAAGCTGTCGGTCAAGCACGCGCGTCGGTCTTCGGGCACCTTCTCGGTGTGAGAAACACCCTCCGAAGGCACCGCAATGACCCTGATCCAAGGTACAATGTGGCCGGAACGGGCGTCCATATCGTCCCGGCATGTCCGCAGCCTGATCCGGAAGTACTGGGATGTCTTTCAGGCACGTCGCGATCGCCAGAGATTGCGCGGCACATTGTCCGGCTTGAGTGACCGGGAGTTGATGGACATCGGCACGACGCGCGGCGAGATCGACTACGTTGCCTCCAGCCGCGATATCGACCCGCGAGACATCGTGAGCCATTCGCGCGGAGCGTAAGTCCGGAGCCATTCGACCTGCCAGGAGATACCAGCCTGACCAAGGCTTGGCACCTTGGCTCGCGCGAGCGGCGGCATGGCCGACCTCATTGCGTTACTTGGGGACGCTTCGGCAATGCCGGGGCTACGCCCTCAAGCCGCGTTCAGCGCCTGCGCGAGATCGGCGATCAGGTCCGACGGGTTTTCAATGCCGATCGACAGCCGGATCGTGGAATCGAGCACACCGATTTTCATGCGGATGTCGGCGGGAACGCCGGAATGGGTCATGGTTGCAGGCAGGCTCGCAAGCGACTCCGTTCCGCCAAGACTCACTGCCAACTTGAGGATTTGCAGCGCGTTGAGGAATTTCACCGCCGCGTCCTTGCCACCGACGATGTCGAACGAGAAGGTGGAGCCCGCCCCCAGGCATTGCCGCGCGAACACCATTCCGGCCGGCGAAGCCTCCTCGAGATGGCCGAGGTAGTGGACCTTGGCCACCTTGGGGTGATCGCGCAAATAATCCGCCACGAGGCGCGCGTTGCTGTCCGCCTTCTCCATGCGCAGGCTCAGCGTCTCGAGCGAGCGGTTGATCATCCAGCAGGAATGCGGATCGAGCTGGGTGCCGATCGCGCCGCGGAGCGCCTTGATGCCCTTCACGATCGCCTTCGCGCCGAGCGCGGCACCCGCGATCAGGTCCGAATGACCGCCGACATATTTCGTAAGCGAGTACAGGGAAATGTCCGCACCATGCTCGATCGGCCGCTGAAACACCGGACCGAGCAGCGTATTGTCGCAGGCGATGATTGGAATGTGCCCCTGGGTCTTTCCGATGGCTTCGGCGACACGGCGCATCATCGCGACGTCGACCAGCCCGTTGGTCGGGTTGGCCGGAGTTTCGATCAGAATCATCGAGACCCGGCCCTTGCGCATGGCCTCCTCCGAGGCCTGGCTGACCGCCGCTTCATCAACGCCATCGGCGAAGCCGACGGCGCCGATCGACAGGCGCGCAAGCGTGTTCGTCAGCAGGGTTTCCGTCCCGCCATAGAGCGGCTGGGAGTGCAGGATGACATCGCCGGGACGGACGAACGCCAGGATCGTGGTTGCAATCGCCGCCATGCCGGATGAGAACAGCGCACAGCTCTCGGTGCGCTCGTAGATCGCGAGCCTGTCCTCGACGATTTCGCTGTTGGGGTGATTGAAGCGCGAATAGACCAGCCCCGCGCCCATCCCTTCCGGCGGCTCGCGCCGGCCGGCGACGAAATCGAAGAAGTCCTGCCCGTCGTCGGCCGTCTTGAACACGAAGGTGGAGGTCAGGAACACCGGCGGCTTGATGGCGCCTTCCGACAATTGCGGATCGTAGCCATAGGTCAGCATCAGCGTTTCAGGATGCAGCATATGGTTGCCGATGTGCGTCTTCGACGGGAACGGTTTGACCATGGCCTGCCTCGCTGTTTTGATTCAGATTCTCGCCGCGAATTGGAACTCTGCGATCGAAGCGCACGACCCGGATGCGCCTGCATCCGACAGCTCTCGTCAACGTCGCAGCGACTGCGGTTGAGGATAGGCTCATACGTGGCGCCCCGACAGCGATCAGCCAGGCCTCGCCAACAAATTTTGCCTTTGGTGTGGTCCGACGAATCGATGCCTCGGTAACCGAGGCACCTCAACGCAATGGTCCGAGCCTCCCCCGCTGCGGCCCTACCTTTGACGGGCCGCCCGCAAACATCCCCGATTCCGTCCATCCATTTTCGTGTTGCCGCCACAAACAGCACTCACGAAGGCGTGACCGCGTATGGGGAGAAAAAAGTGCGCGCAATGAGACCATGGAAAGTCGTGGGGGCCAAACATCACCACTCAAGTGTCGAGCAACTTCAGCTCGATCTGGCGGCGATCAACCGGTGCATACACGTGCTGGAAAAGGCGGACGTCAATCCTCAGGACATTGAGGTACTGACCGTTCATGCGCTGACGCTCGCCGAACAGATCGATGAGGTGCGCTGGTTGAACCCAGCGAAGGCTTTGGGGTGGTTACTCGAAAAAGAGACTCGCAAGCCTGCCGCTCGAAAAGCTTCGGGAGCCGGCTGAGCAATTGCGCTCGCCTTCGATCCGCCTAGATGCGCGTCCGACCGAAAACGCGTACGAGTCAACCGAGGCGCCCGCACACAACGCAAAAAGGGCGGATGCCGTGCGCATCCGCCCTCACTTTTTGCCGGCTCCGCGTCAGCTGTTCTTCACACGAAAGGTCTCGTGACAGCCGCCGCATTCCTTGCCGACCGCGGGAAAAGTCGCCTTGAGCGAATCCAGGTCCTTGATCTTGCCCTTGGCCTCGCCGACGACCTTGGCGAAGCTTGCGATCTTGGCGTCGAAGCCGGCCTTGTCCTCCCAGATCTTCGGCGAGGCGCTGTAGTCGCCCTCGGGCTTCTGGCCCTTTGCGCTCGCCGGGAACAGGTTCGGCAGCTTCTTGGCAGTATCCGCGAACTGCGCCAGCGCGCTGTCCACCGTGGCCTGGTCGTAAGGCTTCTCGCCCTTGACGATCGCCGCAACCGCGCCGGCGTTCTTGCCGTTGCCCTTCATGAGGGTCTGGACCTCCTTGACGGAGTCCTGCTGCGCCCAAACCGCGCCCATGCCGAGCAGCAGCGCGCCCCCAACAACCAACACTCGCTTCATTCGCAAAATCCCTTTCCCTGAGACAGGATCGTGCTGACCCCACATTGGGCCAACACCGATTGGCAGAGTTCATTCCATCCAAAGCGCGGCGATAGATCGTCGCACTATGGATTATTTGGTCGAGCTCGAGATTAAAGGCTGTGACGGCGGTGGTGCTCGTTGACGGCGATCCACACCCGCTCCGGGGTGGCCGGCATGTCGATGTGGTCGATCTTGTATTCGCGCCAGAGCCCGTCGACGATGGCGTTGACGACGGCCGGACAGGAGCCGATCGCGCCGGCCTCGCCCGCCCCCTTCACGCCCAGCGGATTGGTCGTGCAGGGAACGTTGCTGGTCTCGAATACGAAGTCCGGACCATCAGCCGCGCGCGGCAGCGCGTAGTCCATGAAGGTCGCGGTGATCAGCTGCCCGTCAGTGGCGCCGTAGACCACCTGCTCCATCAGCGCCTGGCCGATGCCCTGCATGGCGCCGCCATGCACCTGGCCCGCCAAAAGCAGCGGGTTGAGCGTCTTGCCGAAATCGTCGACGATCACGTAGTTGACGATCTTGATGATGCCGGTCGCCGGATCGATCTCGACTTCCGCCAGATGCGTGCCGTTCGGATAGGTGCCGTCGGCGCTGGCAAAGGTCGCGCTGCCGTTAAGCTTCGATGGATCGGCGCTCCCGCGCTTGGCGAGATCGGCGAACGACATCGAACGGTCGGTGCCGGCAATCCGCACCACGCCATCGGAGAGCTCGAGGTCGCCGGCGCTGGCTTCCAGCGCCTGCGCCGCGATCTCCTTCAGCTTTTGCCCGAGCTCACGCGTGGCGCGCTCGACGCTGACGCCGCCTGACGGGATCGAGGCCGAGCCGCCGGTGCCGAGCCCCGTGGCGATCTCGTCGGTGTCGCCCTGGCGCACGTGCACGCGCTCCGGGGGCAGCCCGAACTGCTCGGCGACGATCTGCGCATAAGCCGTCTGGTGGCCCTGCCCGCTCGACTGTGTGCCGATCAAAACGGTGACGTCGCCGTTGGGATCGAGCCGCACATTGGCGGTCTCCTCGCCCATCACGCCGCAGATCTCGACATAGCTCGCAAGGCCAATGCCGCGGATCAGACCATTCTTCTTCGCCGCCTTGGCACGCTTGGGAAATTCCTTCCACTCGCCGATCTCCATCGCGCGCTTGAGATGCGCGGCGAAGTCGCCGGAATCATAGACCTTGCCCGTGGCCGTCTTGTAGGGCAGCGCCTTCGGCGGAATGAAATTCTTGCGGCGGATGGCGTCCGGCGTCATGTCGAGTTTTCGCGCACAGGCGTCCACGAGGCGTTCGATGACGTAAGCGGCCTCGGGGCGGCCCGCGCCGCGATAGGCATCGACCGGCACGCTGTTGGTGAAGATGGTGCGCACCCGGCAGTGGAAGGCCTGGATGTCGTAGAGGCCCGGCAGCATGCCGGCGCCGCCATGCGGAATGTAGGGGCCGAAGGTCGACAGATACGCGCCCATGTCGCCCATCAGGTCGCAATCCATCGCGAGGAATTTGCCGTCCTCGGCCAGCGCCATCTTGGCGGTGGTGACGTTGTCGCGGCCCTGCGCATCGCCCATGAAATGCTCGGTGCGGTCGGCCGCCCATTTCACGGCTTTCTTGAGCTGCCGCGCCGCGACCGCCATCAAGGCGTATTCGCGGTACGGAAACAGCTTGGTGCCGAACCCACCGCCGACGTCGGGGCAGATCACCCGCATCTTCTCGGTGGGGATGTTGAGCACGTTCTGGCAGAGGATATCGCGCAGGCGATGGCTGCCCTGGCTGCCGACGGTCAGCGTCAGATGATCGCGCTTGGCGTCGTATTCGCAGACGGCCGCGCGCGCCTCCATGAAGCTCGCGACCACGCGCGGATTGACGATGGAGATCTCGGCCACCGCATGCGCCTTCGCAAAGGCAGCCTCGGTCGCCGCCTTGTCGCCGATCGAGACGTCGAACAGCACGTTGCCGGCCTTGTCCGGCCAGACCTGCGGCGCGCCCTTCTTGACCGCGTTGACGACGCCGGTCACCGCCGGCAGCGGGCTCCACTTGACCTCGATCGCCTCGATCGCGTCGCGGGCCTGGTCGATGGTCTCGGCGACCACGAAGGCGATGGAATCGCCGACATGGCGCACCTCGTCCTTGGCGAGGATCGGGTAAGGCGGGCCGGTGAAGGGATCGGTCTCGAGATTGAACAGGCAGGGCAGATTGCCGAGATCCTTCACATCATCGGCGGTCAGGATCAGCGCAACGCCCGGCAGCGTGCGGGCCCGGCTCGCATCGATGGTGTACTTGGCATGCGCGTGCGGCGAGCGCAGCATCAGGCAGCGAAGCGCGGCCTGCGGCGCATAATCATCGGTATATCGGCCCTTGCCGCGGATGAGCGCGTCATCCTCCTTGCGCAGCACGCTTTGGCCAACGCCGAACTTGATGGGAGCCGCCATTTTCTTATCCCGTCCTCATGGTTGTTTTGCGGGCATATTGCCGTGGAAAAAGTGGCAAGGCAAACGGCTTTAGGCGTGCACAGGCCGCGAAGACTCGCCCGGCGCCTCGCCTGTCAGAGCGGGATGCGACGAAAACGCCGCAGCCCGGTCATTTCCCTGTGAGGAACGGTCCGGTTGATGGCACGATAGTTGCCGAACTCGTCCCGCGGTGCACTCCTAAGAAGTAGTCGTGCTGACTGCCGCTCGTTCGCAAAGCGTATCTCCGCTTCCGACGGTTGATCACCTATATCACGCCCCGCCTCCATAGATCCGTGGCGCGATCTCTCAGCGTATCGATAGCGCGTTCAGGCGTGATGTAGTCGATCTCGCCGCGCGTCAAGCCGATATCCATCAGCTCCCTGTCACTAAGGTCCTGCAATGCGACCTGCGGGCGCTGCCGCCGCTCCTGAAACGCACGCCAGTATCGCTTGATCAGTCTCAAGACGATGGAGAGGTCGAGCCGAAGCCTCGCAGCATCGCGCTCAATCTCGGATGAGATGTCCGTCTGTTGGGGTGGCATCGGATGCTCCTGCTGTTGTGCCGGCAGGGAGCGAGGCCAAACAAAAGGCCCCGTCCGATGCCGGCGGGGCCTGGTGGAAAAGATGTCGTCGTCGAATTCCTAGCGCGCGACTCCTTCCACGGCCCGGCCGAAGCGGGTCATGTGGTTACGGTTGAAATGGCGCGACGATTTGATCATGCGGCGCCAATACCACGGCAATCGTGCAAAATCAAGGGATGTGCGGAGGTCGGTTGCACCTTGGAGGCGAGTCCTCGCTCCGACGAATTCGCTCATTCGACGCGACGGTTCATGTCCCCTACGCGAGGGGCATTCCAAAGCGGACGTTTACGACCGCTCCGAGAGGGCGGCCATTGCCCCCTGGGACATTCTCAACAGCCGGCCGACCTGGACGAGCCGGCCGGCCGCGCGCATCAACGGACGTGCGTCGCTTAGGGACGAACGCGGATAATCGTATTTCCCTTACGTCGCTCGGTCGAATTTAAGGCGGCGACGGCATCGTCGAGAGTCGAGACGTTGCCGATGTTGGTCCGCAGTCGTCCGTCCCGCACCCGCTGAACGATCTCACTCAGTTGGGCACGATCAGCCTCGACGACGAAGTCGATCGCCAGCCCGTTGGAAGGCCGCGCTTCCACCGGCCCGACGATGGACACCAGTGTTCCCCCGGCTCGAATGAGTCCTGTGGACCGCTTCTGGATCTCACCACCGATGACATCGAACACCAGATCGACTTCGCCGATGTCCTCCAGTGCGTCGTTGTCGAGGTCGACGAACTCCTTCGCGCCGAGGTCGAGCACTGTCTGACGATCGGCGGCACGTCCGGAGCCGATGACGTAAGCTCCGGCCGCTCGTGCGAGTTGCGTCACCATAGACCCGACTGCGCCTGCCGCCCCGTGTGCCAGCACGCTCTGCCCCGCCTGAAGGCGACCGTGCTGGAACAGCCCTTGCCACGCGGTGAGGCCCGAGATCGGCAGGCTCGCGCCCACGGTAAAGTCGACGTCGCCCGGCAGCGGCGCAAGGTTGCGCGCCTCGATTGCCACGTACTCGGCCAGCGTGCCGTCGCGATACCAGTCCGCGAGGCCGAACACCCGTTGTCCCACCGACAGCCCCGTCGTTCCATATCCAAGTGCAGAGACCACTCCGGCCAGCTCGTGCCCAGGGATCGATGGCGTTCGGTCGCGATCAAGGCGATCGGCCCAGCTCGAGGGCCACGCAAGCTCAGTCGGGATGAATCTCGACGCATGAACCTGGACGACGACATCGTTTATCGCTGCCTGCGGCTCGGGCCGGCGCACCAGCTTCATACCGGCCGTTCCCGCGGCTTGCTCCGTTACAACGATCGCCTTCATGAGATTTTCTCCTTGGTCATTGTCTCTTCGGTCGAAATGTGAGGGAGCGCGCACGCGCCGGCTTTCCACAAAATGCCAGGCAGTGTGGAACTCCTGTCTCCGTGTCGGCGATTGAGTTGTCTGCACCGATCGGAACTCCCGCCAAGCCCGATGGATCGGGCTCGCACCGATCCACGGTCGTAGCGAGTAGATGCGTTGCGCCTGGCTATAAAAAAGTACCAAGATTGACGATTCTGGCTGTACCAACCGATGCCGTGATGTCGGCCTTGAGACTGTAAGCCGACGAGAATCGCAAAACTGGGCTTGGCAAGTTGCTGCAGACACCAACCGACTGGACTTATTCAGTCAGCTCACGGGGCGAACAACCTCAAGGAGCGATCGGTCCAGCGATGATGAACTCACCGACGCCATACACAAAGCTTCACGCAGGTGAGCGATGCGCGGTTCTGAGCTCCAACTGAGACTGCCTCGTGATGCCCCGCTAAGGTCGACTCCAGGCCTTAGCCGAAGTGCACTGACGTCTACTGCAGGTCCGCCTTTCGTGGGCAGAGCGGACCTGACAAACCCGTTGGCTCACTCCTAGCCACGCACCAGCGAGACCAACCAGCGGCGACCAAACAGGATGAGGATCGCGAGCGCGTAGACGATGGTGCCTCCGACGGCCAGCAGCACCAGCATCAGCTCATCGCGGAAGTGCATCGAGCCCAGCATAGAACCGCTGAAGCGCGCGATCAGCCAGAACGTGGCGGCGAGGATCAGTCCGGTCAGCAGGAATTTGGCGAGCGACATCAGCCAGGCGCGGTCCAGCACGAGAAAGCCTCGCCGCACGGCGAAGAACAGCACCAGCAGCAGATTGGTCCAGACACCGACGGCTGTTGCCAGCGCCAAACCGATCTGGGCGAGCGATCCCATCAGCGCGACCTTCAGGGCGACATTGACCGCGATGCCGGTTAGCGAGGCGCGAACCGGCGTTGCGGTGTCCTTGCGCGCATAGAAGGTCGCGACCGCGCTGCGGATCAGCACGAAGGGGATCAGGCCGATGGCATAGGCCGCGAGCGTGGCGCCGGCGGCGGCGGCATCGGCCTTCGAGAACGCCCCGCGGGCGAACAGCGCACGCATGATCGCGTCGGGCACGGTGATGAAGGCCGCCACGAACGGCACCGAGAAAAGCAGCGTGAAATCGAAGGCGCGGCGCTGCGCCTTCATCGCGCCGTCATGATCGTTGGCGGTGATCCGCCGCGACATCTCGGGCAGCAACACCGTGCCGATCGCGATGCCGATCACACCGATCGGCAGCTGGTTGAGGCGGTCGGCATAATAGAGCGCGGACAACGCGCCTGCCGGCAGAAAGGTCGCGATGATGGTGTCGGCGAACAGTGCGACCTGCGTGCCCATCGATCCCAGCGTCGCCGGCCCAAGCGCCTTGAAGAAGCTGCGGACGTCTTCGTCGAGCTTCAGCGGCGCAAAGCGCGGCAGGCCGCCATGGCGCGCGAGATCGCCCGCGAGCAGGAAATACTGCAGAAAGCCGGAAATCAGGACGCCCCAGGCGGCGGCGTGGCCCGCGCTGGGAAACCAGGCGGCGAGCGCCAGCGTCATCATCATGGAGATGTTGAGGAAGATCGATGCCGCCGCGGCACTGGCAAAGCGCTGCATCACGTTGAGCATGCCGCCATAGAGCGTCACCAGCGTGATCAGCAGCAGATAGGGAAAGGTGATCCGGGTCAGCTCGATCGCGAGCTTGCGCTGCTCGGCGTCCTCGGAAAAGCCGGGCGCCAGAATGCTCATGGCCTGCGGCATGAACAGCCAGGCGACGATCAGCAGCACCACCTGCGAGGCCAGCAGCAGGGTGAAGATGCGATCGGCGAACAGTCTTGCCGCCCCCTCCCCGCGCTCGCCATGGACATGCGCATAGGCCGGCACCCAGGCGGCATTGAAGGCGCCCTCGGCAAAGATCGCGCGGAAATGATTGGGCAGCCGCAGCGCCACGAAAAAGGCGTCGGCCACGGGGCCGGCGCCCAGGATCGCCGCGAGCATGATGTCGCGGGCAAATCCCGTCAGCCGCGAGAGCAGCGTGTAACCACCAACCGTGAAGATGCGTCCGAGCATGCGTCTGTTTTAGAGACTTATCAGCCCAACGATAAGGCTTTGAAGTTTGACGTGATCAAAAAAGACGGGCGCTCGGCTTGCGATGTGCATTGCTGTGCCCTCTCCCCTTGTGGGAGAGGGCCGCGCCGCAGGTAGATACAAACTCAACCGGGTGAGGGGTCTCTCTCCGAGCTTTCCGTGCGGAGAGAGACCCCTCACCCGTCTCGCCGCTATCGCCATAGCCGATGCAAAGCATCGGCGTTCTTAAGGGACGGCGGCCGAAGGCCGCCTATGCCACCCTCTCCCACAGGGGGAGAGGGAAAGAAGGGCAAAACGACGAAATCAGCCCGCGATCGCGCCGCGCACCGCGGCGATGATTCGCTCCTGGTCGGCTTCCGTCAGGTAGGCGTGCATCGGCAGGCTGATGACGTCCTGCGACAGGCTCTCGCAGCCCGGCAGGCCGCCGTCGGCGACCGGATACTGCTTGTAGGCGGTCTGCTGGTGCATCGACTTGCCGTAATAGATCGCGGTCGGCACGCCCTGGGCCTTCAGCGCGGCGGCGAAGCCGTCGCGGTCGGTGCCCTCAGGGAGACGGATCGTGTACTGCGCCCAGACCGAGGTGTTGCCCGGCGCAAGCCGCGGCACGGTGACGACGTTGGACAGGCCACGCGCGTAACGCTCCGCAACCCTGTTGCGGGCGGCGATCTCGTCGTCAAAAATCTTCAGCTTCTCGATCAGGATCGCGGCCTGCATGGTGTCGAGCCTGCCGGTCAGGCCGAGGCGGACGTTGTCGTATTTGTCCACGCCCTGCCCGTGCACGCGGATGCTGCGCAGTGTCGCTGCGAGCTCGTCGTCATCGGTGAAGATCGCGCCGCCGTCGCCGAAGCAGCCGAGCGGTTTGGCCGGGAAGAAGCTGGTCGCGGTGGCGAGCCCGAAGGTGCCGAGCTTGCGGCCCTTGTAGCTCGCACCAAAACCCTGTGCGGCGTCGTCGAGCACGAACAGGCCTTCGGCCCTGGCGATCTCGGCGATGGCATCGTGGTCGGCGGGCTGCCCGAACAAATCGACCGGAATCGCCGCGACCGGCTTCAGGCCGGCCTTGCGGGCGGTCGCGATGCCGCGCTTCAGCGACTCCGGGCTCATGTTGAAGGTGGCTTCATCGACATCGACGTAAACAGGCGTCGCGCCGGTGCGCGCCACCGGCGAGGCGGTTGCGATGAAAGTGAAGGACGGACACAGCACGGCATCGCCGGGGCCGACATTCTTCGCCATCATGACCATCAGGATCGCATCGGTGCCGCTGGCGCAGCCGATCACGTGCTTGGCGCCGCTATAGGCCGCAAGCTGCTTCTCGAGCTCGGCGACTTCAGGGCCGTTGACGAACTGGCAATGGTCGAGGACGCGCTTGACGGCGGCATCGAGCGAGGCGCCGAGCCGGCGGCGCTGCGAGGCTACGTCGATGAAGGGAATGGGTTCGGAACGCAGATGCTGGTTCATGGCGCCTTGCGGGTTTTGAGCGGTCGACATGGAGTAGAAATCAGCCCGCGACGCGGCGCGGGCCCTTGCGGGCAGCCGACGAGGCCGCGGGCCGCGACGGTGTTTCCAGGCACTGCGTGGCGATCTCGAGGCTGGCGACGCCCTCGTCGCCGGTGACCGCCGGCGTCTCGCCGTTGCGGACGGCCTTCAGGAACGCGATCAGCTCGGCGCGGAGCGGCTCGTCGTGGCCGACCGGCAGATGCCGCATCGAATAGCTGCCATCCGGCTTGAAGCCGAAGCACTCGGTGACCTGGCGCGTCAACAGATCGCCCATCACGTATTTGCCGCGGGTCGCGACCGTGACGCTGCGCGCCTTGAACGGCGTCAGCCAGTTGGTGTTGATGTGCGCGAGCACGCCATTGGCGGTGCGAAACTGCAGGAGCGCGATGTCCTCGCGCTCGGCGACCGCGCTCGACAATTGCGGCTGCACCTCGACGATGTCGGATTCGGTGAACCAGCGGATCAGATCGATGTCGTGCACGGCGAGGTCGATGACGACGCCGACATTGGACATGCGCGGCGGGAACGGACCGACGCGGGTGATCGCGATGGAGAGAATATCTTCGCCTGCGATCGCCTGCTTGACGGCGGCGACCGCCGGATTAAAGCGCTCGACATGGCCGATCATCAGCGTGACGCCGGCCTTTTGCGCGGCGGCGACGATCTCGCGGCCTTCCGCGACCGTGGAGGCGATCGGCTTCTCCACCAGCACATGGACGTTCCTGGCGATGCAGGCGAGCGCGACCTCGTGATGCAGATGGGTCGGCGCGGCTATGGTGACGGCGTCGACGCCTTCGGCGAGGAGTTGGTCGAGCGTCTCGAAGCCCTGGCAGCTGGCAAGCTCGGTGGTGCGCGTCAGATGCGTTGGCGACGGATCGACCACACCGACGAGGCTGACGCCTGGAAGGCCCGCGAGCACGCGCGCATGGTTGCTGCCCATCACGCCCGCGCCAACGACGCCAACGCGCAAGCCGGCCTTTGCCGGTGCAAACCCTTTGGAACTCATCTGAGCAAACCCCGATTCAACGCAAATCCCCGGGCCGCTTCTAGCACGGGCGCCACATTTGTGGCGAATGTCAGCTGAATTGACCGGACACGATTTGATTCAAAAAGTTACACGTTCCCCGGGCCTTAGCGCCAAAAGCTTGCGCCTTCCGGCCCGGGTCGCGTGATTCGGAGCTTGCTGGTTACGACCTTTGATAGTCGTCTTCAATCCGGATGATGTCGTCTTCCCCGAGATAGCTTCCGGTCTGGACCTCGATGAGTTCCAGCATGATCTTGCCGGGATTCTCCATCCGATGCACCGCTCCCATCGGGATGTAGATGGACTCGTTCTCGTGCACCGTCTTGACGGTCTCGTTGACGGTCACCCGGGCGGCACCGCGGACGACGATCCAGTGCTCGGCGCGATGATGATGCTTCTGCAGCGACAGCCGCCCACCCGGCTTGACCACGATGCGCTTGACCTGGTGGCGCTCGCCATTGTCGACGGACTGGTAGCTGCCCCAGGGCCGGTGCACCTTGAGATGCTCCTCGGTGACCTTCGGTGCGACCGCCTTCAGCTTCGTCACCAGGCGCTTCAGGCCGTTGGCATCCTTCTGGCGCGAGACCAGCACCGCATCCGCGGTGGCGACCACGACGAGATCGTCGACGCCTTCGAGCGCGACCAGCGCTGCATCTGTGGTGACGTTGCAGTTGCGCGAGTCTTCGAACACCGCGCTGCCGTGCGAAGCATTGCCTTGCGCGTCCTTCTCCGACAACTCCCACACCGCGTGCCAGGAGCCGACGTCGGACCAGCCGCAGGACACCGGCACGACCGCTGCGCGCGAGGTCTTCTCCATCACCGCATAGTCGATCGAGATCGCCTTCGCCGCGCCGAACGCCTCGGGCTCCAGCGTCACGAAGCCGAGATCGCGGCCGGCATTGCTCACCGCATTGGAGATCGCCTCGACGCTCGCCGCGTCGACCCTGCGGTATTCGTCGAGCAGGACAGTGGCCGGGAACATGAAGTTGCCGCTGTTCCAGAGATAGCCCGAACTGACGTAGTCGGCCGCCTTCACGGCATCAGGCTTTTCGACGAAGCGCGCGACGGCGTGCACCTCGCCGGAGATCACCTCGCCCGGGCTGATATAGCCGTACTCGGTCGCCGGCCGCTCCGGCTTGACGCCGAAGGTGACGATGCGTCCGGCGCTCGCGGCGGTGAGGCCTTCACGGCACGCCGCGACGAAGGCCGCATTGTCCTGCACCACGTGGTCGGCGGCGAGCGCGAGCACGATCGCGTCACTGGTGCGGTTCTGCGCGAACACCGCGCCCGCGGCGATCGCGGGGCCGGAATCGCGCCGCATTGGCTCGAGGATCACGTCGGCCTCGATGCCGATCTCGGCGAGCTGCTCCAGCACCATGAAGCGATAGGACGCATTGGTGATGACGATCGGACGATCGAACAGCGAGGCATCCGACACGCGCAGCAGCGTGTCCTGGAAGGTCGAGCGCGTGCCGAACAGCGGCAGGAACTGTTTTGGGCGCACCTCGCGCGAAGCCGGCCACAGCCGCGTGCCGGCACCGCCACACATGATCAGGGGGATAATGCGTTTGTCCATCGTCATTTCAAACCTTGAAGTAGTCCCGATACCAGGTGACAAAATTACGGACCCCGAGCGCGATCGGCGTTGACGGTGCAAAGCCGGTGTCGCGCGTCAGATCCTCGACATCCGCGAACGTTTCCAAGACGTCTCCCGGCTGCATCGGCAGCAATTCTTTGATTGCCGTCCGGCCCAGCTCCTGCTCCAGAAGCCCGACGACATGCATCAGCTCTTCCGGATGGTGGTTGCCGACATTGTAGACCTTAGACGGCGCATTTGCGGCAGCCGGGTCATCCGCGGGCACCTGATCGATCAGCTTGGATACTACACGGGTGACGTCGTCAATATAGGTGAAGTCGCGACGCATTTTGCCATGGTTAAAGAGCCGGATCGGACGCTCCGCCATGATGGCGTTCACGAACAGAAACAGGGCCATGTCGGGCCGTCCCCACGGGCCGTAGATGGTGAAGAAGCGCAGGCCCGTGACCGGCAGCCGGTAGAGATGGCTGTAGGACTGCGCCATCAATTCGTTCGCCTTCTTGGTCGCGGCATAGAAGCTCACGGGATGGTCGGTCCGGTCCTGCACGGCAAATGGCAGTTTAGTGTTGGCGCCATAAACGGAGGATGACGAGGCGTAGACGAGATGACGACAAGAGTTGTTGCGGCAGCCCTCCAGCACGTTGAGAAAGCCCTGGAGATTGGAATCGGCGTAAGTGTGCGGATGGTCGATCGAGTAGCGCACGCCGGCCTGGGCCGCGAGATGCACGACTTTGTCAAATCGATGTCGCGCGAACAGCGCCGCGATGGTCTCGCGGTCGGCGAGATCGGCCTCGACGAAGGCGAAGCGGGAATCGTTCCGAAGCAGCGCCAGGCGCGCCTGTTTCAGCGCCGGATCGTAATAGCTGTTGAGATTGTCGAGCCCGACCACGGGCCGGCCCTCGGCCAGCAGCTGCCGGGCGACGTGAAAGCCGATGAACCCGGCGGCTCCCGTGACCAAAATCGCCTGATCCGTCATCCTGTTCCCAAGCGATCTGTTGCCACGCGATCCCGAAGCCGGCCCCGCGGCGCCTCTTTAGCCGCGGTATCGAGGCCGTCGCAATAGCCTCGCCGCTATTCGTCACCGCTCCAGATAAGCGCTATTGCAAGATCGGCGCCAAGACCATACCAAAGCGGCCGAATTCGACGCCTCGCGTCGGGTTGCCTCAAATCTTCGCAAACCCTGTTCATGCGGGCGAGATGCGCCGAATCCTGCTGTCGACGGCCAAAATCCTGATTTCCGGAGCGCTGCTCTACCTGGCGCTGCGCAAGGTCGATCTGTCCGAACTGTTCTCGCGCCTGACCGCGACCAGCCTGCTCTGGATCGCCATGGCGATCGCGGTCACGTTCCTGCAAATCTTCGTCGGCGTGGTCCGCTGGCGCGAGATCAGCGCCGAATGCGGCGCGCCGCTCGAGCTCGGCCGCGCCATGCGCTACAACGTGATCGGCGCGTTCTTTAACCAGACGCTGCCCTCCGCGATCGGCGGCGATGCGGTCCGGCTGTGGCTGGTCGCGCGCGCCGGCGCCGGATGGCGTGCGGCCACCTACTCGATCTTCGTCGACCGCGCGATCGGCCTCGTCGCGCTGGCGATCGTCGTCGTCGCGAGCCTGCCCTGGAGCTACGAGCTCATCACCGATCCGCACGGACGCTCGGCGCTGCTGCTCGTCGATTTCGCCGCGCTCGCGGGCGGCGTCGGTTTCCTGATCTTCGGCGCGCTGAAATGGTCGTGGCTGAAGACCTGGTGGGCCACCCATCACATCCACGCCTGCGCCGTGATTGCCAACCGCGTGATCTTCAACGCCAAGCGCGGACCGATCGTCGCAATTCTGTCGCTACTCGTTCACGTGCTCGCCGTCGTCATTGCGTGGTGCGTGGTGCAGTCGATTGCCGCACCGGTCAGCTTCGGCCAGACATTCCTCCTCATTCCGCCGATCATGCTGATCACCCTGATGCCGATCTCGATCGCCGGCTGGGGCGTGCGCGAGGCGACGATGGGCCTGGCCTTTGGTTTCGCCGGCCTTTCCGCCAACGAAGGCGTCAACGTGTCGCTGCTGTTCGGCGCCGTGCTCTTCATCGTCGGCGCGATCGGCGGCCTGGTCTGGATCCTCAGCGCGGAGAAGGCCGCGAAAGGGTCGGCGCCGCTCGGAGTGCCGGAGTGAGCCCAGCCATCGACGCTGTTGCCGCCATGTCCTCGCTGCTTGCCGTCGCGGTCGCCGCGCTGATGTCGGCGATCATCACCTGGACCAGCCGCCCCCTGCTCCAGCGCTATGCCCTGGCGCGACCGAATGCCCGTTCCTCGCATCGCATTCCGACCCCGCAGGGCGCCGGCATCGCGGTGATCACCGCCACGCTGCTGGTCGCATCGGCCTGGGCTGCCTGGGCGAACGTTGCGATGCCGCCGGCGCTGGTCATTGCAACGATCGTGATCGCCCTGGTCGGATTCGCCGACGACATCGTGTCGCTGCCGGTGTTGGCGCGGCTCGCGCTGCAAGCAGCCTGTGTCAGCGCGGTCGTGTTCACCGCGCCCGAGACCGCGCGCATCGTGCCGGCACTGCCGCTTCCGCTCGAGCGTGGCCTCATCCTGCTCGCCGGCGTCTGGTTCGTGAACCTCGTCAACTTCATGGACGGGCTGGACCTGATGACGGTCGCGGAAGTCGTGCCCGTCACCGCGGCGCTGCTGCTGCTGGGACTGCTCGGTGATCTCTCGTGGCCCGCCGCGCTGATCGCCACGGCGCTGTGCGGCGCCATGCTCGGCTTTGCGCCGTTCAACCGTCCGGTCGCAAAAGTGTTCCTGGGCGATGTCGGCAGCCTGCCGATCGGCCTTTTGCTCGGCTGGTGCCTGCTGGAGCTCGCCTGGCATGGGCAGCCGGCTGCGGCGCTGCTGCTTCCGGCCTATTATCTCGTCGATTCCACCATCACCCTGTTTCGGCGCATCGCGCGCCGCGAACAATTCTGGTCGGCGCACCGCTCGCACTTCTACCAGCGTGCCACCGACAACGGCTTCACGGTCCGCCGCGTGATCGGCGACGTGTTCGCGCTCAATCTATTGCTGGCTGTGCTTGCCGTCATCACCGTTCGCGCAAGCTCGACCTCGGTCACATGGCTCGCGCTCGTCGCGGGCGCGATCGCGATCGGATTCGTGCTGCGCCGCTTCTCCCGCCCTCAGGCGTCCTGAGCCGACAGCGCGAGCCGCAGGCCCTCGTCTAGCGAGACCTGCGGCTGCCAGCCGGTCGCGATCGCCTTGGCGAGGTTGAGCTCAAGCGAGCCGATCAGGCTGTCATGGGTATCCTGCCGGCCCATCACGCTGAGCAGCGTTGAGAGCAGGTCCGGTGGCATGCCGAACAGCCGTGAGGTCTTGCCGGCAGCCTTTGCCAGCCGCTCGATGAATTCGGGCGTCGAGACCTGTTCCGTGTCGGCGACCAGGAAGATCTCGAAATTGCTCGTGGGATCGGGGTGAGCCAGCCGGCGCAGGATGAACGACGACAGATTCTGCACGGCCAGGAACGCGCGCTGATTGCGGATCGCGCCAAAGGGCAGCGGCAGTCCCAGATTCACCGCGCGCGTCAGCAGCGCGAAATTGCCCTTGGCGCCCGCGCCATAGACCAGCGGCGGCCTGATCACCGAGATCTTCATGTCGCTGTCGCGCGCCAGCGTCCTCAGGCCCGCCTCGGCGGCGGCCTTGGACATGCCGTAGAGGCCGCGCGGCGTGAGGATGTCCTCTTCGCTGAACGGCGCGCGGCCTTCATTGCTGCGGCCGTGCACGAGAACGGTGCTGACGAAGATGAACTGGCGAACGCCCGCCGTCGCCGCGGAGCGCGCCAGGTGCAGCGTGCCGGCGATGTTGACGTTGCGGTAGAGCTGGACCGCGTGCTCCTCGTGCTTGTGATGCACGCGCGCGGCGAGATGGACCACGGCATCGACGCCTTCGAGCGCCGCCTGCCAATCAGTATCGGGGCCGATCGATTCGATCACGACCTCGTCGTCGACACCCTCCGGGCTGCGCACCGCGCGGCGGACCGACCATCCCGCGCGCGAGAGCTCAGGCGCGACATGGCGGCCGACGAAGCCGCTCGCCCCTGTCACCAGCACGACCGGTTTTCGCTCGCTCATCGTTGCTCCGCCAGATCGGGATTGCGCAACAATTCGTCAATCAGCCCGGCATAGGCGTTCATCGCGGTCGTCCGGTCGAATCTCGCTGCCGCCTTCACCGCGCGTTCGGCCATGGCGGCGGCGTCGCAGCGGGATGCCGCGCGGATTGCGTCGGCAAGCTGATCGGCGCGGCCCGGCGTCACGACCCAGCCGAGCCCGTTCTCCACCACCGTCAACGCAGCCTCGGCTTCCGGCTCCGAGACCAGCGCCACGGGACGGCCGACCGCCAGCAGATTGTAGAACCGGCTCGGCACCGACACCCCCGCCACGTCCTTCCGGTACGGAATGATCCAGAGATTGGCAGCCGCCAGGAACGCCTCGAGCTCGGCATCCGCGACCCGCGCCACGAAGGACACATTGGGCAAGTTCGCTTCGGCCTGCAACTGCTTCAGCCGCTCGAAGCCGATTCCCCAGCCGGACAGCAGGAAGTGGATGTCCGGCTCGTCCTTCAAAAGGCGTGCCGCCTCGAACACGATCTCCGGATCATGGGTGAAGCCGAGATTGCCCGACAGACCGACAATGAATCGCGCGGAAAGCGCTTTGCGGAACGGATTGTCCTGCGACAGGGGACGCGCCGCGGGAACGAGCGTCGCCCAGTTCGGGATGAAGCGGATCTTGTTCCGCGTCATGCCGGAATAGCTCAAGAGCGGCCGCTCCGCATCGCGGCCGATGGTGATGACGGCATTGAGCGCGCGGAACATCAGACTGTTGGCCGCGCGCATCGTCCGCGTCACCAACGAGCCGGGCTTCAGGATTTCCGCCATCACGAGAACATCGGGGAAGAGGTCGTGCATGATCAGCGCCGAGCGCGCGCCCTTGCATCTTGCCGCGGCCGCGACCGCGTAAGGCAGCATGAACGGCGCGGTGACGGTGACCACGACGTCACCTGCCCTAAGCTCCCGGATCAGCGCGAAGAAGGTGCGCGCCGCGAACAGCAGCTCGGACAATCCACGCCGCACCAGCGCGGCCTTTCCCGCCATCCGGTTCTTGATGGCGATTACGCGCGGCTTGCCCGGGCCGGTTTGCGAGGCCGGCAATTCGCCGGGCGAGCCCGACAGCACGATGACCTCGTGGTTGACGGCGACGCGGCAGGCGATCTCCGCCATGATCGCGGCGGTCGTGCTCGGATCAGGCGGATAGTGCTGGCTCGCGACGACGATCTTGCCTTGAGACTGCATGGTCAGGCCGCGGTCGACCCGAATTCCGGAACCGCATCCTTCAGGATGGTCTTGATCGTGGCCCGATCGTCCCGCGCGATCGCCTGCTCCAGCGCCGCGATCCATTTGCGCAGCGTCTGCATCGGCGGCTCGTTCGGCTGCGCGGCCATGATGCCGGCGACACCGATCTCGCGGGTCGGCTCCTCGGAGGCGAACAGGATCTCGTGCAGGCGCTCGCCCGGCCGCATGCCGGTGAACACGATCTCGATGTCGTAGCCGGGCTGGAGGCCCGAGAGGCGGATCATGCGCTCGGCCAGATCGACGATCTTCACCGGCTGGCCCATGTTGAGCACGTAGACCGAGACATCGGGGCGCGCGGTGCCGAGCGCATGCGTTGCCGCCGTGATGACGAGATCGCAGGCCTCGCGGATGGTCATGAAGTATCGGACCATGTCGGGATGCGTCACCGTCACGGGGCCGCCGGCCTCGATCTGGGCCTTGAACTTCGGCACCACCGAGCCGTTCGATGCCAGCACGTTGCCGAACCGGACCGAGATCAACCGCATCGGCGGCCTGGCACTGCCGCTAGCTGCGGCAAGATCGTGGTCGAGCGCCTGGCAGTACATCTCGGCGAAGCGCTTGGTGAGGCCGAGCATCGACACCGGCTCGATCGCCTTGTCGGTCGAGATCATCACCATGGCTTCGGCGCCGGCGCCGTGCGCCGCATCGGCGACGTTGATCGAGCCGAAGATGTTGGTCTTGACGCCCTCGCTCCAGTCGCGCTCCAGGATCGGCACGTGCTTGAGCGCGGCGGCATGGAACACGATGTCCGGCTTGAACTCCGCCATCAGGCGGATGATGCGCTCGCGGTCGCGGATGTCGGCGATTCGCCCTTCGATCGCGGCCGCCGCGCCGTGCGCAGCGAGCGCTTCCGTGACCGCATAGAGCGCCGGCTCGGAATTTTCCACGATCAGGAGGCGCGCGGCGCCGAAGACGACGACGCGCTCGCAGATCTCGGACCCGATCGATCCGCCGCCGCCGGTGACGATGACAGCCTTGCCCTTGATCAGCGCTTCGAGCCGCGCATAGTCGATCTTTTCGCTCGGCCGCAGCAGGAGATCCTCGACCGCGACGGCCGTGAGGCGCGGCGCGTCGCCGCTCTCCAGCGAGGGCATGCGGTTGACGATCACGCCCAGCTTGCGCGCGCGCATCAGGATCGATTCCGGATGAGCGTCCGGCTCGAACGCGGACGGCGTCATCACCAGGCGTGCGATCGGCTTGTCGCGTTTGGCGAAGTCGCCGACGACGTCCTCGATGTCGTCGAAGTCGCCCAGCACCGGCACGTTGCGGATGAACTGGCCGCGATCGGATCTCGACGGCGACAGCACGCCCACCGGCCAGATGCGCTTAATCGCCCCGCTCTCGATGCCGCGCAGCAGCACCTCGGCATCCGCGGCGCGGCCGATAAGCAGCGTCGGCGCGGCATCCTCGCCCCTCGCATGCCGCCGCACCCGCGTATAGCGGAAATAGCGATAGGCCATGCGCAACGCGCTGAGGGAGGCGATCTCGAGGAACCAGTAGAGGACGATCGTCACCTTGCCGAGGAAGAAGGCGCCGCGGACGTTGGGGGCGACGAAGATGTAGTCGAGCGCCAGGAGGGCAACCGTCAGCACGGTCGCGACCCGGATGATGTTCAGCGCGTCAGGCAGCGAGATGAAGCGCCATTTCGTCGTGGTCAGGTTGAAGACGAAGAACACGACCACGCTGAAGGCGAGGAAGTAGGGCAGGATCTGGAACAGCAGCGGCAAGCGATCGAAGAAGCCGTCGCCGCCCTCGAAACGCAGGTAGAAGGCTGCGAACAGCGCCGCCGTGGTCGCCAGCAGGTCGTGGAGCGCGATCAGGAAATTGCGCAAGGTGAGATGCGAAAGACGCGTCATCCGCCGACCGATGAAATCCCAGTTAGATGCAACCTGACCGCGCTGATAGCCCATCTCGACAAGACTTGCCAGTACAAGGCTTGCCAGCCGCGCGGCCGTTCAGGAACCGGCTTCCCCCACCTTCGCCTCGGCGTGTCGGGCCCGGATCACCATGCCGCCGGCAACGCCGACGCCGATGACATACATCCAGCCCTCGTGGAAGTCGAACAGATGGGAGTTGAACAGCGAGGTGAAGACGTTCTGCACCACCACCAGCAGGCCAACCCAATGGGCCAGCCCGTCGCCGCGGAACAGCAGGAGATGCAGGATCCAGATCGCGTAGAGAACGACGATGCCGATGACGCCCCATTGCACGGCGACATTCAGCGTCTGGTTATGCGGATTCCCGATCACCTCGGCGGAGGCCTGGTAGTGGCCGCTGGGCGTCGCGACCGCTTCGAACAATCCGCGCGTCGAGCCGGTGCCGTGCCCCTTGATTGGCGCCTCCGCGAAGAAGCCGAGCGATTTCCGCCAGAATTCGAGCCGCAGGCCCAGCGAGGTCGGCTCGCCCTTTTCGACATAGCGCGTGTAGTCGCTGGCGAAGGTGTCCGCGGTCTTGCGCAATTGCGGCGAGGCCTGCCAGGCGAGAGCGGCGCCGGCGAGCAGAGCGGCCGAGATGATCGCGATGCTGCGCCAGCGCAGGTGCAGCAGTGCGAACACGCCGAACATGATCGGAACGGTGACCAGCGCGGTGCGCGACACCACCACGAAGGCCATGTTGACGAAGAAGCTGAGCGCCAGCGCGGTCAGCAATCCGACAAGCCAATAGCGCTTCTCGCGTAGCAGCATCACGATGGGATAGGCGAGCGCGACCGCGCACAGCGCGAATTCCTGACTCTGGTCGATGTAGTTCTTGACGAAGATGCCGCGCTCGAGGTGAT
This sequence comes from Bradyrhizobium sp. LA6.1, assembly GCF_040547805.1. Taxonomy (NCBI): domain Bacteria; kingdom Pseudomonadati; phylum Pseudomonadota; class Alphaproteobacteria; order Hyphomicrobiales; family Nitrobacteraceae; genus Bradyrhizobium; species Bradyrhizobium sp. LA6.1. The sequence goes on along the minus strand of NZ_JBEPQK010000002.1, from coordinate 126,793 downwards.
CGGGCTTGAGCGTCAGGTTGGGATAGAAGGCCACCAGCCACGACATCACCGAGAGCAGCGCGCAGGACACCAGGAACGCGATGAACATCCAGTGCCCGCGCGACGAGCGCTCGAAATGATAGAGGAAGACCGGCAGCACGAGCAGCTTGACGGTCGGGTTGACCGCATAGAGGCGCGCGCCCCAGGCCGCATCCGACCACAGCGTGCCCACCAGCGCGAGCAGGACCAGCGCGATCGGCGCGGCCGCGATCGGGCGCTTCAGCGATTGCAGGAATGCGCGGACGTCGAGAAACGGCACCATGCAGACCAGGAACAGAGCGTTGAAGATCGCCGCGAGCGAGGTCGACCAGGGCAGCGAGGCCACGGTCAGGATCGCGAACAGGTCGGCCGTTTCGCACCACGCCGCCGGGCTGCGAAAGCGCCGCCACAGCATCTGGGCGGTTGTCTCCCGGGCGAGCGTCGTCGCTTGGTCCGTCACTTGCCCCCTCCCCGCGCGCGATGGACCAGCGCGGTCGTGCTGAAGCCCTGCAGGATGTCGACCAGCACGACGGTTCCGCCGGCGGCTTCGACGACCTCGTGGCCGACCACCTGCTCGCGGGTGTAGTCGCCGCCCTTCACCAGCGCGCTCGGCTTGATCCGGGTGATCAAATCGATCGGCGTATCCTCCTCGAAGATGACGACGAGATCGACGGCTTCGAGCGCCGCGAGCACTTCCGCACGCGCCCGTTCGTCCTGAACCGGGCGATCGGCGCCCTTCAGCCGCCGCACCGAGGCATCGCTGTTGAGGCCGACGATCAGGCGATCGCAGGCTCCGCGCGCCGCGGTCAATACCTTGACGTGGCCGGGATGCAGGATGTCGAAGCAGCCATTGGTGAAGCCGACGCGCAGGTCCTGCCGGCGCCATTCCGCGAGCCGTGCGTCGAGCGTATCCGGCTCGAGCACGATCTTCTCCTCAGCCGCGAGATAAGCATGCGGCAGGATCTTCCGCCGCAGCTCGGCCGCGCTCACGCTGGCCGTGCCTTGCTTGCCGACGGCGACGGCAGCAGCAGCATTCGCCATCCGCAACGCCGTGTCCCAATCCGCACCCGCCGCGAGCGACACCGCAAGCGCGGCGGCGACGGTGTCACCGGCGCCGGAGACGTCGCGCACCTTCACGGGGACAGCCGGAACGTGAACGGCTTCGCCATTGCGCGGCACCAGCGTCATGCCGTGCTCGCCTTGCGTGACCAGGATCGCCTCGCAATCGGCGAGCCGCATCACGTCCTCGCTGGCATCGACGATGCTCTGCGGCGTGTCGGCGCGGCTGCGCGTCGCCTCCGAAAATTCTTTCCGATTGGGCGTGAGCAGCGTGGCGCCGCGATAGATCGCCCAGTTCAGGCTCTTGGGATCGACGATCACGGGCTTGCCGAGCGTTCGCGCGGCGTCGATGGTGTGGCGGATCACGCGCGCGGTCAGCACGCCCTTGGCGTAGTCGGAGAGCAGCACGATGTCGGCGCGCGCGATCTGCGGCAGGATTGCGTCGATCAGCCTGGTCTCGATGTCGTCGGAGGCAGGCACCGCCTGCTCCCAATCCGCGCGCAGCATATGCGTGGAAAAATGCTCGGAGACGAAGCGGACTTTTCGCGTGGTCGGCCGCGACGGATCGCACACCAGCGCGCTTTCGATGCCGGCATGCTCCGCAAGTGCCGCTTCGAGCCGCTTGCCCGCATCGTCCTCGCCGACGAGGCCGACGAAGATGCAGCGCGCCCCGAGGGAGGCGATATTGCGCACGACATTGCCAGCGCCGCCGATATGGATCTCGCTGCGCTGGGCGGCGATGACAGGCGCCGGCGCTTCCGGAGAGATCCGCGACACCTCGCCATAGACGAACTCGTCCAGCATGATGTCGCCGATGCACAGCACCGTACGGCCTGAGATGGCTTGCGCGAGAGCGTCGAAATCGAGAATGGGGGTCGGCATGGTCCTTGAAGCCTCAGCGGAAGCGGTCTGGCCGGTCGAGATAATCGCCGACATAGGCTTTCACCGCATCCTCGAGCGTTGTGAAGCCGCCGTTATAGCCGGCGCGGTGCAGGCGATCGACCTCGCTCTGGGTGAAGTATTGATAGCTGCCGCGGATCTGCTCGGGCATGTCGACATATTCGATGTTGGGCCTGGTGCCGAGCGCGGCATAGGCAGCTAGCATCAGATCCCTGAAGCTGCGCGCCTTGCCGGTGCCGACGTTGAAGAGACCGGACACCGACGGCGTCGCCAGCAGCCACATGACGACGCGGACAACGTCGTCGACATAGATGAAATCGCGGCGCTGATCGCCGTCGGCGATGCCCTCGCGGTGCGACTTGAACAGCTGCACGACACGGCCCGCCCTCACATCATCGAAGCGGCGCGCCAGCACGCTCATCATCGAGCCCTTGTGGTATTCGTTGGGGCCGAACACGTTGAAGAATTTCAGTCCGGCCCATTGCGGCGGCAGCTTCTCGCCGCGCGCGACGCGCTCGGCGACGGCGAGATCGAACAGGTGCTTGCTCCAGCCGTAGAGATTCATCGGCCGCAGTTTCTTCAATGCGGGCGGTGAGGCGTCGTCGTCAAAGCCGTCGGCACCATCGCCATAGGTCGCGGCCGACGAGGCGTAGATCAACGGCACCGCATCCGCCGTGCACCAGTCCAGCAGGCGCATCGACAGGCGAAAATTGGTCTCGATCACGAGGTCGCCGTCGGTCGCGGTGGTCTCGGAAATCGCCCCGAGATGGATCACGGCGTCGAGCTTGCGGCCCTTCAGCCAGTCGAGCAGCTCGGCCGGCGGGACGATATCCACAAGCTGGCGCTTGGCGAGGTTTCGCCACTTGCCCTCGGTCCCGAGGAGATCGCAGACGACGACATCGCTGCGACCGACCTCGTTCAGCGCGGCGACGACATTCGATCCGATAAAACCGGCCCCACCGGTCACCAGCAACATTCCACCTACCCTGCCAGGTTTTGCCCTGCCCGATTTTCACGGCCCGGTCCTGCCCTAGCGCATGATCCGCCAAAGTGTAAGCGGTTTTGGGGTCGGCGCTGTCCCGGCTTTACCTGCAGGTCCGGAGCGGGTAACCGAACCGCCACATCAGCGCGTTCCCGGTCCTATTAACGAATGAACCAAGATTCGCAATTTAGTCGAGATGCAGATCTGAGCGACACACGCCCGATCCTGATCATCCCCTATATGTGGATCGGCGATTTCGTCCGGAATCACACCGTTGTCCGGGTCTTGAACGAGCGCTGGCCCAACCGGCCGGTCGATCTCCTGACCACCTCCCTCTGCGCCCCCCTGGTCGACTACATGCCCGGCGTGCGCGATGGCATCGTGTGGGACCTGCCGCGCAGCCGGCTCGCCGTTGGCCGCCAGTTCGGCCTGGCGAAGCTCCTGCGCGAGCGGAATTACGGGACAGCCCTGGTGCTGCCCCGGACCTGGAAGGCGGCCATCGCGCCCGCGCTGGCCAGGATTCCGGAAAGGGTCGGCTTCGTCGGCGAGTTCCGGTTCGGCCTGCTCAACCGCTGGCGCTGGGGCGAGAAGAAGCTGCCCCGCTTTATCGACAAGAACGCCGCCCTGGCCCAACCCGATGGCGCCCCCCTGCCCGCGGAATGGCCGGTGCCGCAATTGCGGGTCCCGGCCGAGGACATCGTCCGCTGGCGGCAGGCCAATGGCCTCAGCGACGGGGCGGCGGTCGCGCTGGCTCCCGGCTCAGTCGGCGCCTCAAAGCGCTGGACCTACTATCCGGAGGCTGCCCGCCTGCTGGCCGAGCGCGGCCTGGAGGTCTGGGTGGTTGGCGGCCCCGCCGAAAAGGGCCTCGCCCAGGAGATCGTCGCCGCCGGCGGTCCGGGCGTGCGGGACCTCACCGGCACCGATCTGCGCAACGGCGTCCTTGCCATGGCCGCGGCCGGCGTCGCCATCTCCAATGATTCCGGCCTGATGCATATCGCAGCCGCGCTCGGCACACCCACCATGGGCATCTTCGGCCCGACCAGCCCCTATCTCTGGGCCCCCCTCAACGGCCTCGCCGCGACCGTGGTCCAGGACAAGAGCGTGCTCTCATGCCAGCCCTGCCAGAGCACGATCTGCAAGATGAACGACCACCGCTGCATGCGGGATATCGCGGCTTCCGAGGTCGTGGCGATCGCGCAGCGGGTGCTCGGAGTGTGAACTCATTGACGCCATGCGTTGGTCGGGCAACTGGCAGCGAATCCAACAGCAGGTCTTTCCGTCCGCCAGCTTTAGTCAGTGACGTTGTCAGTTCATTCGCGGGATAAGGCTGCGTCGCTGCCGCTTGTGAGGGCTGAACCAAGATCACGTCGACAAAGACGAATCTTCATCGAGATTCGAACAAGAGGTTCGCTCCTCAAACGTCGCTCGATACATGCCTCTTGGACATTTTACACAGTTATGGAGGTAGCCCCATGCCGATCGTTCAATTCACTCGCTTCAAGACCGACAAGCCCGAGGAAATGATCAAGATCGTCAGGCAGGCGAAGAAAATCTTTGAGAAACACGGCGCCGAATTTCTTCGGCTCTCCCGCTTCCACACTGGCCAGTGGGCAGGAGAGTTGCTGGTTGCGACGCGCTATTCCAATTGGGAAGTTTACGGCAAAGTGCAGGAAGCCGTGGCAAACGACCCGGAGTTCGCGCAAGTGCAGGCTGACGGAATGAAGATTTCCCAACTACAGGGCCGCAACATCGCCGTTAGCATCGATCTCTAGCTGGGGCGCCGCCCCGCAAGCCACTCAAGCGCGGAGGCCGCCGGACAAATGCGGCGGCCTTTCCAGCTCTGACAGATCGCACTCGTCATCGCGCTACGCTGCGCTTTGCCTCAAGCAGACGAGCGCTCTGCAGAGCCTATTGACTTAGATCAACAACAGCTTCGCCAGTTCGCCGCACCCAAATACTGCTCAAGACCGATACGAAGGGGCGCGTCTTGCTGCGCCCCCATCGGCGTCGAAGAGGCTGATTTGGCAGTATTGACCATTTAGTCGGAGAGTTTCATGAGGACCTTCAATCCTTTGGTGACGTTGGTACTTCTCGTGACGCAATCGGCCTCGATTCAGGCTGCGGATTTGAACGGAGCTTGGACAATCGACGCCTCGGCCTGTGGCCAAATATTTACGAAAGAGAACAACAGGCTTGCCTTCAAGAAAGATGCTGATCTCCACGCGGGCGGTTTAATCGTCCAGGGAAGGCAAGTAACCGGCACATTTGAAAAATGCACGGTCAAATCGTTGCGCGATGACGGGCCGAATATGCGAATAATCGCGTCGTGCTCGGACGGCGTCGCGATTTCAGACGTCGCATTCGACCTGACATTCTCCGGAGAGAATAATATCACACTCAGCTCCAAGGAGCCGGTGCCAGTGCAAATGCCGTATGTGCGCTGCCCAATGTGAAGTCGACCGCGACGGTCTGAAGGAACCTGGATGGATGATCCGGGTATCGCAACTGCGGCCGATGATGACATCGTGCCGCTGTTTTGCCCGACGTGTCAAACGGCCTCGTAAAATCCGCAACGCATTGCACCGGCCGTCAACCCGTTGATTCCGCTGGCACCGGCTACTTTGCATGGGGTTGTTTTCGAGATTTTTGTTTGCTGTCGCGAAAACGGCAGTTCAGAGCAGCGGACGATAAACGTCACCGATCCGCGCCGCTTCGGCATCGAGGCTGAACTTCGCCAGCACCCGTGCCCGCCCCCGCGCGCCCATGGCGAGCGCGGCGTCCGGGTCGCGCATCAGCGGTTCGAGCGCGGCGGCCAACGCATCAGCGTCACCGGTCGGGATCAGCACACCTGTCGAACCGTCCTCGACAACGAGCGCGGCCGCACCGGCGCGCGCGGCGACGAGCGCGCTGCCGGCCGCCATCGCCTCGATCAGCGTCAAACCAAAACCTTCGTTGCGCGAGGTGAAGGCGTAGATCGTCAGCCGCTGATACCAGCGCTGCACCGCTCCGATCGGCAGTTCACCGGTGATGACGATGCGCGACTGCAGGCCGGCGGCCTCGATCCGCTTCTTCAGATCGTTCGCAAAGGGAGTCTGCTCAGGCGTGACCTGTCCGACGATGACTGCGGTGAAATCCGGATAGCGCGGCAGCAGCCCGCACATCGCATCGACGAACACGTCCGTGCCCTTCTGCGCGCGCACGCGGCCGAAGCAGCCGATCGCATAGCGGCCCGGCAGCGCGGCTTCCGCGAAGGCCACGGCGCGATCTGGCGGCGGCGCATAGACATCAGTGTCGACGCCATGCGGGATCACCGTCGCCTTCACCTTCAGGAACGAGGCCGAGATGTCTGAAGTCGCGATGATCGCGTCCATGCGCCGGATCAGCCAGCGCGTGATCCAGCTGTGATGGCGCTGCGCGGCCGACGTGAACACGAGTTTCAATGGCCAGCCGAGCGCGCGCAGCACGACGCCCGCGATCATCTCGTTGTTGCGCCGCGCGTGCCAGATCAATGGCGTCTTGCGGCCCCATAGCTTGAGGAAATCGGCAGCGCTCAGTCGCGAAATCCCCTCCGGCGCATCCGAGCCGAACCACGCCGCGCGATAGAGCTTTGCCAGCCGTGGCGCCACCATCCGGTTGGTCGCGGTGACCCCGGAATAGCGCCTGTGCAGATTTGGCACGATCACTTCGAGATCGCCGGGGGAATTCGCCACGTCATGCTCCGTTACGGAAGCCCCCTATACGCAACATTAAGCATAGTGACCAGTTCAGGGCTGCCGAAACCCCCTCTTCACCGCGCAAACGTTAACTTGGCGCGTTGATCGAAGACGGGTGAGATCATGACTGTGCTAGTCACCGGCGGCGCCGGCTATATCGGAAGTCACACGGTCCTGGCGCTGGCGGAAGCCGGCGAGGACGTCGTCGTGATCGACGATCTCTCCACCGGTTTCTCGGCCTATCTGCCCGAGGGCGTGCCGCTGTTCATTGGCGACGCCGGCGACGAGAACCTGGTCGAAGGCGTGATCGCCCAGCACAACATCGAGAGCATCATCCATTTCGCGGGCTCCGTCGTCGTGCCGGAGTCGATGCGCGATCCGCTCGGCTACTACCGCAACAACTTCATGACCGCGCGCAATTTGCTCAACGTCGCCGTCAAGCGCGGCATCAGCCGTTTCATCTTCTCCTCGACCGCGGCCGTCTACGGCAATCCGGACCTGGTACCGGTGCCCGAGCACGCGCCGACGCGGCCGCTGTCGCCCTACGGCTCGTCGAAGCTGATGACCGAGATCATGCTGCACGACGTCGCCGCCGCCTACGGCATGCAATACGTGACCTTGCGCTATTTCAACGTCGCTGGCGCCGATCCGCAGGCGCGCATCGGGCTGGCCACTGTCGGCGCCACGCATCTGCTCAAGATCGCGGTCGAGGCCGCGACCGGCCAGCGTGCCAAGATCGACGTGTTCGGCACCGACTATCCGACCCAGGACGGCAGCTGCATCCGCGACTTCATCCACGTCTCGGACCTCTCGCAGGCCCATCGCTCGGCACTCGCTTACCTACGCAATGGCGGCGCCTCGACCACGCTCAATTGCGGCTATGGCCGCGGCTATTCGGTGCTGGAAACCATCGACGCGGTGCGCCGGGTTTCGGGGCGCAGCTTCGCCGTGCAATACGCCCCGCGCCGGCCCGGCGACATCATGACCATGGTCGCCGACACCAGCCGCATCCGCGGCCTGCTCGACTGGAAGCCGCAATACGACGACCTCGAGACCATCGCGGCCCACGCGCTGGCCTGGGAGGACAAGCTGTTCCGCGAGCGCCATGGCGAGCTCCGCCACGCCGTCTCGGCCTAGATTCCATCCCAGCGCAAGCCCTTAATTGGGCTTGAAAAGCGCAGCTTTAGCGGGCACAGAGGCCCTTCGATCCCTGACGCGCGGGCAGGCTTTTCCTTGCCCCGTCAATGGACACCGGATGGCCCAGTTTCCAAAGAAAATCACCGACGATCCCTATACGGCGGCAATCCTGATTCGCCGCCTGGTCACGGAACAGGGGATCATCTACTGGCGGCGTTACCTCGTCGCCTTCGCGCTGATGGCGCTTGCCGCCGGATCGACCGCGGGCGCGACCTACGTGCTCGGCCAGGTCATCAACCAGGCCTATGTCGACAAGAACATCCCGGGCATCGCGATGTTCTCGGGCATCACGGTGATCCTGCTGTTCATCAAGGGCGTAGCGACCTACGGCCACATGGTGATCCTGACCAAGATCTCCAACGCGATCCTCGCCACCAACCAGCGCCAGCTGTTCGCCAAGCTGATGCGCGAGAGCGTCGGCTTCTTCTCCGAACGGCATTCGTCTGAATTCCTGGCGCGGCTGACCGCCGGCGCCAAATCCATCACCGACGTGCTCAACATGCTGGTCAACGCCGTCGGGCGCGACCTCATGATGCTGCTCGCCATGATCGGCGTGATGGTGTGGCAAGACCCGGTGATGTCGTTCATCGGCCTCGTCGTGGTGCCGCCGGCAATGCTGGTGCTGCGCAAGCTGGTCAAGCGCATCAAGGGCCTCGCCTTCAACCAGTTCACCGGCACCGCAGACATCTTGGAGACGATGCAAGAATCGCTCCAGGGCATCCGCACGGTGAAGGCATTCACGCTCGAAGACACCATGCAGAAGCGCATCGACGAGAACATCGCGATCGTCGAGCGCAACGCCAACAAGATGGCCCGCGTCGCCAACCGTTCCAACCCGCTGATGGAGATGCTCGGGGGCTTCGCGGTTGCCGGCTGCCTGCTCTACGGCGGCTACAGCGTGGTCGCGCTCAACGCCACGCCCGGCGCGTTCTTCTCCTTCATGACCGCGTTCCTGATGGCGACCGAGCCGGCCAAGCGGCTGGCGCGGCTCAACATCGACCTCAACAGCCAGCTCGTCGGCGCGCGCATGCTGCTCGAAGTGGTCGACAGCCCGGCGAGCGAGCATTCCGACGACGACAAGCCAGCACTGAAGCTGTCCGAAGCGAAGATCGAGCTGCGCGACGTCAGCTTCTCCTACCGGACCGGCGAGACCGTCCTCAACCGCATGTCCTTCGTTGCCGAGCCCGGAAAAGTCACCGCGCTGGTCGGCCCCTCCGGCGGCGGCAAATCGACCGTGCTGGGGCTGCTGCTGCGCTTCTACGAGGTGACGCAAGGCGACATCGTGATCGACGGCCAGTCGATCGGCGCGGTCTCGCGCAAATCGCTGCGCGCGCAGACCGCCTATGTCGGCCAGGACGTGTATCTGTTCCGCGACACCATCCGCAGCAACATTGCCTTCGGCAAGCCCGGCGCGAGCGAAGAGCAAATCGTTGATGCGGCGAAAGCCGCCTGCGCGCATGATTTCATCATGAGCTTCCCGCTCGGCTACGACACGCCGGTCGGCGAGCACGGCACGCAGCTCTCCGGTGGCCAGCGCCAGCGCATCGCGGTGGCGCGCGCGCTGATCAAGAACGCACCGATCATCCTGCTGGACGAAGCCACCGCCGCGCTCGATTCCGAGTCCGAGCGGCAGGTGCAGGAGGCGATCGAGCATCTCTGCCAGAACCGCACCACCATCGTGATCGCGCACCGCCTGCACACCATCATGCACGCAGATGCGATCCTGGTGGTCGAGGGCGGCGAAATCGTCGAACAGGGCCGCCACGACGAATTGCTCCGCCGCTCCGGTCGCTACGCCTCGTTCTTCCGCCTGCAACACCACGACGCCGGCGCTCTGGCGCCGATCAGCGCAACCGCATAGAGTTCCTCATCAACCTCAAGAGCAGCGAGATCGCTCCATGAACGCCGCCTCCTACGTCATCCCGCTTCCGCCCCAGGCTTCGCTTCCCGTCGTCGGAGAGAGCGGCCGTTACCCGGTGCGCCGCATCTGGTGCGTCGGCCGCAACTATCTCGAGCACATCCGTGAGATGGGCAACGACGAGCGCGCCCCGCCGTTCTTCTTCGCCAAGCACGCCGACATGCTGGTGCCCGACGGCGCCACCATTCCCTATCCGCCGCTGACCAAGGATCTGCATCACGAGGTCGAGCTGATCGTCGCGATGAAGAGCGGCGGCCTCAATATCCCCGCCGACAAGGCCCTCGGCCATGTCTACGGCTATGCCGTCGGCATCGACCTCACCCGCCGCGACCTCCAGATCGCCTCGCGCAAGAAGGAGCGTCCGTGGGAGATCGGCAAGTCGTTCGACGGCTCGGCCCCCTGCTCCGCAGTGCAGCCGGCCTCGAAGATCGGCCATCCCGCCAAAGGCAAGATCTGGCTGACGGTCAACGGCAAGGAAGCCCAGAAGGGCGATCTCACCGAGCTGATCTGGAACGTGCCCGAGATCATCTGGCAGCTCTCCCAGCAGGTGAAGCTCGCCGCCGGCGACATCATCATGACGGGCACGCCGGCCGGCGTGTCGCAGCTCCAGCCGGGCGACAAGCTCGAATGCGGCGTCGACGGCGTCGGCACGCTGAAGGTGAGCATCGGCCAGCCGGAATAGGCTGAACGACATCTGGAAATCGAAAGGCCCCGGACATGTCCGGGGCCTTTTGCATTTCTACCAGGCCTTCACCGGCCGATTGGCATGGCTTGCCTGCGGCACCCCGCGATTGAGCGACATGTGCGAATGCACGCACAGCCAGCCATCGCCATTTTTTGAAAACACCATCGTCGCACGGCCGGGGCGCGGAAACGCGCTGCCATCGGGATGGTAGCCCGTGCTCGTCCACGGCGCGACCACCGTCGCCATCGTGCCGTCGGGGGATGCCAGGATCGAGACCTGGTCGAGGACGAAGCGGAAGTCGGTCGTCTTCGGCCAGACGTTATTCCATTGCGTCGAGACCCATTGATCGAGGTCGGGGATGACATCGTTGTGCGTGCCGAAGGCCAGCACGTCCGGATGAAAGAGCGGCCGCGCCGAAGCGTAGTCGACCTCGCGGACATAGCCTGAGAAGGTATCCAGCCACTCGCGGAAGAATTGCACGATCTCGGTGTTCGCAAGTGGCAACGGGGCCATTGCCTGCTCCATGTTTGGCCGCTAAATCGCGGCGACCTTGTTGCCATGGACTGAAGTGTGCGGCAAGATTCGCGGTCGAGGCTGAAGGGTCCGCCGCAGAGACTGCATCAGAAAACGAGAGGATGTCTCGGATGTCGAACACGATCACGGAGCTCGAGGGCCTGCTGATGCAACGCTCGCTCACCGACCCACAGCTTGTGGCCGCAGCGGAGAAGGCAGCGGACTTCCGCATCCTCCCCGAGGCAACTGTCATCAAGATCGGCGGCCAGAGCATGATCGATCGCGGCCGTGCCGCGGTCTATCCAATCGTCGAGGAGATCGTCGCCGCCCGCAAGGCGCACAAGCTCCTGATCGGAACCGGCGCCGGCACCCGTGCGCGGCATCTGTATTCGATCGCCGCCGGGCTCCGGCTGCCGGCCGGCGTGCTGTCGCAGCTCGGGGCTTCCGTCGCCGATCAGAACGCCGCGATGCTCGGGCAGCTGCTGGCCAAGCACGGCATCTCCGCCGTCTCCAGCGCCGGGCTCTCGTCAGTTCCGCTATTCCTCGCCGAGGTGAATGCCGTGATCTTCAGCGGCATGCCGCCCTATAGCCTGTGGATGCGGCCCGCGGCCGAGGGCGTGATCCCGCCCTATCGCACCGATGCCGGATGCTTCCTCGTCGCCGAACAGTTCGGCTGCAAGGCGATGATCTATGTGAAGGACGAGAACGGCCTCTACACCGCGAACCCCAAGACGTCGAAGAACGCCACCTTCATCCCGAAAATCTCGGTGGCGGAGATGAAGGCCAAGGGCCTGCAGGACTCCATCCTGGAATTCCCGGTGCTCGATCTCCTCACCTCGGCGCGCCATGTCCGGCAGGTGCAGATCATCAACGGCCTCGTCCCCGGCAATCTCACCCGCGCGCTTGCGGGCGAGCATGTCGGCACCATCATCACCGCGAGCTGAAGAGAGCACCGTCATGGCTGATACCAACCAGATCAAGCACGTCGCCTCGCCGCTCGCGCGCCAGACTCTGCTCGACAGCGATCTCACCCGCCCCGTTGCCGGCAACCGTCCGATCAAGCTGCTGCCCTGGCTGCACGTCATAAAGATCGGCGGCCGCATCATGGACCGCGGTCACGAAGCGATCCTCCCGCTCGTCGACGAGCTGCGGTCGCTCTTGCCGGAGCATCGCCTGCTCATCCTGACCGGCGCCGGCATCCGCGCCCGCCATCTCTACAGCGTCGGCCTCGACCTCGGCCTGCCGGTCGGCTCGCTCGCCCCACTCGCCGCCAGCGAGGCCGGCCAGAACGGACATATCCTGGCGAGCCTGCTCGCGCCGGAGGGTGTCTCCTATGTCGAGCACCCGACCATCGCGAGCCAGCTCGCCATTCACCTCACGGCCGCGCGCGCGGTCGTCGGCAGCGCCTTCCCGCCCTACCACCATCATGAATTCCCGACCGCGCGCATCCCGCTGCATCGGGCCGATACCGGCGCCTTCCTGCTCGCCGACGCGCTTGGCGCTGCCGGGCTCACGATCGTGGAGGACGTCGACGGCGTCTACACGACCGATCCCAATGGCGCGGATGGCAAGAAGGCCGAGCTGCTGAAAGAGACGAGCTTTGCCGAGCTTGCGAAGCTGAAGGGTACGCTGCCGTTCGATCCGGCACTGCTCGAGGTGATGGCCAACGCGCGGCACATCACGCGCGTGCAGGTCGTCAACGGTCTCGTGCCGGGTCGGATCAGCGCGGCGCTGCGCGGGCAGCATGTGGGGTCGATCATCAACACCGGCGCCAAGCCAGTGTGAGGCCGCAGCAACGTCCGCAAAAACAAAACCCCGGAGCCTGCTCCGGGGTTTTTCGTAGGGCGGATTAGCGCAGCGCCGACATCACGATGAGACCGAGGATCAGCGCCGTCAGCGAATATTTCAGCGTGTAGTAGACGTTGCGGTTCCACTCCTTGACCTTGCGGCTGCCGAGATGGATCTCGTAGAGCTTGCCGAATACCTTGTTGAGCACGCCGACGCTCTCGCCGTCCACGTTCTGCGTCGCGGAGGCCTTGACGATGTGATGGCTGACCCAGCGGTTGATCGCGGTCATGAAGCCGTACTTCATCGGGCGCTCGACGTCGCAGAACAGGATGATGCGGTTGACGTCGGTCGCATTCTCCGCGCTGTGGATGAAGGTCTCGTCGAACATGAAGGCCTCGCCGTCGCGCCAGACGCATTCGACGCCGTCAACGAGGATGCGGCACTTGTTCGAGTTCGGCGTGACGAGGCCGAGGTGATAACGCAGCGAGCCGGCAAAGGGATCGCGGTGCGCGCCAAGCTTGCCGCCCGGCGGCAGCATCGCGAACATCGCGCCGTGCACGCTCGGGATCGAATTCAACAGCTCCACCGTCTTCGGGCACAGCGTGCGCGCCGACGGCAGGAAGTCGTCGTACCATTTCAGATAAAACCGCTTCCAGCCGCTCTTGAAGAACGAGTAGAAGCCCCAATCGTTGTTCTTCGCGGCGGCCCGAATGAAGCCTTCGTCGAACAGGCGCACCGCCTCGTCGCGAATGGTCTCCCAATTCTCGCTGAGCGGCTTCAGCTCCGGAAACTGCTCGACCGGGATCACCGGCTTGTTCGGCACGGCCGAGCCCGCATACATCAGCACGTTGTAGGGCGCGAGATAGGTCGAGTGATCGCCGAGCTGGCGCGCGAAGCGCAGCCGCTGCTTGCCGCGGAAGTGAACGTAAATGGTCGAAGCCGCGAGCACATAGAGAATGACAAGTTGCGGCGCAAAAAGCTGCTTCAGCATTTCCCCAAATCCCGAGTGACCCAGCCGGGGACGTGATCTACTCCGACCCGGCCCGAGCTGCAAGATATTGGCGTGCATCCTGAGGCTGTTCCGCAGGTTGTGATTGGGCCGTCTTGGGCCGTGCCGCGCACAATTTGAAATCGTAGCCGACCCGCCGCCAATCCTCGCGTTGCGGTCGATTTGCGGCGTGCTATCCTGGTTCCAGGGTTGGAAAATCGGGGTGCGTCTTGGGGATGTGGCGGTCGTTGGCGGGCTCCGCGCTCGCGCTGGTTCTGCTTGGAATATTCGCACCCGTGAACGGCCAAGGCCCTTCGCCGTCACCCCAAGGCGGCAAGCCTCCGGATCCGGAGCTGCGCGGCCAGTGGCTACGCGTCGGGCAGACATTCGCCTGCAAGGTCGAAGCCGGTAAGCGCATCACCCCGCCCGATCCCGATATTCTCAGCCTTGCCTGCCAGCGGATGGGCGCGCTTGGGGTCGGCATCTCCGAGACCGCACTCAAGGCCGTGCTCGGCGAGCCGCACCGCAAACTGCCGCAACCGAACAACGCGACGGCCTATGTCTACTTCCTCGGCAAGACCGGCGAGTTTCCCTATCTTGCCGCCATCGTGAAAGCGAACCGCACCGTTGCGCTCCAGATCAGCGGCGAGGCACCGGTCGCCGCCTACAGCTTCAACCGGGTCAATCTCGGCGACAGCACCGACAAACTGATGGCGCAGTTCGGCGGCCCATTCCACGTCGGGCCTAGCGGGCTGGAGAAAACGGAGCTCTGGACGTACGAGCCATGGCCCTTCTCATTCGAGGTGCGGCAGGACCGCGTCACCTCGATCCGGATCAGCGATCCGACCATCAAGTAGATTGGATTGTGTTCGATCAAGCCCGCGACAGCGCCTGGAGACCCTTGAAGGTCAGGCGCTTCGGGTCGGTGACGCCGGCGAGATAGAGCCGACGGATGAAGGCGATGACGGCGTCGCGGTCGCAATCGGTCAGCGCGACGACGGCGTCGACCGCAATCTTCTGGGCTTCCATTGGGCTCACCTCGGCCTGCGAGTAACCCCGGCCCAGACAGGCTAGGACTCATCCGTTAAATCGGCGTTAACCGTTCTGGAACCATCGCCGATTCAGCCCGGCGGCCGTATACGCAAAACAACGCATTGGCAGTCGCTGTGCGGCCGCAATGCCTAGCGTGCACCGAGGCTCTTCTTGAGCTGCGCAAAGTGCTTCTTCAGCCGGGGCACGGCGAAGTCGGTGAAGGCCCGTACCTTCGGCACCGCGAGCCGGCCCTGCGGGCAGATCAGATGCGCGGGCATCTCCGGATCCTCATCGTCGGCCAGCACGATCTCGAGCTCGCCGCGCGCGACCTGCTCGGCCACCTGGTACGAATACATCCGCGCCACGCCGCGCCCGGCGACCGCGGACGCCACCGCCGCATAGGTGCTGTTGACGACGAGCCGCGGCGTGAACTGGACTGTCCTGGCTGCCGATGAGCCGGCCGGTGGCGCAAAGGTCCAGGAATTGGGCAGGTGCGCCATCGCCACGATCTGGTGCTTGGCGAGATCGCCGGGTTCAGCGATGCGCGGGTGCTGCTTCAGGTAGCGCGGCGCAGCCACCACGACGCGGCTGATCTCGCCGACCCGCATCGCCACCATCGCCGAATCCGCGAGAGGCCCGATGCGAAGCGCGATGTCGACGCCCTCCTCGATCAGATTGACCGAACGGTCGAACAGCAGGAGCTTCGCCGACACCGTCGGATAGGCATCGAGAAATGCATCGAGGATCGGCCGCAGCACCATCTCGCCCGAGACCACCGGCGCCGTGATCGCGAGCAGGCCGCGGGGCGCCGTGCGCGGTCCGGCCACGATGTCGTCGGCCTCCTCCAGCTCGGTGAGCACGCGACGGCAGATCGCAACATAGCGCTCGCCCTCCTCGCTCAGCTTGATCGATCGCGTCGTCCGGTGCAGCAGCTCGGCGCCGACCCGCTCCTCCAGGAAGGCGATGGCGCGGCTGACCGCAGCCGGCGAGCGGCCGAGCTTGCGTCCTGCGGCGGCCAAGCTGCCCTCGTCCACCGCAAGGACGAACACCTTCATCGCATCCAGACGATCCATGCCTACCCGTCGCCCCATCAAATTCCATTGACAAGCTAGGCGTTCGCCCCCGCCGCGACAACCGCCGCCCCGGGCCGGTCCGGCATTCGTTCGCGCCACGTAACAGTGTCTGCCGGACAACGTGTATTCGCAGCCGGGCCGCCGCGGCGTAACTCGGCATCCAAACCAGCCGCTGCTGGCGCAGGTTCTGAAAGCCAACAACAGGAGTCCGTCATGGGTATCGAGCAGAAGGTCGCCATCATCACCGGTGCATCGCAGGGCATCGGCGCCGCCCTGGTCCAGGGTTTTCGCGATCGCAACTATCGCGTCGTCGCAACGGCGCGCTCCATCAAGCCGTCGGGCGACGATGACATCCTCGCCGTTCCCGGCGACATCGCCGACCGGGCCACCGCCGAACGTGTGGTCTCGCAGGCCGTCGCGCGCTTTGGCCGCATCGACACGCTGGTCAACAATGCCGGCATCTTCGTCGCAAAGCCGTTCACGCAGTACACGGCAGAGGACTATGCGGCGGTGATGGGCACCAACGTCGCAGGCTTTTTCCACATCACGCAGCTCGCCATTGCGGAGATGGAGAAGCAGGGTTCGGGTCACGTCGTCCAGATCACGACCACCCTGGCCGATCAGGCCAATTCGAACGTGCCGTCGGTGCTGGCCTCGCTGAGCAAGGGCGGACTGAATGCCGCGACCAAGTCGCTCGCGATCGAATACGCCAGGCGCGGCATCCGCGTGAACGCGGTGGCGCCCGGCATCATCAAGTCGCCGATGCATCCCGTTGCGACGCATGCCCAGCTCGGCGCGCTGCATCCGGTCGGCCACATGGGCGAGATGTCCGACATCGTTGGCGCCGTGCTCTATCTCGAGAGTGCCTCCTTCGTCACCGGCGAGATCCTGCACGTCGACGGCGGCCAGAGCGCCGGCCACTGAGCGCGGAGAAACACCATGCCGATCGTCACCATTCAAGTGACCCGCGAAGGGACGACGCCGGGAGCGGCGTCGCTCACGGCGGAGGAGAAGGCGGCGCTGATCAGGGGATCGAGCCAGCTGCTGCTCGATGTGCTCGGCAAGCCGCTCGAGTCCACCTTCGTCGTGATCGAGGAAGTCGACACCGACAATTGGGGCTGGGGCGGCCTGCCCGTGCAGGACTTCCGGCGCCGCCGCGCCGCAAAGACAGGATGATCCGCGCGCGACCGCGCGGAGGAGAATGACATGACCGAACTCAATGCAAACACTGGGCACCACGCCCGGCCGCATCAGCGGCCGGGATCGGAATCGCAATCGACTTCGCGGCAGGCTTGGCGGTACGCCGTGGCGGGATTGTCCGCATCACTGGTCGGGCTTGGCCTCGCCCGCTTTTCCTACACGCCGCTGATCCCGGCACTGATCGCCGCAAAGTGGTTCAGCGCATCCGAGGTCGTTTATCTCGGCGCTGCCAACCTCGCCGGTTACCTCGCCGGCGCGCTCGCCGCACGCGCCCTGGCCACCCGCATCGGCGCCGTCCGCGCGCTGCGGGCGATGATGCTGCTTGCCACCCTCTCCTTCTTCGCGAGCTCTAGTCCGGTGTCGTTCACCTGGTTTTTCGCCTGGCGCTTTCTGTCGGGCCTCACCGGCGGAATCATCATGGTGCTGGCGGCCTCCGTCATTCTGCCGCACGTATCGGCCGCGAGGCGCGGCATCGTCGGCGGCGTGATCTTTGCCGGCGTAGGCCTTGGCGTCGCTGCATCGGGCACGCTGGTGCCGTTGCTCCTTCAACAGGGCTTGCAGCAGAGCTGGTACGGCCTCGGCGTGCTCTCCGCCGTGCTCACGCTCGCGAGCTGGTGGAACTGGCCCGCGGAGGCCAAGCGCGATGCCGCGCCTTCGCATCACGCGAAGTCCCATCAGGCCTCGCCCGCCGTGCGCGCGCTTCTGGTCCAGTATGGCCTCAACGCGGTGGCGCTGGTGCCGCACATGGTCTTCATCGTCGACTTCGTGGCGCGTGGCCTCGGCCAGGGCATTGCGGCGGGCTCGCGCTACTGGGTGCTGTACGGTCTCGGCGCCATCGTCGGCCCGCTCGTTACCGGCCATCTCGGTGACCGCTCGGGATTCGGACCGGCCTTGCGCGCCGCGTTCCTGATCGAGGCGGCCGCCGTGCTGCTACCTACCGTCAGCACCGCGCCGGTTTCGCTGATCGTATCGAGCGTGGTGGTCGGCGGCTTCACCCCTGGTATTGTGCCACTCGTGCTCGGGCGTATCCACGAGCTCGTGCCGCACTCGACCGAGCAGCAGCGCGCGACATGGAGCCACGCCACCACGAGCTTCGCGCTGTTCCAGGCAGCGGCCGCCTACGGCTTCTCCTGGATCTACGCGCAGACCGGTGGCGACTATCTGGTCCTGTTCGGACTTGGCGGCGCCGCCGTGGTGCTCGCGCTTGCGATCGATCTTGGGCTCGCGCTCACCACGCGCAAGGCATAAAGCAGGTGGCGGCGTGATCAGGAATACTGCATCACGCCGTCGTCGATCCGGCCGAATCGCAACGTGACGATGTCGAGCGCGTAGTTCTGGTACAGCCGCCATGGCTGCTTCGAGCCCTGCTTTGGCATCTTCGCGACCGAGCGCTGCACATAGCCCGAGGTGAAATCGAGCGACGGCTGCGCGGTGATTTCAGGGTCGTCATTGTGCGGCATGCATTGCCGGAAATTATGCCGGTCCATGTAGTTGATGAGCCGGCAGACATATTCGCAGGTGAGATCGCATTTCAGCGTCCAGGACGCGTTGGTGTAGCCGAAGGCCGACGCCATGTTCGGCACGTCGGCATACATCATGCCCTTGTAGGTCAGCGTGTTGGCGAAATCGACGGCGCGGCCGTCGACGCTGATTTCGAGACCGCCGACGACCTGGAGCACCAGCCCCGTCGCGGTGACGATGATGTCGGCCGCAAGCTCGCGGCCATCCTTCAGGCGAATGCCGTCGCGCGTAAAGGTGTCGATCTCGTTGGTGACGACGGCGGCGCGCTGCTCGCGGATCGCCTTGAACAGGTCGCCGTCCGGCACGAGGCACAGCCGCTGGTCCCAGGGATTGTAGCGCGGCGTGAAATGGGTCGCGACGTCGTAGTCGGGGCCGAGCGCCATCTGCACCCCCTTGAGCACCAGCTCCTTCACCTTGGCAGGCCGGCGCCGGCTGAGCTGGAAGAAGAACATCCCCCACATCACGTTGCGCCAGCGGATGACATGATAGGCAAGCCGCGTCGGCAGATTGCGGCGCAATTTGTTGGCCACGGGGTCCTGCGCAGGACGCGACACCACATAGGTCGGCGAGCGCTGGAGCATGGTGACCTGCGCCGCCTTCTTGGCGAGCTCCGGCACCAGCGTCACTGCGGTTGCGCCCGAGCCGATCACGACGACGCGTTTTCCCGCGTAGTCGATGTCCTCGGTCCATTTCTGCGGATGCACGATGCGGCCGGCGAAATCCGCCACGCCCGCGAACTCCGGCGTATAGCCCGCCTCGTATTTGTAATAGCCCGAGCACATGAACAGGAAATTGCAGGTGAAGCGCACAAGCTCGGTCGCGCCTTCACGCGACATACGTTCCACCTCGATCGTCCAGCGCGCTTCACTCGTCGACCACGACGCGCGCTTGACGCGATGATGGAAGCGGATGTGCCTGTCGATGCCGTTCTCGGCCGCAGTCTCGCGCACATAGTCGAGGATCTGCGGCCCGTCCGCGATCGCCTTCGGATCGGTCCACGGCTTGAACGAATAGCCGAGCGTGAACATGTCGCTGTCGGAGCGGACGCCGGGATAGCGGAACAGGTCCCAGGTGCCGCCGATACAGTCGCGGCCTTCGAGGATGACGTAGCTCTTGTCCGGGCACTTGCCCTGAAGATGATATCCCGCGCCGATGCCGGACAGGCCGGCTCCGACGATCAGGACGTCGAAATGTTCTGCGGCTTTAGCCATGGCGTTCTCCCCGGCACAGGATGGGCGACACCGTGCCGAATTGCAACCGTCAGGCGGTGGCAGCGCCGTAGACAAGGGCTGTGTCGAAATACTCGTAGAATTCCACTGCCTTGCCATCCTTGAAACGCCAGAAATCGACCTTCGGGGTCTCAGCGATCTTCCCGGTCCTTTTGTTGGTCCAGGCACATGAGCCGCGCGCAAAAACAGCGTCGCCCTGCGCGACGTATTCATTCATGGTGTAGTGCTGCATGCTCCAGTCAGCCAGCAGACCGTCGAAATAGCCACGCAGCTGCGCGCGGTCGTCATAACACTTGGCAAAGGGCACCGCCGGAGCCCCCTGCGGAAGCGAGTCGAATTTGATCTGCGGGCCGATGACGCTGTCGAACCAATAGTCGACGCTCCCGCCTTTGCTGTCGTTCCACCGACGATAGGCTTCTTTGAGCAACTGAACGTTGGCTTCGCTGGACATCGCATTCCCTCCATATGCATTTGACAATGAACGTGGGAAACGCGGCCACCCGCTTCAGAAGTGGCGGGCTTGTTTTGGCTCTACCTCCGAGCGTAGCACAATGAGTCTACAAAAAAAGGCCCCGGATCGCTCCGGGGCCTTCGTGTCGCAGCTGGATGCGATCTCAGTAGCGGTAGTGGTCCGACTTGTACGGACCTTCTTGCTTCACACCGATGTAGTCGGCCTGGTCCTTGCGCAGCTCGGTGAGCTTGACGCCGATCTTGGCGAGGTGCAGGCGCGCGACCTTCTCGTCCAGCGACTTCGGCAGCACGTACACTTCCTTCTTGTACTTGCCGTCCTTGTTGTTGGCGAACAGCTCGATCTGCGCCAGCGTCTGGTTGGTGAAGGAGGCCGACATCACGAAGGACGGATGACCCATCGCGTTGCCGAGGTTCACGAGGCGGCCTTCCGACAGCATGATGATGCGGTGCTTGTCGGGGAATTCGATCTCGTCGACCTGCGGCTTGATGTTGGTCCACTTCAGGTTACGCAGACCCGCGATCTGGATCTCGTTGTCGAAGTGGCCGATGTTGCAGACGATGGCGCGATCCTTCATCGCGCGCATGTGCTCGATCGTGATGATGTCCTTGTTGCCGGTCGCGGTGACGAAGATGTCGGCGCGCGGGGCGGCGTCCTCCATGGTCACGACCTCGTAGCCTTCCATCGCGGCCTGCAGCGCGCAGATCGGATCGACTTCCGACACCATCACGCGGCAGCCGGCCTGGCGCAGCGATGCGGCCGAGCCCTTGCCGACGTCGCCGAAGCCCGCGACCATCGCGACCTTGCCCGACATCATCACGTCGGTGCCGCGACGGATGCCGTCGACCAGCGATTCACGGCAGCCATAGAGGTTGTCGAACTTCGACTTGGTGACGCTGTCGTTGACGTTGATCGCCGGCCACAGCAGCGTGCCGGCCTTCTGCATGTCATAGAGACGATGCACGCCCGTGGTGGTCTCTTCGGAAACGCCCTTGATGCTCTTGGCGATCTCGGCGAAGTAGCCCTTCGGCTTTTCCTTGAGCTGCTTCTTCAGGAGCGCGAAGAAGACTTCCTCTTCCTCGGAGCCGGGCTTGTCGAGGAAGGCGGTGTCGCCGTTCTCGGCGCGCAGACCGAGATGGACGTACATGGTGGCGTCGCCGCCGTCATCGAGGATCATGTTCGGGTGACCGCCGCCGTGCCAGTCGAACAGTTTTGCGGTGTAGTCCCAGTATTCGGCCAGCGTCTCGCCCTTAACGGCGAACACCGGAATGCCGGCGGCGGCGATCGCGGCCGCAGCGTGGTCCTGCGTCGAATAGATGTTGCAGGAGACCCAGCGAATGTCGGCGCCGAGGGCTGCCAGCGTCTCGATCAGCACGCCGGTCTGGATCGTCATGTGCAGCGAGCCGGCGATGCGCGCGCCCTTCAGCGGCTGCTTCGGGCCGAACTCCTCGCGGGTGGCCATCAGGCCGGGCATCTCGGTCTCGGCCAGCGAGAGTTCCTTGCGGCCGAAGTCGGCCAGCGAAATGTCCTTGACGATGTAGTCGGTGAAGCCGGGCTTCGCATTCATAGCGGAGGTCCTGTTGTTGAATTGGTCGTTCCGGGCCGCCCTGGAAAGGCGAACCCGGAATCTCGACATGATGGATAAGGATCCCGGGTTCGCCGCTGTCGCGGCGCCCCGGAATGACGTTGGTACTTAGACTGCGCGCTTGAGCGCTTCGACGAGATCGGTCTTCTCCCAGGAGAAGCCGCCCTCGTTGTCGGGCGTGCGGCCGAAATGGCCGTAGGCCGAGGTGCGCGCATAAATCGGACGGTTGAGGTCGAGATGGCTGCGGATGCCGCGCGGGGTGAGATCCATCGCCTTGGCGGCGGCCTTCTCGAGTTCGTCCTCCGACACCTTACCGGTGCCGTGGGTGTCGATGTAGATCGACAGCGGACGCGCGACGCCGATGGCGTAGGCGAGCTGGAGGGTGCAGCGATCGGCGAGACCGGCGGCAACGATGTTCTTGGCGACGTAGCGCGCCGCGTAAGCCGCCGAACGGTCGACCTTGGTCGGATCCTTGCCGGAGAACGCACCGCCGCCATGCGGGGCCGCGCCGCCGTAGGTGTCGACGATGATCTTGCGGCCGGTCAGGCCGGAATCGCCGTCCGGACCGCCGATGTAGAACTTGCCGGTTGGATTGATGTGCCAGATGGTCTTCGGCGTGATCCAGTCCTTCGGCAGCGCCTCGCGGACATAGGGCTCGACGATGTCGCGGATCTGCTTCGACGAGATGTCCTCGACCAGATGCTGGTGCGACACGACGATCTCGCGCACGCCGACCGGCTTGCCGTTCTCGTACTGCACGGTGACCTGGCTCTTGGAGTCCGGACCCAGCACCTTCTCGCGGCCGGAGTGACGCGCTTCCGAGATGAGGCGCAGGATCTTGTGGGCGTAGAAGATCGGCGCCGGCATCAGATCAGGCGTCTCGTTGGTGGCGTAACCGAACATGATGCCCTGGTCGCCCGCGCCCTCTTCCTTGACCTCGCCCGGCTGCAGCGCATCGACGCCCTGCGCGATGTCGGCCGACTGCGGATGCAGCAGGATCTCGATGTCGGCCTTCTCCCAGTGGAAGCCGTCCTGCTCGTAACCGATGTCCTTGATCGCGGCGCGCACGACGCCTTCGATCTGCTCGTTGGTGACGGATGCGGGACCGCGGGTCTCGCCGGCGATCACCACCTTGTTGGTGGTCGCGAGCGTCTCGCAGGCCGCACGGATCTGCCACGGATCGATGCCAGCCTTCGGCCCTTCGCGGTAGAACAGATCGACGATTTCATCGGAGATCCGGTCACAGACCTTGTCGGGATGACCCTCGGACACGGATTCGCTGGTGAAGAGATAGGACGCGCGCATCAGTAACCCCTTGTTCCGCCGTTAACCTGGCGGGCGTTTGCGATGTTTAACCTTGGATTATGTCAATCACGCCGTCGCGAGATGACGTAGGACTCGTCGAGAAACCAGAGCCCGTTGTACTTCCGCAGCACGTCCCGGGCGGCATCCAGAGTGCGGCCGTTTTGAGTCATTTCTGTCAATCGGTCGTCCTCGATCTGCGCCACATACACCGCCGCATTCCACGCTGCAAAGGCCGTCGAGGTTCCGATGGTACCCGTCACCTCGTTGGGCAGCGCTTCCATATCATACCTGAAGATCGAACGGTTGTCCGCATAAGCATTAAAATTTAGGTCCCGGCCCAACGACCCAAGCTCGTACTTCACGGCGCGCAATAGCTCATGACGGCTGACCGCGAAAGGATTTTCTCCAGGCCAGATCGCCTGGATCATTTCCATGCCGGGATCGTGACCGTGGGAGTGGATTCCGATCAGCCGCCCGCCCGGCCGAAGCGCCCGCGCCAGCGGTGCAATGATCCGCTTTGCCCGGAAATTGACCGAGGACAGGGCGCGGTAGGGCTGGGATGCAATGACCAGGTCGAAATTGGCCTCGGTCTGGCCCGGCCGCGGAATGGTCGAATCCAGCAGGAACCTGTGGTCCTCGCGGTAGAGCACCAGGACGACGGGCCGCTCGTAGAGCGGCATGGCCGTGCGTGGGCTGATCGCGGCGCGCCAGTTCTGCTCCAGGAACGGCCTCAACTCGGCGATCTGCTGCTCGAACTCGCCTGACGAGGCGCCCCGTAACGGAACCTCGTGCCAGACGGTGGCGGCCGCCGCCGCAGGCGATGCCGGCGTGAGCCAGGGCGCCTCGGAGTAGAACATGTTGGTGAACACGAACACCGACGCCGGATGCTCGAAAATGCGGTCCGGGACCCTCTCCAGCGTCAGCCGCAAGTCCTCGAGGCTGAGCTCCTTGCCGGCGACGTAGAACGGCATGTGCGGGTAGCGCTGGTGCGTTGCGCGCAGCACCCGGGCCAGCACCGTGCCGTCGCCGACCCCCGCGTCGAAGATACGCAGCGCCGGCGGACGCGGATGGATGCTGGCGAGCTCCAGCGCGACGCGCTCGGCGACCACCCGCTTCTCGCTGCAGGTATGGACGAACAGCAGGTATTTTTGCCGGTTCTCGAAGAAACGGAAATTGCCGCGCGGATCGCGTTTTTCCGGGGGCACCTGGAGCCCCCGCGGCGGCGGCAGACCGCCAGTCGTCGATGCGGCGATATAGGCCTGGATCCGCTCCAGCGTGTCGATCGTGATGCGCTTTCCCTCGCGCAGGCGATGGACCAGCTTCCCATCGTTCACCGCGCGCCGGCCAAACGTCGATTCCGCCATGTCCGCCTTGCGGCAGAACTCGGTGATTTGGCTAAGGATTTCGTCGTTCTTCATGAGTGGGAAAGCGGTGGGCAGAACTGTTGGGACCAGCGTCGTAGCAAAATCTGCCCACTGAGGGAATACCCTCTCTTGGCTTTACCCCACGTCCAATGACGAGCGCGTGAACCCCGGCGCACCGCCGGGCAACAAACAAGCGCTTCTCCTTCAAGGGACCATCGTCATGCGCCGCCTGCTCGTCGCGCTCTGCCTGCTCACAGCAACCCTGTGGGCCGCACCCGCCTTCGCGCAGGCGCGCAGCCAGCTCGGGCCGCTCTGCACGACCGACACCACGCCGCCAGACCAGATGATCGACGCCTGCAACAAGATCGTCGCGCTGAAGGTGTTCAAAGGTGAGCAGCTCGCGACGATCTATTTCTGGCGCGCGGTGGGCTGGAACAAGAAGGGCGACTATTCGAAGGTCATCGCCGACACCACCGAGGCGATCCGGCTCCAGCCGAGCCAGGCGGTCTACAATCTCAGGGGATCGGCCTATTACGACAAGGGCGACTACGACATCGCGATCGCCGATTTCGACGATGCGCTGAAGCTCGGCCCGCCTGATGGCACGATCTTCCACAATCGCGGCAACGCCTGGCGCGGCAAGGGCGACTACGCCAAGGCGATCGCCGACTACGATGCCACGATCAAGCTGCAGCCCAAATCGACGTTCTCGTTCCAGAATCGCGGCATTGCGAAGGAGGCGCTCGGCGATCTCGACGGCGCGCTTGCCGACATCAACCAGGCGATCCGGCTCGACCCGACACTGCCGCAGCCGCTGATCAACCGCACCGCGATCTGGCGCGTGCGGGGCGATCTCGATCGCGCCGTTGCCGATGGCAGCGAGGCGATCCGGCTTGCGAAGGAAAAACCGCCCGTCAACATCATGACGCCGCCGAACAGCGTGCTGATCTCCGGCAATATCCACCGCGCGCTGGCCTATGAGGCAAAGGGCGACTACGCCCATGCGCGCGACGACTACAAGGCGACGCTGGCGATCGTGGCGTCCGATGCCGGCAGCAAGGCCAACCAGGCGACCGCCAAGGTGCGGCTGTCGCTGGTGACGGATGCGCTCACCCCAATCCCGCGCGATGCGCCGTCGCCGGTGACGCAGCCGGCCCCGCAGCAAACGGGCGCGGCACCTGCGCCCTCGCCTGCCCCGGCGACGCCTGGCAAGCGCCTCGCACTGGTGATCGGCAATGGCGCCTACGCGCATGTCAAGGCGCTGCCCAATCCGGCCAACGATGCGCGCGCCGTCGCCAGGAGCCTGCGCGACATCGGCTTCACGGTGTCCGAGGGCATCGATCTCGACCGCGCAGCGATGCAGAAAGTGACGCGCGACTTCCTGCGTGAGGCGGCGCGGGCGCAGGTCGCGTTGGTCTACTATGCCGGCCACGGCGTGCAGGTCGACGGCCGCAACTATCTCATCCCCGTCGACGTCGAGCTCAAGCCGGGCGCGGGCATGACGGAGGCGATGATCGACATGGACACGATCATGGCCGGCCTCGACGACCAGGTCCGCACCAACATTTTGATCTTCGATGCCTGCCGCAACAACCCGATGGCGCAGCAGGTCGCAGCCGCCGGCACCAACCGAGGCATCGAGGGCGCTTCGGGCCTCGCAGCGCCAACGAGCCTGGGCGCCGGTGCAACGCTGGGCGCGGGCACGCTGATCGCGTTCGCCACCGCGCCGGGCCAGGTCGCGCTCGATGGCGAAGGCGCCAACTCGCCGTTCTCCGCCGCCCTCTCCCGCCATCTCGGCACGCCGGGGCTGGAGGTGCAACAGATGCTGACGCGCGTGCGGGCGGAAGTGGTCTCGAGCACGAAGAACAAGCAGGTGCCGTGGTCGAACTCGTCGCTGCTGGGCGAGGTCTATCTGGCGGAGAAGTGAGGGCGGGTGAGCGCACTGGTTTTCGAGGGTGTGACGCTGCCCGCCACTCACTCGGTGTCATCGCCCGACTTGATCGGGCGATCCAGTAATCCGAGACGCCAGTGATTCACCGAGAAGACGCGGCGTACTGGATTCCCCGCTTTCGCGGGGAATGACAGCAGCCATGTGGCAAACTTAGTTGCCCCACACTTCCTTGGCGATCTCGACCGCAAGGCCGAGCTTGGCCCACTGCTCTTCCTCGGAGAGGATGTTGCCTTCCTCGGTCGAGGCAAAGCCGCATTGCGGGGACAGCGCGAGCTGCTCCAGCGGTGCAAACTTGGCGGCCTCTTCGAGACGACGCTTGATGTCATCCTTTTTCTCGAGCTCGCCGAACTTCGAGGTGATGACGCCGACCACGACGACCTTGTTGCCCTTGGGCAGGAAGCGCAGCGGCTCGAAGCCGCCGGCGCGGTCAGAGTCGTATTCGAGGAAGTAGCCATCGTAATTGGTGCCGGCCAGCATGGTCTCGGCCACGGGCTCGTAGCCGCCCGAGGAGATCCAGGTCGAGCGGAAATTGCCGCGGCAGACATGCGTCGTCACCACCATGTCGGCCGGCTTCTCGGCCAGCGCGTAATTGATGACGCGCGCATAGATCTGCTGGAGACCCTCGGGATTGTCGCCACGCTCACGCGCCTTCTGCAACTCGTCCTGCGAGCAGAGATACGCCCACACGGTGTCGTCGAACTGAAGATAGCGGCAGCCGGCATCGTAAAACGCCTTCACGGCCTTGCGGTAGGTCTTGCCGAGGTCTTCGTAGAACGCGTCGAGATCGGGATAGACGTCCTTGGAGATCGCCTTGCGGCCGCCGCGGAAGTGCAGCACGGCCGGCGAGGGGATCGTCATCTTGGCGGCGACGTGGGCCTGGTCGGCGGACTTCTTCAGGAAGCGGAAGTGATCCAGCATCGGATGGTCGTCGGGGAAATCGAGCTTGCCGATCACGCGGACCGCGTCATGCCGCGTCTCGACGCCCGCGAACTGGATGCCCGTGTCCGGGTGAAACATTTCGCAGCCGGTGAGCTTGGCCAGGAAATCGAAATGCCACCAGGAGCGGCGGAATTCGCCGTCGGTCGCGAGCTTCAAGCCGATCGAGGCCTGCTTGTGCACGACCTTCTCGATCTCCATGTCCTCGATCTTGCGCAGATCGTCGACCGAGATCTCGCCCTTCTCGAGCCTGGCGCGGGCTTCCTTGATCTTCGCGGGACGCAAGAGGCTGCCGACCTCGTCGGCGCGGAAGGGGGCTTTGGTTCGCTGCATTTTCTACTCCCGGGATATTTTAGTGGGCCGCCGCCCCTGCGACGCCGAGGTGGCGTTCGAGGACCGACGGGTCGGCCTTCAGCGCGGCACTCGGGGCGTCGTGGACGATCGTTCCGCGCTCCAATATCACAACACGGTCGGCGAGCCCCAGAATCTTTTGCGCGTTCTGCTCGACGATGATCGAGCAGATGCCGCCCGCCCGGGTGATGCTGCCGATCGCCTTCAGAAGCTCCTCGACGATGATGGGGGCGAGGCCCTCGGTCGGCTCGTCCAGCAGCAGAACCTTCGGGTTGAGGGTCAGCGCCCGGCCGATCGCCAGCATCTGCTGCTCGCCGCCGGAGAGCTGGTTGCCGAAATTGCTCCGCCGCTCCTTCAGCCGCGGGAACATCTCGTAGACCCTCTCGACCGTCCAGGGGCCGGGCTGCGCCACCGCGGTCATGTTCTCTTCCACCGTCAGCGAGCGGAAGATATTTCGCTCCTGCGGCACCCAGCCGATGCCGGCCCGCGCCCGCTGATCGGGCCGCAAGCTCGTGACATCGGTGCCGGCCAGCGCGACCGAACCGGAGAAACGGCGGGTCACGCCGACGATGGAGTTGATCAGCGTGGTCTTGCCGGTGCCGTTGCGGCCCAGCAGCGCAAGCACCTGCCCCTCGGCGAGGCGCAGGGACATGTTGGGCAGCACCACCGCCTCGCCATAGCCGGCGCGAAGTGCGTCGATCGCGAGCAGGTCAGACATTGACCGCCTCCTCGCCGAGATAGACGGCCTTGACCTGCGGGTCGCGCGCGACCACGTCGGGTGGACCTTCTGTGAGCAGCGCGCCCGAGACCAATACCGAGATGCGGTCGGCGAAGGAAAAGACGAGGTCCATGTCGTGCTCGATCAGCAGCACGGTGACGTCGCGCGGCAGGCTGCCTACGACGGCGAGAATGTCGTGGCGTTCGCTCTCGGGCACGCCGGCGGCGGGCTCGTCGAGCAGCAGCACGCGCGGCTTGACGGCGATCGCGACCGCGATCTCGAGCAGGCGTTGCTTGCCGTAAGGCAGCGTCACGGTCTCTTCGTTCATGACGTCGAGCAGATGGAAGCGCCTCAGGAGATCGGCGATCTCGCCGTTGACGTCGCCCCGCGTGCCCATCCGCCGCCACCAGTCGCCGCCATGGCCGAGGCGCTCGGAGACGGCGAGGCCGATGGTCTCGAGCGGGGTCAGGTCGGGATAGAGCTGGTTGATCTGGAAGGTGCGCGACAGGCCGCGCAGCACGCGCTTGTGCACCGGAAAATCCGTGATGTCCTGGCCTTCGAGCAGGATCCGGCCCGAGTTCGGCTTGAGCACGCCGGTGAGCTGGTTGATCACAGTGGTCTTGCCGGCGCCGTTCGGGCCGATCAGCGCGTGGCGGGCGCCCTGCTCGATCTTGAGCGACAGGTCCCGCGTCACGCGCAGACCGCCGAACTGCTTTTCGAGATTTTGGGTTTCGAGCGCGATGGTCATGCGTCGCTCTCCGGCACGGCAACGACGGCCTTGCGTCCGGCAACCTGCTTGATGACCAGGTTCGGCACGTACAGCATCCAGCGATGCAGGCGCTGGCGGCCGACGAGCACGATCACGACCAGCACGAGACCGATCCAGAACTGCCAATATTGCGGGGTGATGGTGGAGAACAATTCCTGGAGCATACGGAACACCACCGCACCGACCAGCCCGCCATAGAGATATCCGGTTCCGCCAATCACGAGCACCAGCATCAAATCGGCCGAACGCTCGAAGGCGAACACGTCGAGGGAGGCGATCGCCGTGGTCTGGGTGAACAGCGCGCCCGCGATGCCGGCATAGAACGCCGCGAGCGTGTAGATCGCGATCAGGCGGCGGTTGACGGGGATGCCGATGGCGGCGGCGCGCAGCGGATTGTTCTTGATCGCGCGCAGCGACAGGCCGAACGGCGAATGCACGACGCGGCGGGCGAACAGGAACAACAGGAACAGCACCGCCAGCGAGTAGAAAAAGCCGGTCTTGCCGAACATGTCGAACGCAATCTCGCCGAAGATCGGCTGCATCTCGATGCCCTGAAGGCCGTCGGTGCCGCCGGTGATGTTAGAGAAGCGCTCGGCGAGCGCTTCAAGCAGCAGCGCGATGCCGAGCGTGACCATCAGCCGGGTCAGATCGACGCCGCGGATCACCAGGAAGCTGGTGGCGAAACCCAGCACCATCGCGGCAAGGCCGGCGACGATCAGCGCGAGCACGGGCTCGTTGATGATGCCATGCAAGGCGAGAAGCCCCGCGGCGTAGGCGCCGACGCCGAAGAAGGCGGCGTGGCCGAGCGAGACGATGCCGGCATAACCGAGGATGAGATCCAGCGACATCGCAAACAGCGCCAGCCGCAGGATGTCGGTCATGATCAGATAGCGCGTGGGAAATGCGAAGCCGCAGGCCAGCACGACCAGCCAGAAGGCGACTTCGCCATAGTGCCAGCGTGCCTGGCGCTGGGCGTGATAACCGACGTCGGAGGAAGCGCTCATCGGCGGCCTCAACGCGCGGCCGTGCGGCCGAACAGGCCGTTCGGGCGCCAGATCAGGATCACGATCATCATGGTGTAGATCACGAAGGGGCCCATCTTCGGCACGTAATATTTGCCGGCGACGTCGCCGATGCCGAGCAGGAGCGAGGCCAGGAACGGCCCGGTGATCGAGGACGAGCCGCCGACGGTGACGACGATCAGGAAGTAGATCATGAACTTCAGCGGGAAATACGGATCGAGGCCGAGGATCTCGGCGCTCAGCGCGCCGCCGAGGCCGGCGAGCCCGCAACCGAAAGCGAAGGTGAAGGCGAACACCTGCGGCACGTTGATGCCAAGGCCGCTCGCGGCACGGGGATCATCGACCGCGGCGCGCAGCCGGCTGCCGAACCGGGTCTTGGCCAGCACCATCTGGAGACCAATGGTGAGCAGGCCGCAGATCACGATGATCATCAACCGGTAGCGGCCGATGCCGACGCCGAACACGTCGAACTGGCCCTGGAGCGCAGCCGGCAAATTGATGAACACCCGCGACGAGCCCTGGATGTAGTCGACGGCCGCGACCGACATGAACGTGAGACCGATCGTGAACAGCACCTGGTCGAGATGGCTGCGCGCATAGAGATGGCGGTAGAGCGTTCGCTCCAGCACGATGCCGATCGCAGCCGACGAGACGAAGGCGAGCGGCAGCGCGGCGAAGAACGGCCAGCCCATCCGATTGACCAGGACCATGCAGACATAGCCGCCGGCCATGGCGAAGGCGCCGTGGGCGAGGTTGACGAAGTTCATCAGGCCGAGCGTGACCGCAAGCCCGCAAGCGAGCACGAACAGCAGCATGCCGTAGGCAACGCCATCGAACAGGTTGGTGAGGATAGAGGTCATCGTCTCAGCTTGGAGTTATCGTCATGGCCGGGCTTGTCCCGGCCATCCACGTTCTTGTCCGGGCTTTGCGTGGATGCCCGGGACAAGCCCGGGCATGACGCAGAGTGTAGCTCACGAGATCCCGGGGTCGCGCTAATGCGCGCCCCGGGATGCCCCGCTTTCGCGGGTCACTTCTTGGTCTTGCCGAGATCCTTGACGGCTTCGAAGGTCGCGAACTCGACATTGTAGAGCTCGCCGTCGACCTTCTCGACTTTGCGGATGTAGATGTTCTGCACGATGTCGCGGGTCTCGGGGTCGATCGAGATCGGGCCGCGCGGGCTTTCCCACTTCTGGCCCTTCATGGCTTCGACCAGCTTGGTGCCATCGGTGTCGCCGTTGGTCTTCTTCAGCGCCTCGTAGATGAGGTGGATGCCGTCATAGCCGCTCACGGCCATGAAGCCCGGGCGGTTGCCGAAGGCCTTCTTGTAGGCCGCGACGAAATCCTTGTTCATCTGCGAGGGATGCGCCGCGGAATACAGATGCGCGGTGACCGTGCCGAGCACGGCGTCGCCCATGTTGTTGAGCAGGTCGTCGTCGGTGACGTCGCCCGGTCCGATCACCTTGATGCCGGCCTTGTCGAGGCCACGCTCGGCATACTGCTTCATGAAGTTGCCGCCCTGGCCGGCCGGCACGAACACGAAGATCGCGTCGGGCTTGGCGTCCTTCATGCGCTGGAGGAACGGCGCGAAATCCGGATTTGCGAGCGGCGTCTTCACCTCTTCGACCACCTCACCGCCGCCGGCGGTGAAATTCTGCTTGAAGAAGTTCAGCGCGTCGTTGCCCGGCGCGTAGTCGGAGGTGAGCGTCGCCACCTTCTTGATGCCGTTCTTCACCGCCCAGTCGGCGATGATGGTCGACGACTGCGCCAGCGTGAAGCTGGTGCGCACGATGTAGGGCGAGCGCTCGGTGATGATGGAGGTGCCGGCCGCCATCACGACTTCCGGGATCTTGGCCTGGGTTGCGAGCGGCGCGGCCGCGAGCGCGGCCGGCGTCACGCCGAAGCCGGCGATGAAATTGACCTTGTCGTTGACGATCAGCTCCTGCGCGGCCGTCTTGGTCTTGTCCGGAATCGCGGCGTCGTCCTTGAGGATGATCTCGATCTTCTTGCCGGCGACGGTGTCGCCCTTCTGCTGCATGTAGAGCTTGATCGCGTTCTCGATCTGCTTGCCGGTCGAGGCCTGGCCGCCGGTCATCGGCAGGATCAGGCCGACCTTGACGGTGTCCTCGGCCTTGGCCGGCACGATGGCCGCGAGGCCGGCGATGGCGGCCGCTGCTGCGGTCCAAGAGACCTTGTAAGAAAACGTCTTCCGTTCGAACATCAGATGTCCCTCCCCTTCATTCCTGACCTCTTGTGCGCCGGACCGAGTGCCCGGTCCTTGGCTCAACCTTAGCTCACGCACGCGCGATGTCGCGCCACATGGCGTCTTTCGCGCCCTTATTGTCAATCGGACGTTTGGCGACCATTCGGCGCAAGCCGCGCGTCCCGATGGCCGACGACGGGAGCGATGCCGTGGTTACGTCGGGGTAACCCGAGCCCCCGATCCTGGCCGCTCCTATTTGTACGATTGTACAAATAAAATGGACCTGTCAACGAAAAAGCCCCGCCCCCGACCAAGCCAGTTTGTCGCGTGCCCCTTGCCACAGTCTAGAAAGCGACCAGACGCG
The DNA here is from genome assembly GCF_040547805.1 of Bradyrhizobium sp. LA6.1. NCBI lineage: Bacteria > Pseudomonadati > Pseudomonadota > Alphaproteobacteria > Hyphomicrobiales > Nitrobacteraceae > Bradyrhizobium > Bradyrhizobium sp. LA6.1. The sequence continues at coordinate 93,943 of NZ_JBEPQK010000002.1, read as the reverse complement.
TGGATGGAGGATTTCGTCTTTCTTTTGCAGAATTCGGACACCGGCGAGTCTTCGGTTCAGCGCAAATCGGTAGCTAATTACCTACCTCGAATAAGTCTATTTTACCTTGTTGAAGACTACTCTTCCCGCGCCAGCCTAACCCGGCGTCCAACCTGACTGAATTCGCGCGCGCACAATGCTCAAGCCCTTCCGCTCCGTCCTCACCCTCTTTGCGCTCGCCGCGGGGCTGTCCGGCTGCGGCACCGTCAACGAAAAGCTCACCGCCGGCATGGGCGACTACGTCCCGCAATGGGCCGGCGGCCTGCCGGCCGACGCACCGCCGCGGCCCGGCACGCCGCAATACGACGCCTACATGAAAGAGCGCGAACGCAAGCGGCTGCTGCCGGCGGCGGATCGCGAGAAGGAAGAGCAGGCGCAGAAGGGTGCGACGGGGTCCACGTCGGGCGGCGCGGTGCGCTGAGGCACAACAACGATCTCGCTGTCATTCCGGGACGCCTCGCAGAGGCGAACTATGGTGCGCAATTGCGCACCCGAGAATCTCGAGGTTCCGGATTCGCGCGTCGCGCGCTCCGGAACGACGGGCAATCAATCCATGAACACCACGGTCTTGCGGCCGTTGAGGATGACGCGGTCGTCGAGGTGGTAGCGGATCGCGCGGGCCAGCACGCGCCGCTCGATATCGCGGCCCTTGCGGACGAGATCCTCCGGCGTGTCGCGGTGGCTGATGCGCTCGACGTCCTGATCGACGATCGGGCCTTCGTCGAGGTCGCGCGTGACGTAATGGGCGGTAGCGCCGATCAGCTTGACGCCGCGCTCATGGGCCTGGTGATAGGGCTTTGCGCCCTTGAAGCCCGGCAGGAACGAGTGGTGGATGTTGATGCAGCGGCCGGAAAGCTTGGCAGAAAGATCATCCGACAGGATCTGCATGTAGCGCGCGAGCACGACGAGATCGGTTCGGGTCTCGGCGACGAGATCGAGGATCTGCGCCTCCTGCTCGCGCTTGGTCTCCTTGGTGACGGGCAGATGGTGGAACGGGATTCCGCCGAAGTCGAGCCCGGCATAGACCTCGCGCGGATGGTTGGAGACGATTGCGGTCGGGACCATCGGTAGCTCGCCGGTGCGCCAGCGATAGAGGATGTCGACCAGGCAGTGGTCGGACTTCGACACCAGCAGCATCACCTTGCGATGCGCGGCACGGTCGCGCATCTGCCACTCCATGCCGAAACGCTCCGCGATCGCGGCAAAGCCGGTCTGGAGCGCCGACAGCTCCACGGCGAGATCGGCCGCGGTGAACACCACGCGCATGAAGAACTTCTTGGTCTCGATGTCGTCGAACTGCTGGGCATCGAGAATGTTCTGTCCGTTATGGGCCAGGAAGGTCGACACCGCTGAGACGATGCCGGGACGATCCGGACAGGACAGGGTCAGGACATATTGATGATCGGGCATGGCTCTTGATGAAGGTTTGGGCAGCGACTGCGGAACGACCCGCGATTTGCGCCCTGCTCTATCACCGACCCCGCCCTCGCGCCAATCCCAAGACTTGATCCCAAAGACTTGCGTCAGCATAAAGCGCGGAGTCAGGATGAACGGACCATTGCAATTTACCGCCGGAGCACACCCATGGCCGACCGCTTGAACGGCTACCGCATCCTGATCCTGGAGACGCGCGAGGAGGCGCAGTTTTCAAAGCTTCTGGCGGAGCAAGGTGCCGATGTCGTGCAGTGCCCGATGTTCACTATTCACGACGCGCCCGATCCCGCCCCGGTCGAGGCCTGGATCCGCCGCGCCATCGACCAGCCCTTTGACGATCTCGTGCTGATGACGGGCGAAGGCCTGCGGCGGATCATGAAGCTCGCGCGGAGCCGTGGTCTCGACCAGGCTCTGGTCGCAGCCCTCGCCAAATCGCGAAAATTCACTCGCGGCCCGAAGCCCGGCAAGGCGTTGCGCGAGATCTCCCTCGATGCGCAGCAGACCACGGAGAAGCCGACCACCGAGGGCGTGATCGAAATACTGGGCAGGCTCGACTTGAACGGGCGACGCGTCGGCCTTCAGCTTTATCCGGACAAGGACCACAGCGCACTGACCGGCGCACTTGCCGCGCAAGGCGCCGATGTCGATACGGTGCTGCCTTATGCCTACGACTCAAAGGCGGCGGACGCCAACATCGTCGCCGCCATCGACGACATGGCCGAGGGGCGGATCGATTCCATCGCGCTGACCAATCTTGGCCAGGTCCGCCGCCTCGTGGAAGCCGCGAAGGCACATGGCAGTGAGGCGAAGTTGCGCGCAGGGTTGGAGCGGACGCTGATTGCGTCGGTGGGTCCCGCGGTGTCGGGAGAGCTCGCCGCCCATGGCCTGCGCACGGACATCGCACCGGCGGAAGACCACTATTTCATGCGCCCGCTGATCTCGGCGATGGCGGCAGCGCTCGCCGAGAAACGGCCGAAGGTGGCGGGTTAGTCACCAGCCGACGATGCTTAGCTCGCCACCTGCGAGGCGGCCGACATCAACTCCTGAGGGCTCGGAGCCCCGAACATGCGGTGGCCGCCTTCAGGAACCTCGGTAAAGGTCCAGCGCACGATCCCCTCGCGATCGAGCAGGAACTGGCCGAACAGCTGGCCCTGGCCGGTTGCCGCCATGCGCTGATCGGCCTCCATCATCTCGTAGCCGTCCTTGTTGTTGAGGTACTCGGCAGCCGCCAACCGATTCATCGACCCCGACGTTTCGCCGGGCACCTCCACCTGCATGCTCTTGACGACGTCCATACCCACCTTGCGCGGCCACTCGGTTTCGTTCTCCGTAAACTCGATAGTGGGCAGGCCGAACGCGCGGTGCGAGACCCGCTCGGGGTCGGACGCGGCGAGCAGATTGGGCAAGGGATGATAGCGGAAGTAGAGCCGCGCGCGCTCGATGGGCGTGTTCACGACCGTGAGACTTTCGACGCCCTTGTCGCGCAGGGCTGCGTCAAGTTGCGCCTGTGCCGCGATGTGGCGCCGACAGAACGGGCAGTGCAGCCCGCGAAACAAGCCGATCAATATCGGGCTATGCCCGCGAAAATCCTGGAGCGCGATCGTTCCATCGCGTGTGATCGCGTCCAGCACGATGTTCGGTGCGCGATCGCCCGGTTGAAGCGGTCCGTCGACATGAAGTTCTGACATGGTTGAACTCCTTCATATGACCTAGTCAAGAAATGGCAGTACGATCAGCCCGGCGGGATCAAGCCCGTGGCGGGCGCAGACATCATGCGCCAGCGCGAAATATCGGTCGGCCTCGGGCATGTCGCCTCGATCAAGGCTCAGCGTGGCGAGACCATCATAGCATGGAAAGAGCTGCTGCGGTTCGCCGGTTTCGTTCGCCACCTCGATTGCCTCATTGTAGCAAAGGGCGGCCAGATCGGGGCGGAAGTGGCATTGATGGATTTGCCCGAGAACGATCAGGGGCACAGAGAGATGTTCGCGCTGATCGAGTGCCCGGTCGATTTCGATCGCCTTCTCGGCAGCCGGCACGCCTTCCTCGGTACATCTGTCCGTGAAGGTGCAACACGCAACGGCAAAATTGGCAAGGAGGCGTGCCTGGAAGCCGAGATCCCCGATCCGACGCGCGACATCGAGTCCACGCCGGCAGACCTCCACGGCTTTCGCCGGGTCGACAATCGTGTAGAGCACACCGAGATTGGTGTAGCCGCGGCAGGCTACGTTAAGGAAGCCGGCTGTTTCGGCGGCCGCAACACTTTGCTCCACCTCGCGCACTGCCTCCTCGTGTCGTCCAAGCCGCGCCAGCGCAACGCCCTTGGTGTTGAGGGCCTCCGCAATCGCACGTGCGGCCTCGGGCCCACTCTGCTCGTCCGCGTCCGCCGGTACGGACCGTGCATAGCCGAGCGCCTCGTCCGCCCATCTTGCGGCGGCGACGTGATCGCCGGTCCGAAACGCGAGACGGCCGCGCTCCTGCAGGAGATGCGCCCACTCGATGGGCGCGTCGGTCCCTCCAAGCAGGTTGGCCGCCTCGGCGTAATGCGTCTCTGCCTTGATCCGCTTGCCGGCGTCCCACAGCAATCGGCCAAGCTTGCGAAGAATTCGTGCTTCGCCGATACCGTCCTGTAAGGCGCGGTGCCCCTCCAACGCGCTCTGATAGTGCTCCTCGGCTGTGTTCCGGCGGCCAGCCGCGCCACAAAGGTCCGCAATCCGCTCGTACAGGACCAGACGTTCCGGCTCCCGTTCGCCGCCGGTCAACAGTACGGCGAGGGCCTGTTGGTAGAGACGGATGGCATCGTCGTTCGCATAGCTCGCGCGTGCCCGATCGCCGGCCGCGCGCAGATAGCGTGCGCCTTTCGGCTTGCTCGCGCTCAGACTGAAGTGATGTCCGAGCAGTATGAGATCTTCGAGGCGCTCGGGCTCATGGCCATAGAGCCTCTCCAGCGCCCCGCCGATCCGTCCATGAAGCTCGATCCGGCGCTGCAGAAGCAGGTTTTGATAGATCACGTCCTGAAGCATGGTTTGCGTGAAGCGGTAGGTTCGCAGTGAAATCGAGTTCGCGCCCGCGATCTCCTCGATGATCTCCGCGTCGCACAGAAGCTCGAGCCCTGCTTCAACCCTTGCTGGCTCGGTTGCCGCCGCACCGAGTGCAACCGCATCAAAACGCGGGCCGATCACGGCGGCCTCCTGTGCCAGGCGGCGCACCTGATGCGGCAACCGGTCGAGACGCGCCAGCAACAACGCCTGAATGCTTGCCGGAATATCGGCGGCCGCTTCATCCGACTTGATCCGCCACTGCGCGCCGTCGCGCTCGAGGGTGCCGACTTCGATGAGGCCGCGTATGATCTCCTCGAGGAAAAGCGGATTGCCGCCGGCGCGATCGAGGATTCGACCGAACAGACCTCCCGGCGGTTCACGCCAACCGTGACTGAAATAGGCCGCGAGCAGCTCTTGTCCGTCGGCGTCGCCAAGCGGGGGCAGCCGAAGGGTTGTGTGACTGATCCTGCTCGAACCGAACTGGTCCAGTTCCAGCATCGGCCGATGCGTAAACAGCAGCATCAGCCGCGTCCGCTCCAGTCGGTCCATCAGGAACCGCAACGCTTCAAGCGAGACCGCATCGGCCCAATGCAGATCCTCGACGATGATCAGCAGTGGCGACAGTGCCAGGCGGCGTTCGAAGACGGTGCGAATCGCGAAGAATATCTGCCGGCGGAGCTGTTCGGGCTCGACATGCCTGAGGGCGGCGTTGGGGTCGCCGAGGCCGAGGACGTGCAGATAGAGGGGCATCAGGCGGTCGGCCTCGTCGGTCGCGAGGCCAAGCTCCGACAGCGCTTCGGCGACCTTCGCCTCCGCCTCTACGGCGCCCGCCTTCTGCGCGATGCCATAGGCGCTACGCAGCACGGCGGCGAGAGTGCCGTAGGATTGTTCGCCGAGCGGCGAGCACGCCGCGTGCCGGATCGCCACGCCGGCGAATCGATCCTGGTCGCGGATGCGCGCGACGAACTCGCTGACCAGGCGCGTTTTCCCGATGCCGGCTTCGCCGACCAGCCGCACCAGTTGAGCCGCGCCGCCGCACGCGCGATCAAGGCTGCCGATCAGGCGCGCAAGCTCGGCGTCGCGCCCGATCAACGGCGCATTGAGGCCCAGCGTGTCGAGACCGCGCGCCGCACGGGGCGTGTCGAGCGGCTCCTTCAGACGGTGGACCAGCACGCTGCCCATCTTGCCCTTGAGCGAGACCTCGCCAAGCGAGTCATAGGAGAACGCATGCCGCGTCAGACGGTGGGTCAACGGCCCGACCAGCACCTCGCCCGGAGCCGCCATCGACTGTAGTCGCTGGGCGGTATTCACCGTGTCGCCGGTCACCGAATAGGATTTGGAAACACCCGCCCCGAGCCCGCCCGCGACGACGTGCCCTGTGTTGATGCCGACATGGAGCAGCAGCGGTGAACCGGCATACGCCTCCGCGCGTTCGCTGAGGCGCGCCGTCCGGCCGATCATGTCGAGGGCAGCGCGCATCGCCCGCTCCGGGTCGTCCTCGTGCGCCGCCGGCGCACCAAACAGAGCCAGCAGCGCATCGCCGATGAATTTGTCCACGAAGCCGCCAAAGCTTTGCACCGCGGCCGTCAACTCCTCGAACAATTCGTTTTGAAGCGTCTGCATGACCTCGGGGTCGAGCCGCTCGCTCATCGCAGTGAAGCCGCTGAGGTCAGCAAACAGCACGGTGATGGTGCGGCGGTTCGCCTCGCTGTCGATCTTGTCCGACGGAGCTCGAAATGCGGCTTGAGCCTCCTCCGCCGGCACGAGCGGCGGAGAGGAGGACTGGATCGGGAGCGTCGTCTGGCTCGTCCGCGCCGATGTCTGCCCGCCTGTGGGGACCTCAGCGACGAAGGCACCGCATTTCGGGCAATAGGCGAAATCCGGCGCGCATGGAAAGCCGCAGCCAGGGCACGCGTTCGGCTGCTTCGTGCCGCACTTCGGGCAGAAGGCAAAGCCGCTCTGGACCTCTAAACCACAGCAAGAGCAGTTCATGGGTCAAGACCTCGCGGAAGCCGCGATGGCGCGAGTTCCTGGACCTGCCGAATGGGCCCAGGAACCAGGCAAGCATGGGCTCGTCACACGGGAAGAGCAAGCGGTGGTTGATCACCCGCTCCGTATCGGCTAGGCGACGAAGCGATGCTGCGGGCGCACTGGCGCACCGCAAATCGTCGGCAGGCATGGCGGCATGCGGTAGCGCCAATTGACAGAGGCATGGCCGGGGCTACCCTGCCAACAGAAGAACAAAAATAAGGGGGAATCGCCGTGAAACCCGTCATCGCATCTTGAGCACATCCGCACTCGCGCCATTCCGCATCCGCAATTATCGCTTCCAGTGGCCGTCCGATCTGCTCACCTCGTGGGCGTTCGAAGTGGAGACGCTGGTGCTCGGCTGGTACATCATGGTCGAGACGGGCTCCGTGCTGCTGCTCACCGTGCTTGCGTCGCTGCAGTTCGTCGGGACCCTGGTCGCGCCGGTGCTCGGCATGATCGGCGACCGGATGGGTCATCGCGACCTCCTGGTCGTGATGCGCCTTGCCTATACCGCGCTCTCGTCGACCATCATGGTCCTGGCGCTGACCGGTCATTTGTCGCCGCTGAGCGTGATGATCATCGTCGCGCTCATGGGCCTGATCCGCCCCTCCGATCTCGGCGTTCGCGGCGCGCTGCTTGCCGAGATCATGCCGCCCGAGCAACTGGTGGGCGCCATCAGCGTTGCGCGCACGACCCAGGACAGCGCCCGCATCGCCGGAGCGCTGACGGGCGCAGGTCTGTTCGCCGTCCTCGGCATCGGCCTCGTTTATGTGGCGATCGCCTGTCTGTATCTCGCGGCCGCACTTCTCATGCTCTGCCTGACCCGGCCGAAAAGGACCGTCACGACGAGCGATCTTCCGGCGAACAGCCACGCGGTCTCGCGATTGCTGGGCGACCTCAAGGAAGGGATCGTCTATGCCTGGAACGGCCCGGGAATGCGCGCGGCGCTGTGCGTCGCCTTCCTGGCCAATCTCACCGCATTTCCCTTCACCGGCGGACTATTGCCCTACATCGCGCGGGACATCTTTCATACCGACCAGACCGGCCTCGGCTATCTCTCGGCGAGCTTCGCCGTGGGCTCGCTGATCGGCTCCATCACGCTCAGCCTGGTCAGCGGACTGCGCATTGCCCGGCTTCTCATCGGCGCAACGCTGGCCTGGTACGCCATGCTGCTGGTGTTCGTCGAGATCAGGACCATGCCGGTGGCGATGGCCTGCCTCGTTCTCGCCGGCATCGCCCAGAGCATGTCGATGATCTCAGCTGCCGTGATCCTGATGCGGACGGCGAGCGCACACCTGCGCGGCCGCGTCATGGGCGTCCGCATGATGGTGATCTACGGCCTGCCGCTCGGATTGCTCGCGGCCGGTAGCCTGATCGACATCATCGGCTATTCCGCGACGGGCTCGCTCTACGCCGCCGCAGGCTTCATCGCGATGCTGGCGATCGCGATCCGCTGGCGCGCCGACCTCTGGCCGGTCCACGCGCCGGCAAATGCGCGCTAGTCCCCGTAGCCGCGCAGCCGCTCGACATCCAAAATGGTGACGCCGCCATATTCGAGCCGCAGCAGCCCCTCCTTCTCCAGCCGGTTCAGCGCGCGGTTGGCGTTCTGCCGTGACATGCCCGAGAGCGCCCCGATCTCCTCCTGGGTGATTTCCAGATGCGCGGTCGACTCGGGATAGAGGATCGGATTGAACAGCGAGGCGATGCTGCGCGCGAGGCGTGCGGTGGCATCCAGCGTGCGGTTGACCTCGAGCATGCCGATGAACTGGCCGAGCCGCTCGTTGAGCTGACGCACCAGGAAGCGGTTGAAGCCGACGCTGTTCTCGAACAGCCACATGAAGCCGCTGCGTTCCATCAGCGCGACGCGGCTGTCGCGCAGCGCGACCACGTCGTAGCGGCGCGGCTCGTTCTTAAGCACGCTGCCCTCGCCGAACCAGGCCCCGGCCGTCAGCCCCGCAAGGCTCGTCTCCTTGCCGTCGCGCGAGACCCCGCCCATCCGTGCCAGGCCGCTCACCATGCCCGCCCAATAGCTGAACGTATCGCCGCGCATGAACACGGTCTCACCGGTGCGGTAGGACCGTTCCGTGATCCCGGTGCGGGCGACCTCGATCTCCGCGTCCGTGAGCTCGCGCGACCAGGCGGCGACCCGCTTCAGTTGATCCTCTGAAATCATGATGCCGAAGCCAGCCGCACCGTTCGCCACCCAATCTCTCTGCTGCACTGCAACACGACCACTTCGACCACCATCCGACGAAAGAAAGGCCACTCCCGCCTGAAAAAACTTTGTCGCAGAATTGTCAGGCGGGAGACATTTCAAAATAGCGCTTTCCCCTATTGAGGACCACCTTGGGCGATGCGGCTTTTGATCCCGATCGGGAGCAAGAGTGGCGCGGCGCCGGTCGAGACCAATAGCTGCATGGCCTCACCGGCACGGCCGTACTAGGATCGCCCGACAGGAACGGATGAAGAGCGCCGCTGAATGCGCCATCACCGGGAGGGATTTGTTTGGTGGCTACCAGTCTCGAAGTGCGCGGCGTGTCCTTGCGATTCGGCGGCGTCCGTGCGCTGACCGATGTCAGCTTTGCCATCAATGACGGCGAGCTGTTCTCGATCATCGGCCCCAACGGCGCCGGCAAGACCTCGATCGTGAATTGTATTTCCGGTCGCTACAAGCCGACCGAGGGCCAGCTGTTCTACCGCGGCCGCGACATCACAGGGCTGACGCCGAACGCGCGCCCCACGCTCGGCATCGGCCGCACCTTCCAGAATCTGGCGCTGTTCCACCACATGAGCGTGCTCGACAACATCATGGTCGGGCGCCATCACCTCCTGAAGAACAATTTTCTCACGGGATCGCTGTACTGGCTCACCGGCGCGCGCAAGGAGGAACTCGAGCACCGCCGCAAGGTCGAGGAGATCATCGACTTCCTCGATCTCCAGTCGGTGCGAAAGGCGCAAGCCGGCACCCTCTCCTACGGCCTGCGCAAACGCGTCGAGCTCGCCCGTGCCATGGCGCTGGAGCCGCGCCTCATTCTCCTCGACGAGCCAATGGCCGGCATGAACTTCGAGGAGAAGGAGGACATGGCCCGCTACATCGTCGACCTCAACGAGGAGTTCGGGATGACGGTGGTGATGATCGAGCACGACATGGGCGTGGTGATGGACATCTCCCACCGCGTCATGGTGCTCGATTTCGGCCGCAAGATCGCCGAGGGCGATCCGGCCGCCGTGCTCGCCGATCCCCACGTCAGGCGCGCCTATCTCGGCGAGGAGGACGAGGTGCTGGTCGACCCGGACGATGCTCCGCCAGCGCAGGAGAGTGCGGCATGATGGATTACGCGGGCCGCGTCGCGCAGGCCGACACCTATCCGAAGATGCTGCGGCTCAATGCCAGGGAGCACGGCAACGAGATCGCGTTGCGCGAAAAGGATCTCGGGCTCTGGCGCGTCTTCACCTGGAATGACTACCATACCCGCGTACGCGACTTCGCGCTCGGCCTCATCGAATTGGGCCTGGGGCGCGAGGACGTCATCGGCATCATCGGCGACAACCGGCCGGACTGGGTCGCGGCGGAAGTGGCAACCCACGCCATCGGTGGATTGAGCCTTGGGCTCTATCGCGACGTGCTGGACGAGGAAGCCTCCTACCTCCTCAACTATGGCGAGGCGCAGGTCGTTTTCGCCGAGGACGAAGAGCAGGTCGACAAGCTGCTCGCGCTTGCCGAGCGGGTCCCGCGGCTGAAGCACATCATCTATTCCGATCCGCGCGGCATGCGGAAATACGACGATCCCAGACTGATGTCGGCGGAAGCGTTCGCCGAGCTCGGCCGCGGCCGCGCCACGCGTGAGCCGGAGCTCTACGATCGCCTCGTCGATGCCACCAAGGGCGAGGATGTCGCGATTCTCTGCACAACATCGGGCACCACCTCGCACCCGAAGCTCGCCATGCTCGCCGCCGGCCGCGTGCTCGGCCATTGCGCGACCTATCTCGCCTTCGATCCGAAAGGGCCGGACGACGAATACGTCTCCGTGCTGCCGCTACCGTGGATCATGGAGCAGGTCTATGTGCTCGGCAAAGGCCTCTTGTGCCGGATGAAGATCAACTTCGTCGAAGAGCCTGACACGATGATGAACGATCTGCGCGAAATCGCGCCGACGTTCGTGCTATTTGCGCCGCGCGTCTGGGAATCCATCGCCGCCGACGTCCGCGCCAAGGTGATGGACGCGACGCCTTTCAAGCAGCGCCTGTTCGACATCGGCATGAAAAGCGGCCTCGCCGCGCTCGCAGACGGCAAACGTTCGAGCTTTGCCGACGCAATCCTGTTCCGCGCGCTCCGCGACCGCCTTGGCTTTACCCGCCTGCGTTCGGCCGCGACCGGCGGCGCGGCACTCGGCCCTGATACCTTCAAGTTCTTCCAGGCCATGGGCGTGCCGCTGCGCACGCTCTACGGCCAGACCGAACTGCTAGGGGCCTACACTCTGCATCCCGAGGGCAAGGTCGATCCCGACACGACGGGCGTGCCGATGGCCGACAGCGTCGAGATCCGCATCGACAATGCCGACGTCCACGGCGTCGGCGAGATCGTGGTGCGGCATCCCCACATGTTCCTGGGTTATTACAAGAACCCGGAAGCGAGCGTTGCCGACATCAGGGACGGCTGGATGCTGTCGGGCGACGCCGGCTACTTCAACGATAACAAGCAGCTCGTCGTCATCGACCGCATCAAGGACCTGGCCGAGACCTCGCGCGGCGAGCGCTTCTCGCCGCAGTTCATCGAGAACAAGCTGAAGTTCTCGCCCTATATCGCGGAGGCCGTGGTGCTAGGGGCCGGCCGCGACGCGCTCGCGGCGATGATCTGCATCCGTTACTCCATCATCTCGAAATGGGCGGAGAAGAGCCGGCTCTCGTTCACGACCTACAGCGACCTCGCCTCGCGGCCCGAGGTCTACGCGCTGCTCAAGAAGGAAGTCGAGACCGTCAACGCCACATTGCCGCCGGCGCAACGCATCTCGCGCTTCCTGCTGCTCTACAAGGAGCTCGACGCCGACGACGGCGAGCTCACCCGCACCCGAAAGGTGCGCCGCAGCGTCATCAACGAGAAATACGAAGGCATCATCAACGCGATCTACCGCGGCGATGCCGACATCCCCGTCGACACCGTGATCCGCTTCCAGGACGGCACCACGCAACGCGTGCGAACGACGCTGCGCGTGGTGGATCTCGGCGGGCATGGGCATATGGCGGAGGCCGCGGAGTGAGCCTGCTTCGAACCGAGACCGCGCTGCCAGCCGATGCGCCCTCTCCCCCTGTGGGAGAGGGCATCTCCGCCGCTGGCCACACCCTCGCCCGGGTGAGGGGTCCTCTCTCCGCACCGTCGCTGCCAAGAGAACCCCTCACCCGGCTTCGCTTCGCGAAGCCACCCTCTCCCACAAGGGGAGAGGGTGCACCGTCATCGCTTCTGCATTTTGCGCGGACATCGACATGAACACCGCCTTCCTCATCCAGCTCCTGGTCAACGGCCTCGTGGTCGGCACGCTCTATGGCGTGGTCGCGATGTCGTTCGTGCTGATCTACAAGGCGACGCAGGTCGTCAACTTCGCGCAAGGCGAACTGCTGCTGGTCGGCGCCTGGGTGTGCTGGGCGCTGCTTGCGAAGTACCAGGTGCCGTTCTGGATCGGCATGCCGATGACGCTGGTGTTCATGTTCGTATTCGGCATCGCGATCCAGGTCCTGATCCTGAGACCGATGATCGGCGAACCCATCATCTCGGTGATCATGGTGACGATCGGCCTCTCGACCGTGCTCCAGGCCACGCTGAAATGGATGTTCGGCGTCAATCCGCAACCGTTCCCGCGCGTGTTCGAGAGCCAGTCGGTCAGCCTGCTCGGGCTTCAGATCCAGACCGTCTATGTCATGAGCCTCGTGGTCTCGGTCGCGATGATGATCGGCATGGCCTGGTTCTTCCGCGCCTCCAAATACGGCCTCGCGATGCGCGCCACCGCGTTCAACCAGCAGGTCGCGCAGTCGCTCGGCATCTCCGTCAAGAGCGTGTTCGCGATGGCGTGGGCGATCTCCGCGACAGTGTCGGCGGTCGCGGGCGTGGTGGTCGCCGTCGTCAACGGCGTGTCCTCGGGACTTGCGGCCTACGGCATCAAGGTGTTCCCGGCGGCGATCCTCGGCGGGCTCGATTCCGTCGGCGGCGCCGTGCTCGGCGGCATCATCATCGGCTTGCTCGAGAACATCGCGCAATATGTCGACAGCGAGTATCTGCACTGGGGCAATCTCTACGAGATCGCACCGTTCTACGTCCTCATCATCGTGCTGATGATCAAGCCCTACGGCCTGTTCGGCACCCACGACATCGAGCGGATCTGATCCATGGCCGGCCCTGCCCTCATCCCTGCTGGTGATTTCCGCACCTCGTACGCGGCGGACACCACGATCTTCCCGACCACGACCAGCCGCAACTTTGCGATCATCGGCGTGCTGTTGCTCTGCCTCGTGCCGCAACTCCTTGGCGGGTACTGGCTCAGCATCCTGATCCAGATCGGCATCTTCTCGATCGCGGCGCTCGGCCTCAACATCCTGGTCGGCTTCACCGGCCAGATCTCGATCGGCCATGCCGCCTTTTTCCTGCTCGGCGCCTTCACCTCGGCCTACATCTCCAACAACGCGCCGATCCCGGTGTTCTTCGCGATCCCGCTTGCGGGCGTCGTCACCGCGCTGGTCGGGCTGATCTTCGGCATCCCGGCGGCGCGACTGAAGGGGCTCTACCTCGTCATCGCAACGCTGGCGGCGCAATACATCCTGCTCGACTTCTTCTCCCGCGCAGAGTGGTTCACCGGGGGCTCGGTGCCCGCCAGCGCCAATCCGTTCTCGATCTTCGGCTTCACGCTGCGCGGCGACAGACAGTATTTCTATGTCGTGCTGGCCTATGTGGTCGCGAGCTACGTCCTCGTCACCAATCTGATGCGCACACGCGACGGCCGTGCGCTGGTGGCGATACGCGACCATTATCTCTCCGCCGAGATCATGGGCATCAACCTCACCAAATACCGCACGCTGTCGTTTGGCCTCGCCGCCTTCTTCGCCGGCATCGCCGGCGCGCTCTATGCCCACTACCAGCTCGTGGTCTCGCAGGAGGGTTTCGGCATCGAGCGCTCGATCCTGTTCCTCGCCATGATCATCATCGGCGGCACCGGTTCGATCATGGGCACGCTGATGGGCACCGCCTTCGTAGTGCTACTGCCCGAGACGATGGAATTCATCAGCCTGTACCTGAAGGGCGGCGCGATCGACAAGGCGCTGTCCCTCAACACCAACATCACCTTCCTGCGCGAGATCGCGATCGGAGTGATCATCATCGCGTTCCTGATGTTCGAGCCGGACGGGCTTGCCCATCGCTGGCGACAGATCAAGGCGTACTGGAAACTCTACCCGTTCTCGCATTGAGCACGGGCAAACTCGCTAACCAACTAATAAACAGGAGGAGGCAACCAATGAAGACAAAATCCCTTTTGAGCACTGCATCGCTCGCGCTGGCGATCGCCGCATTCTCGGCCGGCGCGCAGGCGCAGATCGCGATCGGCCATCTCGCCGATTATTCCGGCGGCACCTCCGACGTCGGCACGCCCTACGGCCAGGCCGTCGCCGACACCTTCGCCTGGGTCAACAAGAACGGCGGCGTCGGCGGCAAGCAGCTCAGCGTCGATACCAACGATTACGGCTACCAGGTGCCGCGCGCGATCGCGCTCTACAAGAAATGGTCGGCGCCGGACTCGAAGGTCGCCGCGATCATGGGCTGGGGCACCGCAGACACCGAAGCGCTGACCGGCTTCCTCGCCCAGGACAAGATCCCCGACCTCTCCGGCTCCTATGCCGCAGCCCTCACCGATCCCGAAGGCGTCAGCGGCAAGGCCAAGCCCGCGCCCTACAATTTCTTCTACGGCCCGAGCTATTCGGACTCGCTGCGCGCGATGCTGATGTGGGCGGCCGAGGATTGGAAGGCCAAGGGCAAGCCCGGCAAGCCGAAGTTCGTGCACATGGGCGCCAACCACCCCTATCCGAACGCGCCGAAGGCCGCAGGCGAAGCCATGGCGCAGGAGCTCGGCTTCGAGGTGCTGCCGCCGCTGGTGTTCGCGCTCACACCGGGTGACTACAGCGCGCAGTGCCTGAGCCTGAAATCCTCGGGTGCCAACTACGCCTATCTCGGCAACACCGCGGCTTCCAACATCTCCGTCCTGAAGGCTTGCAAGACCGCCGGCGTCGAGATTCAGTTCCTCGGCAATGTCTGGGGCATGGACGAGAACGCCGCCAAGACCGCCGGCGATGCCGCCAACGGCGTGATCTTCCCGCTGCGCACCGCAGTGAGCTGGGGCGGCGATGCGCCCGGCATGAAGACGGTGATGGAGATCTCCAAGATGTCCGACCCCACCGGCAAGGTCTACCGGCCCGTGCATTACATCGCGGCGGTCTGCTCGGCGCTCTACATGAGGGAGGCGCTCGACTGGGCTGCCAAGAACGGCGGGGCGACCGGCGAGAACGTCGCCAAGGGCTTCTACCAGAAGAAGGACTGGGTGCCGGCCGGAATGGACGGCGTCTGCAATGCCTCGACCTGGACCGACAAGGACCACCGCGGCACGCTGAAGGTCGACCTCTATCGCACCAAGATCGCGGGTGCGACCGACGGCGACCTCAATGATCTCATGGCCAAGGGCACGATCAAGCTCGAGAAGGTCAAGACCGTCGAGCTGCCGCGCAAGCCGGAATTGCTGGGGTGGTGAGCGCTATCTCCGACGTCATGGCCGGGCTTGTCCCGGCCATCCACGTCTGACCACTCGGCATGAAGAACGTGGATGCCCGGGACAAGCCCGAGCATGACGACAGTAGCAGATTGGCGGCATACCCAATGACCGAAATCATCGACGCAACACGGTCCTCCCCGACCGTCGTGCCCGCACCGCCCCTCCTCGCCGTCCGCAACATCGAGGTCGTCTACGACGACGTCATCCTCGTGCTGCGAGGCCTCAGCCTCGACGTGCCCAAGGGCGCGATCGTGGCGTTGTTGGGCGCTAACGGCGCCGGCAAGTCGACGACGCTGAAGGCGATCTCGGGGCTGCTCAAGACCGAGGACGGCGAGGTCACTCGCGGCGAGATCCTGTTCGAGGGCTCCGCTATCGCCGGCATCGATCCCGACAAGATCGTGCGTCGCGGCATCTTCCAGGTGATGGAGGGCCGGCGCATCGTCGCCGACATGACGTCGCTCGAAAACCTCAAGCTCGGCGCCTTCACCCGCAGGGATCGCGAGGTCGATGCCGATCTCGACATGGTCTTCAACTATTTCCCGCGCCTGAAGGAGCGCACCGGCCTTGCCGGTTATCTCTCAGGCGGCGAGCAGCAGATGCTTGCGATCGGCCGCGCTCTGATGGCGCGCCCGAAGATGATCTTGATGGACGAGCCCTCGATGGGCCTGTCGCCGCTGCTGGTGAAAGAGGTGTTCTCGATTATCCAGAAGATCAACCGCGACCTCGGCGTCACCATCCTGCTGGTCGAGCAGAACGCCCGCGCCGCGCTGTCGGTTGCGAGCCACGGCTACATCATGGAACAGGGCAAGGTCGTGCTCGACGGCACCGCGGACGAACTGCGCGACAACGAGGACGTCAAGGAGTTCTACCTCGGCGGCGCCGGCGATCAGCGCAAGAGCTTCAAGAACCTCAAGAGCTTCAAGCGGCGCAAACGGTGGCTGTGAAACTCAGCTCAGCACCTGCTCCGCTTCCGTGACTGCGCAGAGAACATGATAGAACGACGACGCAGGAATGGTGTCGACCAGCGATTTGCCGTCGCGATCGAACTGGTCGTACCAGCCGCCCTTCACGGGATGGCTGAGATAATGCCGTTCGAGCCGCACCAGCGCCGCGCGCGCCTCGTCCGCAGCGCCCGCCTCGCCGGACTCGGCCTGCGCGATCCACGCCTTGGCCATCTCTGTCTGCGGCCACAGCCGGCGCGTGCTGCGACGGATGTTGCCGTTGGCATCGCCCTCGTCGACCAGGCACCCCGTGGCCTCGTCGCGATAGCGCAGCGCGGTGGCGAGCAGTTCGGCGCGACGCTGTCCGGTCGGGCAACCCGTGATGCGTTCAAACCCTTTCAGCAGCCAGACCCACTCGGCCTGATGGCCAGGCTCGACGCTGACGGGCTCGATCTTGGACCAGTCCTCCTCGAAATACTCCGTCAGGATCCGCTTCTGCTTGTCGTAGAGATTGGCGAGGAACAGCGCGAAGAACTCGCCGGCGCGGTTCTGGAACGACAGATCGTGGGTCGCATCGAAGCACGCGATCATCGCCTCGAACAGATGCATGTGCGGGTTCTGCCGGCGCGGCAGCGAGACCGGCAGGCCTTCATGCACGCCGCCATGCGGCGAGCGCAGATGGCCGTCGAGGAAGGCGAGCAGCGCATCGATCTCGGCGCGAATTTGCGCATCCTGGTCGAGCCCGTAGGCGGCCGCGAGCGCAAACAGGATGAAGGCGTGGTCGTAAGCATCGCGTCGGCCGTCCAGCACGGCGCCGTCCGGCGTCAGCCGGTGCACGTAGCCAGGCCGGCCGTCGGGCGCCTTCGCTTTGCTGAGCAGATGCTCCAGCCCCTTCAGCGCGATGGCGCGCCCCCCAGGGTACCAGCCCATCTGCGCCGCCTTGGCGTAACAATAGATCTGGCGCGCCTGCACGAGCACGCGCCGCGGTGCGGCCGTGTCGGCGGTGCCGTCACGGTGCAGCCGGTCGACGAAACCGCCTGCCGCATCGTCCCAGCCGACGGACGACCACAGCGGCAGCGCCTCGTCGATCATGCGGCGCTTCAGGCGCGCGACGACGTCCGCCGCCTCGTCCGCCACAATGATGCCTTCGTCCGCCATCGCGTCCTCTCCACGCCTCGATACTGGCCGTCTGATACCCATGCCGGCGGCGGCGTGCAACGGATGCCAACCCGGAAAGACCAGCCATGACCGCCCATTACGACGCCCGCGAGACGCGCGAACCAGCCGTGCGCGAGGCGGAGCTGTTCTCCCGCCTGCCGGACGTGCTGCGCGGCGCAATGGCCGCACCCGCCTACGCCGAGCGGCTGAAGGGCATAGATCCGGCCGCCGTGACCTCCAGGGCGGCGCTGGCGGGCCTGCCGGTGCTGCGCAAGTCGGAGCTGCCGGCCCTGCACAAGGCCTCAGCGCCCTTCGGCGGCTTCGTGCCGGCAGCCCCGGGATCGTTCGCCCGCCTCTTCACCTCTCCCGGTCCGATCTTCGAGCCTGAAGGGCGGCAGGCCGATCCCTGGCGCGGTGCGCGGGCGCTGTTCGCGGCAGGGTTCCGTCCCAATGACATCGTGCTCAACACCTTCAGCTACCACCTCACCCCCGGCGGCTTCATCTTCGATGCCTCGGCCCGCGCGCTCGGCTGCGCGGTGATCCCGGCCGGCCCCGGCAATACCGAGCAGCAATTCGAGCTGATCGAGGCCTACCGTCCGGTCGGCTACAGCGGCACGCCGGACTTTCTGAAGATTCTGCTCGATGCCGCAGCAGGCTCGGGGCGCGACGTCTCATCGATCAAGCGCGCGCTGGTCTCGGGTGCGGCCTTCCCGCCCTCGCTCCAAGCCGAAATCAAGGCACGCAGCATCGACGCCTACCAGGCCTTCGGCACCGCCGACCTCGGCCTCATTGCCTTCGAGACCGAGGCGCGTGAGGGCATGGTCGTGAACGAGGATCTGATCATGGAGATCGTCAAACCCGGCACCGGCGATCCCGTCGCGCCGGGCGACGTCGGCGAGATCGTGGTAACCTCGCTCGATCCGAACCATCCCTGGATCCGTCTCGCGCTCGGCGACCTCACGGCAGCGCTGCCGGGCCCGAGCAAATGCGGCCGCACCAACATGCGCATCAAGGGCTGGATGGGCCGCGCCGACCAGACCACCAAGGTCAAAGGCATGTTCGTCCGCCCCGAGCAGGTCGCCGAGATCGGCAAGCGCCATGCCGCGCTCGGCCGCCTGCGCCTCGTCGTCGTGCGCAAGGGCGAGGCCGATGCGATGACGCTGCGAGCGGAAACTGCGGCCGCGAGCGACGCCTTGCGCGAGGAAATTGCAGGCACCTTGCGAGCGGTAACGAAACTCGGCGGCAATGTCGAATTGGTCAGCCCGGGCGCGCTGCCGAACGACGGCAAGGTGATCGCGGACGAGCGGTAAGCGCTCAAATTCCAATTCCCTGGTAACAGGGAATTCTGCGCGAGACCGGTTCAAATAGGCAGGCGCGACGGCCGAGATTCTCGCGCTCTTTGGTGGCACGGACGTGCGTCGGTCGTTGTTGGCGGCGGGGATATTAAGGCATGTAAAATCGGAGCCGTAAGGCGCGCTCCTCGGTCAGGCAGAGGAACGGCCTGTCCGGATGACCCGTTAGGCAACCCCTGTACATTCGCCTCTCAAGTGCATCGTCGAAAAGGCCGAAAATGGCGAGTAGCGCGAGCCCCACACCGCCCGCCATCCCAATCGAACAAATTGCTGCGCGACGCACGCGCGAGGCACGGAAAAATTCCTTACCCACGATAATTCACTACTATCCGAAAAAAGCACTACCGGGAGTTGCCACTCCTGCCCTAAAGCCACGATTCGGGTCAATCAATCCAAGGTCCGGATGCACCCGCCCATGGGTTTTGGGCGGGTTGATTAGACTTCACATATGGCGCAAAGCAAACTCCCATGACAGATTACATCATCGAGGCATTCCAGGGGTTGGGGCAGCTTTCCGTCACATCGGGTGCTGTTCTCGCGCTGTTCTTCGGGTTGGCGGCGCTGATAGTCTTTCCTAGGACGATCCTTATCGTTGCGGCCGGCGCATCATTTGGAATTGGGGCGGCCCCGATCATTCTGGTGGCCGGCACAGCGGGAGGAACGCTGGCGTTTCTGTTAGCCCGCTATATCGCGTCCGGGTGGTTTCGACGAAAGCTCGAACAACGATCTAAATTGGAGGCGATAGCCGAAGCTGTCGACAAGGAAGGATGGCGCATCGTCGCTCTCATGCGACTGGGTGCTCCGGTGCCGAGCGCGTTACAAAACTATCTTTTCGGGCTTACAAGAATCCATCCGATGTCGTTCATCTTGGCCACCCTGGTATTCAGTGCCCCGCAGGTCTTCCTGTTCACCTTCCTCGGCGCCACCGGCCGAGCGTCCTTACTCGAGGACAAGCCCGTCGAACTCACAGTTGTGCCAATCTTGGTGACAGTTGCGATCATCGCCCTTATTTCGTGGCGCGTCCAAAAACTGCTGAGATTGCGCGGTCGATCGGACGGCCCCAACAAGGGCTGTCATTCCATCCGCTAGCATCGAGAGGGGCGCAACTCTGCTTCGAGTCCTTGACAAACCACTTGAAGGGCTGTGAGGAGAGATCACAACTTTTCAGGGGCGGCGGATGACAGCGACAATGGCGCGCCCGGCGGTCTTTTTCGACCGCGATGGCGTACTCAATCACGATCACGGCTACGTCTTCGAGGCGACCAAGTTCGAGTGGAAAGACGGCGCCCGTGAAGCGGTTAAGCTCGTCAACGAGGCGGGCTATTTTGCCTTTGTCGTCACCAACCAGTCGGGTGTGGCGCGCGGGTTCTTCGAGGAGAGCGACGTCCAGACTCTCCATCGCTGGATCGCGAAGGAGCTGGCGGTGATCGGCGCGCACATCGACGCATTTGAATACTGTCCCGACCATCCCGAAGCCGCCATCGAGCGCTATCGACGCGTAAGCGACCGTCGCAAGCCCGCGCCCGGCATGATCACCGATCTCCTCAAGCGCTTTCCGGTGGCGGCCGAAAGAAGCATCCTGATCGGCGACAAGCCAAGCGACATGGAGGCGGCCGAAGCTGCGGGCATTCGGGGCCTATTGTTTCAGGATGGAAACCTCGAAGCGTTCGTGCGGCAAGCGCTCTCCTTGCGCTGAGCGTGAGCGATTCAACCCAAGTCTAGCACGCCGACAAAGCTGATCGAGGTGACCGACATCAAGCAGCTTGCGACGCAAGGCGCGTCATTTTCGGAGAGTGATGCTGATCATCCATGTCAGCGCACGCATTGCGGCAAGCGGAGCTATCAACCAAACGAGGCCGTAGCTATCCAGCAGCGTCGCCGTTAGAGGTACCTGAGTCACGTAATACGCGTAGAGGCAGCCTGCCACCTGCGTGGCAATGTTCACGGGATCGTTGCCCCTCGCAAGGACTGAAATTAAACCAATTAGTGAACCGGCGATCACGGTCGCCAAGACAGCGTAAAAGAGTCCCCCCTCAGCATAGCCTGACAGGCCCACACCGGCCGGTTGCGAACCCGTCGTGTATGTGATGGCGGGATAAATCACTGCGAACACTTTCGTGGCCGGATAGCAAGGCTGCGGAGCAAGAAGTCCGCTGAAGGTCGGCCGCACTATGCCGCAACGTTGATCGGGATCCGAAAATATCTGCACATAGTATGGAATTCCAACCGCCATCCTGAATACGCCCGTTCGCACGATCCAAATTGCCTTCTTCAACACTCCACTGAGTCCGCTCTCCGACGGCTCTCCATCGGCGGTTGATGGCGAGCCAAGCGGGGACGATGAGTCCGAACCGGGCAGCGGAACCGCGAGCGACCGTCCCGGGGGACTCGCAAGCGTCGGGCCGGTGCTCTTAACTTCGCAAAATTGGCTCAGAGCCAGGGCCAGGTAGATCGTTCCTCCTGCCGCGATCGTCACGACCGCGCTGCGCACGAGGCCGAATCCAGAGAGCGCCAACGTCAATCCGAGCACTAGCACATAGAGAAGCGCCGGTGCTTTCTGAACAGTTGCGACATCAAGCCAAAGAACGATCACGCTCAGCGCCGCGCAGGCCCCGAGGCTGATCTTTTCACGCTTGAGCAACCCCCGCGCCAGCAGATAGCAACCGATGATGGGCAGACTTGAATAGACGAACGAATAGTACTTGTTACCAAGCAGACTGAACAATTCGACCCGCCTCAGGATCTTCTCCTCGTAGCACAGGCTCTGATCCCACGCCTCGCTCGCGGACAGGCCGCCCGCCTGCGCAAGCTTGTAAACGCAGAAAGCGATCATGGCGCCCGCCAACACCAGCGGAATCCACAGGGGCACCTCGTCGGAAAATGAGAGGCTTGCTGACGCAAAGACCTTCTCGGTAGCGATCGCAGCAATCGGCAGAACGACGAGCGTCAGTAGAAACAAAAGCCAGTAAGTTGGAGATCCGAGCGTGGTCATCCACGCGTAAGGAACTTCCTGAGGAAAGAACAATCGGCCGAGCTGTTCTTGTCCAACAGGAAACGGAATTAGCGCCGCGGCACCCGAGGTCGCGATGTAGGCGGAGACCGCCACACCGACGGCCAGATTGCCCCGTCGCATCTTCCTGAAGTTCATGAAATCGCTCTAGCACTACATTCGTCGGACAAACGGCGTCAGATCCTTCATCAATTCGGGCGGGTTCGCGAGAAGCCCCGACCACAACGGACGAACTGCATCATCGGTCCGTTGAGCTCCCCCGTGCCGATCCACTTGCTTAGCGCGGCTTCGATAGTCGGTAGGGCCCGAGATACAGCACGTCCAGACCCGAGCAGAAATAGGTGTGCAGCGCTTCCAGCGGCGCATTCACGGTCGGTTGCTCGTTGATGTTCAGGCTGGTGTTGATCAGAACCGGTAACGAAGTGGCTTTCGCGAACTCGCCGATCAGTCGGCTGTAGAGCGGATTGCTGTCCGCATGGACGCTCTGGATGCGCGCGGTGTTGTCGACATGGACCACCGCAGGCATGGTCTCGGCGACTTTCTCGTTAACCGGGAACGTCACCACCATGAAGGGCGCGTCGAATGTGTCCTCGAAATATTCGGCCTGGCGCTCGTAAAGCACCGACGGGCAGAACGGGCGAAACTCCTCGCGATATTTGATGGTGAGGTTGATGCGGTCCTTCATGCCCGTATGGCGCGGATCGGCCAGGATCGAGCGGTTGCCGAGCGCGCGCGGACCGTACTCCATGCGCCCCTGGAACCAGCCGACAGTCTTCTGCTCCGTCAGGTCGGCGACGCAGCGCGACACGGGATCGTCGAGCAGCTCAAACCGCGCCCCGATCTTGTCCAGCGTCTCCTTGATCGTGTCGTTGGAATATTCCGGTCCCCAATAGGCATGGGTTAGCGGTGCGATCGTGTGGCCAGCTTCCGCGCATTTCATCATCGCGGCGCCCAGCGCCACGCCCGCATCATGCGGCACCGGCGGAACGTAGAGACGCTTCACGGACGGCTCGGCCGCGATCTCCATGTTCATCTTGCAGTTCAGGCCGACGCCGCCGGCGATGCAGACGTCGCCGCAACCGGTCTCGGCGATCGCGGAGCGGATCACCTCGGTGGTGACGATCTCGAGCTGCTTCTGGCCGCTGGCTGCGATGTTGGTGAACCGCTGGTCGAGCGGCGCACCACGCAGGCGCCGCGGCCCCAGAATCTCCTCCATCTTCTCGGTGAAGATGCGCTCCTGCCGCGTCGAGAAATCGCTGCTAAAGATTTCTGCGTCGCGCCGGCGCTTGTCGAGCTCGGGATCGAGCTCGTAATTGATGCCGGCCGGGCGTAATAATTTCGCAAACTTGTCGAGATAGTCGGGGCTGCCATAGGACGACAGGCCCATGACCTTGTACTCGTCATTGGTCATCTGATAGCCGAGATACTGGGTCAGCATCCCGTAATAGAGCCCTAGACTGTTGTTGCGGCCGAACCGCGTCAGCACGCGGAAGTCGTTACCGCGGGCATGGGCGACGAGACCGGAGCTGGAATCGCCGGAGAAATCGAAGCAGGCGACGGTCGCCTCGGAAAAACCGGATCCGTAGAACGAGCTCGCGGCGTGACAGAGGTGATGGTCGTAGAGCTCGATCTTCGGGCTGTGACCGAACTGGTACCTGAAATATTCGGTGAGGCGCTGCGTGTAGTTCGTGTAGGTCTTCAGCGGCGAGCAGATCCAGTCGACGTCGCGCATGGTGATGCCGGCCTGCTTCAGGCAGAAGCCGATCGCCCCACGCGGCAGCTCGCCGCGCGCGTGCTTGGCCAGTGTGAACCTTTCCTCTTCCGCGGCAGCAATCAGCTCACCGTCGCGCAACAACACGGCAGCGCCATCATGGTGACCATGCTTGATCCCCGAGCTGATTCCGATCACGTACATTCGTTTACACCTCGAAAACGCTTCTCAAGAAGTCCCCCTACAAAGAAGACCGACAAGAAACTCAGATCCTGCGGATGGTATGGTCGAGTTCTACCGCGACGTGCTCGCCTTACAGACCGAGGTGAGAACCGCTTGCGACCGAGTGGACACGCACGTGTAGATGGGACGAAAACGGCCTGGCCGGTTGCATAGTTACCAACGAGGCTTCGAGCCTGCAAGGGCGCAAATCCGCCGTCTTTTGGCGCGTATCGAGGGTTAGAGGATCGGGCTGCGTCTTCGAAACTCCCAAATTGGAGAGCGCGGGGCATACATCGATCGTTCGACTATGTCCCGAGCACTGCAACGGAGCGCACTGCCTCACTCAGCGAGCTGTTTCTCGACCCCGAAACTGACCCGCGTCGCCGACAGCTGATCGGCGAGCGAGATCGGCCATTCGCCGCCCGGTTTGAAGGCTTCGGCGAGCGCCACCAACTCCTCGAGCTGTCCCTTTTCAATGGTCAGACCCTTCCAGCCCCCCTTTGCGCCGGTGACCTCCAATCGCTTGTAGTCGTCGAGCACGAGAACTTTTCCGTCCACAAAGATATCGAAGCGCTCCTTGGGGAACTCCTTCGAGCCCAGCGAGGTATAGGTCAGCGTGCATAGCGAGCCATCGGCGTAACGCACCGTGGCGACGAAATTGTCGTCGCGGCGCCAATGGCCGCTGGCCGGTACAATCGACCGGGCCTGAACCTCGACGGGCTGGCTGCCGGTGAGCGCATTGAAGAGATCGTAGATGTGGCAGGCTTCGCCGATGTTGCGGCCTCCCCCATGCGGGCCATGCACCCAATGATCGGAGGGAATGTAGCCGGCATTCATGCGGTAGTTCACAATCATCGGCGACAGGCGCCCCTTGATCGCTTCGCGGGCCGCGGTGACAGCCGGCGCGAACCGCCGGTTGAATCCCGTCATCAGGAGCGGTCCATTCGGGTTGTCCGCGTAGAACGCCTCGATCGCGTCCAAGCCCTCTTCGGTCATCGACGTCGGTTTCTCGACGAAGACATGCTTGCCGGCCTTCAGCGCTGCCAAGGTCATTTCGGAGTGCAGGTCGTGCCGTGTTGCGATGAGGACGAGATCGACCTGCGGGTCATCGAGAACAGCCTGAAAATCGGTGCTCGCGGTGCTGAAACCAAAGCGCTCGGCGGCCGTGCGCGCAGACAGGCCGGTGCGGCTCACGACACTGCGAAGGTCGAACTTGTCGCCAAGCTTCTTCAGGTTCGGCAGGTGCATGCCCTGCGCAAAGCTGCCGGCCCCGACGACCGCGATCTTGATGCGGCCATCGACGGGCTTCGGAGGGGCAATCTGCAGCACGGACCGCACGGCCTCTTCGCGGTGCGGATACTGCAGCAGAACCAGCAGCGGCTTCTCACCCTCGCCCGCCAGCCGGCCATACGCCTCTTCGGCACGGTCGATCGGATAGGGCTCCTGCAACATGTTGTCGAGCCGAACGCGCCCAGCCGCGAGCAGCCGGAGATATTCGCCCATGTTGCGGTTCTCGGTCCAGCGGACATAGGCGAGCGGGTAGTCTCCGCCCTCCTCCTCATAGACGGGATCGTAGCGTCCGGGTCCGTAGGAGCAGGAGATCAGGACATCGAGCTCCTTGGTGTAGATGTCCGATCGCGCCATGTTCAGGCCGACGTCGCCGACAATCACCACGCGCGCCTTCTTGCGGCAGGACTGAAAAGCCTGAGCGAGAATATCGCTGGAGGCAGAGGCAGCCGTGATGATCGCGACGTCGGCGCCGAAGCCATCGGTCAGCTTGATAATGCTATCGACCAGATTGCCGTCGTTCGGATTGATGCCGTGATCGAGGCCATTTTCCAGCGCGGTCGCAATGCGCTTGTTGTCCACGTCGGTGCCGATGACGCGGCATCCATTGGCGGTCAGGAGCTGCGCCGTGATCTGCCCGAGAATTCCGAGCCCGATCACGACGACTGTCTCGCCAAGCGTCGGCTGCGCGCGACGCACGCCCTGCATCGCGATGGCCCCGAGAGTCACCGTGGCGGCGGCGTCGAAGGAGACCTGCTGCGGGACGGGAACGCACAGATTGACCGGGACGTCGATGACCTCGGCGTGGTTGGCAACGCCCGCGCCGGCGCAGGCAACGCGATCGCCGACCGCGATTCCGTCGACCTCCGATCCGACCGCGATGACGGTGCCGGCGGCCGAGTACCCGGTCGGCAGTCCCGCATCGAGCTTGCCCTTGACCTGCTTGTAGACGCGCGCCACGCCCTGATCGCGCATGAGTTGAAGCACGCGCTTGACATGGTGCGGCTGCTTGAGGGCGCGGCGATACAGCGGGAGGCCTGACATCTTGACGCCGGCCATCTCGGTGCCGACGCTCACGCACGAACGCTCCACCCGGACCAGCACGTTCTTCGGGCCGGCGACGGGCGCCGGGACGTCCTGCAGGAAGACCTTACCCGACCGGACCAGAAGCTGCTTCACGACCATACTCCGCGCGTGTCGATTACCACCTTGCCGTTCAGTTCGGCCGGCGCGATTTCGTTGTAGGCACGATGATTGACCAGCATGACGACGATATGCGCCTCGGCGATCGCCTGGGCGAGGTCATGCACCATGCGCACGTTCTTGTGCGTGGCAAGCTTTCCCGGCAACAGCTCGGCGAATGGTTCTGACACCAGCAGTTCGCAGCTGTTCCACTCAGCCACCTCTTCGGCGATCTCGAGCGCCGGGCTTTCGCGGAAATCGTCGACGTCGGGCTTGAAGGCGAGACCGAGCGTCAGCACCTTCGGGTAGGCGCCCGCCGACCGCGCGCCGGCGATGGCGGTCTTGATCTTCTCGAGAACGTAGGACGGCTTGCCGTCGTTGACTTCACGCGCGGTGCGGATCAGGCGGGATTCCTGTGGAGCCGCCTCGACGATGAACCAGGGATCCACCGCGATACAATGGCCGCCGACGCCTGGGCCCGGCTGCAGAATATTGACGCGCGGATGATGGTTGGCGAGCCGGATCAGCTCCCAGACGTTGATGCCCAGCTTGTCGCAGACGATCGATAGCTCGTTTGCGAAGGCAATGCCGACGTCGCGGAACGAGTTTTCGGTCAGCTTGCACATCTCCGCCGTACGGACGTTGGTCTTCAGCAGGCTGCCTGTGCAGAAGATGCGATAGAGCTCCTCGGCGCGCGCCGAGCATTTGGTCGTGATGCCGCCGATCACCCGATCGTTCTCGACCAGCTCGACCAGCACGCGTCCGGGCAACACACGCTCGGGGCAATAGGCAATGTGAACGTCGCAATCCTCGACATCCGAAGTGGGCATCTGCAAATCGGGGCGCAGAGCCGCAAGCTGCGCGGCCATCCGTTCCGTCGTCCCTGGCGGAGAGGTCGATTCCAGCACGACGAGATCGCCGCGCTTCAGGACCGGCGCGATGGATGCAGCCGCGGCCTCGACATAGCTGAGGTCCGCCTTCCCATCATGAAATGGCGTGGGGACGGCAATGATGAAGGCATCCGCCGGCGCAGGCTTCGTCGCCGCGCGCAACTTTCCGACCTGAACCGCGCGCGCGGTCACCGCATCGAGGTCAGGCTCCACGATGTGAACCTGGCCACGGTTGATCTGGGCGACGACCGCCTCGCTGACATCGATACCCACGATCGAAACACCGCGCGAGGCGAGTACGACCGCAGTTGGGAGCCCTATATAGCCGAGCCCGACCACACAAATGGCTTTTAGCTTTACGTCGCTCACAGTTGATCCTCGATCACCTTGCGAATTCGCTTTGCGGCGAGGCCGTCGCCGTAAGGATTAATCGATTGCGCCATCCGCCCATAGTGAACGCGGTCGGTCAACAACCTGGTTGTCTCTTCGACAATACGCTCCCGGGACGTGCCCACGAGAATCACGGTTCCAGCGTCGACAGCCTCGGGACGCTCGGTGGTTTCGCGCATCACCAGGACCGGCTTGCCCAGCGACGGCGCCTCTTCCTGCACGCCGCCGGAGTCGGTGATGATGAGACGCGAACGCTCCATCAGATAGACGAATGGTTCGTAGTCCAGGGGGTCGATCAAATTAATCCGCTTCTGTGCACCGAGCACGCGCTGGACGGGCGCCAGAACGTTGGGATTGGGGTGGACAGGATAGACGATCTGCACGTTATGCTGTGTGACAATGTCGAGCAGCGCATTGCAGATATTTTCGAACCCGTCACCGAAGTTCTCCCGCCGATGTCCTGTCACGAGGATCAGCGGAAGATCGGGATCGAGGTAGCTGAACCGGCCTCGCAGTTCGGCGCCCGCAGAGGGCGCACTCCTCAGCCGCTCCACGGTTTCCATCAGCGCATCGATGACGGTGTTGCCGGTCAGGTGGATATGGAAAGGATCGACCGCTTCCGCGAGGAGATTTTGCCGCGACCGCTCGGTTGGCGCGAAGTGAAACCGGGTCGCAAGGGTTGCGACCCGGCGGTTCATCTCTTCCGGCCACGGCGCGGACAGCGAGCCGGATCGCAGACCTGCTTCCACATGCCCCACGGGCAGCCTGCGGTAGAACGCAGCCAGCGAACCGGCGAGCGTGGTCGAGGTATCGCCGTGGACCAGGACCAGGTTTGGCTTCTCCTGATCCAGCACCTGCCCGATCCCGGTGAGAAGCTTGGCGGTAAGTTGGTCCAACGCCTGGTTGGGCGACATCAGGTTGAGGTCGTGGTCGGGCTTGATCGCGAAGAGATCCAGCACCTGATCCAGCATGCCCCGATGCTGACCCGTCACACAGACCCGCAGATCGAGGCTTTGGCTGCGCCGCAGCTCGGTCACGACCGGCGCCATCTTGATGGCCTCCGGACGCGTTCCAAATATTGCAATGACTTTTCGCATCTTCGGGTTTGCTGTCCGCCTCAACGCTCACCCCGGGGAGCCCCGGCGGCGCTGTGTAACCAGTCACGCGGAAATATACAAACTCAAAGGGGGCCGGAACCGGGCGAATCGCCCGGAATCGACCGCCCAAAAAAAGCGTTAAATTCCAAATAGTTGGAGAAGCATTGCGGCAGCCTGCGCAGCTAGCCCGTCTTGTCCTGAGCGAGATCGCGATCCGACCGGTCCGATTCGTGTTTCCCAGGGCACAAGCGTTGCAAAGCTTCCAGCATGCTATCGGCCAGCGCTGTGCGCTCGTAGCGCTTGCTCCCGGTAGCGGCGTTTGCCGCAAGCAAACGCCGGCGTGCCGGATCTCGTGCGAGCTCCGCGATGGCGCGCACCAACTCCTCCACGCTGTCGGGCTCGATGATCTTCGCTGCATCCAGCGGCTCGAGTAGACGCTCCAGCTCGCCCCGTACGTTCGCGATGATTGGCGTGCCGGTCGCCAGGGCCTCAAAAACCTTCGATGGCAACACTGTCCTGAACAATGGGGTGTTCTTCAGCAATACCAGCGTGAAGTCGCTCAAATGCCAGTAGTCGATGGTCTCATCGTGCGACACGGGACCGACAAACAGCACATTCCGCAGTCCCCGACGTTGGGCCTGTTGTTGCAACTCCTCGCGCTCCGCACCGGACCCGACGATGATAAATTGCGCCTCGGGAACGCGGGTCAGGCACTCGTCTGCCGCGTCGAGGATAAGCTGTAGCCCATGCGCCATGCCGACAGTGCCGATGTATGAAACGACTACCTTGTTCTCGGCTCCAAACCTCTCGCGCAACGACGATGGCGCGCATCCGGGGGCGAGTTTGGATGTGTCTGCACCATTGGTGACTACGACGATCTTGTCGGCATCGATTCCCCGCGACATCAGCACGTCGCGGGTCGTATGGGTGACCGTAACGATGAGATCCGAGTGCCTGTAGAGAAAGCGCTCCACACGCCGGACAAGATTGACCACCCGTCCTTCCTTCATGGCGCCAACGGCGACAATCGAGTCTGGCCAGAGATCGCGCACTTCGAACACGAACGGCCTGCGGTGAACGCGGCTCGCAATCCATCCCGCGATAGCGGCAAATATGTGTGGCGACGTCGCAATAACGACGTCCGGTCGAGCAACAAAAGGCGATGCAAGGCTCGCCGTCAGCACAAAGCTCAGGTAGTCGAGAATTCGCAAAATTGCGCCACGATTGGGAAACACCAGCGTCGGGACGCGTAAAACGTCTACGTTGTCGTACATTTCACGTTTGTAGAGCGATTGCCGATAGCCGCCGAACACCTTGCCATCCGGGTGGTTTGGAAAATTGGTCAGCATGGTGACCTGATGGCCGCGCTCGATCCAACGCTTCGCATGCGTGCTGCAGCGGATAGACGGCGCGCTCGCCTCAGGCGGATAGTGATCGGTGACGAAGAGGATACGCAAATCAGAGCTCGAACCGGGTTTCGACTTCCATGGGTAGCCCGCCGGTATAGCTCCAGGCAAGGACCGGTCGCAAGATTCGGTGCCCAAAACTCGGCGCGTAGTACCCGTCGTTCAGCAGGAATTGCGACGCTCCCCTCGCTGACACACGAAGCCGCGGCTCCCCTGGCACCTCGATCGACCAGCCTTGCCCGTCCGGGCAAATATGACCGACCAGCGGGTGCAGCGGAAAACGACCGATGATCGTGTGGTTTCCCTCGCCCGTAACACGGTCCCGAACAACTAGCGAAGTCGGCGACACCGTGACGCTGCGGCAGTGGACTGGTCGGCCAGGGAGCCAGCGGTACCCATCGTGACTGGCGGAGGCCGACTGGATGTGGCCGGTCACGGATACCGATCTGCCGAATGGATGCGCACGCCGCCCGACGCGAAAGCTGGCCCACACTTCGGTTGAATTCTCTGCATCGATCTCGACAGTCGCGTGGGCGCCGGTCGAACGCTCTTCATCTCGAATTGCATCGTGGGCGTAAGACGAAGTCCCGGAGTTGGTGATCAACCGACGATCGCCAAACGACACTTCGAGCGAGAGCGTGTCTGCATGCGCATGCCCTGGCAGGTAGGAGGGGCCGACTTCGGCCGTGTCGAGGATCGCGAGCCAGGGACCGGAGCGCAGCCGCACGTACCCGCTGTCAGCCAGCCGACCGGTCGCCTCGCTCCGCAAGACGTGCAGCGATGCCCCATAGTCCGCAAGCTGCCTGTACGTCCTCGCGATGCCTAACGCCGCGTCATTGAAGAAGGCGATTTCCCCGTCCGGATGGACCATTTCACCCAGCCAGGCCAGCATACGCTCGGCCAAAGCCGGCCATTGCGCCGCCGCTTCAGCAAGCTCGTGCGGATAGATCCTCGAAAGCTGAATGAGATCCAGGACATCCTCGAGCAGGATGGCGTGATACATCGGACTGAGCTCAAAGTGGCCGCCGTCCGACAGCACCTGTTCGCGCCACTCCCGTTGCAGCAGATCCAGGCCGGTGCGTCGCCATCGGTCTGCTTCGCCCCCCGAGAAATAGCAACCCGCGAACACAAGGGCTTTCGCGTTCGCGAGCAGATGGTTGCCCAGCAGATGATACTCGAGCGAGGAGTTCAGCGCGCGCGTCTGCGTTGCCAAGCTGTCGCGCACGGCGGAGCCCAGATCGTTGCCCGCCAACGCCCATGCGACCCAGTTCACGATGCGCAGCGATATCGTATACGGTTCCCAGCCGTTTCCCGTCATGGGACGATTTTCGGCAATCCAGGCGTCGATCAGGTCGCGATGCCATGACGCACGGGCCTCGCTTGCCTCTGCGCGCAAATCGTCGAAATAGTGCAGGTTGTACAGCCACAGCTTCGGCATTGCCGGATTGTTCCAGCCGGCACCGTCCGGCAGCTCCGCCACCTGCCCAAGAATCCGGAAGCGTCGGGGGGACACCATGGTGGCCGGCCGGCCCGCAGCATTCCGCCATCTCGCCGTCGGCGTGCGCAAACCAGGTGCGGGTCCATGCGCGATGCTGGGCGGAAGAATTCGGCGCTTGACGCGATTGATGATCTGTTCGGAACGCAAGTGGCGCACCGTTCGGATTAGGCGCGCGGGATCCCCCCATCGTTTCCCAAACATTCCATGTTCCGGCTGTGTTTCGCCCAAGCGCTGATACCATTTCCGGTGCCGAGTTCAATAGCTCGGCCTGCACGAGACGGTGCGCTGGCTTGCCGGGAGATTTTGAAGGCCGAGGGAGCCTTGCCCTGCCGGTGCAGAGGCTGCGGAACTCCGGCAGATCGGCAATCGCCGGCGCCTATTCTTGTGCCAGGCTCATGGGGGGGATACAGTTGTGCCATGATGAGAGTGCTCCCATGAACAACAGGGTTGTCCGCGATTTCTGGAACGAGGCCGCCTGCGGCGAGGCCGCTTATGCCGTCGGCATCGACGCCTCAAATCGCTTCTCCAGCCAACGCGAGACGAGGTACGAGCTCGAGCCCTTCATCAAGCCCTTCGCCCGCTTCGAAGAGGGCCACGAGCAGGCTGTACTCGAAATCGGCGTTGGCATGGGTGCTGACCATGAACGATGGGCGCGCAGCGGACCCGCCCGCCTTTGCGGCATTGACTTGACCCCGCGCGCCGTCGACCTGACGCGCGAACGCCTCGCCCTCGCCCACCTTGAGTCCGAGCTCCGAGTGGCCGACGGGGAACGGCTTCCTTTTCCGGATGCGACGTTCGATATCGTCTACAGCTGGGGCGTTCTGCACCACAGTGCCGATACAACGCAGGCGTTCAAGGAGGTTGCCCGTGTGCTGAAGCCCCGGGGCACTGCGCGGATCATGATCTACCACAAGTGGTCGATCGTCGGTCTCATGCTCTGGCTTCGCTATGGACGATTGTCGTCCAGCCTTGCCTCGATCTATGCGAACCACCTCGAAAGCCC
This sequence comes from Bradyrhizobium sp. LA6.1, assembly GCF_040547805.1. NCBI lineage: Bacteria > Pseudomonadati > Pseudomonadota > Alphaproteobacteria > Hyphomicrobiales > Nitrobacteraceae > Bradyrhizobium > Bradyrhizobium sp. LA6.1. The sequence continues at coordinate 61,450 of NZ_JBEPQK010000002.1, read as the reverse complement.
CGGCACCAAGGCCTACTCGACGAAGGAGGCGGCCGCGATCGTCGAGGCCAGCGGCTTGCAGATGGTCAAGATGGAAGTCGAACTGAGCCCGGGTGACTTACTTTCCGGCGCAACGGGCCAGCGTCATCGCGGACGTCTTCTGTCGATCGCCCGGCGCCTTTGGCCGCGTGCGCTCCTGCTTGCTGTGGCGCGCCAGCTCGGCCTCTACCTCATGATCGAAGCGATCCGCCCCTCAGAATAGGTTGCCGGAATATCTTGCTCGTGGCCTTCGTTGGAGTTGGAGCGCCGGTTCCGCGGGCCATCCGGAAGATGGGACGGCGGCGAGGTGCCTCGCTCCAATTCGTTGCGTCAGAGATCGGCGGAAAGGCCGGACCTGACGCTGTTGAGAAGCAGCCAGACACAGACAAATCCGGCACTCGCACTCTGAATCCACGCCAGACCAACGGCACCGAACTGTCCAAACAGCGCAACCGAGAGAGCGGCCTGCAGGGTCGCCCCGCAGAGCCAGGCCATGACCTGCGACCAGGGAAATCCGCTCGCCGACAGGAACTGGGAGGCTGCGGAGGCGACGCCGATGAAGAATACACCGGGAAGCAGCGCGAGGATGATGGCCACGGCCGGCTCGTACGCTTTCCCGAATATGATTGTGACGATCGGGCTCGCCAGCACGGCGCTGGCTGTGCAGACCAGCGCCATCAGCAAGGTGATCTGTAGCAACGCGACCTTGTACTGCTGCATTCGCGCCGCACCTTTCGCACGCACGAGCGCGGGAAACAGCAGAAGGCCGATCGTCGAGGGCAGGATCAGCAACGCGTCGGCGATCTGTGCCGCAATCGACCAGTAACCGATATCCGCAAACTCGCCGAATTGCCTGAGCACCATGACGCTCATGCGGCCCATGACGAAGCCGAGCAGAGTCGCGATATGAGCCCGCAGCGCAAATGCGATACCGTCCCGGAACAGGCCGAAGTCGAAGCGCCGCGGAATGTCGACGCCCTTCGCCAGGACGGCCCAGGCGGCGACGCAGGCGACGAGCGAGGCGATGACCGCAGCAACCAGGAAGCCCCCAAGCCGTGGAGCAAGCCAGCATGCGAGCAGCGCCGCACCGATGGCAACGACGCCGTTGAGGATGATCAGACCGTTGAAGGTCCTGGGGCGATTAAGAGCGACCGCGATGTTGGACAGGTAAAGGAACAGGAGCAGCGACGGTGTCAGCGCCGTCACGATGGCGACGAACATGACGTTTTGTTCGGAACCGCCGATCGCCAGATCGACTGCAAGGACGCCCGCCGCCGCCGCAACCCCGGCCAGGATCGCAAGCCACAACGAGTTGGCCATGATCTGAGCGAGCAGCGCCGGCGTCCGCGCAATCAAGTACGTGTTGCTCGACTGAATGCCGAGGGAGGCGATCTGCAGGGCAATCGCAGCGAGCGTCACGATGTAGTAATAGTGCCCGCGCTCGGCGGGACCGAGCATGCGCGCCGTCAGGATCGCCACGCCGAACGAGCCGAGGATAGCGAGGCCCCGCGCCAACAGCATCTCAGCATAGGTGTGGATCAAGGAGGGCACGAGGTATCGTTCCCGTCCGGCATGATCGTTACCGCCAGCCTCGCCGGCAAGGCTCCCTGCCTGCGCCACACCAGCCGATGCGATGGCTCGACAACGCCGTAGCTCGGCGAGATCAACGTGGGCTCGATGGTCAGCTCCCAACCGCCACCAGATGCCGAAAGGGAGAACAGACGTCCCGCTGAAGCAAGGCGGACCGCGGCGCCGCTGCGGTCGACGCGGACGGAAGGCGCCAGATGCAAAGGTACGGCGATCTCGTGTTCGCCTTCGCCGTCGATGGTATCGACGATCTCGACACGGCCCGATCGCCTGTCCAGGCTGATTTCCCGCGCAACGTCGACGCCGAGGCGCCGGTAGCCCTGATGCCTACCGGCAAACAGGTCCTGCTCGTCGCCGGTCCGCCAAGTCGTGCATTCGGCCTGCGCATCGTCCTGGAGGTTCCAGAGATTGCCGGGGTCGAAGCGGTTCATCTCCGCGCCATCGATCCCGGGCGTGTTGTGGGACGAGGTCGAACGAAACTCGTTTCGCTTCTCGAACGAGGCCGTATAGACGAACGAGCCGCGGTCGATGACGACCGGCGCGCCAGCGAGCCAGGCTTCAAACGACAGCGCGTCGTTGTGTCCGTGGCCGCCGCGGCCGGCGAGGCCGACCGGGCCGCAATCAATGAATACGTGATGATCCCCGGCGCGCATGACATACGCGCCGCCGTGCGGGAATGCCATCGACGACGCCGGCGAGCGAACGGCTGGCGCGAATGATGCGGCCAAGTCGGGTCCGACCACCCAGACGAGTTCGGAGCGAGGCCCCTCCGCTTGCGCCGCCAGATCGCTATCGCCGAATGCGAGTGCAATCAGACTGACCAGATAGCGATGGTCGCCGAGCTTCTGCCCACCGAATGGCAACGCTCTTGCGTCGTCGGCATCCCCCCACAGCGGGCTGGTGCCGTCGGGGCGCGAATAGGCCGCGGCAAATCGCGCCATCGCGCGCAGCCGCTGGACGTAACTGTCCGTCAGGCTGGCGCCGCAGGCCTTGCGGAACAGTGCCGGCCACACGAAGAGTTCGCAGACCAGCCGGTGATAGGGCACCGACGCCTCGAAATCGACCCCGTCGGCGAAGACCTGCTTTTCGATTTCCTCTTGCAGCCCTCGCCAGCCGGCATCTTGCCAGCGACCGGCATTCCCCACGTCGCCGAAAAAGTGGCCGGCCATCACCAGGCCGGCAAGATCCGCGGTGTAGTGGTTGCCGTTGACATCGGCTTTCTCGATGTGCCTCAGCGTGAAGTCGCCGTGGAGGTAAAGGCAGGCCAGAAACTTCGCGCGAAAGTCCTCGTCGCGCCACGAGGGGCTGTTCGCGAATACATGAAACAGCCAGGTCCAGATGAAGAGCCGCATCGCGGCTTCCATCGTGCAGGACCAGTTCACGGTGTAGCCGAGCGGATTGCCATCCATCCACTCCTGCAGGATATCGCGGGCGGCGACGGCATATTGCTCGTCGGCATCCAGCAGGTAGGCCTGTCCCGCCGGAATCAGCCATTGCAGTCGTGAAATCTCCCAGGGCACCTTGACGTCGCTGGGACGATCGCGGTTCACGTAGTCGATCGATCGCGCGAAGCCTCCCGGCCACCCCATCCCCACCCGGTAATCGCGGGCCCAGTCGATCGGCCTGCCGAGCGCGACCGGCCCGGTCCCGAGCAGGTCGACTGTTCGTGCGCAAGCAAGGCGTGCGGCGTCGCGAATCCGCGCGCTCTCGCCCGGCTCGACGCGGTCGAGCGCCGCGGAATCCATCGCCGATGTCCAGGCCGGATACGGGCGCTGGCGCAGCCGTGTCCATAATTCATCGATGGAGGAGGCCCGCGCCATCGCAAGCAGCCGCCCGCGCGAGAGGCTTCGCTCCCGCATCGGCGCAAGCCAGCGGTCGAGCTCGCGCTCCCCCTCCTGCCAGGCGCGGCTGGCAACGTAGGTCGGAGATTTGCCGAGAATCCTCCTGGCGCGGCGCGCCGCGTCAAGCAACCGCATCGGACAACTGCGACGTATCGACCGCCTTGCGATCGATCCACAAATCATACCAGGCGGTCAGATTGTAGATCGCCCAGAGATACAGGCTGGTATCGGTCCGCCCGGTGAAGTGCCAGTCGAACAGCTTCTCGATATAGGAGGCATTCAGGAAGCCGCGCCGCATCAACCCCGAAGAGAACACCGACGTCCGGACCGCACGGCCGAAATCGCTGCGCATCCAGTCACTCATCGGCGCGCCGAAGCCCATCTTCTTGCGATAGATGATGTTGTCGGGGATCAGGCCCTCGACGGCCTTCTTCAGAAGATATTTCGGCTCGCCGCCCTTGGTCTTCCATTCCTCGGGAATGTCCATCGAGAACTCGACGAGCTTGTGGTCGAGGAAGGGGACGCGAGCTTCCAGCGACTCCGACATACCGATCTTGTCGACCCGCATCAGCAGTAGCTCGGGCAAGCGCAGCCTGAACTCGCTGTGGATCATGCGCGTCAGCGGATCAAGGTTGGGGAACTTGGCATCCAGGGGATCCATGAAGCTGCGGACGATATTGAAGCTGTCGAGCTTCAGATATTCGGGATCGAGCAACCCCGCCGCGTCCGCGTGATCGTCGTTGGCGGCCGCGATGGCGGCGGAGTCAACGAGCTGGCTCTTCATCAGATCGGGGAACACCATCGCGCCGGACCAGAAATGCTCGCGGCTTCGGGCCGCGCGATCGATGACGTCAGCATAGACCGGTAGCTTCGGATGAATCCCCGAAAGCAGATTGGCAGTGCCCGCCGCAAGGCGCTGTGCCGGCTGCGGCAGATACTTGCGGAACGGCGCCCAGTATTTGTGATACATCTTCAGGTACGTCATGTAGCCCGAATAGCCGCAGAACTGCTCGTCCGAGCCTTCGCCGACCTGGACCACCTTCATGCCGTTGTCGTGCGCGAGCTTGGAGACGAAATAGAGCGGGATGCACACCCAGTCGGCGATCGGCTCGTCCTGCGAGTGCAGCATCTGCGGCAGGTAGTTGATCATGTCCTTCTTGCTGATCCCAATCTCATGATGATTGGTGCCGAACTGACGTGCGATCTGATTGGCCTGCTCGTATTCGTTCAGATGCTTGTAGTCGCTGAATCCGATCGTGAAGGTCTCCACGGGGCGGCTGGAGAATTCGCTCATCAACGCCACGTTGGTCGATGAATCGACGCCGCCCGACAGGAACACGCCCATCGGCACGTCCGACATCATCCGCTTCTCCACGCTGGCGCGGAGCCGGTCGCGAATGCCGCTGACGTAGAACTCCTCGAGCGCCGCCTCCGAAAGATTGGCGGTCTCGCCCGGGTCGATGCCGCGTCCGGGCATCGCGTCCCAGTATCGCGAGATCGTCGCCTTGCCGGAACGATCGATCGTCATGCTGCATCCGGCCGGCAGCTTGTAGATGCCGCGCATCATCGTCAGCGGCGCCGGTGTCGTCAGGAACGAAAGGTAGTGGTACATCGCGTATGGGTCGATCTCGCGCACGAAGTCGGGATGCTCAACCAGCGCCTTCATCTCCGATGCGAAGGCGAAGCATCCCTTAATCCGGGCGAAATAGAGCGGTTTGACGCCGATGCGGTCTCGCGCGAGCGACAGCAGCCCCTTGCGCTCGTCCCAGATCCCGAAGGCGTAGTCGCCCTCGATCCGCTCGAGCAGGCCGTCGAGGCCCCACTCCTCGTAGCCGTGCACCAGCACTTCTGTGTCGCTGTGATCGGTACGGAACTTGTGCCCACGGGCGACGAGCTCAGGCCTGAGCTTGGCGTGATTGTAGATTTCACCGTTGAAGGTGATGATGACGGTGCCGTCCTCGTTGCGCATCGGCTGCGTCGCGGCGACGTTGAGGTCGACGATCGAGAGACGGCGGTGGCCGAGCCCGATTTTGCGGTCGTCCGAGACCCAGCCGTCTCCGCCGTCCGGCCCGCGATGCGCCATGGCGTCGCGCATGCGATCCAGGACGCTACGATCGACCCTGCCGGCGTCGCCGTAAGATAGCAAACCCACTATTCCGCACATTCAGAACAATCCCCTTGGTTCGGAGACGAGATCATGCCGCGTCGCGATCCGGCCGGCGCACGAGCAACCCGTTACGGGCCATCGCGGCGAGAATAGCATCGACATGCCGCTTCCAGGTATAGCGATTTAGGACCTCGGCGCGGGCCGCCTTCGCCACTCCGGCGGCCGCCGGCATGTCGTCCACGACCCGCCGCAATGTGTCCTTGAAGGCCTGCGCATTGCCCGGCTCGTAAAGGAATCCGCAAGGTGCTCCCGCCCCCGGCGGCAACGCCCCCAGCCGCGTGGCACCGCGTCCGGCGATGACATCCTCGATCTGGCCGAGCGCCGATGCGACGATCGGCTTCTCCATCGCCATATACTCGAACAATTTGGTCGGCGATCCAAAAAATCCGGAGCCGTCCGCGTTCGGCACGTGAGGCGAGAGCAGCAGGTCCGCGCAGGCCAGATATCTGGGGGCTTCCGATTGCGCCACCAGGCCCGTCAGCGTGACAAAGCGCGTGATCTCGGGTGGTCCGACCAGCCGACGCACCTCGGGCATCTTCAGACCGTCGCCCACCAGCATGAAATGCAACTTGCTCCGCTCGAGCCAGGCGGCGTCGTTGCGCGCGAGGTCACTGATGCATTCGGCGAGAAACTCGATGCCATGCCACTGCCCGAATGTTCCGATGAACCCGGCGACCAGCGCATCTTTCGGGATGCCATGCTGCCGCTTCAGATCGGCGAGATCGTCCGTCGAGAATCTCGTGGAATCAAAAGCGGCCGGATCGACACAGTTGGGATAGACGAGAATCCGGCTATCGGGAATTCCTCTCCGCTTCAGCTCATCCCCCAACTCGTCCGAAACGGTGACGATCAAATCCGCAGCCTCCAGCGCGACTGCTTCTGCTTTCTCTGCGGCCCCGTGCAGGCGGAGCCGCGTTCCCCAATTCGCGGACGCCCAGGCCTCGGATCCGTTGAATTCGACGACGACCGGCACGTTCAAGCGGCGCCCCAGATGAGGCCCGGTAAAATCGTGCAGAGAAAATCGTTGATAGATGAACGACCATGGATTGGAGCTGTGCAGCGGAACGATTCTTTTCTCGATCGCCTCCGCATACGGATAGAAATTCAGCTCTGCCGGCATCGCAAGCAGCCCATCGGGCTGCAACTTCAGCCAGCGCGCGCCTGCGCGATCCGTGGGCAGCGACTTGAGACTTGCGTAGTCCACCTCGAAGGCGTTGTCGAGAAATCCCCCGATGACGCCCGCCGTGTGACCGACCGAGCCGCCGACGGCCGCGCCAAGCGAGATGTTGGCATCGAGATAGAGAATGCGCGCGCCGCCGCTGGGTGGGACCCGACGGGGCATCGGCAACCGTCTCATCGCCTCTCCCTCGCGCAAACGGCGGACAAGAGCACGGCGGGATGATAGGGTATCGACGCCGAGCTGCAGCAAGTTCTGCAGCCCGCCAAGCCGCCCGAGAGCCTCGACCCGCAAATCGGGCCAGACAACCGCAAGTGAGCCGACCCGGGTCAATGCAGCCGCGATCGAGAGCGGTGCAATCAGCGCCGTGGAAACCTCGCTTTCCAGCGCGATGACCAGCTTATCGGCACGGAGACTGCGCAACTGCCGAAGCGCCGCGACGGGCGACAATTTGCGCAGGTTCGCCGCGTCATAGTAGCTGTCCACCGGTCCGCAGACCTCCGTGATTCGATCGGCAAACGATCTCGTCACGGGATGGAAGCTCATGACGATCAGCTTGGGTCTTGTGGAAAGGTCAGGACTCATTAGTTTCGCGGACGGGTTGGACATCTGGGTCAGGCTATACTAGCAATAGAGCGTCAAGACCAGCGCCCAGGAGCCTCCCGCAAGGTTCGCGCGCCGCAGGCCCAAGCCATTCAGTTCCCGTCATTTTACCGGGACTCCGAAGACCCCGCCCCCCCGCTAAAGCCCCGCGAATACGGTCCACGTGCTTACCGTCCCCCTTGGTCGCCGAGACGCACTGTCTCGCGCCATCGCTGGTACTGGCGAAACGACACATCAAGCCATCGTGCGAACAGCCGGACGCCAGGCAATTGAGCTGCCCCGCCATTGCCTGGATATCGTGACGCACGTCGATGCCAGTGCACCAGGCCGTGCTGTTCGGCAGATCCTGACCGTGATCCCGACGGAGCCCGGTAACTTTGCGCGGCTGTTGACGAGGTCTTCAGCAAACCACCTCAACCGCCGCACGCGTTGAACTTCCCTAGCTGTCAGGATACGTTGCTCTGGGGTTGTTGAAGTGAGATCGGGAGTAATGGCCGAGTCCGTCAATTCAGTGCATCGCGGGCTTGCCGGCCTGTTCGATCGAGACCAAAAGCGTCCGCTACTGCTCGGGCTTCTGATCTGTCTTCATATCGTAATCTGCGCCGCCTCACTTCGCATATCATTTCCGTTCTATCGATCGGAATATGTGATGTACGACCCGGCGGGACTTACAAACGCGATAGCGGCGACAGCGATCTTCTGCCTCATTGCTCCGCTCTTCGTTTTTACCCGCTTCAGCTTCGGTTATCTCTGCGGATTCTACCTGTTCACCATGGTGGCCGGCTTTCTCTGGCTGAACTCGTTCTCGAAGCTTCAGTACGACCATGTCGCCGCAGGTATCTCCGCGGGCTTGTCTTGCCTGACCTTCCTGCTGCCTGCCCTTCTCATCACCCCCCGGATCGGCCGCCCTTTCGAGATCTCGGAGCGAAGCTTCGAACGCATCCTCTACGTCATCGTCGCGTTCTGTCTCGCAACGTCGATAGCAGCGGCCACATACGGCTTCCGCGTCGTCGCGATCAACGACATCTACCAATATCGCGCCGAGCTGCAGTTTCCGACTGCGCTGAACTACGCCATCGCATCGACCATGACCGTACTGATCCCGTTCGCCTATGCGTGCTTCGCCCTGCGGCATCGATACTGGATGGCAGCGGCGATGCTCGCCATCGCGATCTCATTTTATCCGAGCACGTTCACCAAGATCGCGCTGTTCACGCCGGCTTGGCTGCTTTGCATGACGCTGCTTTCGATATTCCTCGGACGGATCGCAACGATCCTGTCCCTGTTTCTGCCGGTTCTCGCCGGCGTGCTTCTCATCATCACAATCGGCGAGCCGATGAGGCGCTATTTCGGCATCGTCAATGCCAGAATGCTGAGCGTTCCGTCGGTAGCAATGGATGTCTACAACGAGTACTTCGCCCAGCACGACCTGACCCATTTTTGTCAGATCTGGCTCCTGAAGCCCTTCGTTAGCTGTGCACTGAAACAGCAAATCTCCGTCGAGATGAACAGCACCTACCCGCTGGGTTTCCTCAATGCTTCCTTGTTCGCCACGGAGGGCATCGCATCCGTCGGCCTTTGGGCAGCTCCCCTGGTGACATTCGCCTGCGGGCTGGTCATTGGTTTCGGCAACCGGCTATCGGCAGGCCTGTCGGAACGCTTCATCCTCATATCCGCGGCCATCGTGCCACAGGTCATCACAAACGTCCCATTCTCGACGCTGATACTGACCCACGGCCTCTGGCTTCTGTTCCTGCTCTGGTACTTGACCCCGCGAACGCTGTTCGGCGGTCCTGCCGAACCTTGAGGCCCGGTCGCGCCCAAGCTCGATTCGCCATGGCGAAATCGTTGAAGCGGGACGAACCTTCGTAGCAGTCTAGGCCCGCCGGCTGGCCGGCTCGAACCTGCCGGCTCTTGCCAGGGTGAGAAGAATCTCAACCATGACGCCAAACAGCAAGACAAGAAAAATCTTCACCGGAAAAAGATATAGTTCGGTGTAATGAAAAAGAGCCGCCTGCCCGAGAAAAGTGGCAACAAACACGGCACTCACGCTGAATACCGCATCGTAGGAAGACCAGCCTGCAGAGTAGCGCACAAGTGAAAGCCGCGCCCAGGCGAAAACGCCAGAAACGACGATGAGAAGGTAGATCATATTGTAGGTGGTGAGCGCCTTCATCACCTTCTTCAGATAGATCGTGATCACTTCGATCGGATGGTGAAGGACAATCTCGAAATACTTCCGCTTCAGTATCGAATAATATTCAGCCGACAGATACAGCGTGCCGGGGCTGACCTCCTTGACGGCCCGGACACCGTCGTCATCGTTCCACACGATTCCGAACGGGTTCTCGACGACACCCAGACCGATATACAGATTGTGCCACGCCCCGTGCTGCTCCATCCGGGTGGACGGCGCGATATCGAAGACGGCATCGCGAGCGCGAAGGATGGAGTACGGCGTCAAGATCGTCAGAACGGTTGTGACGACAACGACGAGATGGGCCAGCCCCACATGCCGCATCTTCATGAGCGAACAAAAATAACTGACGCCAAGGGCGAGAAGAGCGGCCACAACCCCCATAAGCCCGATCGCCTCGCGGAAAACCATTCCGACAGCCAGACCAAGCAGACCGGCGAACATCCATAGCCACCAGCTGGTGCGCGATGGGCCGGTGGATGGAATTCCGAGAATCGCCAACGGCAGCAATGCCACCAGACAGGCGACACCCAGGTGGCCTGGATGTGGCCCAAGCGAATGATGCTTGTTGGCGATCACGGCCCCGACGGTCAGGACGAGAAACGACAGAAACGGCAACCGCAGACGAAAAAGCAGACCCGCCAGACTTACAAGTCCGACATAGTTCAGGATCGTATTCACTCTCGAGACGTCGTTTTCGGTTACGACCGTACCGCTGAGGGCAGCATAGAGATCCAGAACCAGAGGCGGTCCCGGATCATCCCCCGCCGAGAGGTCCGCGATAGGCAAGAGACGTTCCCCCTGACAGATGGCCAGGATGGCCTTCGTTGTTCGCGCACAATCGGCGCTTTTCACCCATATGGCGGCAGAGGACCAGGAATGCTCGAGCTTGCCAGCCTTGTTCAGGGAAAGAAGGAAGGCCGGAACGAAAAACAGCATCAGAGCCGCCAGGAGCAGCGTGACCGGGATCGGCCGGCGGTCCAGTCGTGCAATGAGCTCGCGCAACGGTTCAGCCCCCTTTCAAGATACACTATTGATGACTGGCGCCGCACTGCGGCTCGCGGCTGCTTTGACGATAGACGTAGGCGATCGCGCCTCCGGCGCTGCCTTCCGCAATATACTGATTATCGATTCTCGGCCCGGGCACGATCTCGCGCGGTGGTCGCGTTCGTACCCGCAGTGCAGGACGTTCGAAGACCTTGCATCGTGCAGGTGACGAGAGATACCCCCGATAGCGTTCGATGATCGGACCGACACTTTGCGCGAGCTCTGCCTGACGCACCCTACGATTGTCGCTCGCCGGATACCATGCATCGCGAAAGCTGAACAGGTAGCTGAGATTTGGTCCGGCCCGCTGCTGGATCTCTGCGCTCAGCAACTGCTCTGCCGTCTCGGGATTCACGTCCGTCCGGAACCAGTGCTCGAACAGCTCATTCTCGTAGTGGCTGGGATCGGCGCTCCTGGCCTCCGGCTCCATGTTCGGAATGAAGTTCATGGCAACCCGGTAGAAAGTCAGAACGACATCGTAGCGATTGTTCGTTCTGACCTGCAGCATCGGCGCAATACCCGCGTCATCCAATACCAGGCTCGCCCGGCTCGCCGTATCGGTGTCGACAGCCTGCAACGCCCGGACGATGGCGATGGACTCCATGTTGTAGGCCCGCCAGGTCGAGAACGCGGTCCGCTCCGCCCGCACGACGACGAGAACAATGAGAGCCGAACATATCCACAGCACCGGTGCAGGAAGCGACAGCCGCCTGGTGTAAGACGGCGCGATGACGGAAAGGGCAGCGACAACGCCGAACAGGAGTACCGGATAGCTGACCGTGCGCTCCCAATCCCGAGCGCTGAACATCACGCCGGTTACGATCTGCTGATTGCTCAACACCAGGGGGATGGCCAGACAACCCAAGGTCAGAAAAGCCAGCGGCTCCCTGCATCCTCGCAAGATCATCCAGAAGCCAAAGGCGGCGCTGAAGACGAGGCTGCCTATAACCGCAGGCGTTATGATCGGCAAACGCGTCGGGTAGGTAAGGCCGGCGAGCATGCCCGACGTTGTCTGACCGCCATTGTGATCCCAATAGACCGCACTGAGCGACACCAGTGCCGCTCCGAGCAAACCGGCTGCAATCGGGATGGCCGAGATCTGCCTGAAATATCCCTGCACTAGCAGGAATCCGGCGGCGATAGTCGCCACCGGCAGCGTCACGAACGTGTACCCGATCGGAAGCAGCGACAAGGTTATGACCGCGGCCACAAGAGCTGCCCGTTCTCGGAGTCCGGTGACGACGGCGAAACGCGCGAGAAGCCCGAGGCTCAGGAACATGAGCACAAAGCTGACCTGCGGCTCCGGCGTCCTGAGGATTGCGAGAAAGCTCGTCTCATAGGACGGGACAAGCCTGGGGTGCACCAACCCCACGATCTGGGAAAACCGCGAGATATTGAACTGGCCCGACGTCCAGAGAATCAGATTGCCCAGCGAAAACATGTCATTCGCAAAAACGAGCAGCAGTGCCGCCGGCACCCTCGCGGAGCGGCTCGACACGACCTGACTGACGGCGAAATAGGCGGCGCAGCTCGCCAGGAACGGAAACACAAAATCCGATGCAGCCAGCGTCGCGTCCAGCGAGGATCCGCAGATGCGATAAATGGCGCTGAGCGCAAAGCCGGACAGCGCGCGCGTCGACCTCAACGTTCCCAGCAACCAGCTCAGAACGTAGGTGTCCTCATCATAGGCACCGTGAAAGTACCGAAACTCGCCAATCTCGCTGGCGAATTGCAGGTGCGGCCAAAGCCCCAGGAGTCCGACGAAGGTCGCGACCAGGCCGGCTGCCAACAAGTCAGCTCGCGACAAAGCGCAAGGCAATGGACGGTTCTTTGTCACGTCGACTTCCAATTGAAGGCAAGAACGTCGGAGGCGAATGCGGACGATCGCTCAGTTCGCCCCTTCTGCAGTGATTGCCTCGTGCATGGGCCCTTTCACCGAACTTAGCACATTCGCATCCATAAATCGCAAGCCGTGGGGCGAAGAACCGGTCAGCTGCCGGCCGCGAGCGCCCGTTTCAGGTCCTCCTGCACCGCAAGCAAGCCCGAGACGTCCCACCCCGGTAACGCTGCGTCCGTCGCCCCCGTCACCTGAGACAGGAACGCTCCAAGCTCCAGTCGCAAAGTGCTGGCCATCACCGACATACGCGGATCAAGCGCGTGCGGCTGGCCGTTGATCGTCATCAGCCCATGGGCGCCGCTAAAGTCGACCGACGCGTGACCGGATTTGGTCCGGATCTCCAGCAGCCGTCGACGCGCTGTCGCTCTGGTGTCACAGCGAAATTCGTGGCGCCCTCCCTGGTCGTCGCGGAATTCGATATGTCCCCGACAGCCATCCGGACTTTCCTGCGCTGCGCCAATCCGAAGGCCGGCCTTCGGGGCAAAGACCCGGAAGATCGAAAGGGCATGAGGCATCAAGTCGTACAGCAACCCCGTCTCCTCGTGCCGGGCCTTCGTCGCGCCATGTCGCACTTCGTTTTCGACGTCTTCCCATATCAGCGTCATATCTGCGCCGTCGGCGCCGGCGAATTCCTCAGACAATTGATGAAAGGCCGGAAGGTAGGCGAATTCCGTGCCCACCGCGAGAATACGCTTCCTGTGCTGAGCTGCTGCCACCAGCGCCCGTCCGCTTTCCGGATCGACGCCGACCGGCTTTTCGACAAGAACGTGCAGACCATGTTCGAGCGCGTCAATCCCGTCGCGTATGTGATCGCGTGGCCGGCTCGATATGATCGCCGCTTGCGGTTGCCGATCGGCAAGCATGGCCTCGGCAACCGTCGCCACCACCGTCAGGCCTGCGAGCTCGGAGCGCGCGGCGGCCCATGTCCGCACTTCATCGGGCTGGCTGCGGGCAGCCAGAACGACACCTTCCGCAGAACCGCGCGCGGCGACGACGACCGAAAGCCAGGTCCGGCCCCAGCGACCGCCGCCAACGACCACAAGCGGAATGGGCAAGGCCGCCGCGCGCCAGAAGTCAGCCAGTTGCAGAGCAATCGTGGTCAGATGCGTCCCTCCCGCTTCAGGCCGGCGGTTTCACGCCGCTGAGGTAGTATTGGGCGCCGAACGGAAGATGCCCCAAAAACGAGTCGAGGCGGCTGAGGAATTGGCCGGCGGGCGGCACCGAAATGATCGTTTTCGTTTCGACCTTGGCAAAGCCGGCGTCCGCAAACATTCGCCGCAGCTTCCCGGGCCGCAACAACACCGCGTCCTTGTCGATGTCGCAGGTCTTCACAATGTACTGTGTCGCCGGGTTATAGGGATTGTGCTCGAATACGAGCACCAGCCCGCCGGCCTTTGTCACGCGAAATATCTCCGCGACGAACCCCGTCCATTGCGGCGGCGGCACATGATGCATGACGCATACGGTGAACACGATGGAGAATTGCCCGTCGCGATAAGGCAGTCGGGCTCCGTCAAACGTCGAATAGTGCACGAAAGGATGCCGCGCCGCTGCAAGCTCGACGCTCTGCGCCGATACGTCGATGCCGTGCAGTTCGCGGAACTTTCCTTCGAGGCCGGGATGATACGCGCCGAGCCCGCAGCCGAGGTCCAGAACATCCAGCTCTGTCAGATCAGGAAAATGCTCTCTGCCGAGCCGCAAGATGTGCTCGCGCTTGATGTCGATGTAGAACGAGTGCTCACGCCCGGCAAAGGCAAGCGCCGAATTGATCTTGTCCTCGTAGTCGCCGGCGACGTTGTCAAAATCCGTCGCGACCTGTGCCTGCGTCACCTGAGAGGTCTTCTGTTCGGTCATTCCGACTCTCCCGTTGCAACAGTCTGCTCGCGCCTGCCGCGGACGGCAAACACCCAGCCGCGCAGCAGGAAGAAATTCAGCACGGGTATGATCATGCAAACGCCAATTGCACCGGTCAGATAGGGCCAATGCAGCAGGTCGACGCTAAGCGCCATCACGCACCAGGAAACCAAAAGCCCGGCCAGGGACATAACCACGAAGCGAGCAACCTGGTCGAAGGAATGGCCATCGACCCGGAAGGTGAAGCAGCTCTGCATCAGGTACGAGATGGCGACCGAGATGACGTACGCGCACACCGACGAGAGGACCGGCGTCATCATGCGCGAAAGCACGAACGCGTTCGTAAGCACGAAATACGCGAGCGTGGTCGTCACGCCGGACACGCCAAAGCGCATGATCAGGCGCATGGAGGATGACGTCATCAGTGCGAATAAGCCGGACGTGGTGCCGGTGCCGTTCATCGGAGCAAATTCCGTTCGACGCTGTCGATCTGCTCGTCGAAATTGATCAGGTCGGAAATGATCGTCGGCGGCCGCAACCGGACCTGATCGTAAATTCGCCCGACATAGATACCCAGCACGCCGAGGAAAAGGCTGTTCAACCCAATCCCGAACAGGATGAGGATCTGCGTGGTCGTGAATCCCGGCGGAACGATCTGGTGAGAGAACAACCTGACGACGAGATAGAAAGTCGCGAGCAGGACAGCGGCCAGCGCGATCACCAAGCCCATATAGAACGATACCCGCAGAGGCAGGCTCGAGTGCGCGATGATGCCGTCCATGGCCAGACGCACCAGGCTTCCAAATCGAAACTTGCTCTCGTTGTGCAACCGCGCAGCGCGATCGAAGGGAATGCCGGTCTGGCGCCTGGCGAGCGAGGAAATGAGACCGCGCAGATACATATGCGGCTCGTGAATCGGACGGAGCCGCTCGATCACGGACCGGTCAATCAGGCGGAAATCGCCACCATCCGGAATGAGATGAGGCCCGCCAATCCGCCGCATGAAGCGGTAATAGGCCCGCCTCGCGCGCCGCAGGAGCAAAGTCTCTTTCCGGCTCCTGCGTACCCCGACCACGACGTCAAAGCCTTCGCGCCATTTTTGCAGAAAGGGACCGAACATCGACGGCGGGTCCTGAAGATCCGCGTCGATCTGGATCGCGGCCGCTCCGCGCGCCAGCCGATAGCCGGTCAGAACGGACTGCTGAAAACCGAAATTCCTTGCAAAGCGGGCGATCCGCACGCTCGGATCGTGGGCGGCAATGCTGGAGAGCTTCCCGAAGGTGGAGTCGGTGGAGTGATTGTCGGTGAACAGAATTTCGAACTGATAGTCCTTCAGCTCCGCCGTAACCCGCTTCAACTCCGAATATGTCCGATCGACGTTGTCTTCTTCATTGAACACGGGAACGATGATCGAAATGAGGGGCCTGCTCAAGGAGTCAGGTCCCCCATTTGCGGATTCGGCATTCACCCCTGACGTCGTCTCAGCCATCAAAGCCATTCCCGTCGCGCGCAGCACTAGGCCCGCTCAAACTCCTCTGGCGAAAATAGGTCGATGATCTGGCCGTCATATCCCTGCTTGCGCATGTACCCGTGAATTTCACCGGAGATGTGCCAGGCCAGATTGAGAAGCGGCACATCCCGGTTCGGGCGCTTGTCGAAGTCGTTGTCGGAAAGAATCGGGACGCGGGTGCCCGGGATGTAGTTTCCGATCTTCATCGAGCCTGGCTTCTCGTAGACCGCTTGCAGGGTGGCCTGATCGAGATCGAGCAGCTTCACCAGGATAGCCGCGCGGCCCGGAAAGGCCTTGCCGACGAGTGGACCATGGCGAGAAACGGCCGCTTCGATTTCGGCGCGCTTGCTCTTCTGCCACGCAGGTATCCGCTTCGCCATGTCGAGCAGGCGCTGCTCGAAGCCGCCTTCCGCGGCCCCCACCTTGGCGAGTTCGGGAGCAGCCTGCTCCTCACCGTCGCCTCGCCGCATCATGACGCGGATGTTGCCGCCATAGCGTGCCGGGAACTCCAGTGCCTCGATCCGAGCCTGAAGCGATTTGGCGATGTACCGGAAGGACGTCAAACCATAGGTGCGCGGATGCTCGTGATAGAAGGTATCGAATTGATATCGATCGAGCACGGAGCCGAGATAGTGGTTCTCGATGACCAGCAGCGTGCTCGGCCCCATTAGCGCGCCGACGGCCGAGAGAACGCTGCGCAGATCCTCGATATGCGCGAAAACATTGGTGAACGTGATGATGTCCGGCAGACCACCGCTTGCCGCAATCTTTTCAGCCAGCGAAGGCGCGAAGTAGTCCTGATAAACCGTGTGGCCGGCCTGTTTCGCGTCTGTGGCGGCGCCGGTCGGCTCGACGCCAACGGTTCTCGCGCCTCGTTCCCTGAAGATCGACAACAGGCTGCCGTCGTTGCACCCCACGTCGAGCACCAACAGACCTTTAAGTGAACCGACCTGCTTTTCGCATCGCTCCACCAGCTGACGCATTCCGTTCAGCACATCTGCGGTGTGCCGTGCTCTGTAGTGGTACGTACTCGGAAACAACGTCCGTTTCGGAACCTGATACGCCTGGTGAGCCGTCTTACAGGTCGGACAGAAGACGATATCTATCGGATATGTTTCAGGAATCGCCGGATTCCCGACCGGCACGAGATCGTCGCACAGCGGATGGCGTCCAAGATCCAGAACATCCTTGAGTTCGGACCCGCCGCACACCTCGCAATCTTTGATTGTACGCGCCATGGATAGTTCCAAATTGGGGGGAAGCAAGTCGCCTTATAAGTGAAGTCCGCGACATTGCAAACGTGCCATTTGATATCCACCGCCGCCCAGTGAAACCAGTGCTTCTCGCGACAGGACCGGTAGTCAAGTGCTGGCCACGCTTCTTCGTGTCCCTATCGTCGCCACGCATGTTAGGGCTATAAGAATCGGCAGCAGCAGCGTTGAGATTATGACGATATACCGTCCCGACATCGATGGGTTACGCGCGGTCGCCGTATTCCTGGTCCTTGGTTTTCATGCCTTTCCGGAAGTTGTCCCCGCCGGTTTTGTCGGAGTTGACATCTTCTTTGTCATTTCTGGATTCTTGATCACGGGCATCATTCTGGCAAATGACTTTTCATTTGCGGGCTTTTACGCGCGCAGGGCGCGTCGTCTGTTTCCGGCATTGCTGTTAGTAACCACGACCGCGCTGAGCTTCGGCTGGGTCTTTTTGACGCCCAGCCTTTTCGAAGCGCTGGGGAAACAAGTGGCCGCTGCAGCCTTATTCCTACCCAACTTGCTGTTCTGGACCGAAACGGGCTATTTCGATCTTGCCGCATCGACAAAGCCGCTCCTGCATCTCTGGTCGCTCGGGGTCGAAGAACAGTTCTATCTGGTCTGGCCGGTATTGATGCTGATCGGCGTGAGATTCCGTCTCCGAATGGAATGGATGCTTCTCGCCATTACTCTGCTGTCACTTCTGCACTGCTGGAGTCTCAGCCATTTCGGCCACACCTCTGCAGCTTTCTACTCGCCGCTTGCGCGGGCTTGGGAATTGTCGGCGGGCGGTTTGTTGGCGGTGATGAGAACGGGAAGCGCCAAGTCTGCCAACTCTACAATCTTTGTCATCGTTGGAGTGTCGATGATCGCGCTCGTCGCCTTCCTTGGCATCGGCCAGGCGGCTTGGCCGAACAAGTTCGCGTTGGCGATCGTTGCCGGGTCGATGCTTGCGATCCGTTACGGCGCAACATCGAGACTTGCGACGCGGACGCTGGGTAGCGGCTTGATGGTTTTCCTGGGCAGGATCAGCTACCCGCTCTATTTATGGCATTGGCCAATCCTGGTTTTCGCCTACATCAAGAATGGCACTACACTCGCGCCATGGCAGGCATCGGCGTGTTTGGTTGCGAGCATCTGTCTAGCAATCCTGACTTACCTGGCGGTCGAAGTGCCGCTCAAGAAGCATCTTCGACTTTCGCCTCTCGCGCGGGGCGCTGTCGCGTCGCTTGCCGTTGTCGGACTGGCCGGCTTTTCAATTGCATTTGCGCATGGAATCCCCAGCCGGCTACCCGACGCATTGCAAGCCGCTCTCGCCTACGAACGCTATGATTTCAAGACGGATGCCTACAATCCAGGGTGCTGGCTCGGAAATGAGGAGGATACTTCCAAGCTGCTGCCGGTATGCCTAAAGACAAATCGAAACGACGCGATCGTGATCTGGGGAGACTCGCATGCTGCGCGGCTTTCGCCTGGTCTTCGGGAGGTTTTCGGTTCGGAGCGCATTTCGCAGCTCACGAGAAATGGCTGCGCCCCCCTGCTCGGACTTGGCGAGCCCGCGTCGTCGGGATGTCGCGACGGCAATGCGGCGGTCTTCGAGCTAATTCGGAAACATCCTGCCCAGACTGTCATCTTATTTGGTGCCTGGCAGAATTATCCGAACGATTGGAAGACCGGCTCAGCGTATGCAGCCATGCTTGAGGACACGATCGCGAAGATAAGGGCAGCCGGCGTAGCCGAAATATTTGTCCTTGGGCCTGCTCCGAGATTCGATCCGAGCCTTCCCTCGCGCCTGCTGCAATCTTGGCTGCAGTACAGATCGGATATGTTGCCAGGCCGCTTGCAAATTGACCTCAGCAAGACACTTGCCATCGAGAACGGAATTGAACGCGTCGCCAGAGAGAATGGGACGCGGTACATTTCCCTGATCAAGCTGTTTTGCAACAATGAAGGTTGCCTCACCAAAATTCCAGGCTCAACCAGCGATCTGGTCACCTGGGACTACGGTCATCTGACAACGAATGGCGCAATCCTTGCTGCTCAAGCGATCCAGAAGATGGACACCGCACTATCGACGGCAAGGTGAATGGCGATCGCGTGACACAAGTCCCCCTGCTGCCGCGATTTTGTCGTTTCCCAGGGAGACCACGCCAAGACGTTCCGGTTCACGAACGCAGGACGCGAACGCCGGTCAACTAGAAAAAGAACCCCGAATGGTGCTCCCCATTCACGACTGCCTCGTGGAGAGCTCCAATAACACCGTCCCCGTTCAGGTCTTGATGGAAATTGCTCTCTAAAGCGGCCAACGAAGCGCTTGAGCCCAGCACCCCACCGATCAGGTTGCCGGCCTGACCGTCCGCGAATGGCAAACCACCCTGCTTCAGTTCAGGGCCAGCGCCGTCATTTCCAAGGTTGCCGAAATAGAACTTAGCGGAGGCCAGCTTGTTCGAGCCGAAAGCTTCGATCCCCGCCGTCGGTGCTGGCGACGCACCAATGACCCCGTCTCCGTTCAAGTCCTGATGAAAACTGCTCTCGAAGGACACCAACGAAGCGTTTGTCCCTGACACACCACCGATCAAGTTGGAAATGTAGTTGCCATTGCTGTCGGTGCTCCATACCGAGTAGTTATCGGCGCTGTCCACTTTCCACGCTACCTGATATCCGGAGCCGATCTGCTCGACGCCGATAGGACTCCAACCGCCCGCCTGGCCCGCCACAAATGGAGAACTGTTGTATTTCAGTTCTGGGCCCGCGCCGCTACTAATGTTGTCGAGATAGAAATTACTGCCGACCTGGACCAGCTTGGTCGAACCGAAAGATTCGATCACCGCTGTCAGTGCCGTCGACGCTCCAATTACTCCGTCTCCGTTCAAGTCCTGATGAAAACCGCTCTCGAATGACACCAACGAGGCGCTTGAGCCCGACACGCCGCCGATCAGGTTAGAAATGTAATTGCCATTGCTGTCGGTGCTCCACACCGAATAGTTGTCAACGCCGCCCACTTTCCAGGCGACCTGATAGCCGGAGCCGGTCTGCTCGACGCCGATCGGGGTCCATCCGCCCGCCTGGCCGTCCACGAATGGCGAACCGTTGTATGTCAACTCCGGGCCTACGCTGCCGCTGCCGACCTCGCCAAAATAGAAATTAGAACCCACCTTGACCAGCTCTGTTGATCCGAAGGACTCAATCACCGTTCTCGATGGTGAACCAATGATACCGTCCCCATTCAGGTCTTGGTGAAAAGCGCTTTCGAATGACGCCAACGAAGCACTTGAGCCGGAGACGCCACCGATCACGTTGGAGATGTAGTTGCCGTTGCTATCGGTGCTCCACACTGAATAGTTATCGACGCCAATCACCTTCCAGGCCACCTGATAGCCGGAGCCGATCTGCTCAACTCCGATCGGAGTCCAGCTACCAAACTGCCCGGCTACATAAGCCGTGCCCTGATATTTCAGCGTCGGCCCTGTGCCGGCGCCAACCGGGTTAAGATTGTAGAGGCCGCCCGACTGGACAAGCGCAGTCGTGCCCATTGCTTCTATCGTGACAGGGATCAACGACGAGCTGGCGACCGTGCCATCTGCAAACTGAAGGTATTCAATGCCCGTGTCGGTATCCACGCCATCGGGCGAGGCACCACGCAAATCCGTGACGGTGAACGTCTGCGTGCTCGCATTGAACGAAATAGAATAGTTCGCCCTATTGCCCGAATACACCGCCGTATCGGTACCGGCGCCACCAATAATGGTGTCGTTGCCGCCACCGCCAGTGATCGTATCGTTGCCGGAGCCGCCGTTCAGTGCGTTGGCGATGACGTTCCCGATGATCGTGTCGTTGCCGGCCCCGCCGGTGGCGTTGTCGATGTAGGATCGCGCGTCGTTGTTGTAGAGATAGGCGTTGTAGACATTGCCCGAAGCGGAATGGCCGTTGCCGAGATTGGCCAGTTGCACCGACGAGAACAGTGACGACGCGCCGGGATTGAGATTGATGCCCAGGTTCGTCGTGTAGTTTGACAGATCGTAGGTATCGACGCCGCCGCCGTCCCACACCGTCTCGTAGATACGGTTGGCCGAGCCTCCGACGCCACCGCCCGGCGCGAGCTGTCCGACGCCGTTGATGAACTCCTGCCCCGTCGCCGGGTTCCAGCTGTAGACCGTGCTGCCGCTCTGGGTCGTGTAGTTCGCGCCGTACATCGTTTGTAGCGCGAGGATATCGTTGGCCATGTAGGTCTGCGGATATCCATACGCCTCGTTGGTATACCCGCTCGTGGTCGAAGCACCGACATAGCTGCGATAGCTCATGACGGTATATTCGCTGTCGTCGTGGGCCGTGGGAACTGCGACGTTAGCGACGCCGCCAGTTTCCTGACTGTGCTTGAGGCCAAGTGCATGACCGAGTTCGTGCAGCGCGGTCGTGAAATAGTAGTTGCCGAGCTGGGCCAGCGAGTAGTTATACTGTGTTCCAAACCACACATCGCCGCCGGATGCATAGTTGCCGGGGTAATAGGCATAGGAGGTCGGATTGGCCGAGGGCGATTGCGCGATCATGACGTCGGCGCCGTTGGTGCCTGCGTACTGGATGCTGGCGTTGGTGTAGCCAAGGATCAACCCGATCGCGTAGTTGATCGCGGCCTGCATCTGGCTGGGCGCTGAAGCAAAGCCTGAGGTCGTCGGCTCGCTGTTGCCGCCCGTGTATGGATTCGCGTAGTCGCCAGGCGCGTCGGGAAAGCTGTAGGTGATGGTGCCCGACCATTTGTAGCCTGACAGCATACCGTC
Source organism: Bradyrhizobium sp. LA6.1 (assembly GCF_040547805.1). Classification (NCBI taxonomy): domain Bacteria; kingdom Pseudomonadati; phylum Pseudomonadota; class Alphaproteobacteria; order Hyphomicrobiales; family Nitrobacteraceae; genus Bradyrhizobium; species Bradyrhizobium sp. LA6.1. The sequence goes on along the minus strand of NZ_JBEPQK010000002.1, from coordinate 39,524 downwards.
GATATCGCTGTTATTGGACTTGCTGATCGTGACTGCGTTGGCCATTGGACTCTCCAGAGCAGCTAGGCACGCTCGACGTAAGGCGCAGAATGCTCATTCTAGCTTCAGAGGTATACGTTCGGTTTAATTTTAGCGGTCGCGGCGCCACCTCGGTCATAATACCTGCCATGTATCGGATTCCGTAATTATACGGACCATGGGTGGAAGCCAGATCTCGGTTTCGGCGTAGGGAAGTCATGAGAATATACCTGTTCGCGGCTGGCCTTTGTGGGGCTCTGACAGCGATGGCCGAGCTGCATCCGCCGCTCTTCGGAAGAAGAGTGCCTGTCACGGTCGGAAAAGCCGGCGCTGATGGGAGCAGCAAGGCTGGTTCAATGCGTCGGTGAAGGTGCAAACGCCGGGGTCCGGCCGACCGGTCTTGCGTCCGATATCGAGCGCGCCATCCTCGCCTCATCGTCCTGCTCAAATCGTATCTCGCGGTCTGCGTCGGGCGCGCGCCTGAATCACGCGATCTCCTCGCAGGCGCGCATCTCCGAGATTCTGGAGCTGCCGCGCTAGACGGTCCGTCACCTGACTTTCAAGCCTACCTCCGCCAGGAATTGATCCGTTGATTTATATCGCTTTACGATATATTTTCGCCGCCGTCCGGCCTGAGCGGCCGGCTCCGTCATCATTACAATTGCGTTATTCTCCGATCGGACCAAGATGCCACGCTCCATCCCCGCCAATTCCCCGCCGCGCCTCGGCGACTTCACGACAGACCGGCGTGTTCTGATGCTGGTCGCCATGGCCGTCTTCGCCGGCGGCGCGGCGACGGCGTGGCTGTTGCTGCATGCCATCGCGCTCGTCACCAATGCGGTATGGCTGCATACGCTGAGCGCGCAGACGCTCTCGCTGTCGGGCTTGAAGCCCGGCGTCTGGATGGTGGCGGCCCCGGCCCTCGGCGGCCTCGTCATCGGCTTGATGGCGCGCTTTGGCTCAGAGAGGATTCGCGGCCACGGCATTCCCGAGGCGATCGAGGCCATCCTCATCGGCGGCAGCCGTCTCCAGCCGAAGGTCGCCGTCCTCAAACCGCTGTCGTCGGCGATCTCGATCGGTACCGGCGGCCCGTTCGGCGCCGAGGGCCCGATCATCATGACCGGCGGCGCCGTCGGCTCTCTCTTCGCGCAATGCTTCCACCTCACCGCCGCCGAGCGCAAGGCGCTGCTGGTCGCCGGTGCGACCGCGGGTATGACGGCGATCTTCGGAACCCCGGTCGCCGCCGTCCTGCTTGCCGTCGAACTTCTCCTGTTCGAGCTGAAGCCGCGCAGCCTGATTCCCGTGATCGCCGCCTGCGTGGTCTCGTCGGCACTGCGACCGTGGCTGATCGGCAGCGGCGCGCTGTTCCCGTTCGCCGGCCAGCTCGATTTGCCGTGGTGGGGACCGCTTGCCTGCGTCGGCATTGGCATCGCGGCAGGCTTGCAATCGGGATTGCTGACCACCCTCCTGTACAAGGCCGAGGACATCTTCGGCCATCTCCCAATTCACTGGATGTGGTGGCCGGCGATCGGCGGATTGCTCGTCGGTGCCGGCGGCCTGATCGAGCCACGCGCGCTCGGTGTCGGTTACGATATCATCGGCGACCTGCTCAACGACAACATTGCGGTATCGGCCACGGTCCTGATCCTGCTCGTGAAGTCTGCGATCTGGATCGTTGCCCTGGCATCGGGCACCTCCGGCGGCGTCCTCGCGCCGCTTCTCATTTTCGGCGGCTGCGCCGGCTGGCTCGAAGGACAGCTGCTGCCGGGCCCGCATGGTGCGTGGGCACTCATCGGCATGGCCGCAATGATGGGCGGCACCATGCGCTCGCCGCTGACCGCGATCCTGTTCGCCGTCGAGCTGACCGGGGAATTTGCGATGATGGGACCGCTTCTGATTGCCACGACCGCTGCTTATGCGCTCACCGTGTTACTGCTCAAGCGCTCGATCCTCACCGAAAAGATCGCGCGGCGCGGCCAGCACGTCGTGCGCGAATACGGCATCGACCCCTTCGACCTGCTTCGCGTGAGCGAAGTGATGGTGAAGGATGTCGATACCCTGCCCGCAACCATGACCGTCGGCGAAGCGGTATCGTTTTTCTCCCACGGGGAACGACGTCACAAGTCCTATCCGCTGATCGACGCCGGCGGAGGGGTCTCCGGTCTCGTCGGCCGCTCGGACGTGCTGCGGTGGCGCGCGGAAAGCGCCGATGGTCGCGCCACCCTGTTCGACTGCGCATCAGACCGCTCGCTCACGCTCGGCTATCCGGACGAGCCCGTCTCGCATGTTGCCGATCGGATGGTTCTGGCCGACGTCGGGCGGGTGCCGATCGTCGAGCGCGCGACCGGGCATCTCGTCGGCTTGGTTGCCCGCAAGGACCTCCTGCGCATTCGCGCCACCGCGAGATCGGTCGAGACACGGCGGTCCGCTTTCTTCGGCCCCGTCCGCCGTGAGCCGTCACGTCACGCGACCGTCCTCGACGACGCGCCGACAACCTGATCGAGCTGGTCGAGCGAGAATTTGCGCAGGTCTCTGCCCTCGCGCAGCGCCTTGTACCAGTCGACGGTGAGCCGCAACCCCTGCGTCAGATCGAGCCGCGGCGTCCAGCCGACCTCACTCCGTGCCTTGGCGCAGTCGAGCCTGAGATAGGCGGCCTCGTGCGGATGCGGGCCCGCGTCGGCGGTCCAGCGCGCACCCTCGCCCCACTGCGCGATCAGATGTTCGACCACGGCTCCCACAGGCACCTCGCTTGCGGCGTCAGGGCCGAAATTCCAGCCGCCGATGAAACGCCCGTCGGCCGCCAGCCGCTCGACCAGCGTCAGATAGCCCAGCACCGGATCGAGCGCGTGCTGCCAGGGCCGCACCGAGTTGGGATTGCGAATCCGCAACGGCTCGCCCGCAAGGAACGCCTGCATCGCGTCCGGAACGAGACGGTCGCGCGCCCAGTCGCCACCGCCGAAGACATTGCCGGCCCGCGCGGTCGCGACGCGCGCCGCACCCGGAGCCTTGAAGAAGCTGTGGCGATAGGAGTGCGTCACCAGCTCGGCGCAGGCCTTGCTGTTGCTGTAGGGATCGTCGCCGCCGAGCCGATCGACCTCACGGAAGGCGACGCCCGCCCCGTTGTTCTCGTAGCACTTGTCGCTGGTGACATTCAGGATAACCCGCACCGAACGCAGCTGCCGTGCCGCCTCCAGCACGTGCACCGTGCCCATCACATTGGTCGCAAAGGTCTCGACCGGCTCCTCGTAAGACGGGCGCACCAGCGCTTGCGCCGCCATGTGAATGACGATGTCGGGCTCGGCCTCAGTCATTGCGGCGCGCAAGGCGGAGAGATCGCGAATGTCGGCGATGCGCTGCCTGATCTCGTCGGCGATGCGCGCCGTCACGAACAACGAGGATGGATGCGTCGGCTCGAGCGCGTAGCCGTAGACGCTGGCGCCGAGGCGGCGCAGCAACAGCGAGGCCCATGCCCCCTTGAAACCGGTGTGCCCGGTCAGAAAAACCTTCTTGCCGCGCCAGAATGCGGGATCCGTCACCAGACTCTCCATTTGGCGCGGTGGTTCGCCCATTCGCCCTCGAGGAAGTTGCGATCACGCAGCGAATCCATCGGGTGCCAGAAGCCGGGATGCACATAGGCGCGGAGATCGTCCCCACTCACGAGCTGCTCCATCGGCTCGCGCTCCCAGATCGTCTTGTCGCCTGCGATGAGCTCGCCGACCGACGGCGACAGCAGGAAGAAGCCGCCATTGATCCAGCCGCCGTCGTCGTTCGGCTTCTCCTCGAAATTGACGACCCGATCACCCTCGATCGCAACCGCGCCGAAGCGTTTTGCAGGTCGCACCACCGAGACGGTGGCGCGCCGCCCATGCGCCTTGTGGAAAGCGATCTCGGCGGCGAGGTCGATGTCGGCAACGCCGTCGCCATAGGTCAACGCAAAGAAGGGCTCGTTCGCGACGTAAGGAAGCACCCGCTTCAGCCGCCCGCCGGTCTGGGTGTCCTCGCCGGTGTCGACCAGCGTGACGCGCCAGGGCTCGGCGGTTTCGCGATGCACCTCCATCCGGTTTTCGGCCATATGAAATGTCACGTCGGACATGTGCAGGAAGTAGTTCGCGAAGTACTCCTTGATCATGTAGCCCCGGTAACCAAGACAGATCACGAAGTCATTGAAGCCATAATGACTGTAGATCTTCATGATGTGCCAGAGGATCGGACGGCCGCCGATCTCGACCATCGGCTTCGGACGGGTGCTGGTTTCCTCGGCGATACGGGTGCCGAGACCTCCGGCAAGAATTACGACCTTCATTGATCTCTCCAGTCGGGAACACGCATTCTTGGCAACTTCTATACAAACCGGCGGCAACCGGGAAAATCCATCTCAGCGAGAGGTTTAAAGGCAATATCTCAGCTGGAGCAACCCTCTTGGCATTTCCCGTATAGCCGCATGACGCTGACAGCCTCTCCGAGAACCGATCGTGCCGTTAAATGGCTATGAGACTGCCGAATCTTCGTGGGCTCGGGGGCAGCGCTTCATCGGGTAGCACGCCTGCGAAAGGCCGCTCGAGGCTAGCGCCAAGGACGGGTCAGCTGACAGACAATTCACCGGCAGCCGGCGCCACATCGCTCTGTTCGAGCGGTCCGGCACGACATCATTGTACTACTATAAGGTGCCGTTTACGCTACCGTCAACCTTGGCCTGCTCAGCCGAGCCAATTCGTTACCAGTGCGCCCCGTGCAGACCAACAAGACCTCGGTGCAGGACGTCATCAACATGCTAGGCCTCGCCAAGCGACCGAAAACGCGAATCTGCCAGGCCACAACCAGCGAATATCCGCGAGCGCGCCGAGAAGGTCATCGAGCCCTCGGGCTCGCGCTCCAAGCTGGTGTTCAAGCCGCTGCCTGCCGCAGGACACCCGCGCCAGCGCCAATCCGCTGGCACTGCACGGTGTCCTCATCACCAGCAGACCGCGCCGAACTCGGCGGGCTGCGCAATTACCTGGTCTTCAAGCGTCGCGCTCACGGCGCCAACGCCGCAAAGTTGCGGAGCGCGATCGACGGCTATGTAGAGCAGCTGAGTTCTAGGCTACGGCCGCTTTGGAAGCCGTGAAGCTCGGTCTTCGGCTAAGCAGATCGGTGACTGCTGGTAAGCTCTTACACAATTCGCGTACATCCGCCTCTCTATCAGGTAGTCGAAAAGGCTGAACACGGCGAGTAGCGCAAGCCTCACGCCCGCTACCATCGCAGCCGAACAAATCACCGCGTGCTGCACCGGCGACGTAATGGAGAACTTCTGACTAAAGCAGCCTGCTGTTTGGACCGATAAATAGCGGGTTCCGATTGAGTATGAATTCAGTGTCCGCCTGCACTCGAGGAACGTCCAAGCAGTATCTTCGTTCCGCGCGCGGAACTATCTGCAAATGGCGCAATTCCGCAGATTCGAATGAATGCTCCAAAATCGAACTAGCGCACCTCCCGATTGATGTTTGCTAGTGTGGCAACTGTCGGAATTGGCTCAACGCCCTTCACGCGCGGACAGCAACCCGTAAATTCCCCAGGAAGGCACGCCGGCGCGAGCAGGCGGGTCCCGGCTTACGCGCCGTTCAAGGCACCAGTGCATCAGCGGTAGCCGGTAGCGCGCGGGCAGAAGGCCCATCAGGCACACTCGCCGTCCTGGCCCTGCGCAACCGTGCTTCATCAGGCTGCCGCAGCGTTTCGTATTGATCTCCTGCAGCACGCTGCCTCACGTGCTGCTCAACACCCCTCTCTCGGTCGCCATGCTCACCCACGGCACCGCGATTCTCTTCCTGCTCCGGTACGTGATGCCGCGAAGCATCTTCGCGCAGCAGGCAGCTACCGACTAGCGCTTTCCCGCATTCTGCATCACGTCCGCGGTCAGCCGGACGAAATCCGCAACGAACGCCTTCACGCGCTGCTCGACGTCAGGCAGCAGCCTCCGGACGGTCGCAGGATCCGCTGATTGCGCGGCCTCTGCCATGTGATCGGCCAAGGCCGCAGAATCGCGAATACCGAAATACCGGGCGCGGCCCTCGGTCTGTTCGCGATGCACATCGAGGTCAGACAGCAGCATCGGGACACCAAACGACTTTGCCTCCTCGACGGTGGTGCTCCACCCCTCGCACTCCGACGGATTGATCAGCGCCACCGATGCGCGCAGGAGCGCGTAGACATGGTCCAGCGGAATCATTCCGAGGTGCCGAAAATTCTTCTCCAGGCCGCGCGCATCGACCTCCCGCATCATCGTGTCGAAAAGATCGGGCTCGCGGAAGTCCAGCGCGCTCCCCGACGCCGCGACCACGACGTCCAGCCCCCGGCGTTTCAACAGGCCGAGCGCATCGACGACGAGTTGATGATTTTTGTGACGCCAGAACTGGTTTGGCAGATAGAAATAGCGCGGCGGCAAGCCGTAGCTTGCGATCACCTCGGACGGATTCGTGGTCAGCAGGCCGGCCGGCGGCTCGGTCGCGAACCGGACCACGGAGACACCGTTCGACAAGCTTGGATAAAATCGTTTGAGGTCGCCGAGCGCGGTGGCACTGCTCAACATGATGTGGCGGCCGGACGCAAGCTGGACCCGAAAGCCGATATCACGCCGCCAATAGGCGCTCCTGGAGAAAAGATGCGGAAGCAGGCGGTGCTGGAAATCCGGAAACCAGGCGACCGCCGGTAACGGCAGGCGCCAGCCGAAGAAGCGCGCGGATTCGAACACCAGGTCGATCTTGCGAATCCTGAACTCGGCGACGGCGGGTCCGTCCAGGCCAAAGGCGATCGCGCGGGCGAGATCCGTCGCACGGGCAAGACCAGTCGCTGCGTGATCGAACACCGGCGAGCGCACGACCTCGACGGCGGGAATACCTGCCAGCGCCGCAATCTCCTCGGCATCATCGGCCGTTCCAGCAAACAGCACGGGCGTCACGGCGCCGGGCGCGTACCTGTTGAGCGTATCGAACAGGTTGCGTTGATAGTTGTAGCCTCCCGCCCATAGGCGGCGTGGAATGTTGGTGAATGCGATCCGCACCGGCGCCGCCTCAGGCACGGGCCTGGCCCCTGAACCATTCAACGTAGTCGGCGAGGCCCCGCTCCAGCGGAATGCGCCAATTGAAATTCATATCGCGTACGCGCCCGTTGTCGGCCAGCAGACTCGTCGGATCCCCCGGGCGCGCGACGCCGGAAAACTGCAGGGCCGTGCTGCTCCCCCAATGCCCGATCAGGCCATTGGCAATCTCGGCCACGCTCACGCCGCGCCCCGAGCCGCCATTGATCACGCCAAAATCGTTCTGCCACGGCGCTTCCGCGACGCGCGCCAGCAAGCGAACGACGTCGCGAACGTCGGTCCAGTCCCTGATCTCAGCCCCCGTCCCTCCGAGATTAAGCGTGCGCTGCTCGCTCCGCAGCCGCGAGCAGATATCCCAGAGCACCTGCTTGCGAAGGTTGGGACCGTAAACCGAGAACAATCGCACGACCATGCAGCGAACGTCGAAACTCTGGACGTAGCTGTGACACAGCTGCTCCATCATCCGCTTGTGGTGGCCGTAGGGCGACATCGGCGCCAGCGCCGCGCTTTCGGGAATCGGACCGGTGTGATCGGCACCGTAGACCGCCGCGCTCGACACCACCACCAGCCGGCTCGCGGGCGCAAAGCTTCGAAGCCATTCAAGCAGGCGCGCCGTACTGGCTACGGTCCGCGAAAAATCCTCGAACGGACGCTCTATCGACAATCCGACGGACGATCCACCGGCGAGGTGGAAGACGTGCGACGGCAGTCCGTGCGCAGCAGCGAGCGCATTCAGGTTGGCCGCGTCGACCTCGCCATTGATCCAGGTCTGCAAGCCGAGCCCCCGCGCATCGCCCGGATCGAGTGCACCATGACCGACACCATGCACCGCATGCCCGCTGCCCGCCAGCTCGCGGACGAGATGGCGGCCGATGAACCCGTTCGCGCCGGTAACCCACATCGACATCGCTAGACCTTGTGACAGACGAACGAATAGAGCCGGCCAGGCCGGTGGTCGAAGCGCTCGGCAAACGAGAGCAGGGAGGCGAACACGCGCTGCGAGGCAAACGCGGCGCGCCACAGCGGAGCAACCGGAATCTTCCGCGTCAACTTCTCGACCGCCGCGGATCGCAGCGTCTGCGCCGTATACGGGAACAGATTGATGGGGCTTTGGAGCGGCGCCAGCGTCTCGACGGCAAAGCCGGCCGATTTCAGCGCGCCGGTATAGCGGTCGAGCAGGTAGGCATGCTCGCCGCCGTAGAGGTGATGCAGCGGGTGCTGATCGAGGAATTGCTGAAGATCGCTTTCCTTGCTGATCACGTGCTCGCGCGCGGCGATCAGCATGCCGCCGGGGCGGAGCACACGAAACATCTCGCGGCAGGCACCCTCGAGATCGCGCGTGTGATGCAGCACGGCACGCGCAAACACGACATCGAACGTTCTGTCGGCGAACGGCAGGCGCTCGGAGAACTCCTCGACCACGCGGATCGGCAGCTTCGCCTGCGCCGCGAGATCGCGGATTGCCGCAGCGCCAACGATCGCGCTGCCATCGGGCTCGAGCGCGGTCACCTCAAATCCGCTCCGGGCCAGTGCATAGCTCGCAATGCCGCGACCGGCGCCGACGTCAAGTGCCGAGCCGGAGCGACCGGACAGCAACGCCGCAACAGCCTGCCATTCGGTGCCTCGAAAATAGCGCTCTGCAGCCGCAGCCAGCGGATCGTCATAGAAGGCGTCACGCACGAGCTGGCCCTGATCCGGCTGATTGCGCAGCCAGAGCACGGCTTCTTCCCACGTTCGGAATTGTCGATCACCGGTCATCCGAGCGGAGCTCCCGTGCGAGAGCCTGTCGTTCCGCCGAGTCGTTAGCATTCAGCATGCGAATGACGCGCGCCGGGTTTCCTGCAACGAGAGCATAAGGCGGAACGTCGCGCGTCACGACGGAGCACGCAGCAACGACGGCGCCCTCCCCGATCGTCACTCCCTTCAGAACAGTGACATTGAATCCGATCCACGACTTGTCGGCGACCACCACCGGTGCGGTGGGAACGTGAGTCCAGGCCTTCTGGTTGCGGGCCCAATCACGTACGTCGTTGCGTCGCAGATCCCACTCTAGACTATGCGAATCGTGATCGACGATGGTGGCGCCCCACGATACCAGCACGTCATCTCCGATTGAGACGCTGCGAAAGCAGATCAGATTGGACAGACCAATATAGGTCCGGCTGCCAATACGAATGTCAGCCCCTCCGTCCTCGAAAATGATATTGGCATGAACGATAGACTCGTCGCCAATCGTCAGCCGGTTGCCCCGAACACGACGCAGCCGCCGCCAAGCCACCGACGTTCCCCGCCCGAGCGTGACCGTGCCGGATCGCCAGCTTTTCCACCCCAGCAGGATATCCAAGCCGCGGATTGGGAGTGAAGCAGCCATCACACCAGCCTTGCCCTCGCAACATCGGTCACAGCGCGGCCGACCGCTGTTGCGCCATCACTCATGAGCGTCACGGCAAATCCACCGACGTGCATGCTTGCTCCTAGAGACGGCTCACGAGGCTTCTAAATAGAGCCCACTGCTGCTGTTTACTATACAAATCTCGGACCGCGGCTCGACCTCGTTCGGCCTTGGCCTTGATCTCAGTCCAGTTGTTTAGGGACGTCTCGATCTGGGCAAGGCAGTCGCTGCCGCCCGCATAAGTCACGATTGTCTCGGAATCCATTCCCCCAGGATAGCGCCCGGCGTCCGACACCAGCAACGCGCCACATCCCATCGCCTCAAAGCAACGCATATTGCCGCGATCGCTGCCCGACATGTCGATCGCGCCGTTCAGCACAATCTTGGCCGAGCCGAGCAGGTCATAGAGATCTCTCCCGAACACCGGCGGCTGGGCAATTTTGGCGACCGCCTCTGGACGCCGGTGCTGTCGCAGCGGCAGCAATCGTCCAATCGCGCTCTCTGCGAGCCTGGTCAGGCGCGACGCATCGAGACAAAGCACGATGTTGCGACCGCCCGCGAGACGCGCGACCTGCTCCAGCGTCCTCGCACGTGCCCGATGGTGCCTCGAGTAGCCGCCGACGAAGACGGCATCGATCGGACGTTCGCCGTGGCCATACTCGTCCATCACCGGATCATGCGCCGGAAAGAACGACTCGGCTCGGCATCCTTTGTCGCGCCACATGTCGAGAATCGACGGAAAGTTCCCAAGCACGGCGGCATAGGCCGTGAAATCGGCGTTTCCCGACGGCGCCGCGCGCCAGCACAATGCGGTTTTCACGCAACCCGGCAGCTTGGCGACGAACGCGCTCGGGTAGCGCACGGGATCGAGGTTGTAGAACACCTCGGTGGCGTGATGCTCGATCTGCGCAAGCAGGATGGCCTCGAGCGTCGGCTCGCCCGACATACCCTGCTCACGCGCCCAGCGGCGCTGCAGGACCGCGTCGTCGCCGTTGGTGAAGAAGGCCTCCGGCGATCCATCGAGCACCGGCTGCAGGAAATGCGATGCACCGAAACGATCATTTAGGAACACGTCTCGACGTTCCGCGAAACTTTGGGTGCTCATCGCGAGCTGGTTCAGCCGCGGCAGATAAGATGGGTAAAGGCCGTAATTTTGGAAAAGGCGCATCGTTCAGGCGTACCTTGCCAACATCCATTTCATGTTCAGATACGGCCAGATCCGCCCGACCGCCTCCCAGTCCCACGTCTTCGACGCTGTCAGACGGCCGACCGCTTTGCGCAAGGCAGCTTCATTCACCAGTTCGGCAAACGCCGGCACATCTTGGTCGAGCAGATCTGCCATCCAGCCGGCCAAAGGTCCGTTCAACCATTCGGGCATCGGCGAATTGAAGCCGACCTTGCGGCGCGCCGTCCTGATCGATTCCGGCATCAGATTGGCCATCGCCCGCCGGGCGACCGCCTTAGTATAGCCGTCTGCCGACTTGCTGCTCTCGGGAAGTGCCATCGTGTAGGTCACCAGGCGCCAGTCCATGAAGGGCATGCGGACTTCGATGCCGTGGGCCATCGAGAGACGATCGAAGTTGCGCAGGATGGTGGGCAGCACCGTGCTGTGAAACATGCGGTACAGCCGCCGGTTCAGGCCGCCCCATTCACGCGGCAGCACATCCTCCTCGGCGACCAGCGGAAGCAAGGCGGGAAGATCGCGCAGGCCGCCACGCAGGAAATAGACGCCCTTGCGCTTTAGGGCCAGCATGCGCAGGACATCCACGCCGCACCGCGCCAGCGACGATCGCGAAGCTAGGTCTTCCGTCGCGTTCCGGATCCGAAACCCTAGCGCCTGTCCTTCCTGCATATAGGCGCCCATCAATTCGTCGGCCCCGTGGCCGTCGAGCGACACCGTCACCTCGCTTTGCCTCAATTGCCGATAGATGAGCCACACGGCGCTGGGCAACCCGATATAGACATCGTCGAGGTCGTCGAGAATCCGGTCGAGGTCGGTCAGCGCGTCGCCCTGCCCGATTTCGAGGAAAGTGGGCTCGACCTTCGCCCAGGCCGCAGCCTCCTCGGCCATCGGCCTCTCGTCGTTCGAGGCGCCCGGGAACGTTGCGACGAAAGCATGCCGCCACGCGGTGCTATCGCGCGGCCCCATCCCGGCCCGCTCGTGCGCGGCCATGGTGCAGATCACCGCCGATGAATCGAAGCCGCCGGACAAGCAGGTTCCGATCGGCACGTCGCTGCGCATCCGCAAGGCCACGGCATCCTGGAACAGTTCGCGGAAACGATCGACACGCTCGGCTTCAGTGACCGGCACGGCCGGCAGATGGTCTACGGTCCGCCACCACCGGCGGACACTGACCTTGCCCTGGCGCAGCCACATGCAATGACCGGCCTGCAGACGGCGAACCTGCCGAAACAAGGTTCGTTCACTTCCCTCGATCCCGAAGGCGTCGAGCAACAGCCGGCGCGCCACGTCCATGTCGACGGAAGCATCGATCAGTCCGCTGCGCACCAGCGCCCGCTGCTCAGAGGCAAAAACAAATCGCTCCGGCGACATCGCATAGAGCAACGGCTTGATGCCGAAGCGATCGCGCGCGAGGAACAATTCGCGCGTGCTTGTGTCGAAGATCGCCAGGGCCCACATGCCATTGAAGCGCGGCAGCATGTCTTCCCGCCAGGCTTCCCATGCGGCCAGGATCACTTCGGTATCGGACTGGCTGCGGAAGACCGCGCCTTGCGCCTCGAGCTCGCGGCGCAGCTCGAGAAAATTGTAGATCTCGCCGTTGAAGACAATGACGTAGCGGCCGTCCGACGACAACATCGGCTGATAGCCGCCCTCGCCGGGATCGATGATCGCAAGGCGCCGGTGGCCGAATGCGAGAGTCCGGTCCGCACTGAACCAGATCCCTTCGCCGAACGGACCACGATGCGCGATCAGGCTGGTCAGCCGCGAGATGTCGGCCGGCTCGACCGCATTGCCGCGCAAATTGACGATTCCGGCGATTCCGCACATATCCTAGATGGCCTTCAGGGGCACGAAGCGACTGACAATGGCCCGCAGGTCCTGCCAGCAGGCATTTCGATACGGTCCGAGCTGCGACGCGGCAACTTCGACGACAAAGATGATCGCAGCTGTCAGCGACGAGACGACGCCCACGGACCACCAGGACGGCGCAAGCTGGAACAGTGCACGGTCGAGACCGTAGCGCAGCGCCAGCGCCGTCGCGATTCCGATGCCAAGCGGCATCAGTACGCAATGGACGACGCGCGACCAGATGCCGGGAAGATCAAAACTGCGGCGCAACAGCACGACGATGGTCGTGATCTGCGCGATCATGCCGGCGCAGGCGCTCCAGCCTGCGGCTTGCCATCCGAAGCTTGGCAGGACGATCGCACTAGTGACGAGGGTGACGACACCGGTAACCAGCGCGATGAGCGCGTTGGAGCGCGAGCGTGCCTGCGCCAGCAGATAAAAGCCGAACACGTTCGCACTGGATCCGAGGATGCCGGCAATCGCCAATACGACGAGCACCCGCGCAGCCTCGGCCGCGACCTCGGCACCGGTCCAGACATGCAGCAGCGGACCGGCCACGGGGATCAATGCGCCAAGGGCACTTGCGGCCAGGACGTTCAGAATCCACGACGATCGGAACAGTAGATCGACCTTGCGATCCTCGCTCTCCTTCTGCAACGTGCTGAAGAACGGAAACAGGATCTCCCCGACCTTGAGGATGCCGATATAGGTCGCCTCCTGCAGACGCTGCGCAACACCGTAGAAGCCGACGAATTGCGGTTGCAGCAGCGCGCCAAGCAAATATCGATCGGCCTGCCCCGCAAGCAGCGCACCACCCTGCGCGGCGACTTGCCAACCGCCCAGCCGAACCAATTTGCCGAGCGCCTCGCGGTGCAGCGCGGGCGGAGCGAGCCATTGGCCCATGCCACGGGACCAGACCAGAGCCATCAGCAGACCGGTTGCAAACCCGAGCGCCTGACAGCCGAGAAAAGTCGAGGCATGTGGCGCGGCGGGGATGAGCAGCAGCATCGAAAGCGTCGAGATCAATGTGCTGACAATGCCGATCGAGGCAATCCGGCGATAGTCCTGCCGCGCGGTGAACAACGACACGAAGACCGCCGACACGCATTGGCACAACCAGCCCGCACTGGCCAATGCGAAGGCCAGTCCAAGATCGTCGGCCGCGGGACCTGCCAGATGAAAGCCGAGACGCGCCAGCGGGGCTCCGGCAACCCAAAAGAAAATGGTGATCAGGCCGCCAGCAGCAGTCGCGACCGCGATCGCCGTTGCAAACAGGCGCCGCGCATCATCGCGGTCGGATGGCTCCAGTCGCAGCGCAAGCTCTCGCGCCGTCGACAGTCCGAGTGCGTTGCTGAACACGAGCGCGGGCGCAACGCAGGCGGTCACAAGACCCGCGACACCGAACGCGGCGAGACCGAGGCGAGCGATCACGAAGGGCAGGATGGCCAGGTTCAGCACCACGGCCACGACGAAGGCCACCGCATTCCACGCCGAATTCCCCAGCAGATCGGGCGGTCTTTTCTTTAACGCCATGCCAGCCACCCGGCCTTCACCCCGCAACGCCTTCGCTACCGCGCCGATCAGGGCTCCCCCTGGGTATCGCGAAACCGGGCTAGCAGCCAGCACGCGGAATGTCGATAGGTTCGCAGAACGGCAGCCGCCCGGCGGCGCGGGGCAGATTCGATTGCCCTTTCAGGCCTATCGGGCGTGTGGTTCGATCCGGGAAAGGCGCGGTTCAGAGGCCGTCCGACTCGCCGTTTTTCGGCGTCGAGCGGGGCGTGAACGGGGCAAATGACGGTCCGTTCGTGGTCGGGACGATCATCTTGCTCTCCGCACCCGCGGAATTGGTCGTCGCGGGGGCGGAGGGCCCGCATCCGGCCGTTACAGCCCCAGCACCTCGCTGCGCTCGCCGAGCTTGAGCGTCACCTCGCGCGGCTCGACCGCGGTCAGCGACCGGCCACCGAGCGATTCGCCTTGCCGCAATCGCACGACCTTCTGGTCGATCCGATTGAGGAAGATCGCGATTGTGTCGCCCTCGCCGACCACGGCGCCGACCAGCAGCAATGGCGGCGGCGCCTCGACCGGCACGGGCGGTGGAGGCGGCTGCGCCTCTTCCACCGGAGCCGCGGCAACGGCGCGGGGCGGCGGCCGGCGCGACGCCGAGAAGATCGGGCGCTCCTGGGTGACGGTCAGCGCCGAGAACGGCACCGACCACAGCGGATTGCCGCGGGGGATCGGCTTGCTCGCAGTCTGCGACGGCCGCGCGATCGGCCTCATGGTGCCGACATCAAGGCTTTCGGCGGCGCTGGGCGCGGCATCGCCGGACAGGATGTCCATGCGTGACCAAGTGGCAGCCGCGGTCTCGGCAATGCCCAGGATCATGCTCAAAATCCAACATGACGCGGCAGCCGCGCCCAAGATGACCAATCCCGTCGGTTTCAGCCCCCGGACATCTTAATTCCCTTGCGAATGGTTGCCACGCCAGCACGCGGCAAGCCTCGCCCACCAGACTAGTTACGATGCGCCCCCGCCATCAAACCGGGACCGGTTTGATCCCAAGCCCGACTGCTGTCCATCAGCTTCCTGCCATGTTGCAACGTGTGAGAGTGTTGCCCAACGGCCACGATCATTGAAATTGCACGCGGAACAGTTGGGAACCCGGCGCAAATAAGCCTTGCTGCCATCGGCCGTATAGATCTGCGCCTTGATGCTGCTGCCGCTGCTGTCGCCGCCGGTCTGGCTGAAATCGTACCAGGTCACGACAAAGCCGCCATTGGGCAGCGCCGAGATGGTTGGCTTGAGCTGGTCGGAGGCCGTCGCGGTGTTGACCAGGAATTCGCTGCTGACCTTGCTGCCATCAGCCGCAAACATCTGCGCCTTGACGCTGGTCGCTTCGTCATCGCCGAGCGTTCCGCTCAGATCTTCCCAGGTCACCACAAACCCGCCATTGGCCAGCCCCGTGATGGTTGCGTTGTCCTGGCTGCCGCCGGTTTTCGAGTTTTTTGAGCGGCCGCCGAGAGCCAGGGAGGCCGAGGCGTCAGACGGTCGATGCTCGCGGCTTGGCGCCCATTCCGGGCCTGGGCGATCTCTCTGCGCGTCATCTTGGTGGTCACGGCGTCGCGGAGCGTTGCCGGAGGCGGAATGGCCGTTGCCGAGATTGGCCAGTTGAACCGACGAGAACAGTGACGACGCGCCGGGATTGAGATTGATGCCCAGGTTCGTCGTGTAGTTGGACAGATCGTAGGTATCGACGCCACCGCCGTCCCAGACCGTCTCGTAGATGCGGTTGGCCGAGCCGCCAGCGCCGCCGCCCGGCGCGAGCTGCCCGACCCCGTTGATAATCTCCTGCCCAGTCGTCGGGCTCCAAGCATAGACCATGTTGCTGCTCTGCGTGGTGTAGTTCGCGCCGTACATTGCCTGGAGTGCAAGGATATCGTTGGCCATGTAGGTCTGCGGATACCCGTAGGCCTCGTTGGTATAGCCGCTTGTCGTCGATGCACCGACATAGCTGCGATAGCTCATGACGGTATATTCGCTGTCGTCGTGGCCGCTCGGCACCGCAACATTGGCGGGGCCGCCAGCCTCCTGGCTGTGCTTGAGCCCGAGGGCGTGGCCGAGTTCGTGCAGCGCGGTCGTGAAATAGTAGTTGCCGAGCTTGGCCAGCGAGTAATTGTATTGGGTCCCGAACTACACGTCGCCGCCCGACGCATAATTACCGGGGTAGTAGGCGTAGGAGGTCGGATTGGCTGAGGGCGATTGCGCGATCATGATGTCGGCGCCGTTGGTCCCTGCGTACTGGATGCTGGTGTTGGTGTAGCCGAGGATCAACCCGATCGCGTAGTTGATCGCGGTCTGCATCTGCGCCGGGGCAGAGGCAAAGCCTGAGTTCGTCGGCTCGCCGTCGCCGCCCGTGTATGGATTCGCTTAGTCGCCAGGCACGTCCGGAAAGCTGTAGGTGATCGCGTCGGACCATTTGGAGCCCGACAGCAGGCCGTCGATCTCGGCGTTGTTGGTGGCACTAACGGTGTCAGAGGTGGCCAATGTACTCTCCGGGGTGACGCGTCGCGCGTCATTCCGGGCACTGGCGGCTGATTCTAGCTCCGGGGGTAAACGTTTGTCTTAAGCTTGTGTCCGTGCCTGGCCCCCTTCCGTAAGGCTGCACTGGCCATCAAATTCCGTAGTCATACGGTGCCGAAGACAGATTGCGGGTTCCGCCTGAGACTATGTTTTGTAAGGGAAGTGATGAAACTCGGCCCATTGTCAGCCGGACTGATCGGTGCCCTGGCGGTGCTCGCCGGGCCGGATCGTCTGCCCATCGGAGAACAGCCTGTCATGGTCGGGAAAGCCAAGGCGGACGACAGCGCCAAGGACAAGGCGGGAGGCACCCCCTCCATGCCCATGGGCCGCGATCCCTCCGCGGCGGTGGCGGAGGAATACGAAGCCGCCCGCCGGAAGGGAACGCGGGAGGCGCTCGAGCTCTTCCTTGCGCGGCACGGTGATGATCCGCAGTCCGAGCAAGCGCGCGCCGAGCTGAAGCGCCTGTCGCGCTGACCCCTTCGTGCAGCGCAGCAAGCCGCGTCAGGCATTGCATTTCGACAGGCGGCATCCGCGCAGGCCCAGACTTGTCGCATGATGTTTCAGCACTATGGTATCCCCGCAATCTGTCCTGGAGCCTCTCAAGATGCCCTTTCCGCATGCCTCGGAAGCCCTGTCGCGCTTCACCGTGCTCGATCTGACCCGTGTCCGGTCCGGACCCACCTGCGTGCGGCAGCTTTCGGACTGGGGCGCCAACGTCGTCAAGATCGACGCGCTGACCGAGGATGCCGGCGGCGAGCAGCCCGGCGGGCCGCGGCGGGGTTCCGACTTCCAGAATTTGCACCGCAACAAGCGGGCGATGACGCTGAATTTGAAGGATGAGCGCGGGCTCGCCGTGTTCAAGCGCTTGGCCGCCAAGGCCGATGTCGTGGTCGAGAATTTCCGTCCCGACGTGAAGAAGAAGCTCAACATCGACTATGAGACCCTGCGCGAGATCAATCCGCGTATCGTCTATGGCAGCATCTCCGGCTTCGGCCAGGACGGGCCCTACCACAAGCGCCCCGGCTTCGATCAGATCGCCCAGGGCATGGGTGGGCTGATGTCGATCACGGGCGCGCCGGGCGAAGGGCCGATGAGGGTCGGCATTCCCGTCGCCGACCTCACGGCCGGCTTGTTCTGCGCCATGGGCATCCTCACCGCGCTGCTCGAGCGCGAGGTGTCCGGCAAGGGCCAGTGGGTGCAGACCTCGCTGCTGCAAGCGCAGATTTTCATGCTCGACTTCCAGGCCGCGCGCTGGCTGATGGAGAAGGAAGTCGCCAAGCAGGCCGGCAACAACCATCCGACCAGCATCCCGACCGGCGTGTTCAAGACCTCGGACGGTTACATCAACATCGCCACCACGGGCGGACGGATCTGGGAGCGTTGCGCGCAGGCGATCGGCGCGCCGGAGCTCTACAGTGATCCCGACTATGCGACCGCGCCGGCCCGCTCCAAGAATCGCGACGCGCTCAACGCCAAGATCGAGGAGCGCACGGTCACGAAGTCGACCGAGACCTGGGTCCGCGAGTTCAACGATGCCGGCGTGCCCTGCGGACCAATCTACGCCATCGACCAGATGTTCGAGGACGCGCAGGTCAAACATCTCGGCATCGCGCAGGACGTGCCGAACGACGAGGACCGCCACATCCGCCTGGTCGGCCAACCCGTCACGCTGTCGCGCACGCCGAGCAAGATGGTGGCGCGGCCGCCGGAATTCGGCGAGCACACCGACGAGGTCTTGAAGGAGTTCGGCCTCAGTTCAGACGAGATCGCGACGCTCCGGAACGCCAAGGTGGTGTGAAGAACGGCTGCGTCTCAACAGCCGGCGTTTCGCATCCGGATCGCCGCGGTGATCACCATCGACCGCGCATTGACGGCTTACGCAACCATCTAGATCTCGCGCAAACGCTCGAAGCGCGTGCCGACATAGCGGCCGGCAGCATCGACGACACGACAAGCTCTCCGCCGTCATGGTAGAGCAGCACGACCTTTGGCTCCGCCTCGAACTGTCCGGTCGGTGGGTCGCCCGGCGCGCCCTGCGAGGCATAGAAGGGCTGCGATCTCGCCACCTCGTGGGTGAACTGGTTGGGCGGCGGCGAGATCAGGCAGTCCGACGGGATCAGTGACGAATCTGGAAGCACGATCGCTTTCGGTCGTTTCATGCCCTCCATGATCCTGTATCGCTGAATTCCCGAGGAGCCTTGCTTGGCAAAGCGTTGGCCTTAGGTGCCAATGCTCTCCTCGGGCAACGTGATCGGAATCCGCGGGAGCACGATGCCTCTTGACTTTTTAGCATGCGCGGCAACGAGCCCCGCCTCAGCCATCTGGAGATGATCAGGCAGCTGATACGGCTGGGCAGCGTCCATGTTCACCTCATAGCCGAGATCCTGCAAGCTTCGTCACCCGGCTCATCGGATTGCCGCCCTGATTGACGAAGCCGGTCATCAGCTCTGCGCCGAACACGGTGTCGCGCCAATGCGAGTCCACCGTCCCCTCCCCGCCCGTGTTTTCAACGGGAACAGGCAGCGACCCCGCGCTCCGGCATTCTGCGGGCGCAAGCGGTTCGGTCCCGCCTGACCGAGAATCCTCCCCGGGCCGTAAATGTCGGTGCCTTGCGCCGTGATACGCCGATTGTTGAACCTCTCGCCGCCGACAATGACATCAGGCAGATCGCCAACGATCGCGTGTGTCCAGCGGTCTGCAGCAAGCTTGAAGGCGGCCTTCTGCTTAGGCGTCAGCCCGCCCAGGAATCGAACTTCGTCGTGTAGCCTCCGGCAACGACAGCGGCGGCCGCGTGTGAAATCTCCTTGCCCTTCCGGGCCCGATAATGCTCAACAGCCATGACGTCCTCCAAAAAAGAACAGATCAACAAAATCTAGGATTGTATTTTGGTGCTGATTAGCGTCGCTGACAAGCGCGGGAAGCGTCACGGGCTCTGACCGTTTCACGATGAAATACCGAAAGTGCGGCGTCAGCGCCGGGCTTTCGACTCATCGTCACCGCGATCAGGAGGACCACCGCAGATGCTGAGCTCCAGATCAGGGATGCGCTCAGTGAATTTTCGCCAACTTCGCTCTCACGATGTCGAACGAGGTCGGTTGCTGCTAACCGCGTGAGCTTCGCTCAGGGGCCTAATCGAGTCGGATCAATGCAACGACGACCTGCATCGTGCCAGCGTGAAGGAAATCGCAAGCACCAAAAGCCCCGGCGAGCCGGGCTTTGGCATCTCACGTCATCGCTGAGCCGCTGCGATCATCGTTCTTACTGCAACCCAGACGGATTGGTTGTGCTGCCGATTGGCGTGATCGTTCCGCCTGCACCGTTATCCGAGAAGCGATTGTTCGAATACGAGTTGACCGTGCCCGACACGCCAGCGGTATTGAACGAACGGTCATTGTTGGACGGGTTGACCGTTCTTGCTTGATGCCGATCGCGTTGAAGGAAATCCTCATGGCGTCAATGTTAATGCCGCCGCCCGAGATGGCAATACCGGCAACCGAGTTGCTCGACACGACCGAATTGCTGAGAACGGCGGCGCCGCCACCGACGCCGACACCGTTGGCTGCATTGATCAACCTGACATTGCTGAGCGTCGCCCTGATCAAGCCCGCCGCCGCGCTTGCAATCGCAGACCGCTGCCTCCCATATCGCGAATCGTAATGTTCACGACATCCCTGTGCCGGGCTAGGCGAAATTGCCGTTGATCAGGCAGTCCTCGACGTAGACGAAGCTCCCCTCGCGAGCGGTGATAGTCATGTAATGCACTATTCCCAACATCGCGATCGATTCAAGGGCGAAACTGCACCCAGCGACATGGGCTTCGAACTTTATCGGACTTACGCGACACCTATACTGATGGCGTTTCCAATCCGCTTGGCTCACACGGCAGGCTTCGCCTGCCGCGGCCACCCGACGCAGCGCAGCAAGCGGTCGATCACAGGCCAAAACAACAGCACAATCGCCAAGGTTGTGATCGAGCCAACCAGGCCGTTCGACCAAAACACCTTGAGGTTGCCGCCGGCCCCGATCATCGACAGGCGGAAGGCATCCTCGGCGCGGTTGCCGAGCACGAGCGCGAGGGTGAACGGCGCGAGCGGGATGCCGATCTTCTTGAAAACGTAGCCGACGACGCCGAAGCCCAGCATCAGCCAGATGTCGAACATCGCGTTCTGGATCGCAAAGGCGCCGATCGCGCAGGACACCACGATCATCGGCGCCACCGCGGCGAATGGCACCCGCAGGATCGAGGCGAAGATCGGCACCGTCGTCAGCACCAGCACGAGGCCGACGACATTGCCGAGATACATCGAGGCGATTAGACCCCAGACGAAATCCTTGTGCTCCACGAACAGCAGCGGACCCGGATTGAGTCCCCACACCATCAACCCGCCGAGCAGGATCGCGGCCGTGCCGGAACCGGGAATGCCGAGCGCCAGCATCGGCAGCAGCGCCGAGGTGCCGGAGGCATGCGCCGCGGTCTCCGGCGCGAACACGCCCTCGATGCGGCCCTTGCCAAAGCTCTCGGGATCCTTGGCAAAGCGCTTTGCGAGGTTGTAACCCATGAAGGAGGCCGCGATCGCGCCGCCCGGGGTGATGCCGAGCCAGCACCCGATGAAGGAGGAACGCAGCAGCGTCACCCAGTATTTCGGCAGGTCCTTCCAGACGCTGAGCACGACGCGGAGCGAAATGCTCGCGGCGTGTCCACGCAGCGCCAGCCGCTCCTCCATCGTCAGCAGGATCTCGCTGATGCCGAACAGGCCGATGACTGCAACGAGGAAGTTGATGCCGCGCAAGAGCTCGGCCGAGCCGAAGGTCATGCGCAGATTGCCCGACACCGTGTCCATGCCGACGCCCGCGAGCAGAAGACCGAGCGACATTGAGATGACCGTCTTGTGCTTGGCCTCGCGCCCCAATCCGACGAAGGAGCAGAAGGTCAGCAGATAGACAGCGAAGAACTCGGGCGGGCCGAACTTCAACGCAAAGGAGGAGATCATCGGCGCGAGGAAGGTGATCAGCAGCACCGCGACCAGCGAGCCGATGAAGGAGGACGTGAACGCCGCGGTCAGCGCCTCCGCCGCCCTGCCCTGCTGCGCCATCGGATAGCCGTCGAACGTGGTCGCGACCGACCACGCCTCGCCGGGGATGTTGAACAGGATAGAGGTGATGGCGCCGCCGAACAGCGCGCCCCAGTAGATGCAGGACAGCATCACGATCGCCGAGGTCGGATCCATCGTGAAGGTGAGCGGCAACAGGATCGCAACGCCGTTGGGACCGCCGAGCCCGGGCAGCACGCCGACGAAGATGCCGAGCACCAGCCCGAACATCATCAGCACGAGCGTCTTCCACGTCAGCAGGACGGCGAAGCCATGAAGCAAGAGACCGAAAGCTTCCATCGTGAGCGCCTAGTAGCCGAAGGCCGCTTCTAGCGGCCCTTTCGGCATGATGACGTCGAAGGCGATGTCAAAGGTGACGAACATGATCGCCGTGAACAGGAAGGCAGTGAGCAGCGACTTCCACAGCGCGATCTTGCCGACGAGTCGCATGAAGCCCGCGATCAGGAGGAAGCTCGCGACGTAGAGGCCGAGGAACTGCATCACCAGGCAGAACAGCAGCGTCGGCACGAACACCGCCATCACACGGCGCGCTTGCGCACGCGTGACGAAGCTTTCGGATGCCGCGCGATGCGCCACGAAGGCCGCAATCAGGCCATAGAGGCTGCCGCCACCGAGGATGACGGAGAGATAGAACGGGAAATAGCCGGGCTCCGGCCCGGTCGAATCCCAGGACGCGCCGGTGCGCCAATTGTCATAGCCAAGCGTTGCGGCCAACGCGAGCAACAGCAGGCAGACGAATATCTCGATCGTGCCCGAGGAGACGACGGAGGGTGAGCCGTCTTCAGGCGCGGTCGGATCGTCGACGATGATTTCAAGATCGGTTTGGGACATGAGCTGATTTGCAAAAGCCGGGAGTGATGTCACCTCGCCCCGCTTGCGGGGAGAGGCAGAGGCCGCGTCCGCGGCCGTTTTCTAGAACGCCGAAGCGCCGGGTGAGGGGGACCCTCCGCGAGTCTGTCTGCCATTCTCTTCCGGGAGGGAAGCCCCTCACCCATGCCCTCTCCCCGTAAGAACGGGGGGAGGGCAAAGAGAGACGGCTACTTCGCGACGAATCCGGCTTCCCTCATCAGCGACTTGTTGGTGGCGTCGTCTTCCTCGAGGAATTGCACCATGTCCTTGCCGGTGAGGAAGATCGGCTTCAGCGCCTGCTTTTCCATGTAGTCCTTGTATTCCGCGGTCTGCGTCACCTTGTGGAACAGATCGACATAGAACGCCTGCTGCTCCGGCGTGACCTTGCCGGGCAGGAACATCGCGCGTAGCATCAGATACTGGACGTCAACGCCCTCCTCCTTACAGGTCGGGATGTCGGCCCAGGATTGCGTGTCCGTCACCTTGCTAGTGTAGGAGATGCGCTCCTTGTCGAACACGCAGAGCGGGCGCACCTGGCCGGCACGCCAGACTTCGAGATTTTCGCTCGGGTTGTTGACGTTGGATTCGGTGTGGTTGCCGACGAGCTGGGTCGCGGCCTCGCCGCCGGATTTGTAGGGCAGATAGGAGAATTTCGCGCCGGTTTTCTGCTCGAGGAAGACGGTCAGCACGTGATCCTCGCGCTTGGAGCCGGTGCCGCCCATCTTGAACGGCGAACTCGCCGCCTTCGCCGCCGCGACGAATTCCTTCACCGTCTTCGGACCTGCGCTGTTGTCCCACAGCACGAACTGGTCGAGCGCGATCACCGAGACCGGCGTCAGCTCGCGCCAGTTGAACGGGATCTTCGCCGACAGCGGCAGCATGTAGATCAGCGAATAGGCGATCAGCACCTTGTTCGGGTCGCCTTCGCTGGACTTCATGTACATCAGCGCTTCCGCGCCCGAGGCGCCGCCCTTGAGCGAGACGACGATCGGCTGCTTCATCAGATTGTTCTTCTGAATGGCGGCCTGCATCATCCGCGCCATCTGGTCGGAGGCGCCGCCCGCGCCGGCGGCCACCACGATCTCGACGGGCTTGGTCGGCTCCCAGCCGGCAAAAGCCGGCGCGCCACAAAGCGCAGCGGCCAGCACGACCGCGGCCTTCATTCCATGTCCCACGTGCGTCTCCCCAAGTTTTCGCCTATGTTATTGTTCGGATTGGCAATTCGCGAAGCAATGCGAATTGCATTGTGCGGGCGAATGCCGGCCAGTTCAAGCCGGCCCGGCGCCGCTCGGCTTATGACTTTGGAATGAGATCGATTGCAAGCTCGACCGCCAAAATCTGGGGACTGGAATAGAAGGCGAGCCCCCAAATCAACGTTGCAGTTCGGGTTGCCCCCTACGATCGTTCGGGAATGACCTGCTGTTTGGCGGTGAGAGATAATGTGTCACAGCTTTGTGCCACAAAGCCCACGAGATCATCGGGCGGATGGGCCAGCACGCCGGATGCAACCGATATGATCACTGGTCTCCAGTCGCTTCAGTGAACAACGGGCGCGTTTCCTCATTTCGCAGATGCCGAGAGCCTATGGTCTATTTCAATCGAAATTCCACCGGAGGAAAATCAGAGGTAGGTCTAAGCACTTTGGTATTCGCTGTTGTCGTATTCGCGTTCGTTGTCACAAGCCTCATGATCGCGCCGGGCGCGGATGGGCTGTTAGGTGCATACCTCGCCGCCCTAATGCTCGGCATCGCCTGCAACGACGCCCGCCACTACCTCATTCCAAACGAGCTGACCGCCGCGGCTTTCGGAATTGCTTTGTTACGCGGATCAATCTTATTCAATGCGAGTGCATCATCCATGCTGTGGCTGGTCTTTCGCGCCTCAGCGGTAAGTCTGCCGTTGCTTCTTCTCTTGTTGTTCTACCGCCACTGGCGCGGCCGGAACGGATTGGGACTTGGGGACGTAAAGCTTGCCGCAGTTGCCGGTGCCTGGCTCGAACTCCCAACGGCGGCCGCGGTGATCGAATTGGCGGCACTTTCGGCGATTGCCGTCTACACCGCCAATGCTGTCGTGCGACGGCGGTCGCTGCGAGGTACGGCATTCCTGCCGTTCGGACTTTTTATGGCGCCCGCTATTTGGATCGGCTGGCTGAGCGAACAATTACTTTTGCGCTGGGGCTATTTCTGGCCGGGTTGACCTCGTCGCTTGCAAGGTCGGTGCCTCGGCGGTCCCGTGGCCGCGAGTTGAGCGATCGAGACGCGGAGACGTAGTGTTGCGCGCTACTTGCCCTTCCAGCTCGGTGTACGCTTGTTGAGGAAGGCATCCATGCCCTCGCGGAAATCTTCGCTCATATAGGCCTTAAGGATCAGGTCCTCGCCCTCTTCGCGCGACAGCGTCCGGCGGATGCGGCGCACGGCCTCCTTGGTCGCTTCAAGCGTGAGCGGCGCATGGCTTGCGACGAGCTTGGCGGTCTCGTCGGCACGGCGCTGCAGCGTCTCGACGTCGGGCACAACCTCGTTGAGCAGGCCGAGCGACAGCGCTTCCTGCGCCTCGACGAGGCGCGCCTTGAAGATCAGATCCTTGGTGCGCGCAGGTCCCACCAGCGAGACGACGCGGCTGATGTTCGACATCGACAGGCAGTTGCCGAGCGTGCGTGCGATCGGAAAGCCGATGCGCGTGGTTTCGGTGCCGATGCGGAGGTCGCAGCAGGCCGCGATGCCGGCGCCGCCGCCGGTGCAGGCTCCCGCGATCGCCGCGATCACGGGCACGCGGCACTGCTCGAGCGTGCCGAGCACGCGGTCGATCCGGGCCTCGTAGTCGAGCGCGTCCTGCGCGGTCTTAAACGCACGGAACTGAGAAATGTCGGTGCCGGAGGCGAACGCCTTGTCGCCGGCGCCGGTCAGGATCAGCGCCTTGATCGAGCGATCGGCGTTGATCTCCTGGCAGATCTCCGCCATGCGGTCATACATGGCGAAGGTCATTGCGTTGCGCGCCTGGGGGCGGTTGAAGGTGATCCGCGCGATGCCGTCCGTGACGGAGTAGAGCAGGTCTTCGTTGGTCGTCGTCGGTGCGTTCATCGCGCGCTCACTTTCTGGGTTAGTTCAGGCCACCTGAGCCTTTAGGCCACCTGAGCCTTGGCCATCGGCACCGCGTCGCGTCCCTTCAGGACGTCCATGGCCGCCAATACGCCGCCGCTCCGGTGCGGAATCTTTGCGAGATCCAGGCCCATCTCGACGCCGGCGAGTGTGCCCATCAGCATCAGGTCGTTGAAATGGCCGATATGGCCGATGCGGAACACCTTGCCCTTGACCTTGTTCAGGCCCGTGCCGAGCGACATGTCGAAGTTCTCGAGCACCACCTTGCGGAAGGCGTCGGCGTCGTGTCCATCGGGCACGCGCACGCCGGTCAGCGCCGGCGAGTGTGCGGCGGGATCGGCGCACTGTGTCTCCAGGCCCCAGACCTTGACCGCGGCGCGCGTCGCGGCGCTGTGGCGCTTGTGGCGGGTCCAGACATTCTCCAGCCCCTCCTCTTCCAGCATCTTGACCGCTTCACGCAGGCCGTAGAGCAGATTGGTCGCGGGCGTATAGGGGAAGGTGCCGAGCTTGTTGAAGGAGATGACCTCCTGCCAGTCCCAGTAGGAGCGCATGCCGGGGTTGGCCTTCGCCACCGCGAGCGCATTTTCCGAGACGGCATTGAAGCCGAGGCCCGGAGGCAGCATCAGGCCTTTCTGCGAGCCGGCGACCGAGACGTCGATGCCCCAGGCATCGTGCTCGTATTCCATCGAGCCGAGGCCGGAGATGGTGTCGACCATCAGGAGGGCCGGATGCTTGACGCGGTCGAGCAGCTTGCGCACCTCGAGCGGCGGCGTCACGCAGCCGGTCGAGGTCTCGTTGTGAACGACGCAGACCGCCTTGATCGTGCGCTGCTTGTCGGCGCTAAGGCGCTTCTCGATCTCGGCGAGGTCGGCGCCATGACGCCAGTCGCTCGGGATGAAGTCGACGTCGAGCTTGAACTTGTCGGCGATGCCGCGCCACAGCACGGCGAATTGGCCGGTCTCGCACATCAAAACCTTGTCGCCCGGGGCGAACACGTTGACCATCGCCGCTTCCCAGGCACCGGTGCCGGACGAGGGGAAGATGATCACGGGCTGCTGGGTGCGGAACACCCGCTGCATCGAGGCGAGGACCGCAAAACCGAGCTCGGCGAACTCCGGACCGCGATGGTCCAGCGTCGGCATGTCCATCGCCCGCAGCACCCGGTCGGGCACGTTGGTCGGTCCTGGAATCTGTAAGAAATGCCTTCCAGTGTGCACGGTCATCGGCGTCCTTCCCGGTCTAGCCTTGGTTTTGATGGGCGCCGAATAGCACCATTTGACCGGCTTGTCCCCTCTCCTTAAGACGCCTCCCATGCATAAGCGGCGGGCCTCCGCCGCCCCTACTCCGCGGCCACCACCTTTCCGACCGGCAGGCGCCCCTCGGCCTCCGTAAACGGGCGCTCCGGATGCATCAGGAAGGCGGAGAAGCCACCGAGCAGCAGCAGCCCCATCGACATCAGGAACGGCAGGTACCAGTTACCGGTCGCATCGATCACGAAGCCGGCAACGAGCGGGGAGACGATGGCGGCGAAGGCCGAGCCGGTATTCATGAGTCCCGAGGCGGTGCCGGAATATTTCGGGGCGATGTCCATCGGGATCGACCACATCGGGCCGATCACCAGCTCGGCGCAGAAGAAGCCGGCCGACAGGCACAGCGCGACGATCGTGATGTCGTGGACGAACAGGATCGGAAACAGCGAAAGCAGCGCCCCGGTAAATCCCGCAACGGTGACGCTCAGCCGCGCCAGGCGGACATTGCCGGTGCGGTCGAGGATCTTGTCCGAGAGCACGCCGCCGACGCTGTCGCCGACCACGCCGGCGAAGAACACGCCGGAGGCGAACAGCGCCGAGTTCTTGATATCGAGATTGTAGTTGTTCTTGAAGAACAGCGGCAGCCAGTTGAGATAGAGCCACAGGCACCAGCCGTAGCAGAAATAGGTCAGCGTCACTGGCCACATGCGGCCGAGCAACGGCCCCCACGGCACGCGCGGCCGCTCGCCGGTCGGGCGCGGCGGCAGTGCGGCGAGCTCGGCCTCGGTGATGGAGGCGTGCTCCTTCGGCTCGTTGCGGAAGTACCAGACCCAGACGACGCCCCAGACCAGGCTGACGAGACCGAGCACGACGAACGCGCCGCGCCAGGTCAGCCAGAGGATCAGCAACGCCACCACCGGTGGCGTCACGGCATTGCCGAGCCGGGCGAAGGAATGGGTCAGTCCCTGCGCAAAACCGCGGCGGTTCGCGGGCGTCCAGTATTGCATCGCGCGCGTTGCCGTCGGAAAGGTCGCGCCCTCGCCGAAGCCGAGCCCGAAACGCGCGACGAACAGTGCGGCAAGGCCGTTGACGAAGCCGGTCGAGATGGTCGCCGCCGCCCAGATCATGCCGCACCAGAACAACGTCTTGCGCGGCCCGAAGCGATCGCCGACCCAGCCGCCGATCACCTGAAACAGCAGATAGGGATAGGCGAAGGCGGAGAAGACGAGGCCAAGCTGGGTGTTCGACAGACCCAGCTCCTTCTGGATCTCGCTCGCGGCGGTGCCGATGTTCACCCGGTCGACATAGGTGATGAAATACATCGCGCAGAGCATCGCCAAGACGACATGCGTGGCCTTGAACCGAATTCCCATCTCCACCCTCCCTGACTGTTTTTTATGATTGGCCTTGCGTGTCCCGCGCGACCTAGGTGCCGACCACTTTCAGATGCGGCGAGGCATTGCCCTGCGGGCGCTGCTCCAGCAGCTTCATCGCGGCGTCGACACCGCCGGAGCGATGCGGCACGCCCGCAACCGACAGGCCCATCTCCACGCCGGTCAGCGCGCCGAGCAGCGTCAGCGCGTTGCATTCGCCGAGATGGCCAATGCGGAAGACTTTTCCGGCTACCTTCGAGAGCCCGGAGCCGAGCGACATGTTGTAATTGTCGAGCACGATCTGGCGGAACTGATCGGCATCATGGGCGGGCGGCATCAGCACCGCGGTCAGCACCGGCGAGAACTCCGAGGGCTCCTGGCAGAGGATCTCGAGGCCCCAGTGACTGACGGCGGCACGCGTCGCGGCAGCCAGCCGCTGATGGCGCGCGAACACGTTGTCGAGCCCCTCTTCGAGCAGCATCGCGATCGCCTCGCGCAGGCCGTAGAGCAGATTGGTCGCCGGCGTGTAGGGGAAGAAGCCGTTGGCGTTGGGCTTGAGCATCTCCTCCCAGTCGAAATAGGAGCGCGGCATCTTGTTGGTCTTCGCAGCAGCGCGGGCCTTCTCCGAGATCGCATTGAAGCCGAGACCGGGCGGCAGCATGAAACCCTTCTGCGAGCAGCTCACGCTGACATCGACCTTCCACTCGTCGTGGCGGTAGTCGACCGAGCCGAGCGAGGAGATGGTGTCGACCATCAGCAGCGCCGGATGCGAGGTGCGGTCGATCGCGGCGCGGATCTCGGCGATGCGGCTGGTCGCGCCAGTCGAGGTCTCGTTGTGCACGACCATGACGGCCTTGATCGCGCGCGCCTTGTCCTCGGTGAGCTTCGCCTCGATCAATGCGGGATCGGCGCCGCGGCGCCAGTCGCCGGGCACGAAGTCGACCTCGATGCCGAACCGCCCCGCCATCTGCTGCCACAGGGTGGCGAAATGGCCGGTCTCGACCATCAGCACCTTATCGCCTGGCGACAGCGTGTTGACGATCGCGGCCTCCCAGGCGCCCGTCCCCGACGAGGGGAAGATCACGACCGGACCCGCCGTTTGGAAAATCTTCTGGCTGCCTTCGAGCACGGCGCGGCCGAGCTCGCCGAATTCCGCGCTCCGGTGGTCGATGACCGGCATGTCCATGGCGCGCAGGACGCGCTCGGGGACCGGGCTCGGGCCGGGAATCTGAAGGAAATGGCGTCCCTGGTGCATGAAAACCTCCCTGTCGGCGGGCTCTCGCCGGCTTCGGAACTATTTTGCATTCATTTTTTGTCTTTTCAATCGAATTTTGGTATTTGATTGTGAACATCGACGCGATCAAACAGGCAAACTATTGTGCTGCAATGAAATCCACGATTCCCGACACCGGGGTTCCGATCGCCCCACCAGCCGCGAACGGCGGCGACCGCCAGGAGGCCTCGCTTCACGGCGAGATCCTGCTGCGGCTGCGCGACTACGTGGTCGAGGGCAATATTCCCGACGGCGCGCGCGTCCCCGAGCGGCAGCTCTGCGCGATGCTCGGGATCTCCCGCACGCCACTGCGCGAGGCCCTGAAAGTGCTCGCCTCCGAGGGCCTGATCGAGCTTCTGCCCAACCGCGGCGCGCGCGTCCGCCAACTCAGCCAGCGCGACCTCGAGGAGCTGTTCGACGTGATGGCGGGGCTGGAGAGCCTTGCCGGGCGCCTCGCCTGCGAGGCCATTACGGATGAAGAAATCACCGCGATCGAGCAGCTGCATTACGAGCTGTACGGGCACTATCTGCATCGCGACATGCACGGCTATTTCCAGACCAACCAGCGCATCCACGAAAGCATCGTCGCGGCCGCGCGCAACGAGACCCTGAAGACCGCCTACGCCAACTTCGCAGGCCGCATCCGCCGGGTCCGTTACTCCGCCAATTTCGCCCGCAAGCGGCAGCGCTGGGCGGAAGCAATGCGCGAGCACGAGACCATCCTCGACGCGCTGCGCCGCCGCGCCGCCAGCGAGCTCAGCGACATCCTGTTCCAGCACCTGCGCAACAAGCGGGCGGCCGCGATCGAGCACCTGACCGAGCCCCAAGAGGACGCACCGGCCTCGCCCTGAGGGGCGACCGACTTGCTCATTTTGAATTCATAATATAATCGGTCGTGAGAAATAATGAATAACTCAGCAAGGCTGGGCCTCGCTGGGTCAATCCGGGACCAGGGATGACAAACGCCTCCTCGCTCGAACGGCGCCTGCGCGCGGAAATGACCGGCGACGTCCTGTTCGACGGCTTCAGCCGCGGCCGCTATGCCACCGACGCCTCGTTCTACCAGATCGTGCCGGCCGGCGTGGTCGTGCCCAGGACCATGGACGAGGCCCTCAAAGCGCTGGCGATTGCCCGCGACGAGGGCATCAAGGTCACCCCGCGCGGCGGCGGCACCTCGCAATGCGGCCAGACCGTCAATGACGGCCTCGTGGTCGATCTCTCGAAGCACCTCAACCGCATCCTCTCGCTCGACGTCGCGGGCCGCACCTGCGTGGTCGAGCCCGGCATCGTGCTCGACGACCTCAACCGTCAGCTCAAGAAGCACGGCCTGTGGTTTCCAGTCGACGTCTCCACGGCCTCGCGCGCCACGATCGGCGGCATGGCCGGCAACAATTCCTGCGGTGGCCGCTCGCTTCGCTACGGCACCATGCGCGACAACACGCTGTCGATGGAGGCGGCGCTCGCCGACGGCACGCTGGGCCGGTACGGCGAGGTGTCGCGCGATCTCTCCGATCTCGATGCGAACGACGGCGCGCGCGCCCTGTTCCGCGACATGCTCGATCTCGGCGCCCGCGAGGCCGACGAGATCGCCGCGCGCTTTCCCAAGGTGCAGCGCCGTGTCGGCGGCTACAATCTCGATGCGCTGACGCCGCGCAATGCGCGCAACAACATGGCGCATCTCCTGGTCGGCTCCGAAGGCACCCTCGCCTTCACCACCAAGGTCGAGCTGAAGTTGTGGCCTGTGATCCGCAACAAGGCGCTCGGCATCTGCCATTTCGGCAGTTTCTACGAGGCGATGGACGCCGCCCAGCATCTGGTCAAGCTCAAGCCAATCGCGGTCGAGCTGGTCGACCGCACCATGCTCGCGCTCGGCCGCGACATCGCGATGTTCAGGCCGATCATCTCCGCCGCCATCAAGGGCGATCCGGATGCCGTTCTGGTGGTCGAATTCGCCGAAGAGGACCAGGCCGACAATCTGGTGCGCCTCAAGCAACTCGGCGAATTGATGGGCGATCTCGGCTTCGGCTGGAATAACGACAAGCGTAAATGGGGCGGCGTGGTCGAGATCACCGAGCCCGCGCCGCAAAGTGGCATCGCCGATTTCCGCGCCGCCGGCCTCAACGTCATGATGTCGATGAAGCAGGAGGGCAAGCCGGTCTCGTTCGTCGAGGACTGCGCCGTGCCGCTGCCGCACCTGGCCGACTACACCGCGCGCTTGAGCGAGGTTTTCGCAAAGCACGGCACCAGCGGCACGATGTATGCGCATGCCTCCGAGGGCTGCCTGCACGTACGGCCCGTGCTGAACCTGAAACTGGAGAAGGACGTCAAGGCGATGCGCGCGATCGCCGAGGAAGCCTTCGCGCTGGTGCGCGAGTACAAGGGCTCGCATTCCGGCGAGCATGGCGATGGCCTGGTGCGCTCCGAATTCCACGAAACCATGTTCGGCGAGCGTCTCGTCGCCGACTTCAGGGAGGTGAAGAGCCGCTTCGATCCCGAGGGCGTCCTCAATCCCGGCAAGATCGTCGATGCGCCCCGGATGGACGATCGCTCGCTGTTCCGCTTCAAACCCGACTACCGCGTCAACGAGTTGAAGACGATGCTGGATTGGTCCGCCTATCCCGGCGCCGGCGGCGGATTCCAGGGCGCGGTAGAGATGTGCAACAACAACGGCGCCTGCCGCAAGCTCGAGGGCGGCGTGATGTGCCCATCCTATCGCGCGACGCGCAACGAGAAGGACGTCACCCGCGGGCGCGCCAACAGCTTGCGGCTCGCCATCTCAGGTCAGCTTGGTCCCGATGCGTTGACCTCCGACGAGATGATGGAGACCCTAAAGCTCTGCGTCTCCTGCAAGGCCTGCCGCCACGAATGCCCGACCGGCGTCGACATGGCCAAGATGAAGATCGAGGTGCTCGCCGCCCGCGCCGCGTCCCATGGCCTGACCCTGCGTGACCGCCTGGTCGGCTACCTCCCGCGCTATGCCGGTCTCGCGTCGCGCTTCGCGCCACTCGCCAATTTGCGCAACCGCAGCCCGTTGCTGCGAAAGCTGTTCGAGCGCTTTGCCGGCATCAGCGCGCGCCGCGCCCTGCCCGCCTTCCGCAGCGACGTGTTCGTGCCGCCCGCGGAAGCGGTCGGGCCGGAGACCGGCCGTGAAGTCGTGTTGTTCACGGACACTTTCAATCGCATCTACGAGCGCGAAAATTTCGACGCCGCGCTCCGCGTGCTCTCCGCGGGCGGTTATCGCGTGCATCTGCCCAAGCCGGCGAGCGGCAGCCGCCCGCTCTGCTGCGGCCGTACATTCCTCTCAGCCGGTCTCGTCGACGAAGCCAGGGCCGAGCTCGACCGCCTCGTGGCGGCGTTCGCGCCCTTTGCCGCCCGCGGCGTGCCGATCGTCGGCCTCGAGCCGAGCTGTCTGCTGACGCTGCGCGACGAGCTCACCTCACTGCGCAAGGACAACGATGCCAGGGCGGTCGGCGCCCACGCGCTGACTTTCGAGGAATTTTTGGTGCGCGAAGCGGAGGCCGGAAGGCTGCAACTGCCGCTCGGCACCGTCGCCGACAAAGCCGTCGTGCACGGCCATTGCCACCAAAAATCCTTCGGCGCCTTCAAGCCGGTCGAGCAGGTGCTGCGCCTCATTCCAGGCCTGAAGGTCGAGACCATCGAATCGAGCTGCTGCGGCATGGCCGGCGCGTTCGGTTACGGCGCTGACACCTATGATGCCTCGATCGAGATGGCTGAGCTGTCGCTGTTGCCCGCGGTGCGGCGCGCCGACCAAGCTACACTCGTCGTTGCCGACGGCACCTCCTGCCGGCATCAGATCCACGACGGCGCCCAGCGCGAAGCGCTTCACGTCGCGCGCGTGCTGGCGATGAGCCTCGACCGCGCCGGAGCAAATTCCACTTCTCACCCTAAAAAGGAAACCAGCCATGGCTGACCTCTCGCTCGACACCGCCCGCAAGATCCTCGACGCCGCCTTCGCAAAATCCACCGAGCTGAAGCTCAAGCCGCTGGTCGTCACCATCCTAGACGCACGCGGCGTGCTCAAGATCGCCGCGGCGCAGGACGGCACCAGCCTGATGCGCGCCGAGATCGCTCACGGCAAGGCCTATGGTGCGCTCGCCATGGGCATGGGCTCGCGCGCCTTGTTCCAGCGTGCGCAGGAGCAGGCCTATTTCATCGATTCCGTGAACACCATCGCCAAGGGCGCGCTCGTGCCGGTCCCCGGCGGCGTGCTGATCATGGATGGCGCGACGCTGCTCGGTGCCGTCGGCGTGTCTGGCGACACCTCCGACAATGATGAGGCTTGTGCGGTCGCAGGAATCCAGGCGGCGGGGTTGAAGGCAAACGCTGGATAGCGCTCGTCCGCGGCGAGGCAAAGCAAAAACGTGCGTCGATGCTGAAAGTTCGCCGGCGGCTGATGTCATCCTGTTTGAAGCATGAAACGGGAATTGACAACTTACCGCCAAGCTGCAGGCGGCCCGACCGCCTTCTAGGCGTGCCAGTAAAGGCCGGCCTCTCTCAGAAATTCCGCTCCTCACTCGAGCCCACAATGTTATTGTGGAGGTTTAGCCGCGCAACGTGGTTCTCGCCGCCATCTGTGCGGGATTTTGTGACCACTAATCATTGCTAGAGCAGTAAATATCGAGCCAGACGACGCGCGGCAATCTGCTCATCTGTTGAATGGTCATCAGCCGGCCGGCAGATAAGGCAGCGGCATGCACAGAACTAAAAGAGCGCATTCAAAGCCGCGGATTAAGACGTAAATCGCCGCCGCGATCTGAACGATCAGGTTCACCGCATGGCCGGCCCGTAAGCTCACTATTCCAGTCGAGATTTTTCACCCACCTTTTGTCGTTTCGTCCGTTGTCTCGCAGTCTTGTCCCACGCCACGACTGCCTCTTCGATAGCGTCCATTCGTATGAGAACCATTTCGATGAAATCACCTTGGGGCTCAACGTAGAGTGCGCGCTGGTAGATCTCGCTGCGCAAACTTGGCACTATCTCTGACGCAACCCGATTGCCGTGCGCCGCCATTTTTACGGATCCATCAACTGATCTATATAATCCGCAACCGACAGTTCCGCCGGTGGCTGCAATTTCACGAGATCCTCGGGCTTAAGACGAGTGTACCGTCTTAGCGTTTCCCAATCCTTGTGACCTGTGACAAGCGCAACCCTTTCGATCGGCAATCCAGCTTCGAAGAGTCGTGTTGCCGCTTCGCGGCGCAGATCGTGAAATCGTAGGTCCTCGATGTGAAGAACCTGGCACGCCCTGGCAAAGGCGGCGCCTGCGCTGGCTGCTCGATAAGGAAAAACCCGCCCTTTGCCTCGGGTCACAATCCTCTGCTCGAGAACTAGCTGCCAAGCGTCAAAGCCTGTCGCGTTCAGCATCGGTATAACTTGGTCATTGTCGTCTTGATCCTGGGGGGCCTTGCGGGCTCTGATCTTGATCAAGCGCTTTCTCATATCAACATCAGCCCATTCGATTCGGAAGATTTCGCCTTCGCGCATCGCCGTAGCAATTGCGAACGGAATAATGCGATCCATGGGGATGTACTGGCGTGGACTGGCTGCGAAGAATTCGATCAAACGCTGAATCTCTTCAACGGTGGGACGCCGCGTTCTTGCTCGACTTTTTCTCATCAGACCGAGCTTCTTTAGGGCTACGCGAGCTAAGTCAAACTCGTCGTGACGCAGCGGCGCGCCGTGCACGGCCTCAGCATAGGTCAGGATTGCGCTTATATCGGAGAAGTTGAACTGAACCGTACTTGCCGAAGCTCCCCCCTTTGCTCGCGAACGACCATATTCAACGAAGTTTGCTCGCGTGAGTTCTGAAAGCTTCAGTTTACCCAAAGTGGGCCGAATGCTTTCGAGGAAGAGCTGTCTGGTTCTCCCAACCTTCTTCCCAACTTCCAGCATGTCCTGAAGGTAGAGATCAATAAGCTCTTCCAACGTTCGCTTGTCCCAATCGGATGGTGCCTTTGCGGTAAGATCGATTTCACGTTCCAGGGCTAAACCCCAGGTCTCCGCGTCTTCCTTTTTGCGAAAGGTTCTCGTGGCGTACTGTCCCTTTCGACGGACTTGAATGCGCCAGTTGCTCGAAGGGAGCCTAATAAGTGTCGCCATGATCGTCCCCGCAGCTGCCGTTACAAAAATCGCGTCCTCCGCACATCAATTCGCAACCCTTTGTCCGCACTAAAGATGTCCGCACGGGCCGCTCGCGTAGGCGAGCTGGGTTGTAATTCCGCAGGCCCCGGGTTATCTCCAACGAGATCACGAAGCGTTCTTTCATCCTTGTTGGGCCATAAGTTGCAATCCGCTCCCTATCGCTTTTCTGTGGCTCCGATGATGGATTGGACCGACCGGCATTGCCGGGTGTTCCATCGTCACCTGACCCGGCGGGCGCTGCTTTATACGGAGATGCTGACCACCGGCGCCATCATTCACGGCGATCGAGAGCGGCTGCTCGGGTTCGACGCGATCGAGCATCCAGTGGCGCTTCAACTCGGTGGCTCGGATCCGCGCGACCTCGCGCAGGCCGCCCGGATTGGCGAGGATTTTGGGTATGACGAAATCAATCTCAATGTGGGCTGTCCCTCCGATCGCGTGAAGGACGGCCGCTTCGGCGCCTGCCTGATGGCGCAGCCAGAGCTTGTGGCGGTTTGCGTCGAGGCGATGAAACGCGTGGTCAAAGTGCCCGTCACGGTGAAATGCCGCATAGGCATCGATGACCAGGATCC
This sequence comes from Bradyrhizobium sp. LA6.1, assembly GCF_040547805.1. Taxonomy (NCBI): domain Bacteria; kingdom Pseudomonadati; phylum Pseudomonadota; class Alphaproteobacteria; order Hyphomicrobiales; family Nitrobacteraceae; genus Bradyrhizobium; species Bradyrhizobium sp. LA6.1. The sequence goes on along the minus strand of NZ_JBEPQK010000002.1, from coordinate 3,250 downwards.
GGAAGTCGCGCTGGATAAATTGGCGCGCGCCGTCGTCGCTTCCGGCTGCGATACCCTGACCGTGCATGCCAGAAAGGCCTGGCTCGACGGCCTGTCGCCCAAAGAAAACCGCGACATCCCGCCGCTCGACTATGATCGCGTCTACCGCCTCAAGCGCACGATGTCGGATGTGCCGGTCATCATCAATGGCGGCATCCCAGGCATTGACGAAGCGAAAGCGCATCTTGCGCATGTCGACGGCGTGATGCTCGGCCGTGCCGCGTATCAAGAGCCGTGGCGGCTTCTCTCCGTCGATCAAGACATTTTCGGCGAGGTGGCGCCGCATGCGACCATGCAAGACGCGCTCGAGGCGATGATGCCCTATATCGAGCGACAACTCGCGCGGGGCACACGGCTGCATGCTATCACGCGACATTTCGTCGGGGCATTTCACGCTGTGCCCGGCGCACGCGCCTTCCGCCGACATTTAGCGGAAAACGGGACGCGGCCCGGAGCTGACGTCCGGGTATTAGAAGACGCGATCGCCAAGATTTCCCAGCGACAGGCAGCCTAAGTTGGCCTTTCATTCGCCCAAGCAATAGCAGTGCGCCGGTTATACTGAAATCGCAGAGACAGTATAACCGTGGTGAAAGCCCGATGTGCTTGCGGGTTGACGCTGTCAAATTATTCCCCTTTGGATCTCGACTACGAAATTTGGATCAAAAGTCGGATTTTCCCATGCGCGCTGCGTCTGCAGCTATGGACCGCGGCCCTTGGCGTTAGAGACGACCCTCGTCATGCCAAAGTTTTTTCGAAGCATTCGTGGGTATGGCCGAAGATCCAAGCATCTGCCAGCCGCAGCGTTTTCTTTCCTCTCAATCGACTGGGGCCCCATGAGCGCCGTCAAGTCACTACGGTACGCTGCAGCTAAAATCTCTTCGTCCGTTAGTTGCGCGTAGTCGCGAGAGTGTTGGGCATCCGGTACCGGCGCGTGATGGGTGACAATCACCAACTTGCGGTCGCCCCTCGACTTACCCATTTCAGCCTCTAGAAACGCTCGCGATTGCCGGTGACGGAACAGCGCATTTGCCGGACGAAAAGGTCGCTTGTGGCGGTCGGTCCGGATCTTCTTGAAGTCGTTCATTCGCTTGTCCGCGATCGCCATTGCGCGTACATGTCGCCCCGCAGCATGAAGTCGGTCCACAACGTCGCTCCTGCGAACGTTACGGCCAAAAGGGATCGCGCAATTTTGAAGCACGTAGATCTTTGTGCCTCGGGCGGCGTCCATAGCCTTCTCTACTGTCCGAGCCTCGTCCGCCCCGTAAGCCTCATGGTTGCCCAGCACGTAAATGGCCGGCTTATCCGGCACACGCTCCTCAAGCCAACGGACGCCACGCTCGGCACGCGGGATCAGTTCGCCTGCCATAATCAACACGTGGAACTCTGGCCGCTCCGCCGGCGGCGCAAGATCCCAACCACGGGTCAATATAACATGGAGATCACTCATGACCCACAAACGCATGGTTCATGCCCCAATCCTAGAGAGCAGCCGTTACAGCCGACACGAGCTGGATAGAAGTTTCTAGGCTCCTCTGGAGCGCTTGTAGGTCCGAGAGGCGGACCTCCTCCATCACCAAAGCGCGCGGCTCCAGGAGCTCTTTGACGAGCTGGATCAACGGCGTCTCTTGGATGCCTCTTTCATTCAAATGAAGGTTGGTTCTGATTGCGCCACTCGGCGTTAATCGTAAGCGCTTAGCCGCAACCCTATTGATGCTGGCTTGACGTTTTGCGGAATCGCCACGGCATGAGGTCTTCGATCCTGCTATCGGGATGGCCGTCGATGATCGCCTCGAGTGTTTCGGCGATGTAGGCGGCCGGGTTGACGTCGTTGAGCTTGCAGGTGGCGACGATCGACGCGAGCAAGGCCCAGTTTTCCGCGCCGACTTCATGACCGGCGAAGAGCGCATTTTTTCTGGTCAGGCAGACTGGCCGGATGGCGTTCTCGACCGGGTTCGTGTCGAGCTCGAGGCGCCCGTCTTCGAGGAAGCGGGTCAGCCCTTGCCAGTGATTGAGCGCGTAGCGGATGTCCTCGGCGAGCGTCGAACCACTGGAGATCATCGACAGCTGTTTCTCGAACCACGGCTTTAACGCGGCGACGATAGGCAGCGAGTGCTCCTTGCGCGCGGCCAGCCGGATGTCCGACGATGAACCGCGTACCATGGCTTCGATGGCGTAAAGCTGTGCGATGTGTCGAACGGCGGCCTCGGCGATCGGCGATTTGCTGTTGCGGGCCAATTTGACGAAGCGTCGGCGCAAATGGCTCCAGCAATGCACAAGCGTCCACGGCCCCTGCGGTCGAGCAACTTCGGTCAGCCGGTCATAACCGTCATAGGCATCGCATTGCAGGAAGCGTCCGTTAAAGCCATGCAGGAACTGCTCCGCGAAGGCGCCGCTGCGACCGGGGGCATATCGGAACAGCACGATCGGGGGACTTGGGCCGCTGTGGCCGCGGTCGTCGGAGACGACCGCCCAGAAGTAGCCTTTCTTCGTTTGGCCACGCCCGGGATCGAGCACCGGTGCCGTGGTTTCGTCCATGAACAGACGATCTGCCCTCTCCAGATGGCGACGCATGTGGTCCGCTACGGGTTGGAGATGGAAGCAGGCGCGGCCGGACCAGTTGCCCAGTGTCGCCCGATCAAGTCGGATCCCCTGGCGCGCATAGATCTCGGCCTGACGGTAAAACGGCGTATGGTCACCGAACTTGGAGACGATCACGTGCGCAATCGCCGCTTCGGTCGGCAGTCCACCAGGCACGACGTGCTCCGGTGCATGCGCCTGCACGACAGGGCCCGAGCAGCGGCGACAGATGTATTTCGGGCGGCGCGTGACCAACACTCGCCATTGCGCCGGGATCACGTCGAGCCGTTTGCTGACGTCCTCGCCGATCTTCGTCATGGCGCCGCAACCGCACGGACAGAGCGTGCTCGCAGGCTCGATGATCCGTTCCACCCGAGGCAAATGGGCAGGCAAGCAGCCGCGATTGCGATGAGAACCTTGATCCGGCACACTCCGCGATCGGCCCTGGATCACAGCCTCGGCTCTCTCCTGCGCCGCGTCCAGGATGCCTTGCGCGATCTCCACGTCTTCCAGCGGCAAGTGATACTGATCTGGCCGCAGCTTCTCGGACTTCGCGCCGAACTTCTCGCGTCGCAATTCGCCGAGGATGACCTCCAGCCGACGCCGCGCTTCCTCCGACGCCGCCAGCGCCCCC